>CALQCC020000007.1 GCA_943328975.2 Bordetella parapertussis | reverse complement strand
TTGTCAATAGCTTGCGTATTCGTCCCGACCGCATCGTCGTCGGCGAAGTCCGCGGTGAGGAAGCCCTCGATATGTTGCAGGCCATGAACACCGGTCACGACGGATCGCTCACCACCATCCACGCCAATACCCCGCGAGACGGTGTCAGTCGTTTGGAAGTGATGGTGTCGCTGGCCAATAGCAACATGCAGATGCGCGCCATCCGGCAGCAGATCGCGAGCGCCGTCAATATTCTGGTGCAGGCATCGCGTCTCAGTGACGGTTCCCGCCGTGTCATGTCGATCACTGAAGTGACGGGCATGGAAGGCGAGGTTGTGACCTTGCAGGATCTGTTCGTGTTCGAAAAACGCGGGCTCGATCCGGACGGAAAAGTTGTGGGACGCTTTGCCGCGACCGGTATCCGCCCCAAGTTCTACGAAAAGTTACTGGCGGCGGGCATTCGTCTGCGGCCCGACCTTTTTGACGAAGTGGTGGAGGTCTAACCAGCATGAGTACGTTTCTAATCCTTGCCGTTCTACTGTGGGCCGTGGCGCTGGGTGCCTGGTTCATGGTCTCCAAGTATTTCCGTAGCTCCGATGCCACGCGCATCAAGGAGCGCCTGGTAGGTACGGCCAAGGCAGCCAAGAAAAAGGCGAAGGCCGCTGGAGAAGGGGCCTCCGTTCTCACCACCCAAGATGGGTCGAAGAATAAGCTGGCCCTGCTGCTGGTCGAAAAATACCGCTTGGGCCCGCGGATGTCGACGCTCCTCGAGCAAGCTGGTTTAAGTAAATGGACCCCCGCCCGCCTCGTGCATCTGTGCTTGATGGCGTTTGCCGTAGGAACTGGCGTGGTGTGGGTTATGTTCCCGGTGCCGAAAATCATTGCGGTCGTGGTAGGCGCGGTCGCGAGTCTCGGGCCGGTTGGCTATGTGTGGTGGCTCCGTAAGGGCAGGCTCCACAAATTTGAAGCGATCTTCCCGGAGACCTTGGAGTTCATCTCGCGTTCCATGAGAGCGGGTCACGCTTTTTCTGTATCGCTCGAAATGATTCATCGCGAGTTTCCGGACCCGGTTTCGGGTGAGTTCCGCCGTACCTTCGAGGAACATAACCTCGGTTTGCCCCTGGAGACGGCGCTGCAGAAGCTGGCAGTGCGCGTGCCTTCGCTCGATGTCCATTTCTTTGTAAGTGCTGTTCTTTTGCAAAAAAGAACCGGCGGTAACTTAGCGGAAATCTTGGACAAACTCGCGGTCATTATTCGGGAGCGGTTTAAGCTGCGGGGCCGCATCAAGGCGGTGAGCGCCCATGGCAAGATGACGGCCACTACGCTGAGCTCGATTCCGATCGCAGTGGGCGTGTTGATGTTCTTCACCAATCCTGACTACGTGACGTTCTTCTTCGAGGACGAGGTTGGCCAAATGATGCTAGGCGCCGGCGTGGCGCTCCAGGTGTTGGGCTTCACGATCATGAAAAAGATCGTAAATATCGAGGTATAGACCATGTTTTTGATGCTGAGCATTGCTGTGTTCTTGAGCGTGGTTGCGGGCGGGGCGGCTCTTGGGTTGAAGCTGTATGTGCGTCCCAAGGAGGCGCTGGAACGCGTCACCGGCTCCTTCGAGGCGGAGCAGCAAATGCCGTCTCATCCCAGCCTGGCTTTTCACGATTTGATTAAGCGGCTGGGTAATTTCGTTCCCCAATCGCCCAAAGATGTGACCGTGATGCGGCGCCGGTTGATCCGCGCAGGTATCCGGAACGAGAACGCCCTCAAGATTCTATACGGAGCTAAGGCGGGGCTTGGTGTGGCGCTCCCCTTGATCGTCGGGTCCCTCATCGCCGGTTCGGCGACCGAATCCGGGAACAAGATCGCTGCGATCCTGGCCGCCGTGGGCATAGGGCTCTTCGGTCCGAACGAATATGTTCGCAAGCTGGCGACCAAACGCCAACACGAAATCGCTCGTGGATTGCCGAATGCGCTCGATCTTCTCGTCGTCTGCGTGGAGAGCGGTTTAGGTCTCGATCAGGCCATTCTTCAAGTTTCAAAAGAGCTGGAGCACGCCCATCCGGAGATCAGCGAAGAGTTCGGGTTCGTGAACCTGGAATTGAAAGCCGGCAAGCGGCGTGTCGAGGCGTTACGCAACTTGGCCGAGCACACAGGCGTGGACGATCTCAAGAAGTTGGTTGCCGTTTTGATCCAGGCCGACCGTTTCGGTACCGGTGTTGCGCAAAGCTTGCGCGCCCACGCCGATTTCATGCGTATTCAGGCGCGCCAAATCGCCGAAGAGAAAGCCGCGAAGCTCGGCGTAAAGCTCATTTTCCCAATCTTCTTTTGTATCTTGCCGTCGCTGTTCCTGGTGACCGTGGGCCCGGTGGCGATGAAGATCGTCCGCGAGCTGATCCCCATGATGAACGGGATGTAAAGGCGAAGAGCGGCAAGCATTGAACAAGTTTGCCGGCTTCCGCTAGTACTTGCCTAAAGGTTAGGACTACTGAAGCCGAATCTATTGTTGTCAGGAAAGGAGAGAGTCAATGGATCCACTAATGGTTCGATATATCTGTGGTGCGCTGATGGCCGTGTTTGTAGGAATCATCGTGTTGCGTCGCAAAAAGAACGCAGACGAGTAGTACAAACCCCGCGCGGGAGCAGGTGAGCAATCTTACGGGTTTGGCCGGTCAGGAAAACCGGATCCGGCCAAACCCATTTGCCTCCGCCTTGGGTTGTGATTGGCAGTAACTGTAAGACATTTGCGTTAGCCGGGCCGGACACAGGGATGTGGCCGAAGTTCCGGTTGAAACGAGGGAGAGCTGGAGTTGCGTATGCTTCGAAAGTCAACGATTCTGGCACTGTTGGGTTCGCTCTGGATGACGGGAGCGGCACTGGCAGGCACCTTCGGCCAAGTAGTGCCGATTGGAGGCGCTGTGGCCGACGTGGCCCTCGACGAGTCGCGTGGACGTTTGTATGTCGCGAACTTCACGGCCCGGCGCATCGAAGTGATGTCGCTGGCGACCAAGACGATCTCGACCTCCATTAGCGTGGCGGCGCAGCCGAACTCGCTTTCGGTTTCCCCGGATGGACGTTGGTTGGTGGTGTCACACTACGGCAATAATGGCACGGCTGGTTCTCCGACCAATAGCATCACGCTGATCGATCTGCGCAACAACAATTCGAAGCAGACCTTCGCCCTGGCGAATCCGCCGCTGGGCTTGGCGTTCGGCATTGACAACAAGGCCCTGATTGTCACTACCAAAGATTTTATTTTGTTCGATCCGTCGCTCGGCACCACTCAGTTGCTGAAGACGATCCAGGAAGAAGCGACCAAGGCGCTGCCGGTACCCGCGCAGACCTTCCCGGCGCAGATCACCCAGGCGACCGTAGGCGCTTCCGCCGATGGCCGCTACATCTGGGGCCTGGGCGACACACTGTTCTTCCAATACGAAGCGATCAGCCACGTGATCATCAGCACCACCTATAGCGCCAGTCCGACGCTGGGCCCTCGGTCGATCAGCGTTTCCGCCGACGGCAGCAAGGCTGCTGTGGGCTGGTGGATGATGGACATCGACCGGCAATTCCCGCGCATCTATGCGACTTTCGGTAATCCGCTGGGCAACCTGGCTCTGGGTGGCCACTTGATCGATTCCGCACGCGGCTTGGTCTATTCCGAAGTTCCCGGCAAGCTGGACGATCCCGCCGTGCTGACGGTGCGCGATGCCGACAATTTGACTTTGCGCGAACGTCTGCAATTGCCCGAGCACATCGCCGGGCGCAGCGTGTTGCAGGCAGACGGTAGCACGATGTATTCGTCCTCCGATTCCGGTGTGATGGTGCTGCCTGTGGGCAAGCTGAATACGCTGCCGCGGCTCGAGGCCTCGGTTGAAGATCTCGCTTTCCGTGGTGATTTCTGTAATCGCGACACCGCAACCCAGTCGTTTATTCTCCGTGATCCGGGCGGTAACAAAGTCCCCTTCACGATCAGTTCTTCCAATGCCGGTGTGCGTCTGACGCCGAGCTCCGGTGTCACACCCGCTGTCATCAAGGTGACTGTCGACCCGAACGCTTTTGCGTCGCAAAAGGGTACGGTGGACGTTACGCTGACGATCACCTCCGATACGGGCGTGAACATCGCCAAATCCGTCCGCGTCCTAGTGAACTCCCGCGAGCCCGATCAGCGCGGCACGTTCGTGAGCAGCCCCGGCAAATTGGTCGACATTGCAGCCGATCCGGCGAAGGACCAATATTACGTCCTGCGGCAAGACCAGAACCAAGTGTTGGTGTACGACGGGTCGAACAATACTTTGAAGGCCACCTTGCGCACCTGCAACTTCCCGAAGAGCATGACGATCACCTACGACCGCCGCTATCTGCTGGTGGGTTGTGATCTGGCTCAGATCATTTCCGTGTTCGATCTTGAGACGCTGCAGCCGAGCGCTCCTATCAATACTCCGAATGCGCGCATCCAGAGCCTGGCTGCTTCGGCGAGAGGGATCCTGGCCACAGCCTTCGACCACAGTGCCGGCAACTATGGCATCTTCAATATCAACATGGCGTCCCGCGTGGCGACCCGCCTCCCGAATCTCGGGGTCTGGGAGAACACGATTCCCGAAAACTCAGTCGCCGTCGCTTCGGCCAACGGCGCGTCGATTCTGTTCGCTTCGCCGGATGGCAGCGTGTTCCTTTACGACGCAAACGTGGACACGTTCACTATATCCCGCAAGGACTTCGTTAAACTGTCCGGTGCTTATGCTGCCTCGGCATTTGGCGACTACGTGATCGGGAACCAATTGTTCAACTCCTCGCTGGTGCCGGTGAAAACGATCCAACCGACCAACGGCACGCCTTCTGGCTTTGCATTCGTGGATCAAAACGGCTTCTTTGTTTCCGCTACGGACCAAACTAGCGCAGGCGTAATTTCCCGCGTGACCACCGCTACGGGCCTGGGTGTTCGCCCCACCCGCATGGTGGAAGCCCCGATTCTTCCGACGCTCCTCGAACCCTTCACCCGTACGCTGGCTCCGCTGTATAGCCGTGGCACCATCATCGCGTTGACAGTCTCCGGCATCACGGTGCTGCCCTCGGGTTACGATGCCTCGGTGAATTCTCCGAATATCTCCCGCGTGGTGAGCGCAGCCGACGGCGTCTCCGCTGTTGCCCCGGGTGGCCTGTTCTCGATCTACGGCACCAGTCTGAGCCCCACCAACGTGGCGACCAAAGAGATCCCTCTGCCGACGGCGCTCGGCGATAGCTGCCTGACAGTAAATGGTCAGCCTGTCCCCATGATCTTCGTCTCGCCCAGCCAGATCAACGGCCAGATGCCTTACCAGACGGTGGGCAACGTAACCCTGATCGTCCACACCCCCGGCGGCGTCAGCGATAACTATAACCTCACGGTTCCGGCAACGGCCCCGGCCATCTTCCGCGCCGAAGTCACCCCCGGAGCGCCGTTCCCGACGGTGGTTCGCGCGGCCAACAACTTGATGGCCACCGACGTCAACCCGGTCCATCGGAACGACGTCCTCGTCATCTACCTCACGGGCCTCGGCAAGGTCTCGCCGTTTGTTGAAAACGGTCGGCCTTCTCCGTCCGAGCCGCTGGCAACGACTGTCGATGATCCGCAGGTGAATATCGGCGGCGTCGGAATGCCGGTGTTGTTCTCCGGACTAACCCCTGGGCAAGTCGGCCTCTACCAGTTGAACGTTTCGGTCCCGGGCAACGCGCCCAAGGGACTGGGCATTCCGCTCAATATCGTCCAAAACGGCATCACCCACACGGTGAACGTCCGCGTTGTAGAATAACGCGCCCCGAATAAAACTTAGGAAAACAGAAAGGGAGCCTATGAAAACAGCTCACATGCTCGTAGTGTGTCTGGCAGTCTCTGCCGCCCCGGCCGCTTTGGCCCAGAAGTGGGAGCTCGGCGGAGGCGCCGGCGCCGGTTTCTATACCTCGAAGGACGCGACGCGGCCCACTGAAACCGCGACCGCCAAGATCAAGACCGGCATGGCTGCCGGTGCCTGGCTGACCAACAACACCAGCGCTCGTTGGGGCGGGGAAATTCGCTACTCCTACCAGCGGGGCCAAGCTCAACTGAAGCAAGGTTCGACCCTGGCCGCATTTGATGCGGAGACCCACGCCATGCATTACGACTTTCAATGGCACGCTACTGACGTGGACTCCGCCTCGCGCCCCTACATCGCCTTCGGTGGCGGTGTGAAGGTGTATCGCGGTACGGGAACCGAACAGCTTACGCAACCGCTCAGCCGTTTCGCCCTTTTGACCAAGACTCAGGAAGTGCAGGGCATGGTTAGTATCGGCGCCGGAATCAAGACCAAGCTGGGCGAGCACTGGCAGCTCCGTTTGGATGTGCACGATTACATCACGCCCTTCCCGAAGGATGTCATCACCCCGAACCTGGGAACTTCCATCGGCGGCATGCTCCACGACATCGTTCCGATGGTCGGCATTAGTTGGACCAAGTAATCTCTCACCTGTCTGTTCTCTAAAGCCCCGGCGAGCGGTCTAACCTAACAAAGGTCAGGCACGCAGCCGGGGCAAACTATTTCGTGCGCTATATTTGGAAGATGTTCGCTTTGAAGGGATGGGCCGGATTCGTCCTGCTCATGGGGTTGAGTTGCGTGCCTGGTCTTGCTCAGGCCCCACAGGGTGCTGCCCCGGATTATGTCGGGAGCAACGCTTGCCGCACCTGCCACATTGATCTGTATTCTACTTTCTTCCGCAACCCGCACTACAAGAGCATCGCGGCTGGGAATCAGGCACCCGAGAAGACGGGCTGCGAGAGTTGCCACGGCCCTGCTTCGGGTCACGTCGGCGCGGGTGGTGGTAAGGATACGATCCCGCGAGCGTTCTCCAAGTTATCGCCAAGCCAAGTTGTCGACACCTGCCTAGGCTGCCACGCGAAGTCCATCTCTCAAGCCAACATTCGCCGCAGCGAACACACCCTCGACGACGTGGTCTGCACCAACTGCCATTCGATTCACCGCTCGCCTTCGCCCAAGAATCTACTCAAAACCGAGCAGCAACGCGACCTATGCTACGGCTGCCACACCACCGTTCGAGCCCAATTCTCCATGCCGTTTAAACATCGCGTGAACGAAGGCTCCGTGCAGTGCACCGATTGCCACAATCCCCACGGCTCTTTCGCCGCGACCTGGAATATGGCCGCCCGTCCGCGCATGGTGGATCAATCCTCGGGGAACGAAGAGCCCTGCATGAAGTGCCATGTCGATAAACGTGGACCCTTCCTCTATGAACACGCGGCGGTTCGTGTAGAAGGTTGCGAGACCTGCCATAACGCCCACGGCTCCACCAACCCGCGGCTGCTGAAACGCCCGGTGGTCTACACCGTTTGCCTGGAATGCCACACTGGACGCGGTAATTTCGGTCGCCAGTCCGATGGCATCCCGACCAACACCACGTTCCACAACATGGCCGATCCGCGCTTTCAGAACTGCACGTCGTGCCACGTGCGTCTCCACGGATCGAACTCCGACCCGTTCTTCTTCCGATAGCGCATGAAGAAACTCACCGCACTCTCGTTTCTCACCGCCGCTGCAGCTTGGGCGCAGCCAACGGTTGCCCCTACAGGCGAGCCCGTGGGTATCACGCGCGGCGAGACAACCGGAGGCTACAACGTCCGTCAATCCTTTGAACTCGGCGCGCGATTCCGAAGCGTCGGCGGTGACGAAGGCACGTATCGCAGTACCGTCAATTACGGCAACGGCCTCCGCTTGCTCAGCAGTTCGTTCTCGGTGCAATCGCTGGAAGGCCACGGCAAATGGTTCGATCAGATCCAACTCAACACGCTCGGCCTGGGTAATGATCCCTATCAGAACGCGTCGCTGCGGGTGGAAAAGAATCGACTGTATCGCTACGACCTAAGCTGGCGCTCCAACGCCTATTACAACCCCGGCTTGCGCTCCGATCATGGCCAACACTTTGCGGATACGGTCCGCAAATATCAGGATCACGATTTGACGCTGCTGCCGCAGAGCGTGATCAAATTCTTTTTGGGTTATTCGGGCAACACGCAGACCGGTCCAGGTATCACGTCCATGCAGTTATTCGATACCCGTGGCGATCAGTATCCGTTGTTTGCTGACATCCGCCGCCAGCAGCATGAATACCGGGCCGGATTCGAGGTAGGGCTCGCCGGTTGGCGCCTGAACGTGATGCGTGGTTGGGTGGATTTTAAGGAAGACAATCCCATCAATCTAGGGCCGCCCTCCGATGGCTACAACCTAGCCGACCTGACTACCCTCGCGTCCTATAAACGCACCGAACCGTATCACGGCACCAGCCCTTACACGCGCGTCGCGCTGTTCAAGGAATCGCATTGGTGGGCGCTGAACGGACGCTTTACCTACGTCAAGGGTCAACGATCCTTTATTCAAGACGGGACCGGGTTCGGCACGGATCGTTTTGGCGGCAACGTGAGCCAGCAGGTATTGACATACGGCAACGCACAACGTCCGGCGGCGACCGGTAGTTTGAACTTCAGCGTGTTTCCCTCCACCAAGTTGACGTTCACCAACCAGACGGCGATTTCGCAGATCCGCATGGACGGCAGTTCTGTATTCGCGCAGTTGAATAATGGATTCCCGATCCGTCCGCTGGTGCCGTTCCAATTCTTCGGCCTGCGTACGATCACGAACTCGAGCGATGCCGATTACCGGCCATTCCGCTGGTTGGGCCTTCGCCTGGGATACCAGTATTCCACCCGTCGCATTCGCTCCATCCAGGCGATCAATGCACAGGGACCGCAACCAATGGACGAACAGGACAATGGCCTCCACACCGGCATTCTGGGAGTGAGCCTGCGACCCGTAAAGGCACTGATCATCAACCTGGATGGTGAGATCGGTCGCGCGGACAAGCCCTTCTACCCAGTGAGCGGTCGCAATTTCCAGGCATTCCGCGGACGCATCGAATATCGCCTCGGGGCCTTCCGTTTTGCCGGCTATGCCCGCACCGACTACAACGTGAATTCCGCGTCGCTTTCCAGCTTCGCCTCGCGCGCTCGGCAATACGGCGTGGATGGGACCTGGACCATCTCCCGCACGGTCTTCATTGATACGTCCTATGCCAAGCTTCACTTGGACACGCTGGGCACGCTCAACTACTTCTCCCGCGTGGGAAACTCCGTGGTGAGCGTTCCGAATGACCGTTCCTACTACGTCAGCAATCTGCATACTGCGAACGTCGCCGCCCACTTCGCGCTCCACAATCGGGTCGACGTTTCTCTGGGGCTCAGCCATATCCAGGATGTGGGTGACGGACGAGCCACGCTCCTGGGCAATGCGGGGTACACCTCGCTCTCCACCTTCCAGATGGCCCAGACGTTCCCGCTGCGCTTCACCTCGCCGCAGGGCAAGGTCTCGGTGCGCATCAATGAGAAAGTGCGTTGGAACGCCGGGTACCAACATTACGGCTACGCCGAGCAGTTCTCCATTGAGCAGAACTTCCGGGCCCATACCGGCTACACGTCCCTGACGTGGGCGTTCTAGCACTATAAACTTGCCGGAAAATCCCGCCGATAGAACGGTTGGACATGTACTTCCGCGCCACACCGACGAATATGGTTGCCGTGCTGGTATCCGCCTTGGCCTTCGTCGCGATCGCCAAGTTGATGGGGAAACGGTACGACTCCAACATCCCGCTGCTGTTCTACATCTTCGCGGTCCCCTTCACCAGCATGTTCGACCGGCCCATCCACCCCGGAATTCTGTACGGCGGACTCGCGTTCGTGCTGCTGCTACGGTTTGAATTCATGGGACCCGGCTTCGCCAAGTTCATTTCGTTCCTGGCCAACGCGGGGCTGTGCGCCATGATCTGGGCATTGCTCTCCGAAACTGCGGTCTAAGATTGCGTCAACTTTAGCGGTTTCGTAGCGCGACACGGGATTCAAGTCACCGTCAGGCCGAAGGACACCATTAAGGAGTACCTTAGGAAGTGACGAATATGACGCGCCTCTCGTTATTCCTGACTATTCTGAGCGCCCAAGTTGCATTTGGGCAGCTTACGCCAGAACAAGTGAAGGAACAGGCTTCGCCAACCATCGCGATGGTGTTGGCCTCACGCGCGCCCACCTCAACGCCCGCGACTGGGGTCGGCGTCGTTATCCATCAGTCGGGAATATTGCTAGTGCCGCACAGCTTGGTGAAGGATGCTTATGCAGTCCAAGTCCGCTTTCAAAATGGAGAGGTTTTCGATGATGTCCAGATGTTGGGTGTCGACGAGCGCCGCGGTATCGCCGCCATTAAGGTGTCTTCCAGTGGCTTGAAGGTCCGTCCTGTGGTTCTGTCTGACGTGCCTAAGCCCGGTGACGCACTTACCGTTTTCTCGCATCTGGGGTCAGCGCCTTGGGTCTCTGTGCCAGGTTCGTTCGCGGAAATCAGAATGGCGGACGATGTGCCCGGTGCAGGTAGTGGCTTCAAGATCGTCCAATTTAAGGCGCCCGCTGCAGGCAGTTCAAATAGCGGGGCGATTGTGGTGGATTCCCAGGCTCGCGTAGTCGGATTGGCCGTCGGGTCCATCACCGGTGGTGATGCTCTCAACGTGGCCGTCCCTATCGACACGGTCGCGGGCTTGGCCAGTGCCACCGTAAGTAGGCGTTTTTCCAATGGAGCTTCGCTTGTCCCTCCCGCCGGTGTTCGTGGTGGAGTCCTGAGCCTAACTCCGCAAGTAAGATCTCAAAGCCCTCCCGCGACGGCGCCAGGTGCACCTGAACGCTCGGATGCGTTGGCAGCCTCCAATGACAAAGACTTCGTTGTACGCAACTTCAAGACGATGTTCGTTGACGCAAGGAATGCAAAGTACTTCGACGCGGCGCAACTCAAGGCGCAGCTTGGCCGCAACAAGGACTTCGCCAAGCTCGGTATCACCATCGTTGAGGATCGAAATCTAGCGGATACAGTGCTAGAAGTGAACTACACCTTTGCATGGGATTACCCGTTCGTATTGAAACACCAGAATTCCAGCATGGTGTTGTTGTCCGGCAAAGGGGTCGGTCCCATGTCTGGGATCGTTGGGGCAGCCAGTGTCGCGAGTCAGTTTTCGAAGGTTACGAAACCATTCCGGCAGGCGGCGCAAAAGAAGAAGTAGTGCTCAGCGTCCTCATCAGCAGCAGTTCCTTTCAACGACCCGCACATCGCGAACGCGTCCGTGATGCAGTTCTTCGCCTGGGATTCCACCCGGACTCACGGGAACCTGGCGACCTGGTCGGCAAGAACGCGTTGGCACAAGCGCTCGAACTAGTCGACAAGACCAATGTCTATCTGCTCCTCGGGCCCGCTGACTCGTTCACGGAACAGGAACGCGCGCGTGCGCAGGAACGCGGCATCCCTGTGCTGGAATTCCCCGAACTATCGGTCGAGGAGTTGGAGTTGCAGGTCATTCGGTCGCTGAACGAATTGACGGCGCAGGCCTCCGCTGTCGACGCACGGGCGATTCCGAAGCCGCCGGCGTTGTATGCGAACCCTCCGTACTTGCTGACGTACACCTTCATCGGGCGCTGGCAGGAGCTGTACGAATTAGACGAATGGGCCGCCTCGGGTGAACCGGCGATGGTCTACGAAGCGATCGGCGGCATCGGCAAGAGCGCGCTGGTTTGGGAGTGGCTCGAAACCCATGCCGAAGCGAAGATCCCGGGTCTCGCGGGCCGCATCTGGTGGAGCTTCTATGAACGCGGCAGCTCCTTGCGAGGCTTCGTGCGGCATGCGCTTGCATACGTGACCGATCAAGATGTGGAGGAGTTTCGCCACATCGAAGATTGGGACGCGGTCCGGCGGTTGGTGGCGGCCTTGCGACAGCGGCCGTACTTGATCGTGTTGGATGGATTCGAGCGGTTACTCGCCGCCTACCATCACTTGGACAAAGCGCAGATCCGCGACGACAAGGTGCGCGAGGACTTGCGCCAGTCGACCAATCCGCAAGATGGCGACTTGATGCGCGCGTTGGTCGATTGCGCGCCGTCGAAGATACTCATTACGTCGCGGCTGTTGCCCAAGGCGCTGGAAGATTGCTCGCGGCACTATGTTCTGCCGGGGCTGACGCCAAGGGACGCCGAGTCGCTGGTGCGCGCGGCGGGGATTAAAGGCTCCAGCCGGATGATTCAGGAGTTCGCGGAGCAGTTCGGATGTCACGCGCTGGTGCTGCGCGTGGTCTGCGGCATGGTGAACGATTATGTTCGGGAGCCGGGGTTCTTCGATCACTGGTTGGAAGATCCGGCGGCGGGCGGGGCACTGCGGGGCGTTTCCAGTCACTCGCAGATTCTGGAGTTCGCCATCGCGCGGCTGGATCCTCGGCAGCGCCAGCTACTGAGTCGCGTTGCGGTGCTGCGGGATACGGCGTCGTATGAAACGATCCGCGTGATCAGCCCCTTTGAATCGGCTGTGGAACTGCACGCTGCGCTCAAGACTCTGGAGGACTGGGAGCTGCTGCAGTGGGATCGTCTGGCGAATACTTACGATCTGCATCCGGCGGTTCGGGGCGTGGCGTTCGACCAATTGGAAAGCGCGGATCGAGCCGGGACCTACAAGTCGCTGCGGGATCACTTTGCGGCGATGCCTCCGGAGGACGTCAAGCGCGCGACCGAGCTGGACCACTTGAAGAACAGCATCGAAGTGTTCCGCTTGTTGCTGGGCGCGGGGCTGTTGAAGGAAGCCGCGTCGCACTACTTCGGGGAGCTGGCGAATGCGCTGCACTATTCGATTGGCGCGTATCGCGTGGTGTGCGAACTCCTGCGCGAGTTGCTGAAGGCGGCGGGGGACGAGCCGTGGACGGTGCTGGGAGCGAAGCCCGCGAGTTACGTGCAGGGAGCGCTCACGATCGCGCTGCAGCACTTGGGTGAAGTGGACGAAGCCCGGGAGCTGGAGGCGCAGTCGATCGCGCTGGATTTGGCGGAGAGCGACTGGGCGAACCTGGCGATTGAGGTTCGCAATGTGTCGTTGGGGCGCGGGCTTGCGTTGCAGGAGCGAGGGGCGCAGTTGAGTTTGGAGCTGTGCGAGCTTACCGCGAACGCCGAAGGGGCCGCCGTGGCCCATTTGTCGTTGGCGCACGTGGCTGCGGCTCGTGGTTTGTACGACGCCGCGCGGGAGCATCTGGCAAAGTCGCCGGGCTCCGCCGTGCTCGCCGCGAGTATCGACTTCGAGACGACGGGCGGGCTTCCGGAAATGACGGCGGCGACCCCGTCCGCGCAGAAGGACCTGCACACGCTGCGGGCTCGCTACGCAGTGGAGCAGTGCCAGTGGGACGAAGCGTTGCAGGCGGCGGACTCTGCCATCGAGATCGTGCGTCGCACAGGGGAGCGCGCTTTGCTGCCGTTCTCGCTGCGCGCACTGGTGTTGGCGAAGTTGGGGCGAGAGGCCGAGGCTCGCGAGGCGCTAGCGCAATCATCCAACAACGTGTACTCCGCGCAGGCGTGCTTCGCGTTGGGGCTCATCGACGTGGGGCGGCAGGTGCTGCTGCTCGCCTATCCGCATTGCCATCAGTGGGAACTGGAACGCTGCCGCGCGATGCTCGCTGAGCATGGGTTGGCGGAACCGGCCACGCAGCCTGAGATCGCGGAGCGCATCCCGCACGAAGACGAAATTCTGGTCGCGATCGAAAAGCTGCGGCGCATACAAGAAGAGCGCAAGAAGCGCTGGCTTGCCTGACGCGCTCGCCCGTTCATCTCTGACCGTTCCGAGTCCACGCAAATTCCTTCTTGTGTTGTTCGAAGCACTGTGGACAAATCCACGTCGCTGCCCTTCTCTCGTCCACAGGTTGTGGAACGATCCTGTACCCTGGAGCAACCTGCGGCACGGCTGCAGCCCTGATGGCCGCGTAGGTAACGAAGCCCTCAGCGAAATCTCCTTCGAGTGGATGCGTCCGAATCTGGGCGCTGCAAACCTGGCAATGATCGTGCGTCCAATCCTCTGTGCCTTGCCATTCCGAAAACTCAAAACAGGTTCCCCGTAGGTTTTCGAGTGTCCTCCTGGCCAAATCGGACAGAGGCACGGGCATTACCGGATATCCTGAGCCTTCTCGGACATTCCGTCTTCCCATGTGGACCAGCCGGTGACCATGCCGTAGGGGACGTTGATTTGTACGGCTTCGAGGCGGCGGATCTTGCCGCCTTCGATCTTGAAGATCTCGGCTGCCGCGAGAGTTTCGGGTTTCGCGGGACCGGCGGTGACCTCGCGTCCATCGGACATCTTGAAGGTGCGGTATTTGCCGGAGGCTTGATCGAGGGCGAAGATCACTGCGACTAAGCCGCGCTCACGGTCGACGGCCACGAAGCGGCGGTCGCGGGCTCGGGTGACGAAGTTGAAGTAACCAGACTTGAATTGATCCGTGCAGCTCATGCGCAGCACGCGATCGAGCACTGGGTCGGGCGTGGGGGCGACGGCGCCACGTCCTGCCGGAACGGGCGCGGGGGGCGGGCTGGTGCGATTCGTGGTCTGCGTGCCGTTCTGGAAGCGGTCGCAATCGGCGGTGAAGTTATAGGGGCCCTTGCCATCGTTGCGTTGCAGGCCGGTGTAGTAGCTGTTGGCGGTCTGGATCAGCGCGGCTCGGGTGGCTCGCTGCGCGGCGGGAACAGCGGTAATGAACATCTCCGCAGGGCGGCCTCGGTCTTCGAACGCCTTCGCGGCCACTGCGTCGCGCACTACGAAGTTCTCGACCTCCGTAATCTGGCGGTTGGCGACCTTGAGGCGGATCATGACGATGACGGGGAGGTTCGGGACCTCGCGCATCGTGCCCATGAAGATCACCTGTCCGGTTTCGGTATCGGTGTTGAACAGGCGATAGCTGCCCTTGCCCATCGCGGTTCGCCAGAAGCCATCGCCGGGTTCCAGGCGCACGCCGTCTTCGGTATTCTTCGCGCGCGGAGCCAGTGGGGCCTGCGCGGGCTTGTGCGCGATGAGGGCCTCCATGTAGAGGTCGACGAAGTTCTCCAGGCACGCGCGGTCGCAAGTTTGCGCAGACGCGATGGCGGCGGTGACGAAGGCGAGAATCAGGGTCTTCATTTGAGCGCTTCCTTACTTAAGTTCGACGATGATGGCGCGCTGTTTGCCGCGCACAAGCTCTTCGGTATGCACACGGTCGCGCAAGTTGAAGCGGATGGTGCCGGGCTTGTATTGGTTCAACGTAGGCTCGCCCTTGGCGGGGGTCGACTTCAAATCCCCTTCTTCGAGGAACATCACGACGACGTCTTTGTCGTGAAAGTGCATCGGCGTAGGATGGTTGGGCGTCCACGTGTAATCCCACGCGGTAAAGTGCGCGTTGTCGAGGATCTTCTTCGCGCCGGGGCGCGGCATGGCGAGCGGGAAGCCTGAGGTGTTAGGTAGCGGTTTCACCGTGCCCGGCTTGAAGCCGATGATCTCCTTCGCGGCCACGGCCAACGCGCCCGCCTTGTAGTATTGGATCTTGCCATCGGCGGTCACGGTCAGCGTGTCGAACTCAAACGAGCCTGCGGGAGGACGCTTTTCCCACACGCGAACGCGGGCGTTGTCGATGATCGGTTTCGGTTCGGCGCCTTGAAACATCAGAGCGGCGGTGAGTAAGAGTGCGGTGTTCATCATTGTTTTGCTGCGTCCCTGGCGCGTTGGCTCATGCCGTCTTCCCATGCCGACCAACCGGAGTTCATGCCGTACGGCGAACGCTCCATGATGGCCTCAATTTGGCGGATCTTGCCCTTCTCCAAGCGAAATAACTCGACGATCTGCCAGGTCCAGGGTTGCTGGGGACCAGCGCTAACCTTGCGGCCGTCGGGCACCGCGAAGTCGCGCGTATCGCCGGCGGAATGGTCGAAGAAGCCGAAGGCGTAGACGAGGCCACGCTCGGGATCGACTGCAACGTAGCGGCGGTCGCGAATGCGGGTGACGAAGTGCAGCAGGCCGCTCTTGAATTGTTCCAGGCAGCTCCATTGTGAGGAGTAGCCGGTGGAGGTCTTCGGATCAGGGCGCTGCTGGCCCGCCGGCGTCGGTGTGTTGGTGGTGAAGCCACCGTTCTCAATGCGATTGCAGTCGTCGGCGAACGGATAGTCGCCCTTGCCGTCGTTCGAGGCCATGCCGGTGAAATATTTGTTCGCGAGCTCGATCAGTTGCTCGCGCGTCATGCGCTCGGCTTCGGGGAGCGGGTCGGTCCATTTGTAGCCAATCCGTTCGAAGCCAGCGGCGGAGCTAGCGCTGCGCTGGATAAATTGCTCGGCTTCCGTGATCTGGTTGTTGCGAATCTTGAGTCGCAGCCCAAGCATCGCTCCGGCGTTCATCTCGGTGATGCTGCCCATGAAGGCGACCGATTGCTCGGCCACGTCGGTGACAAAGACGCGGTAAGTGCCCTTGGCCGTCATGGTGTTCCACAAGCCGTCGCCGGGGATCAGGCGCTGACCGTTTTCAGTGAACTTGACGTCTTTCGCGAAGGGGATCTTCGAAGCGTCGTGTGCAACCAGGGCGTCGAGATAGCGGTCGATGTAGCCTTCGAGGCACGCGCGGTCGCAGATGACAGGAGTGCCCTTCACGGGGCCTTTGGCTTTGCCTTGGGCGAAGAGGGTCGAGGCCGCGAGCAGGATGAGGATGAGAGTCCGCATGGTTTCTCCTATCGGTTCAGGTTGGATTCTATCAAGAATTTCACGCCAAGACGCCAAGCAGTCAAAATTGGGTTCGTTTTGGCTTCGTTTGGGTTCGTTTTCCTTGCCAGTTCCTTTGCTTTCAATAACTTTTGGGTTCGTTCTACAAAATTGCGATAAGCAGGTGTTGCCTCTCCGTTCGTTCGCGTTTTTGCGACGCGCATTCGATAGAGGGTGGCGCCTTCCGTGAGACTAGAAGGTTTGTGTATTAGGGAAGTGGTTGCGCCAGCGGGAGTTCGCGAGGCTGCGGTCTGCGTTACTTGCTTAGGCGGTCTTATCCGGGGCGTAGCAGAGGTCGGCGATGCCGCATTCGCTGCACTTGGGATTACGGGCGACGCAGGGGCCGCGACCGTGGTGGATGATTTGGTGGCTGAAGAGAATCCACTTTTCCTTGGGCAGGATCTTCATGAGGTCGCGCTCGATCTTGACCGGGTCTGTTTCTTTGGTAAGGTCGAGGCGGCGGCTGATGCGCTGCACGTGCGTGTCGACTACGACTCCGCTGGCGATGCCGTAGACGGTGCCCAGGACGACGTTGGCGGTCTTGCGCGCGGCTCCAGGAACGGTAAGTAGCTTCTCGATTTCATTGGGGACTTGGCCGCCGAAGTCGGAGAGGATTTTGCGCGCGGCTCCAATCAGACTCTTGGCTTTGTTGTTGTAGAAGCCGGTGGAGCGGACGGCTTCCGCCATCTCCTCCTGCGAGGCGGAGGCGAAATCCTGGATGGTGGGATATTTGCGGAAGAGACCGGGCGTGACCATGTTGACGCGTTTGTCGGTGCACTGGGCGGAGAGGATGGTGGCGGCCAGCAGTTCCCAGGCGTTGGAGTGGTCCAGCGCGCAGGTCACGTTGGGGTAGAGCTTGTCGAGGCCGTCGAGAATCTTCTGGAGGCGCGCCTGGCGCTCCGCCGCGGTCTTGGGTTTAACGGGGGACTTAGTCAAAATCGATGTCCCGCTTGGGAGGCGGCTCGTTTGGATTTTCTTTGGCCAGTTTCAGCATCTCGTCGAACTTCTTGTTGAGGATGTCGGCTCGGTTCTTGTGTTCGTTGACCGACTTGTTGAAGGCATCTTCGCGGCGGCTGGCTTCGCCTTTGAAGCGCGAGACGGCTGCTTCCATGTCCGCCATGGTGGGGGGCTTGACGTGCTCCTTGTGGCGGATGACGGCCGAGGTTTCGGGGTCGATATGGAGTTCCGCTTGACAGCACGGACAAGTCACAGTGATTAACGCCATAGCAATGTTTAGTGTAGTACACTAGCATCCTGGCGTTCGGGGACGCTAGAGAAAAAGGGGAGTAAAGATGGCTGGATTCAAAGATTTCATAATGCGCGGGAATGTCGTCGACTTGGCGGTCGGCGTCATCATTGGCGCAGCGTTTGGCGGCATCGTGGATTCCATGACCAAGGACGTCATCACGCCGATTATTGGGTCGATCGGTGGGCAACCTGATTTTTCGGCGTGGAAAGTGGGCGAGATCGGGCTTGGTTCATTCCTGAACGCGGTGATCGCATTCTTGATCAAGGCGGGCGTGGTGTACTTCGTGATTGTCCTGCCGTTCCAGGCGATGATGGCGAAGTTCTATCCGCCGGCAAAGCCGGGCGATCCTCCTCCGCCTCCGCCGGACATTCAGTTGCTCACTGAGATTCGGGACCAACTGAAGAAGAACGCGGCTAAGTAGCCCAATAAAAGAAGAAGGCCTCCGGATCGCTCCGGAGGCCTTTACTGTTTCTAGCGGTAGGCGATTGCCTTAAGGCTGGCGGCGTTCCAGCTTGGGACGCTCGTCCTTGTCGTCCGCGCCGGTGTCGTCCTTGGTGGAGCCGGGCTTCTGTTTCAGCGTCGGGCGATCGCCGTCCTTGCTCTTGTCGTCCACCTTGCGGCGGTTTTCCAGCATCGCCAAGCGAGCCTTCACCTTGTTGAACTCGGAAGTGGTCACCATGTATTCCGGGCGAGCTTCCAGGTTCAGCTGGATGTTCTTCTGCGCATCACTGATGCGGCTATCTGTGGGCGGGTGGCTGGAAAAATACTGGCTGATGGTGCCCTTCTTGGTCTTCTCCATCGCCTGGATCTTTTCAAAGAAATCGACGAATGCCACCGGATCGTAGCCGGTCTTGTACATATACTGCAAGCCGAGGTTGTCGGCTTCCGCTTCGTAAGCGCGAGAGAACTTGAGGAATCCCAGCGGGATCAGAACCTGTGCGGCCTGGCGCATCGCGTAGGCACCCCAACCGCCGCCCATGAAGATCATCGGGAGCGTGGCGTAGCTGGCGATCTGGCCCTTGGTGTCCTGCCGTGTGCCGTGGCGGGCAGCGACGTGCGCGATTTCGTGCGCCATCACGCCAGCTAGCTCGGCTTCAGTCTGGGCTTTCAGGATGAGGCCGGAGTTGACGAAAAAGAATCCACCGGGAAGCGCGAACGCGTTCACCGACTCGTCTTCGACCACTTTAATGACGAAGGGCACCTGCGCGTCGGAGTTGCGCACGATGTTCTGGCCCACGCGATTGACGTATTCGGCGATGATGGGGTCGTCGACGATCTTGGCCTGACGTTCCACTTCCTGGGCCAGGGACTTGCCCATGGCGATTTCTTTTTCGATGGAGTAGAAGTTGACGCCCTTGCCGACTTCGCGATTGCCGATTTCGTTGGGGTCGTTCTTTTTGGCGACAACTTTCTTGCCGTCCTTTTTAGCTTGTTCGGCGGCCTTCTTCTCGGCGTCCTTCTTGGCCTTTTCTTCCTTCTTGGCTAGCTCCTGGGCGGCCTTGTCTCCTTTTGTGTCCGCGGCAAAGCCAGCGGAGGAAAACGTGGCGACAGCAAACAACGCCAGAACGGGCAATCCAAGCAAGCGGCGCATGAGGGACTCCTTCACCTAACAGTATACTCCCGCTGTTTAAGACGCATGGCGGAGGGGCTGGGGTACAAAAAAGTTAGCTGGGGCTTAGCCGTGGCCCAGGTACATCAGCCAGCTTAGGCCGAAAAGGGCGCCGATGAAGCAGACGAAGCAGTAGACGGCGTAACGGAAACGCTCGCGGTCGGTGTTCTTGGTGATGATGCCGAGCAGCACCGAGGTGAACAGTGCGAAGAGAACAGATGCCTCAAAGTGAGACAGGGCCAGGCTGGGGAGCATGTTAGTCTTTCCTCCCGGTGGCGATTTCAAAGGCGTCGACGATGCCTAGCAAGTTCAGCAATCCGGCGGCGACCAGGAACTTGGTGCCGTAATCGTGAACGTGACCGGCGATGTCGGCCTGCGCGTATCCGAGCCACACGGAGCAAAAATAGGGAAGTCCGGCCAGTAGGTTGCCGACGAAGCCGCCGTAGTAGATGACGGTGGTGAGCAGGTCGCCGCCTTGCGGGGAGAACAACGCTCCGCGCATCATCAAGCCTAGCAGGAACAATAACGAAACGGAGCTGAAAATCAGCAGACCGCGTCCACCGCGCTTGAGGAACATGTGGCCGCCGCCTGGAACAATCCAGCCGAGCGCGACTGCTGCGATCCAACTCATATCCTCTAGTTTACCGCATGGGGGTGGATACGCACGCCAGCGTCGGTATCGGGCGACGCGGAGACGACGAGCGTGCCGCCGATGTCGGAATCGAGGAAGTCCAGTTCCTGATCATCGATCTCGACGGCGAAGGTCGACCGCGGGGCGAGGCCGATGACAAATAGGTGCTGGCCTTCGAGGCGGACCTGGATCGACTTGGGGTCCGCGGGAACGGTCACGATCGCATCGCCAACGCGCACGGGCGCGATGGGAGTCCCTGGACGAACTGTCTGCACGCCTCCATTGCGGAACAGTTGCAGCGTACCGTCGAAGTAGCCGATCCAGGTGGCGTCCTCTTCCCAACTGGTGCGGGCGAAGACGTGGCCGGTGGTGGGATCGTGGAAGACCAGCGGCAGGGTTTGGTAGGCCAGCCCTGGCTGATAGGGATTCGCCCACAGGAATTCGTAGGGAGCGCCGAGAGGGTCGCGCATCACGAACTGGTCATTCATCAGCATGCCTTGCGCGAACTGGTAGTTGACGGCGTTGGTGTCGAGCGCCACCATAGCGAGTCCAGCGGCGCGGGCACGGGTGGCGGCGGTTACGTCAGGCTCGCCTGTACCGGTTAAGACGGGGATGCGGAAATTGTTCTCGGGTCCGGGGAAGGCGGCGGGGTAGAAACCCGCGATGTAGTCGAGCGGCAGCGCCGTGAAGTAGGCCGAGGCGGACTCGCGCAGTTCGACCTTGGTGTTGTCGCGAATGGCGTGGAGGAATTCGAATAGCGGGTAAAGCTCGTCGCGTTTGGCGGGAGGCTGCTTGCGCCACCACGTCACGATCTCGCGGAGGATGCCGTCGGCGGCATCGGGCAAGCGGTCGGCGATGGCGATGGCGGCGAGGGCTCGGGCGGATTGGGTCGCAAGGGTGGTCGCGGGCTGGGCGATCCCTTGTTGGATTTTCGCGGCGAGCCGGTCGGCCTCGGCTGAGGTAAGCAGCGGCCCGCACCAGTCGAAGACCAAGGCGAGCTGTCGCAGGTCGCGGGCGGCAGGGGAGATCGCCCAATCGATGGCCTTGCGTCCGGCTGGATTCTGGTGGGTCACCCGGTAATAGAGAGCTCCGGCAAATCCGGGTTCGGGCGGGGGAGTTATGGTCTCCGACGCCGAATTAAAGTATTGCCAGCGGAGGGAGGTCCGTTCGCGCTCGCGTTCCAGGAGGCGCTGACGTTGGGCCGTTAGGAAGAGACGGGGTGGGTCACGGTAGACGTGGAAATCGTCGGCGGAGGGCTGGGCCCACAGGCTGAAAGCGGCGATGAAACCGAGCAGGACTCCGCGCACGTCCTGATTGTGTCACACCGACACACCCACGGGGCAATACCCCGCACAGATAGGGTAAAGGGGGAGCGGATCTGCTTGAAAATGCACGGCCCACCCAACGGCCCCCGAGGTGCTATTCTGTAATGCGAATTGATGAAGTAACCTTTTAAACCTGTCCCTCTGTATGCAATGGGCAAGAGCGGAAGAAGCGGGCGGCTATTCAGTAGCGTGCTTGCGGGAGTCGGGATTTCAAGTTTTTACACCGCTCCTTCCTTCGCTGTTGCAAATTGCAACAGAGGGCTTTTTTTGTTGCCCTTATCTAAAGTAAGTACGGTTTTTTGTAACGATCTTCAGTTCGACAAGATCCTTGATCTTCAAGGACCTGCGATCTCAGTCTGAGACGAGCTGGGTTGGGGAACCAATAAAATGGACGCGGGCCTCAGCTACAGTTGGGATTAGACGGAAATTCGGGTTCTCGCCCACTTTGGGCGAACCGCATCGGAAACGGCTAACTTTAAACTCACCGACTCCGGTTCCGATGCGGTTTCTCTAACCTTTTCAGGATACTCCACTTTTTCCCGCCACAAAGGGTCCAATTTTCTGGGCCAACCGATCCAGTCACTCCGTTGCAGCGTACCGGAACTTCTTTGCGTGCAATAGGAAGCTTCGGCCTATTGGTACCACCATAGGTTCTTCGGCCACACTTGCTGTGGCTTATGAGCGAAGATCTTGGACTTGTCCTGCGCTTTACCCGGAACTGGATCCACTACGGGTTTATGGCACACATCGCCGCGTGTGTCTTGATTGCTGCCTTCAAGGGCGTCCTCGGCCAATAGGCGCTACTTTACTGCGACCGTCGTTCCCGGCGCGCTCGCGTTATTCCCGACAATCAACTTGATCGGCTGGTTTCCGCTTTGCAGGCCTGCGGGGATGCGCACGTTCACCTGCAGCGCTCCATTCACCAACGTGGGCGCCGAACCTGCGTAGAGCACTTCCGCGGGCTGGGTCCCGATGCGCACGTAAACGGGAAGCTGAGGGCGCACCAGGTTGAAATCGGTGACTGCGCCATTGGGAAGGGAGCGGTCCATCAGGCCGGCTCCGGTGGCGAACAAGGTGACGACCGATCCTGATTCCGCCGGTCGGCTGGGAGAATTCAACGAACCGTCCTGATTGAAGGACGCGACCGGTCCGGTGCCGGACTGGTTGGACGTGAACAAGCCGGGCAGCGTGGTGGTAACCGTGGCGGTGGTGACGCCTGTAAATACGCCGCTGCGCTCAACGGCGATCACGGTGAAAACGCGCCCCGCGACCTCGGCGGGGACGATCACACTGGTCTGCGTCGCTGAGGCATATACGATCGGCGCAGGTACGTTATCGAACAAAACGCGAGTATCGGCGACGACGGTGGACAGCCGCCCATTCTGATCGAGCGAACCTGTGGTGAGGCTAGCGGGGCCTAGGCCCGAACCGAACAATGTGACGATTTCGAGCGGAGCGACGGAGGTACCCGGCTGGTCGAACGTGGCATTGCTCGAATAGCTGGCGGCATTGGTGGGCCGGAAATTCAGACCTCCGCCGAATACGCCGCGAAGGAACTTGGGGCGATCGATCAGGATACTTTGGGTTGGGTCGCCACTGACCACGTCGCCCAGCCAGTATTGCAGGGTCTGGTTGCCGCGCGGAGTGGCGGTGAATGTCACTCGGCTGCCCTCGTCGTAGTAGTCGTCCGTGCTGGGGCTGGCGATAATCGAACCGTTGCCGGACGTGGTGTAATCGACGAAATGCTGCGTCGTGAAGGTCGCGGAATAGGTGGCGGGGAGCGCTCCAATCTGGACGGTGCGGGATGTCGCGAGCGACCCATCTTCCCAACCGGCGAAGTTCAAACGAGAAGCGTCCGAGGGGCTGTATTGGGGGCTAGAGACCGCCAGGGTGTGGGTGGTCCCGGTGGTAAAGCTAAGGAAGCGCGCGGGAGTCAGGTAGGGTGTGCCGTCGAGCCTGATGTCTGCGCCCGGCGGATTGGACTCCACCGATAGCATAGGCTGTGCGGTGAAGCCGGCCTGAAACGTGATGGGTTCGCGCACTTCAAGGGTCAGCGTAGTTGCCGCGATCCCGAAGCCATAGTATTCGGCGTTGCTTCCGAACCAGCGGTAGAACGTCTGCCCAGGGCTGGGCTTGGCGCTGATCTTCACTTTGGTTCCCGCGATGTAGTAGCCATCGCTGGACGCTGGTTCCACTGTGACTGTTCCAGTACCATTGGTGATCGCGGTGGAGATGCCGGTGGTGATGGGGAAGCTTTGTTGAAATTCCGCCGCGATGACGGTTCGGTCCGCGCTGGCCGTGAACGTGTGGGATTGCGCGCCGCCGTCGGTCCAACGGACAAAGCGGTTTCGGGTCGGTGTGGCCGTCGAGCCGGACTGTTGGACGCTATCGACGGCGAGGCTGTGATTGACGCCGGGTACCCAGTCGAACGCGTGCGGAGCAACGTAACGTTCTCCGTCGACGACAATCGTCAAACCTTCGGGAATCGTCGTGATGGTGGTCTGGGAAGGCAGGAATCCGTAGGTGCGGGAAATAGCGTCAATATCCCCCGCGGAGAGGCCGACGCGCTGACCGATGGGGATCCCCGGCGGCACCGTCTCCAGGCTGGTGTTGCCGTCCAGACTGAAGGCCTCGCCGGAGTAGTGCATGATGGAGCCGTAATCGTAGTAGCCCAGGTCGCGCGAGTTGCTCAGTTGCTGAAACTGTTGGTAGTAGACGCTGTCGATGTTCTCGAACAAGACGGTGAGCCAGGCGTCCCGATCCTTGCGGCTCTGCTCGTGCATGAGTCCAAAGGTGTGTCCAATTTCGTGGATTACAGCCGCCGGTTCGCATCCGGCACCCAACACGATGGTTTGTTGGCCGCCGGCCATGCCGATGCTGGAGGCGCAGCCGCCATCGCTGGAGAGTTGAAATTGGACGTAGTTGGACTGACCGGTGCGCGGCAGGATCTTGAGTGGGGTCTTGGTGTTCCAGTGGTCGATCGCGTCCAGCACGCGTTTCTGATTGGGCAGGCTGGGGGAGATGGTGTAATACACGGTCGAATCCGGCCACAGCCGCGGCGCGGTACCGAGTCCAAGATAAAGGGACGCTGCGCGGGGCGTAGGCGCTTTGGAATCCGCCGCAGCGGCTTCGACTTCGGCCACCGTACCAAGGATGATGTCGCCCTCAGTGATGGCGAGGTCGCCATTCACGGTGTAGCGGACGGTCTGTCCGTTGAGCACGACGGTGCGAACAGGCTGCCGGGATTGGGAGTAGGCTGCGCACGCCAGCAGGCACAAGCTGAGTATCTGTTTCAAAGTCCTGCGCATACTTGTTGGACGCGGAGCTAGGGGTACTCGTTTCAGGGGGTCCGCTTTCAGTATGTAAAATCCCATACCGGAGGATCGGCAGCATCGCCAGGAGACGTTATGCGGCTCCTAACAGGAGTTGCAAGCCGAGTGAGATGCCGCCGATTCGTCTCCGGAGGAAGTTGATCGAGTTGTTCTTCCAGGTCCATCTTGTCCACCGTGAGGAGTTGGGAAACATTGACCGGGGCCGAGCCAGTAAACAGCGCCCTGGAGAATCTCGCTCACCATTTGTCCTGAATGACCGTATGAAACCTGGCTTTCATCTTCGGGGCCAACGGATCAGGTTGACCGTCGTAAACGCGGTTCAATTGTTCGAGAACCTCGCGCTGGCGGGGTTCTCGGAAGAAGGCGTCTTTTACCGAGATGGCGGTCTTCACAGAATGCACTTTTATCCTACTAAAGGTAGGCCCAAAATTTACTTCACGAAGATCGTCGTGCCCGGCGCGCTGGCCGCATTGCCGAAGATCGCGCGGATGGGCCACTCCCCTGGGGTCAGGCTGAGCGGGACGCGGGCGTTCACCTGAATGACGCTGTTGACCTGGCTGGGAGATGAACCGGCGTAGTAGAGCTCGACTGGCTCCTTGCCGATGCGGACATAGACGGGCGCCAGCGGGCCGACCAGTTTCGAGCCCATGATTTCCCCGTTGGCGGGATTGCCGTCCATCAGTCCGGCGCCGGTGGCGAAGAACACGACGTAGGAACCAGGTGCGGCGGGGCGATCCTTCGAATTGCGAGTGCCGTCGGCGTTTAGGGCGACGATGGGTCCGGAGCCGGAGGAATCCGCGGTGAAGATTCCCGGCAGCGTGGGCGTGATCGCGAAGACAGAGGAGCCGATGACTTGGCCGTTGCGTTCCAGCGCTACAGTGGACGTCGTACGGCTGGCGACTTCCTTGGGCACGATCACGGTTGTCTGTGTGGCAGAGGTGTTGAGCACCGGTGCAGGAATGCCGTCGAAGAGCACGCGCGTGTTGCCGCTGCCGGTGGCGATGCGACCTTGCGAGTCGAGTTGGCCTGGGGTGAGGGTGGACGGGCCGACGTTGGTGCCAAATAGCGTGACCAGTTCCAGTGGAGCTACCGTGGTCGCGGGCTGTTCAAACGCTGGGTTGATGAGAAAGCTGGCGGCGTTGCTGAGCCGGAATGGCAGTGGCGTGCCCGCTACCACTACGACGCGATGGGGACGGTCCATCAAAAGGTTTTTCGTGAGTCCGCTGCCCGAGACGTCACCCATCCAATACTGAACCGTCTGCCCGGTCAACGGGATCACGCCTAATTGCACCGTGAGTCCGGCATCGATGTACAGGCTGTCCTGGCCGGGATCCACTGTGAGGATTCCCGAGCCGACGCGGGTGTAGTCCAGGTAATGCTGAACGGCAAAGCGGGCCGAATAGGCAGCGGCCTCTGTCCCGGCTTTCACGGTGCGAAGCGCGTTGCTGGTTCCGTCCTCCCAACCAGCGTAGCGATAGCGCGTGCTGGAGCTCGGAGAAAACAGCGGTGTACGGATGTTCAGCGAGTGATCGGACCCGGGTGTCCACAGAAAGTGTGCCGGAGTCCGCACCGAAAGCCCGTCGACAACCACCACTTGTCCGGGGGGCGTGGAGTTGATGGTGGTTAAAGGCTGGTCACTGAAATTCGCGAGCAGGATCAGGTTGCCGTTCAGCTCCAAATCGAATGACGCCGCACCGGAGCCGATGCCGTACCCGGAAAGGATCGAGGGCGAAGCCGTCCAACTTCGGAATTTCTGCCCCGTTGCCGGCGTGGCGGTCACGTGCAGCGCGGTGCCCGCGGGATAGAATCCGTCCACCGAGGGCGGGTCCACCGAAATGGAGCCCTCGCCGAGCGCAACAGAACTGCTTATGCGGAAGCGTTGCTGGAATTGCGCGGCGACCACGGTTTGATTCGCGCTGGCTGTGAAGACGTGATCGGCGGAGCCGTTATCGGTCCAGCGGACGAAGTAGTGGCGTGCATTCAAGCTGCCGGTGAGCGGGCCTTGCAGCGCGTTCACGCTGAGGGTGTGAATGGAGCCGGGGATCCAGTCGAAGGCGCGCGGCGACGTAAATAGCTCCCCGTCCGCGTAGAACGCCAGGCCCTCTGGAATCGTCGTGATGGTCGTCTTCGTCGGGACCACGCCGTAGATGCGCGAGATGTTGTCGATATCGCCGGCGGAGAGTCCCACGCGCTGCCCGATGGGGATGCCGGGCGGGACGGTTTGCTCCACGATCTTGTTCTCCAAGCTGAAGGCGACTGTGGGGTAGTGCATGATGGAGCCGTAATCGTAGTAACCAACGTCGCGCGCCGTTCGCACCTGGCTGAACTGTGAGTAGGTAACGCTATCGATGTTTTCGTACAGCAGCGTGAGCCAGGTATTGCGGTCGCTGCGGCTTTGCTCGTGCAGGAAGCCCCAGGTGTGGCCGATCTCGTGGATCACCGCGCCCAAGTCGCATCCAGCTTCGTCCAGGACGATGGTTTGCGCCCCGCCTACGCGCCCCGCGGAGGAGGCGCAGCTTCCTGTGGTCGCGACAAAGCGCACGTAGTCGGTCTCGGCCACGCGCGGCAGGATCTTGAGGGGCGTGCGCGTTTTCCAGTGGTCGATGGCGTCGGTGATGCGTTTGGGGTTGGTGATGGACGGATCGATCGTGTAGTAGAGAGTGTTGTTGGGCCACAGTGGCGGCGCGCCGAGGGAGTTCAGGACCAGGACGGCTCCGCGAAGTTTGGTGTCGTCCTTCGCACCGGTTGCTTCCGCGCGAGCGGCGGCTTCTATATCCGCCGCGTTGCCGAGGATAATGTCGCCCTCGATGATCGCCAACTCGCCGCGCTGTTCATAGGTGAGCAGCTGGCCGTTGAGGAGGATGGTGTGGAGACTCGGCGCGTCCTGCGCTTGGAGTGCAAAAGCGGAAAGGACAATCGCCGGGAGCAGCAACTTGAGCATGAGGGTAAAAGAGAATACCCCAAAGCTCGCGCGTAATTCAAGGCTTTTCTATAGGCAGCCCGGCTTCGTTCCAGGCCCGCCATCCGCCGTCGAGCGAGATAGCGTTTTCGTAACCCATCTTCTGCAACGTGTCCGCGGCCAGGGCGCTGCGGAAACCGCCTCCGCAATAAAGGACCAGCGTGGCCGATTTGTCCGGGATCTTGGTTTCGATATCGCGCTCGATGACGCCCTTGCTGATGTGGATGGCGCCTTCTGCGTGGGAAGCCTGCCATTCGAGGTCTTCGCGCGTGTCGACCAGGATGTGGCCTTCGCGAGACATGCTCTGATACTCAACGATGTCGATTTGGCGAATGCGGGATTTGGCGTCGTTGACGATGGCGAGGAAGCTGGGATTGTGACCTTTGTGCGGGATGCTCATGACACCTCTAGTGTAGATCGGCTCTCCGCTTGCTTACGCGCGCGGCTCGGTGTCGGGAATGTCACTATGGTCGCCAACTCTCGACACAGAACCGCGACCGTGAGGGAGCTGACAGACTCTCTAATGCACCACGCGCTGAATCCTAGCCCCAGCTGCATTCAGTTTCGATTCAATCCTGTCGTACCCACGATCGATGTGATACACACGGTCGATCTCGGTCTCACCCTCCGCCGCCATCGCAGCGAGCACCAGCGACGCACTGGCTCGTAGATCACTAGCAATCACCTGCGCTCCGGTAAGGCGAGTAGGTCCTGCGACGATAGCTTGCCGCCCTTCCAAGCGAATATTCGCTCCCATGCGAGCCAGTTCCTGGGCATGCATAAACCGGTTCTCAAAAATCTTCTCGGTAATAAAACTGATGCCCTCGGCCTGCGTCATCAGCGCCATGAACTGGGCTTGCAGGTCGGTGGCGAAGCCGGGGTGCTCTTCGGTAGTGATGTCGACGTTCTTGAGGCGTCCAGGGACGCGGACACGTAGCGTATCAGGAGCCGTCTCCGTAATTTCAACGCCGGCTTGCTGGAGTTTCGAAATCAGCGCGCGGAGGTGTTCCGGTACGCAACCGGTGACGGTGAGATCGCCGCGCGTGATGGCTCCGGCGACCACGAACGTGCCCGCTTCAATGCGATCGGCAATAATAGTGTGCTCCGCGCCGCCGAGTTTCTCGACGCCCTGCACTCGGATGGTGGATGTGCCCGCGCCTTCGATGCGCGCCCCCATACGCGTCAGCAGGGCCGCGAGGTCGACCACTTCCGGTTCGCGAGCCGCGTTCTCAATAATCGTCTCGCCCTTGGCCAGCACGGCGGCCATCAGGATGTCTTCGGTGCCGGTAACGGTGATGCGATCGAAGTGCACGGTGCCGCCGCGCAGTCCGTTGGGGGCGACCGCTTCGATGTAGCCGTGGTCCTGACGGATTTCCGCGCCCAGGTGTTCCAAGGCGTTCACGTGGAGATTGATGGGGCGCGCTCCGATGGCGCAGCCGCCGGGGAGCGATACGCGGGCTCGACCGCAGCGGGCGACCAACGGACCAAGGACCAAGCTCGACGCGCGCATCGTCTTCACCACTTCGTACGGCGCTTCGGGCTTGTCGATGTTCGCGGCTCGAATGGTCACCCGTTCACCTTCGACGTTAACTTCCGCGCCGGAGTAGCGGATCAAATCGATCATGGTGCCGATGTCGCGCACCGGCGGGATGCGATCGAGCGTGACGGTCTCGCCTGTAAGGATGCACGCGGCGAGCGCGGGCAGAGCGGAGTTTTTGGAGCCGCTGACCGGGATGGTCCCGGAGAGCGGCGTGCCGCCCTGTATGACGAATTTTTCCATGTTGTTTTGAACTGAACTAAAGAAGAGCTTTACGCAAGTGGCCACCGGTGCTGGCCAGCAACTGTTCCGCGTCCGCGCGGGAGAGACCTTTCTTCTCCATGATAATGGCCGTGCGTACGCTGCGTCCTGCTGCGTCCAATAATTCGACCGCGCGTGGAGCGGAGCATCCGGCGACCTGCTGGATGATGCGACGAGCGCGATCCTCCAACTTCACGTTCGTGGGCTGGACGTTCACCATCAGGTTGCCGTAGACGTGTCCCAAGCGGACCATGACCGCGGTGGAGATCATGTTCAGCACCATCTTCGTCGCCGTGCCCGCTCGTAGTCGGGTAGAGCCAGTGACGATCTCGGGTCCGGGGACAGCTTCAATGGGGAACTGGACGGCGCGGGCAATTTCGGAATCGGGAACACAGACCACGCAAGCGGTCAACGCGCCCACTGCGGTAGCTTTCGCGAGCGCTCCCAAAACGTAGGGAGTCCGACCGCTGGCCGCGATCCCGACCACGGCGTCGTTCGCAGAGATCTCGCCCAAATCGCGTGCTCCGGCCTGCGGATCGTCCTCAGCTCCTTCAATGGAACGTGTGAGGGCGGTCTCACCCCCGGCTATGATGCCGCTGACCAAGGTGGGAGGAACGCCGAACGTGGGCGGGCATTCGGATGCGTCGAGCACGCCGAGTCGTCCGCTGGTTCCGGCCCCTGTGTAGATAAGGTGGCCACCAAGTTGCATGCGGGCGGTGATGGCATCCACGACGGCTGCGATACGGAGTGTCTGGCTGGCGACTGCAGCGGCTATTTCCGCGTCCGCTGCGTTCATTCGCGACAAAAGGTCGACGGTGGAAAGAAGGTCGAGATCGGCGCTAGCAGCGTTGTCCTGCTCCGTCTGCGGAATTTGGCTCATATTCGGGTGGCGTCTGACCCATTCTAGCCTCCCATCCAAGAGAACGGTGAGCTTTACGGGGTGTCCTTCAAAGACATGCTGACCCCAACCCGCGTTCTTATCGTAGGCGGCCAGACGCTGTTTGCAGAGACTCTAGCCCAGGCCCTTTCCCGTGATCCGGAGACGGAGGTTGTGGGTTGCTGCTCTTCCGTTTCACGCGCCCTGGAGGTGTTGACGCGTTGCAATGTGCGCGTGATTTTGCACCTTCGGGAGAGCGAAGAACGTGGGGTGAATCTGATGCTTGCGCTTCGGAATCAGCGATGCGAAAGCGCGGTGGTAGTCATCACCAGCGGACTCAACGATCACCTGGAGCAGGAAGTTATCCAGCAAGGTGTGTCTTCGATCTTCAACACAAGCGCGGGAATTGAGGCGCTTCTCGAAAGGATACGCACTGCTTCGATCGGTATCACGACGTTGGATGAACGTTCTTTCCGGCAGGGTCAAGCGCCGCGTGTTGAGCAGGACGGATGCACTCCCCGCGACCACCGCGTGGAGGCGCTGTTACTGGAGGGGCTCGCCAACAAGGAGATCGGAGCCCGGCTGGGGATTTCCGAAGGGGCTGTAAAAAACATTTTCAGCGCATCTTTCGGGTGCTTGGAGTACATAACCGCAGTGAGGTGGTGCGGGTTCTGTTGGAACGGCAACTCTCCGAGCAGCGGTCTACGGGCGGATGATGTGGATGGGTACCGTGGGTACTCTTCGTTGGCGACGAAAGATCCCTTGCTGAGAATTGTCCCTCGCCCGTAGACTGTCGTAGCGAGAATGCCGCCAGGCAAAACGCAGTGCGTGGTTTGAATAGAAGGCCAAAGGACAACATGAAAAAGATATTCTCTTACTCACTCTCTTTGGGCGTGGCCATCGGCCTCACCCCGTTGATCGCTTTCGCGGATAGTTCAAGTATCAATTTTGAACCTCCAACCTACTCTCTCGGCTCGATTCATCTGCAGGATGGCTGGAGCAGTTTGGGGAGCGCGGGTTCCGGTTGCGCCACATACGACCACGCAGTAGCCTCCAATACCTACGGGTACACGACGTTCGCTACCCAAAGCCTCCGCCTTTCAAATGCGGTCACTAGCGGGTGTTTTGGCGATCAAACGTTCTCTAAATCTCTCGCAAATGAGGCTGGAGAAACGTCCGCGACAAATGCAGGAATGTCAGCGGGCACTCGACAGGCGCACTTTGACATTTCATTCGACATTGCTTCCACCGTTCCATCCGCCCAACAGGTCGGAATGCTCATGTCCGTTGCGCCGGATAGAGGAGACGGAGCGCGTATGAGCTACTTGCGATTTGAAGATGGGCTGAGTGGGCTGGATGTCTTCTTCGATGACGTCCAAGGAACAGGGAATCCCGCCAATTTCGTAGAGACCCAAGTCGCAACAGGCCTGAATCGGGCCACCCCGCATCGCATCCGGTTCTCAATCGATTTTGTGGATGGGCCGTCCAACGATGTGGTCAAAATTTACATCGATGGTTTTCTGGTTCATACCGGAACCACGTGGGAGAACTACTTCCGCTACGACAACGAGGCTTTACCCGAAGCTGGAACCCGCACTGTGGACTCACTGCTCTTCCGCACTGGCGGGAGCGCAGTCCCGGGCAACGTCGGCAAGGGATTCTTGTTTGACAATCTGACTCTGTCTTCCGGCCCAACTCCGGTTGGTCCGCCTACCAACAAGGAGCAATGCAAAAACGACGGCTGGACAATCTTCAATAACCCGACCTTCAAGAACCAAGGTGATTGTGTCAGCTATACCAACCGGCCTTAGAACGAGCAATTGAGCGTCGGTTGTTCCGATCAATAAAAAGGGCACCTTCTTCGGGGGGGCCCTTTTTCGGCTGCGATATATCTGTGAGTCCTCTAGGTTCTGACCGAGCTACCGCAGCCCTCAAACAGCGACGACGAGCGTGAGGCCGGGGACGTTAATCGTTCACAAGCCGTTACTTCTTGGCGTCCGCCCGAGCCAGTTCCGCGTTCACCCACTTCAGCATCGCCTTTTGGGCCGCCAGCTTCGGGCGCGGGGTCTTGGCTGGAGGCATCTCGCCGGATTGTAACCGCCAGGCAACCTTTTTCCAGACCTTCAGGTTCGCGCGTACGCTTTCGACCGACGTGAACTGCTGCAAATCCAGGCTCGCGGTCTTGGTGGTCTCGTTGTGGCACCCCAGGCAGTGAGCCGACAGGAACGGCTGAACCGTCTTCGCAAATCCCGCTTCCGGGGTTAAGCTGTTGCTTTTGCTGGATGTTTTGGCGCCCGCCAGAACGATCTGGCCTCCCGTCAACAGCATGGTGGCTAAGATCCGCGTCGTCGTGTCAATTCTCATGGCACCAATAGGACGCCCAACGGCTTAGATTTCTTCCCTGAAAATATGCCGAATGGCATGGAGTGAAGAGCGAAAAGAAAAGGCACCCCCGGAGGGGTGCCCTGTATAGCTGGAATCCGTGTAAGTCTTACGCGCTGAAGGAACTGCCGCAGCCGCAGGTCGACTTTACGTTGGGATTATTGAACTTGAATCCCGAACCTTCCATCGTCTCGACGTAGTCGACTTCGACGCCGTCCAAGTACAACAGGCTGGCTTGGTCGACGAAAACCTGCAGGTCGCCGTACTTGTAGGTCTTGTCCAGCATCCCGGGGCTGTTTTCGAAGGCCATGGAATAGCTGAAGCCGGAGCATCCGCCGCCCACGACGGAGATGCGCAAACCTGCCGGTTTCGGCTCCTGCGCGCTAAGAATCTCGGCTACTTTGCCAATGGCGGTTTCAGTAAGTTGAACCATGCTTTTACTCCTCGACCTTCATTGTACCATAAGGGACCATCTTGGTCCAGTTTGATTTGGGTGGTATTGTTGAGGTGAAAATCGTGAAACCCCCACGGGGTGGGCCGCGTCGGTAGGGTGTCATGTCGATCTCTACATCGATCTTAAATGCGGCGAGCATAACCGGGGTCCTGGATTTCCCGGGGGTGGGTGACGCGAGCAAAGAGAAGACGCGGTCAAGAGCGCGCGTGGACCACAAGACAAGCGACGAGGCAGCGCTCGTCCGCCGTGTGCAGGCGGGCGACGAACTTGCGTTCCGCGAGATTGTCGAGCGTTACCAGTCGAAAGTCTTCTCGATCATCTACGGGATCCTGCGCAATCACAACGACGCCGAAGACATCGCGCAGCAGGTTTTCGCGAAGGTCTACTTCTCGATCAAGAATTTCGATTTCCGCAGCTCGGTTTTGACCTGGGTCTACAAGATCACGGTGAACGAGTGCTACGACTACCTGCGTAAGAAGAAGGTCCGCAAGCTGGTCTACGAGAGTGACTTCAGCCAGGAAGATGCCCAGCGCATGGAAGCGTCAGAACCGGCCATCTCCCGGGGCGCTCCCGTGGATTCGCGGCTGGCGAACCGGGATCTGGTTTTACAACTTCTGGAGAAAGTATCGCCGGAGGATCGCAATTTGATCCTACTCAAAGAAGTAGAAGGCCATTCCGTGGAAGAGTTGGCCGGGATGACCGGTCTGAACGAAAACACTATCAAGGTGAAGTTGTTCCGCACGCGCCAGAAGTTGCTCAAGGCCGCCCAGCGGCTGGGGCGATTTCGGAGTGCTGTGAATGTGTAGTGTAATGAAATACGAACAGCGGGCGATAGTTAAGAGACCCGCGAACATGATGCAAGTGACTGTGAGTGAGGGAAGTAATTCATGCATCGGTTAATTCAAGACCATCTGGAAGAAGTGCTTTCGGGCACCGTGCCGGCGGGTCATCAGGTATCTGTGCACCTGAAGGAATGCGGCGAGTGCCGCGAGGAAACCGCCGCCATGCGCGCGCAGAACGAACTGCTGCACGCCTGGAAGTCTCTGGACGACGCTGAGCCCCGGCCCGGGTTTTACGCGCGCGTGTTGGAACGGATCGAGATGCAGCGCCCGGTTTCTATCTGGGCGCTGTTCACCGATTCTCTCATTGGCCGGCGTTTAGCCACGGCTTCGCTGGCGTTTGCGATGTTGATGGGAATGTACCTGGTCTCCAGTGAACAGGTCGAGCCCAACGTATTTGTTGCGCAGAGCGCCGTCGAAATGGACCCGCTGTATCCCACCGCCGGTTTCACCAGTGAAGTGATGGGGGCGGACGCCTCCAATAGCGGCGCGGTGTTGATGAGCCTGGTCAGTTACCAGGAGCGCTAGGACGAATGGCGAATCCTCGCATTGTGATAACGCTCGCTGGCGTGTTCCTTGCGGGCATTGGTACCGGCATGCTGGGCATGCGCTACGGCTTGCACGAACAAATTCATCGTGCGGTAGCTCCCATTGAGGCTCCGTCAAATCAGGAAGCCGTATTGGATCGCTTTCGCACAGAGCTCAAACTTTCCCCGGAGCAGACGGAAAAGTTAGCGTCCGTGTTAGCCGACTATCAGCACTACTATCAAGCCGTGCAAGGGCAAATTGAAGAGATGCGGCTGCGCGATCAAATCGATGATTTGCGCGCCACAGGCAAGAATAAGATACTCGAAATTCTGAATGCAGACCAGCGCGCGAAGTTCGAGGAAATGACGGGGCTTGACCCCGCAGCCCCCGTCGCGCCAAAGTAGAGTTTGCCTCTACTCATATCGGGTTCGCCAGGTTCCTCTACCACTGAAGCCGCGTTGGAGCGGTTCCGCGCGCGCGAAGGTTCCTTACTGCTTGTTCCCACCGCGACCATGGCGGAACACTTGCGGCATTCCTTGGTCCGCGCAGGCGCTGCCGTCCGGCCGAAGTCCATCCAAACACTCGCGGCGTTCCTGGATACGCACTCTCCTTTCGCTGCCGCTCCCGCATCGCTGGTGCAATTGTGCATGGAACGAGCGTTGGCCCGCGTGCGCCCCGCACGATTCCGCGACGTGATGGAATTCCCTGGAGTGGTGCGCTCGCTCGCGGGATTGTTTGGGGAAATTTCAGGCAAGCGGATGCCGGAGGATGTCGGTCGATTGTTCGCAGAAGTGGAACGCGATCTGGCCACGCGCAACATGGCTCCGCGGCATGCTCGTCTTGCGGCTGCTGCATCGCGGATCGCCGAGGGCGGGGTATCGTTGCCTCCGCACATTGTTTTCGATGGCTTCTTCAAATTGTCCGCGGGCGAATCGACGTTGGTGGCGGTGCTGTCGGATCGAACGGAGTTGACCATCACTTTGCCCGAATGGTCCGGCGCGGAACGGGCGCGCGAGGCCGTGCTGGCGGGCGGGTTCGACGAGTTGCGTGTCCACACGGCGGTGAGTGACGCACGAAGTTCCCTCTTCACCGGCGCAACGATGGAGCGCGAGGTGGAAGAAATCGCGCGCCGCATTTTGAAACAAGTCGCGCAGGGCCGGCAGTTTCGTGAGATAGGGATTGTTCTGCGCTCGCGTGAGCCGTATGGATCGTTAGTGGAAACCACGCTGGCGCGTTTCGGCATTCCGGCGCGCGGCTACTTCATCGACGTGCTGGCCTCGCATCCTGCGATTCAATTCCGTATGGCGTTGGTGCGCTCGGCGTTGGCAGGTTGGGAGCACGCTCCGCTATTGAGCGCACTGCGGATGCCCGCGTCGGGATTGGGCGCGACGAAGGCAGGCGACGAACGCGACTTCGAGATGCGGATGCGCTTGCCGTCGCGCGGGTGGGTCGACGAAATCGGGTTGGCCACTGGAGCGCGACTCGAGCCTATCGAGTGGGCTGCTCGGCTGAAGAGACTGCGCGAATGGGCCCCTGAACTCGCCGTGGAAGATCGGGCGGATGCGGATCGAGTGCAAACTTGGCGATCGACGTCGGCAGCAGCGGCAGGGTTCGACGAAGCTCTCGACGCGACCGCGTTGGCGTTCGAAGGCGAAGGCCGGATGCCGCTTGCGGTGTTCTGGAAACAAGTCGAAAGCGTGTTGACGCAAGAACCATTGCGAGTCGCGGATGCACGGCGAAACGTGGTGCATGTGTTGGATGCGTATGAGGCTCGGCAATGGTCGCTGCCGCTGGTGTTTGTTTGCGGCCTCACAGAACGGCACTTCCCGCAATATCATCGCGAGGATGCGATCGTGGGCGATGCCGCGCTGCGGCGCGCGGGGCTGGATACGGCGGCCGATCGCGAACGCGAGGAACGGTTCCTGTTTGCGTTAGCAACGTCGCGCGCTACTAGTGAGACGGTGTTGAGTTATCCACGCTTCGACGAAGCAGGGCAGCAAACGTTGCCGTCGTTCTTTCTGCAGGGCGCTGCCGCGACGGAATGTGGCGGGTCGGTGCGGCCTGTACCGTTGCGCCATGTTGTCATCCCTCGTTCCGCGCCGATTCAGGACGAGCGGTTGGCGACGCAACATAAGATGTTGAGCGCAAGCTCGGTGGATAGCTACATCCAATGTCCCTTCCAGTTTTTCTCGCGCAAGACGCTCCGCTTGCGAGAGCGCCCAAAGGCTCCAAGGGATCGTCTGGATGTATTGTTGCAGGGTTCCATCTTGCACCACGCGTTGGCGGAATGGATGCGCATGCCGCTGCTCGGCTCCACGATCTTGGAGCAGGCATTTGAAGCAGAATGCACCAGGGTGCGTGTGCCGCGAACGTATCGCATGGAGGCCGTTCGCTTGGAACTGTTGCGGCATTTTGAAGCCTTCATCCGTGACGAACAAGTGGCGTTGGGATGGACGTCGCGCGTTGAGGAAGATTTCAAATTCGTTCTGCATGGAGGACTGTCGCTGCGGGGGCGCGTGGATCGCATGGATGTCAGCTCGGATGGCCGAGCCCTGGTGATCGACTACAAATACAGCGCCCAAGGAAAGCTGAAGGAACGGATCGAAGAAAGCGCCGCCGGGAATTTTGTACAGGCGGGCGTCTATCTTCTGGCTGCGGAACGCGCGTTTGGACTGCAACCCGCGGGCATGTTGTTTTGCCACGTGAAGAAGGGCGTGAAGTGGGATGGATGGCATGCGAACCTTCCCGGCCTGGACGTTGGAGAAAAGATGACGGCGGACGCGGTCGCGGAGGTGGCCAGTGCGGCGGAACAAACCGTGCTTCGCGTGCATGACGAGATTACTTCCGGTCGTGTTGCGGCGCATCCGAGGGACCAGTCGAAGTGCGTTTGGTGTGAGTGCCGCGACATCTGCCGCGTAGAGTCAATTGAGCGCGTGAAAGAGGCGGTGAGCGCATGAAACTTTCCCCGGAGCAGCAACATGCCGTCGAGCGCACGGGCCAAGATGTATGCGTCGTGGCGGGACCGGGATCGGGGAAGACACGCGTCTTGACGGAGCGGTTCGCGTGGCTGGTCGAACAGCGCGGAGTGGATCCCGCGAGGATTCTGGCAGTGACCTTTACAGAGAAGGCAGCCATCGAAATAAAACAAAGGCTGGTAAAACGTTTTATTGCGAACCCCGAGTTGCGCGAGAGCGTTGAGCGCTCCTGGGTCTCGACGATTCACGGCTTCTGCACGCGGCTGCTGAAAGAGAACGCGATCGCGGCCGGGCTGGCTCCGGATTTTGCGGTGTTGGAACAAGCGTCGGCGGAGCGTATGGCGCGCGAGGCGGCAGAGGAAGCGCTCGACGCTTTGTTCACCGAGCATCCAGTGGAGATGCGGCGGCTGTTGGAGGCGCTGGATTTATCAACGAGCGATGACGGTCGGCAGGATGATCTTGCGGCGAGCCTGCTGAAAATCTACGAGGCGATGCGCGTGTCGGGGGCTCGTGAGATTCCGGCGGCTCCTGCGGCAGTCGATGTTTGGGGCGAGGCGGTGGAAGCTGCTCGGGCGTTGATGGGAACGCAGTTGGCGGAGTGGGCCGCCAGGTTTGTGCGTCTTCCCCAAGGGCCGATCACGCGGACGCACCTGGAGACATTGGCGGAGTTTCATCCGAGTTTGGTGAAGCACCGGCATCCAGAGGCCAAGCGGTTGCGAGACGATATCAAGCCTCGATTGCAAGCGCAATGGTTGGGCGAATGGTATGCGGACCTGCCCCCGCTGTTGCGTGCGGCCCTCGAACGCATTGATGCGGCGTACCGCGCTCGCAAGCGGAGTGAGGCTGCGGTGGACTTTTCGGATCTGGAAGAGTTCGCGGTGAGGCTGCTGGAATCGAATGCGGATGTGCGGCGCGAGACTTTAGGCCGGTTCGACGAAGTCTTGATGGACGAGTTGCAGGATACGAATCGCGTCCAGTGGCGATTGGTGGAGCTAGTGAAGTCCAGGCTGTTCGCCGTCGGCGACATCAATCAATCTATTTACGGGTTCCGTCATGCGGACCCGGACGTGTTTGCAGAATATCGCGAGGCGGTGACTGCGGCAGGAGGGGCCGTCGACGAATTGCGCGACAACTACCGCAGCCGTCCTGAGATTCTCGAGGTCGTGGCGCAGATGCTGGATGGGCAAGATGGTATAGAGCCTCGCGCGCTGGAATCGCGCGGAACGTTCGAGGAAAAGCCGGGGTTGGTGGTCGAGAGGTTTTGCGGAACCGGTGCAGAAGGGCCAGGTGTAGAGGCTGCGATGGTTGCGGCGCGCATTCGCGAGTGGGCGGAGGTCGGGACATTCAGCTACGGGGATGTCGCGGTGTTGGTCCGAACGCTCGCAGCAGCGGAGCCGTTCGAGGATGCCTTCGAGCGCGCGGGCATCCCATTCCTGGTGAGTGGTGGGCGCGGATTCTTAGAGGCTCGAGAGACGCGCGATTTGTTAGCGTTGCTCGCGGCCTTGGTGAACGTGTTCGATGAAGTGCCGTTGATCGGCGTGCTGCGCGGGCCGTTCATGGGATTGTCGGACGCAGAGATTTATCGGCTGGGTCGCGACGGCTGGCGGCGCGTGTTTGAAGAACGATTCGGCGAACTGCGGCAACTGGCCGGGTTCGTCGCGCCGGACCGCTTGATCGCGCAGTCGCTGGACGAATGCGGTTACATGGGAACGTTGACCGAACGTCAGCGCGCGAACGTCGAGAAATTGCTGGCGTGGGTGCGGCGGGAGTTCCGCAATCGTCCGCGTCCGCTGGCGGAGTTACTCGATGACTTGGAAGCATTGCGCGAATCGAAGACTACGGCCGATGCTCCGCCGCCGGAAGCCGGGGACGTTGTGCGAGTGATGACGATTCATGGCGCGAAAGGCCTGGAGTTTCCCGTGGTCTTCGTTTGCGCGCTGCATAAGGGGCCGGAACGGAGGACGCCGGCGCTCCTGTTTTCGCGCGACTTGGGGCTAGGCGCAAAGTGGCGCGATCCTGCGTCGGGCGCGGGTATCCCGGATGCTGTGCACGCAAGGCTCAAAGAACGCGACGGCTCTCGCGAGAAGGCCGAGGCAGGCCGGTTGCTGTACGTCGCCATGACGCGCGCCGAGCAACGGCTTGTCTTAACGCACGCCGAGCGCAAACAGAAATCGCCTTGGGAGAAGCTGGCGATATCGGCGCTACCGTTGGCAGAAATTGCGGGGGAGCCTCCGGTGATTGTCCGCAACGACACGGAGCGCACAGAAGAATCGGAACAGTTGCTCGCACCGCCGGTTCTGGATGGGCAGTATGAGTCCGCAGCGTCGATCACTTCCGTGGCGCTGTTTGAGGCGTGCCCGAGGCGTTACTACTTGTCGCGCTATTTGGGCCTGGAGCCGGAGCCCGACGGTCCGGGCACGGGGGCGATTGCGACGGGGCTTGCGGTGCATGCTCTGCTCGCCGGTCAGTCGATCGATTCGCCCGAGGCGCAGAAGTTAGCAGCGAAGTTTGAGGCCAGCGAGTGGGGCCAGCGCGCGGTGGGGGCGCAGCGCAGCGAACGTGAATTCGATTTCTTGTTCGAGCTCGACGACGTGATCCTGCGCGGGCAGGTAGACCTGTGGTTCGAAGAAGCCGGTGAGTTGGTGTTGGTCGATTACAAGACGGATCGCGATGAGGCATCGGCCGAGAACTACGCGCTGCAACTGCGCTTGTACGCGTTGGGGCTGGAGAAATACGCGGGCCGTGTGCCGGATCGCGCGGTGCTGTATTACGTGCGAACGGATCGGGCGGTGGAAATCGGACTGAGTGCGAGGGATCTAGCGGAAGCGAGGGGACGGGTGAGGGGATTTCGAGAGGCGCAAGAGCGGATGGAATTTCCGTTGCGGCCTGGCGGGCAGTGCAAGAAGTGTTCCTTTTACGGCGGGCTGTGTCCAGAAGGGCGCGAGGAAGAGATTAGCTCTGGATTGATCTTCGGGCCGCCATCTTCTTTTCTAGCGCCTGCATCAAGCGATTCTTGATGTCGATCGGGACCTCTTGCTCGTTCATGCCCTTATAAACCTGCATCGTTCGCTTGGTAGTGTCGACGATGACGAAGCAGTTGGGGCACTCATCCACATGCGATTGCCAGTGCTTCTTGGTGGCCGGGTCGACCATTTCGTCCAAGTATTCGTTTAGTTCGCGTAGAAAATCTTTACATGAAATCAAACCCGGTGCCTCCCTTTCGCTTAAACTGACGGGTCAGTTTCTCCCGCAGCGCAAGGCGCGCCCGCAGCAGGCGGCTTTTGACGGCGGCCACGGAAATATCCAACGCTTCGGCCGTTTCTTCCGTGCTCAATTCTTCGATGTCTCGAAGTGTGAAAACGGTGCGGAAATCTGGCTTGAGGGTGTCGAGCGCATCCTCAAGGATCTTCTTCATTTCTTCGCCTGAGTACTGTTGTTCGGGGTTGTCGTCCCACACCGCGATCTCGCGTTGCATGACGTCTTCGCCCAACTCGATCGGTTCGTCGAGCGGCACCGTGCGATCGGTCTTGCGCTTGCGCAGTTTCATCAGCGCTTCGTTGACGGCGATGCGGACCAGCCAGGTGTAGAACTTGGAATTGCCTTCGAAGCGGTCCAGGTGTTCGTAAGCTTTGAGGAAGGCGTCTTGTAGAACGTCTTCGGCGTCTTCGTCGTGGCGGGTGATGTTTTTCGCCAGCCGGAAGATTTTGCGTTCGTACTTGGAGACCAGCTCGGAGAAGGCAGCCGTGTCCCCGGCCTTGGCTCGGGCAACGAGCGGGGCTTCGTCGAAGGTCGCGGGGGTGGCCGGAGTCGGGGTCACGTGTTTCTAGAATCCAATATAGCAGCCAAGGCTGTTTGCTACCCTAAAAATACCGTATGGAAAATATTCAGGTCACGCTGCCGGACGGTAGTGTCAAAAGTGTCGCGGCGGGTTCTACGCCGCTTGATGTGGCGAAGTCGATTGGGACGCGGTTGGCGGACGACTGCATCGTCGCGCGCGTGGACGGGAACATGTGGGATCTCACACGCCCGTTCGATGGCGACGCGAAGCTGGAGCTTTTGACGACGAAGAATCCGGACGCGCTGGAGGTTTACCGGCATTCGACCGCGCACCTTCTTGCGGCGGCGGTGCTGGAACTGTTCCCAGGGACGAAGCTTGGGATTGGTCCGCCGATTGAATCAGGTTTCTACTACGACTTCGATCCGGCGCAGCCGTTCGTGCCGGATGATCTGGAAAAGATCGAGAAGAAGATGTGGGAGATCCAGGCTCGGGATCTGCCGTATGAGCGGCAGTACATGGAAAAGCAAAAAGGTCTGGAGATGTACAAAGACCAGCCCATGAAGTGCGAGTTGATCGAAGAAAAAGCGGCGGAAGTTTTTAGCGAATATACGTTGGGACCGCACTTCATTGACTTCTGTCGCGGGCCACATGTGCCGTCCACCAAGAAGATCAAGGCGTTCAAGCTGCTCTCTATCGCGGGCGCGTATTGGAAGGGCAACGATAAGAACGCGCAGTTGCAGCGGATCTACGGCACAGCGTTCTTCAGCAAGAAAGACATGGACGAGCATTTGGCCAAGCTGGAAGAGGCCAAGAAGCGCGACCATCGCAAGCTAGGACAAGAGCTCGACCTGTTCAGCATTCAGGAGCTCGCCGGGCCGGGGCTGATCTTCTTCCATCCCAAGGGTGGCATCATCCGCAAACAGATCGAAGATTGGATGCGCGATCAGTATTTGAAACGCGGCTATTCGCTGGTCTACACGCCGCACGTGATGCGCGCGGATTTGTGGAAGACGTCGGGCCACTTGAGCCACTACGCGGAGAATATGTTCGCGGGCATGGAACTGGACGACGCGGAATATCGGCTGAAGCCGATGAATTGCCCGGGTCACATCTTGATCTATCGGGACAAGCTCCGCAGCTATCGTGAGTTGCCGGTTCGCTTGGGCGAATTGGGTACCGTGTATCGCTATGAGCGCAGCGGAACCATGCACGGGTTGCTGCGCGTGCGCGGGTTTACGCAAGACGACGCGCACATCTTCTGCACTCCGGATCAGATTGAAGCTGAAGTGGTCAGTTGCCTTGAATTCGCGTTCGATACGCTGCGGGCGTTTGGGTTCGAGAAGTTCGAAGCAGAAGTTTCCACTTGGGATGGCGGTGTCAGCGGTAAGTACGACGGCACTGCGGACCTGTGGGAACTCGCCGAGGGCGCTCTTAGTCGTGCGACGAAGCGCTTGGGGATCGACGCCCCGGTGATTCCGGACGAAGCTGCGTTCTACGGTCCGAAGATCGACGTGAAGCTGCTCGATGCGCTGGGTCGCAAGTGGCAGCTCTCGACGGTGCAGTTCGACTTTACGTTGCCGCGCCGGTTTGATCTGGAATACGTCGCTGAAGACGGCAAGAAACATCAGCCGGTGATGGTGCATCGCGCGCTGTACGGCTCGATCGAACGCTTCTTTGGCATCCTGGTCGAGCATTACACGGGAGCATTCCCGGTGTGGCTCGCGCCGGTGCAGGTCGCAGTGTTGCCGATCACGGATCGACAGCAGGAGTACGCGAAGACGGTCTACGAGAAGCTGATTGCAGCTGGCTTCCGTGCGGAGTTCGACGATCGCAAAGAGAAGGTGAACCTCAAGATCCGCGACGCGCAGATGCAGAAGGTCCCCTACATGTTGGTTATCGGGGATCGTGAAGCGGAAGCCGGAACGGTTGCGGTCCGCCATCGCAAACATGCCGACATGGGCGTGAAGCCGGTAGACGAATTTATCGAGATGCTGCGCGAGCAGGTCAGTTCGAAGACCGTCGCGGAGTAGGCCTAGAGCGGTTAAAGCTCCACCAGACGACCAACGCGAGCATCATCAGCGCGAGCGAGAAGCCACACACGCCCCACCATCCGGCGTGATTCCAGAAATACGTGCAGAAGTAAGACCCGAGCGAGCCGCCGGTGAAAGAGCAGGTCATGTAGACCATGTTCAGCCGGCTGCGCGCTTCGGGGACCAAGCCATAAATGCGTGTCTGGTTTGAGACATGGCCGAACTGTTGGGCGAGATCCAGCACGATGATGCCGAGAATAAAGCCCGCCAGATTAGTGCCGAACGCGCCCAGGATCAGGAACGCCAGGAGCATGCCGAAGATCGCGTAGAGCACGTTCCTGTGGCCTCCATGCCGATCTGTCAGCTTGCCTGCGAGCGGAGCGCACAACGCACCCGCGGCTCCGATCAAGCCGAAGAGTCCAGCTCCGCGGCTCGTGTAGTTGTAGGGCGGACTCTCGACGAAGAAGACCATCGCAGTCCAGAAGCCGCTGAAGACGCAGAACATCAGGCTGTTGATGAAGACGGCTTCGCGGAGCACGCGCTGCTCGCGCCACAGAGGCGGGATCGATTTCATCAACTGCGGCCAAGTGAGTTGCGAGCTGCGCCCGGTCTCTGGCAACCAGCGCCACATCAGCGCAGCCATCACGACCATCAGGACGGTCGCGCTGGCGAAGACGACGCGCCAGCCGAAGACTTCGCCGACCCATCCGGAATAGGTGCGGGAGAGCAGCACGCCGATTAGGAGGCCACCGATGACGGTGCCTACAATGCGGCCGCGTTGGCCTTCGGGTGCGAGTTGCGCGGCGTAGGGGGTCGTGATGTGGTTCACCGACGCGCTGCCACCGACGAGGAAGGTGGCGATCATTAGCCACACGACGTTCTGCGCGGTGGCCATCAATGCGAGCGCTAGGGCCGCGCACGCGATCATCGTGACGATCAAGTGGCGCCGCTCGCGGATGTCGCCGAGAGGAACGAAGATCAATTGCGCGATGCCCGCGCCAGCCATGCCGAGCATGGCGACTCCGCCCGTGGCCGTGACGCTGAGATGAAACTCACGCGCCAGATCGGGGAGCAGCGGTTGCGCATAATACAGGTTCGCGACGACGCAGCCAACGCTGATCGCCATGAGCCGGAAGAGCCCGGGGTGCACCTGTGCGGGCACCCCGGATATGGTTGAGTTTTGAGAGGCCAGAGTCTAGCCCTGGAAGGTGCGGCGCGCGCGGTCGATGCCTTCTTCCATCATCTCCGCCGCTTCATCGGCCAAGTCGCGACCCCGGTCGAAGAGATCACGGCCCTTGTCGTAGGCGTCCTGGCCGGCTTCAGCCAGACGTTCGCGACCCTTGCGGGCCTGCTTGCCGATGTAGCGGCGCGTTTCTTCGCCGGATTGCGGCGCGAACAGCAGGGCGAGGGTTGCTCCGATGGATGCCCCGGCGACGAAGCAGATTACTTTGTTCGAATCTTTCATGCTTTTATTCTAGACCCGCTCGGGCTACACTGCCAGATCATGACCCGACGTCAATTGATTGCGTTGTCCGGAGCCGCCGCCGCGCAACGCGCTATGGCGCAAACGCCCTTGAAGTTCCGCGGACTGGATCACATCGAGTTTACGGTGGCGGATGTTGAGAAATCGACGGCGTTCTACGCTCAGTTGTTCGGTGGCGCGGAGGTGATGAAGAACCGTACGACGACGCGGCGGTATCTAAAGTTGGGAACTAGCTATATGGCGATCGATCATGCGGATGCGCCGCGCATCGATCATGTGTGCCTGGGGATCGAGAACTTCGACATCGCGGCGGTACACGCGTACATAACGTCGCAAGGTCTCATGTACCGCGATTATCCCAGTGGTCGTGATACTGGGGTCAATGATCCCGATGGAACGCGGCTGCAGCTATCGTCCGCAGATGGCTGGACGTTGCTCGCGGCGCAGACGGCTTCGCCGGAACCGCGGCCACTGAAAGAGCCGCAGTTGTTCCAACCCGCCCTATTGTTTGGGGTACAGGTTAACGTGAGCAACCTGGAGAACGTGTCGCAACACTACGAGAAACTGATCGGACCCGCGACAAGTCAGGGCAAATTTAGGGTTGGCCCCGGCCGTGTAGATCTACTAGAAGGCCCTTCCGGATTTCGTCGGTTCACTTTGGGCGCACTGCCCTTCGACGTCGCGCAGGTCACACGCCGCTTAAACACGTTGGGCGCTCGCATGGAAAATGCAGAGCGCCCAGGTGCTATTCAATTTCTTGACCCCGACGGCTTTCGCGTCGAGGTCAAGACTGTGGTCTGATTTACTCCAGGGTGAACACCGACACCGACCCGCCTTCCGGCACCGTCGGTACGCCGTCCACTGTGCGAGCGATGGTGTTGTTCATGCCGTTGGCGTCGCCGCCCCAGCCGGACACCACTGCGATGTATTGCTTGCCGTCCAGCAGGAACGTCGATACGGGAGCTTCGACGCCGCTGCCGGTCGGGTATTCCCACAGCACTTTGCCGTTCTTCGCATCAAACGCACGAACCTTGCGATCATTGGTGCCGCCGCTGATCACGAGGTCGCCACCGGTCGCCAGCATCGAGCCCCAGTTCGGCGACTTCTCGAAGTTGTGCTCCCACACCTTCTTGCCGGTGTCGACGTTCCACGCCTGCACCTGGCCGAAATATGCCGTTGATTTCGGAGCGACCAACGGTCCGCCCATGTTGGCTCCGCTGTAACCCTTGCCTGCTACATAGTTCACTTCCTGCTGGCCTTCGATCGCTCCACAAACGTTGTCGTTCGCGGGGATGTAGATCATGCGGGTCTTCGGACTGTAGGCGATGGGAGGCCAGTTCTTGCCACCGTGCAAGCCGGGGCAGAATTCGGCGCGTTTGCCTGTGCCGGGTTTGTGCGCGGGGTCCACATCGGGACGACCCGTTACCGGATCCAGGCTCTTGAACACGTTCTGGTAGACGAAGGGTTTGCCTTCGACGAACTTGATCGGTCCGCCGGTGCCGCGATCGAGGAACCAGAGGTAGCCGTCGCGAGCTACGTCGATCAGGCCTTTCACAGTGCGGCCATTGCGCTGGTAGTCCACCAGGATCGGCGGCGAAACTTCGTCCCAATCCCAGGATTCGTTCGGATGATATTGGAAGTGGCCCTTGATCTTGCCGGTCGCCACATCGATTGCGATGGTGGAGGAGGTGTACAGGTTGTCGCCGGGACGCTTGTCGCCCATCCACGGTCCGCCGTTGCCGGTGCCGAAATACGCGGTGTTGGTGTCGGCATCGTAGTTGCCCGTGACCCATACCGGAGCGCCGCCCGTCTTCCACTGGTCACCCTTCGGCCATGTTTCGCTGCCGGGTTCGCCCGGAGCAGGAATCGTGTAGGCGCGCCATGCTTCCTTGCCCGTCTCAACATCCAGCGCCGCGACGTAGCCGCGCACGCCGACTTCGCCGCCGGAGACGCCCACCATCACTTTACCGTTGGCGATCAGCGGAGCCATTGATGTGTAGTAGCCGCTCTTGTTGTCGCCGACGTTGGTGGTCCAGATGACACGGCCGGTGCGTGCGTCGAGTGCGACCATTTCCGATTCCACGGACGCGAAGTAGACCCGGTCGCCGAACAGAGCCACGCCGCGCGGGTTATCGTGCAGTACGACGGAGCCAGCGGTGCGCGCCTTGCGATAGCGCCACAGGATGTTGCCGGTCTTGGCTTCGTAGGCGACCAACTGTCCGTTGGGCGTGGGCACGAACATCGCGTTACCGTTCACCAGCGGAGCCGCTTCATGCGGACGTACTTCGCCCGTCGCCGCAGTCCACACCAGCTTCAGTTTGGAGACGTTACCGGTGTTGATTTGGTTCAGTGGGCTGTAGCCCCAGCCGTCGTAGGTGCGGCGGATCATCAGCCAGTCACCGTCGGCGGGGTTCTTCAAGCGGGCCTCGGTGACAGCCGGGTAATTGGCCATCGAGGGCGGGATCACCGGTAGCGCTTGCTTGCCTTTTTCCTGCTGGGCTTGGCTAGGGCTGCTGGTGACCATAGTCACGAGTCCGACGGTAACAGCGGTGACCGCTAGGCCGCTGATCGTCATTTTCTTCAATACGGATGGGCGCACGATGCCTCCTTCAATGTCACAGAATATGATACACCCGCCGTCCGGCGCGTTGGGTTTAACTTAGCCAAGCCCGCATGGCTGCGGCGACTTCAGCCGGTCGTTCCATGGTGGACATGTGGCCCGACTTCGGCACCAGCACCAGCGTGGATCCCTGGATGCCGACCGCGATTTCTTGATGACGCACCGGAGGGCTCCAGATGTCGTCTTCGCCTGTCAGTACCAGGGCGGGGCACTGAATTTGTCCCAGCACGGAGCGTGCGTCCAGACGTCCGAGCAGGGCTTCTTGCTGCACCAGAAATAGCTCTGGCGTTTTGCGCTCGAACATTCGCACGATGGCATCGACGAGCGGCGCATCATCCTGCCGGTAGGCCGGAAGCATCCCCTTCAGCCATTCCATCGCCATGGGACGGATGCCCTGCTGGAATGCAAGATCGAGCAACCTTCGCCGTCCGCGTTCTTCTTCCGCGCCGGCCTCGCCTGCGGCCAGTGGAGCGACGCCTGTGTTCATGACAGCGATGCGGGTGACGCGTTCGGGTGCGAGGCGGTAAACTTCAAACGCTACGCGTCCGCCCATCGAATGGCCTGCCAGCGCGAAACGGTCCGGAGCAGTGGCGAGCACGGCCTCCGCCATCTTAACTAGAGATGTGTGTTCCAGACCCCATTCCATGGAACGGGCATCGGCGATATCGGACAGGTCGGCCACTTGTGTATCCCACACAGTGTGGTCGCACATGAGCCCGGGGAGAAGTATGAGTGATTGTCTCAAGGAAGCCTACGGTAGCTTGCAGCTGAAGTTCGCGGCTTCGTTGGTGCTGCCCGAGCCGTTGTAGACGGCGGTCTGGGGATACGGGCATAAAGGACGCGTGCGGTCCACCTGACCAGCGGTCGAGTGCGACGCGATCATCTTTTCCGGGGCCTTGCCCTGTTCCACCCACTGCTCCAGTAATGTCACGGCATCGAAGTTGTTCGGTCCCTCGCCGCCGTTGCAGTGCTGCATGCCCGGAGTCATGAACAAGCGCATGGATTGATCAATCTTCGACGCTCCGCCCGCCTTCTTGGCGACGCTGTTGTAGTAGTTGATGCTGTTGCCCGGGGCGATAAGTTGGTCGTTCCAGCCGTGATACATCAGCAGCTTGCCTTTGTGGCCGAAGAATTTGCTCAGGTCCGGGTTGATGGCGTTGTTCAAGCCGTTGTCGATCTTGTCCGCCATCGCGATGTCGGCGTCGAAGTTCAATTTCATCGCGTCCCAGTTCGGATCTTTGAACATGACGAACCTAAAAGTGTCTGCCGCAACGTCCGCGGGAGTCTTGCCAGCGAGAATGCCCCACGAAAGTTCGCTGCCCGGTTCCAGCGGAGGGAAGATCTCTGCCTTGTTGCGCGGATTCGTTGCTGCGGTGTAGATCTGCTTCGCCGCGGCGACTTGGTCGGCATTCAAGCAACCGGTCGTCGCGCCGGCCGCGCACAACGTCACCGCCGGGTCGAACTTGCACTTCTTTGGATTCTCGATCACACCGTCGGTCACTCCATCGAGTGCGTCACAGGTCTTCAACGCCGCGGCGTGTAGTGTCTGCAAGTGCACCGTTTCGAGGAAGCTCGCCGGTGTCTTGTGGACCGCCTGATACACCCACAACGACCACGCGTGCAAGTGGATCATGTAGTTTGCGGGAGCGCCTGCGACGATGCCGTCGAAGTCGTTCGGGTAGCGCTGCGCTTCCGTTAATCCCTGTTTGCCGCCGGTGGAGCAGCCCACCCAATAGGCGTAGCGAATCGGGCTGCCGTAGAAGCTCTCGATCACCGACTTCGCCTTCAGCACCATCTCGTGTTCGGACCGGTAGGCGTAGTCGATCAACTTTTCCGGATGGTCCAGTGCGAATGTCCCGCGCGCACCCACATGGCCGGTGTCGGTGGAGCTGCTCGCGTAGCCGCGCTCTATCGCGGTGGCTAGCGCGCTATAGCTGATGACGCCCGCCCAGCCGCCGTTGCCGACCGCTTGATACTTGCCGTTCCAGCTTGCGGAGGGCAGCCAAACTTCCACTTTGATATCGGAATCTTTCGACGGAGTCAGCGTCGCCGTGACGCGGCAAAAGCTCGGCAGGTTCGCGTAAGGATTCGGACCCTTAGCTTTGCCACCCTTGGCATCGGCGGCTCCGGGAATCTGGAACGCGCCCGGTGCGACGACGGCAGCCGAGGTGATGGTTGTGTCCGGCAATTTTAGAGAGGCCAGGCTCTCACAGGTCGCGGCTAGGCCAGGAATGGAGATTGCCAAGAGAGACAGGGTTAGGGTTTGGATGCGCACGGGGACTCCTTATATTCGTTCGAGTGTATCATTGCTTCCCGGAAATCTGGATCACGATGCGGCCACGGATCTTACCTGCCAGGATCTCTTCGCCCGCGGCGAAAACCTGATCGAGTGGACGCACTTCCGTCATCGCGTCGAGTTTTTCCAGCGGCAGATCTTGCGAGAGACGGGACCAGATTGCGAGGCGGCCGGCCTTGTCGACCTTTGGTGAATCGATGCCGAGCAGGTTCACCCCGCGGAGGATGAAGGGGAACACTGTAGTGTTGAGCGAAGCGCCGCCGGCGAGACCGCACGCGGCGACACTCCCGTGTGTTTCGACCGTTCGCAGAACAGCCGCGAGTGTGTCTCCACCTACAGAATCGATGGCTCCCGACCAGCGTTCCGAGTCTAAGGGGCGTTTGGAAGGGGAGGCCAACTCTGTGCGGTCGACGATTGCGGTTGCACCGAGAGACCGTAGATAGTCGTGTTGTTCTGGACGGCCGGTCGACGCAGCCACCTTGTAGCCGAGCTTCGCCAGGATCGCGACCGCGGTGCTGCCGACCCCGCCCGCTGCGCCCGTGACCAAGACCTCGCGGCCGCCGGGCTTGAGTCCATGCCGTTCCAGCGTCATCACGGCTTGCATGGCGGTGAAACCCGCCGTGCCGATCGCCATGGCCTGCTGTAACGACATGCCCTGCGGGAGCGGCACGATGTATTTTGCATCCAAGCGAGCCAGTTCCGCGTAGCCGCCCCACATCGTTTCCGACGTGCCGCAGCCGGTGATCACAACCTGATCGCCGGGTTTGAACTCGGCGACAGCCGATTCCTCCACGGTGCCCGCGAAGTCGATGCCCGGCACCATGGGATACGACCGGATCACTCCCGGTTTGCCGGTGACTGCGAGCCCGTCTTTGTAGTTGAGGCTCGAATAAGCGATGCGCACCAGTACCTCGCCGGGGGGCAACTGGTCGCGATCAAGATCGGTGATGGAAGCCGACGTCTGTGTAACAAGGACAGCTCGAAATGTCGTCACTGCAGGTATGATAGTTCACTAAGCTCCTCCATGACGACAAGCCCTTCCGCATCCCACCTGCGCCCGTTCTTGCCCTTGCTTCTGTTGCTGTTCGTCGGCAGCGGTTGCGCGGCATTGATCTATGAAATTGTCTGGTTTCAACTGCTGCAGTTGGCGATTGGATCGTCGGCAATTTCGCTGGGGGTGCTGCTCGGAACCTTCATGGGCGGCATGTGCCTGGGGAGCTTACTGCTACCTCGTTTCGTATCCGCACGCGAGCATCCGCTGCGCGTCTACGCCAAGATTGAGTTCGGCATCGCCGCGTTTGGACTGGTGGTGTTGTTCCTGATCCCGCTGATCGACACCTTGTATGCGGCGGTTGCGCAGTTCGGATTGACGGGTGTAGTTCCGCGGGCCGTCGTCGCGGCCCTGTGTTTGCTGCCTCCCACGTTGTTAATGGGCGCATCTCTGCCCGCGATCGCACGCTGGATTGAGACCACGCCGGAAGGTATCTCATGGCTCGGATTCTTCTATGGGGGCAACATTGTTGGTGCGGTGATCGGATGTTTGCTCGCGGGATTCTACCTGCTGCGCGTGTTCGATATGGGCGTCGCGACCTACGTTGCGGTGGCGATCAATATCGTGGTCGGCTTGCTGGGATGGATGTTGGCGGGTCGGGCTCCGTATATTCCGCGCATAGAGGAGAGCGTCGAACCTGAACCAGTCGCGGGCAAGCGAGTGGTGTTCGTTACCATCGCGATTTCCGGCATGTGCGCGCTGGGCGCGGAAGTTATCTGGACCCGCCTGCTCGCAATGATGATGGGCGCGACTGTCTATACGTTCTCGATCATCCTCGCCGTGTTTTTGATTGGCCTCGGGATCGGTAGCAGTGCGGGAGCCATGCTGGGTCGTAATGCAGCTCGCGCACGGACCGCTTTGGGTTGGGCGCAGTTACTGGCCGCGGCGGGCATTGCCTGGACGGCGTACATGCTGGCCGATTCGTTGCCGTATTGGCCCGTGAATCCACTGCTCGCCACTAGTCCGTGGTTCAACTTTCAGGTCGATTTAGCGCGCGCTTTCTGGACCGTGCTGCCTCCGGCGTTGATGTGGGGAGCGAGTTTCCCTCTCGCGATGGCCGCGGTCAGTGGGCCGGGGCAAGATTCGGCGCGCGTGGCGGGCGAGACGTACGCGGCGAATACAGTGGGAGCGATTCTGGGCGCGCTGCTGTTTAGCATGGTGTTCGTGCCTTGGCTGGGCACGCAGGATTCGCAGCGGTTGTTGATCGGTCTGGCGATGGTTAGCGCACTCGTCGCGCTGGCTCCCGCGTTGCGCTCCGTTGGGGTGGCCGTTGTCGTGATCCTTTCCCTGGGTTGCGGCGTTGCCTTGATACGCAGCTTGAGTCCAGTGCCGTGGCTGCCGCTGGCTTACGGTCGTCGCGCGATTACGACCACCAGTGCGGGTGAGCCGCTCTATGTGGGCGAAGGCATGAACTCCTCGATTGTGATTTCGCAGTTGCCGGGTGGGCAGCGCTATTTTCACGTCAGCGGGAAAGTGGAGGCCTCCACGGAACCTTTCGATATGCGATTACAGCGCATGTTGGGGCACATCTCTGCGTTGGCCCATCACGATCCTAAGTCGGTATTGATTGTGGGCTTTGGAGCGGGCGTAACGGCGGGTTCGTTCACTACATACTCCGGCATGAACCGTATCGTGATCTGCGAAATGGAGCCGCTGATTCCTCCTGCCGCCACGAAGTATTTCGGTCCTGAGAACTACGAGGTCCTCAACGACAAGCGCACGGAAGTCCACTATGATGATGCACGCCACTTTGTGCTGACCACGCCCGAGAAGTTCGACATCATTACCTCCGATCCGATCCATCCCTGGGTGAAGGGCGCGGCGACGCTGTATTCGAAGGAGTACTTCGAGATCGCCAAGAAGCACCTGAATCCCGGCGGCGTGATCACGCAGTGGGTTCCTCTTTATGAGAGCGATCTTGATACGGTGAAGAGCGAGATCGCGACGTTCTTCGAAGTGTTCCCCAACGCCACCATCTGGGCGAATAATGTGGACGGCGAAGGTTACGACGTAGTGCTGCTGGGACAGGCGGAGCCCACTAAGATCGACCTCGATCAAGTGCAGCAACGGTTGGATCGCGAGCCCAAGGTGGCGGAGTCGCTTTCGCAGGTGCAAATCCGCAGCGCGACCGAACTGTTCTCTACCTTTGCAGGCCAAGCTCCGGAGATGCGCCAGTGGGTAACGGGGGCGGCGATCAATCGCGACCTCAACCTGCGCCTGCAGTATCTGGCGGGCATGGGCGCGAACAACCAGAACGCGCCGTTCATCATGAAAGAGATCACGCAGTACCGCAAGTTCCCGCGGGAGATCTTCACGGGTTCTCTGGATACGCTCACCAAGTTGCGGGAAACGCTGGGTCGCTAAACCGCGTTGAACAGCAGGCTCAGGCAGGTCACGCCGGCTTCGGCTTTGATCAACTCCGATATGTCGACCGTGCGCACGAGGAAGCCTTGGGATTCGAGCAGCGCTCGGGTTTCAGGGTAGGACGACGGCAGCAGAAGCGTATCGCCGATGCGCAGGACGTTGGCCGCGTGCGGTTCTGCTGCGGGAACGTCGAGGAACTGAATCCCACAGAAAGCGTCTAGGTCGAGCCATGCACGATTTGCCAAGAAGGTATTGCCTCCCACGTAGCAGCAGGCGCTCTTGAGATGCAGGCAGCCGCGCAGTTCCACTGGCGTGACCCAGTAGCCGAACGGTTCCACGAGGCGGGCCAGTTGTTGAATTCCTGCGAAGTTGGTGCGCTTCGATAGACCGACGTATAACGTTTTGTCGATGCGCATGACGTCACCGCCTTCGAGTGTAGCGGGGGTCTCGAGGTAGCGGAGTTCCCGATAGCGCGCGACTGCTTCGGCGAGGCTCGCGGATTCGCCGCGGCGTGATTCGGCTCCCATGCGCGTGATGATCGCGACTTCGTCGAGCACCAGCGCTGGATCTTCCACAAAGACGCAATCGGGTTGCTCGGGAAGTGTGGGGAGCGTAATGACGTTTGCGCCCAGTTCCCCAAGTGCTGCTTGATACGCAGCGTGTTGCTGCATCGCGAGCGCGACGTCGATGGCCTGACGATCCTGAAACGAGACCTCGCAGTCCGCAAGTTTCGGGCTAACTTCGCGCGTGATTGCCGTGAGCATCTACTTCGCCACCGCGACTTCGGTGACGATCTCCCACGTGAAGCGCGCTAGGCGATACAGCGAGGCTTCGGGGATCCGCTCAACATCGCTGTGTGCGCCGTAGTTGATGGCGTCCGCTTCTTCCAAGGCTGGACCGATGCCATAACTCTGGATGCCCTTGGCGCGGAGCTGGGCCATATCCGTCGCGCCGGTGAGCATCGTGGGCAACGTCGTGGAGCCGGGGTAGAGGCGCTTGCCGACTGTCTCAATGGCGCGGAACATCTCGGTATCGAGGCGCGAGGGCGGGGTCGCCACGCGTGCACCCGCTGACAGCGGCTCAATCTTGACGGCCGGATCGTTGACCACCTTTTTCATCTCTTCGAAGAACTTCCCGACGTCTTCGTCCGGCAGCACGCGAATGTCGAGTGTAGCCTCGGCCTCGGAAGGGATCACGTTCATGCGGAAGCCGGCTTTCAGAATGGTGGGGACCACTGAGGTGCGAAGCATCGAATAATGCGTCGGTTCATTTTCTGCAAGATAGCGTTGGATCTGCGCGGTCTTGGCTGGGTCCAGCAATCCGTTGTAGCGCGCGGCCTGCTCGGTCGTGCTGACGGTGGCGAGCCGCTCGAAATAGGTGCGCGTGGTGTCGTTCAAGCGCATCGGCGGTTCCCAGGTGCCGAGTTTGAACACGGCCGCGGACAATTTAACCAGCGCATTGTCCACGCGCGGAACCGAGCCATGCCCAGATGTCCCATTGACCACGAGCCGAGCCCGGCGCGGTAGCTTCTCAGCCGTCGCGACGGTGACCAGCGTGACTTTGCCTTGTTGCAGCTTGGCGCCACCACCTTCGGTAATGGCGAACTCGGCGTTGATTTGATCGAAGTGCTCGCGCACCATGTAGTCGATGCCGGGGCCGGTGTCGCCTTCTTCCCCCGATTCGGCGAGGAAGATCACGTCGCGGTCGAGCTTGACTCCGTTCCGTTTGAGCAGGAGCATCAGCATCAGATTCGACACAAGCTTGTCCTTGTCATCGACGGTGCCGCGACCCCATATATAGCCGTCTTTCACGACAGCGCCGAACGGGTCCACCGGCCACTTTTCGCGCTGCACGCCGACCACGTCGGTATGCGCCATGACGAGGACCGGACGTTTGGTCCCGTTGCCGCGAATGCGCGCGACAATGTTGGCTCGGTTGGTCACCATCGCGAAGACGTGGTTTTCGATGCCAGCGGCGTCGAAGGTCTTCTTTAAATAGTTGACGACGGCTGTTTCGTTCCCTGGAGGGTTGCTGGAATCGATCTGGATCAGCGCGCGGAAGTGGCGCAGGGTCTCAGCCTCCTGGGTTTTCCAGTCGAGGGAGGTGGTTTGAGCCGAGAGGGTTGCAGCAGCGGAGAGGGCCAGCAAGAAGGCGCCAAATTGCATGAGTTCAATATAACCTTTCGAAGTGGATGATGCCTTCCCCTTGGCACCTGGCGGGCGCATGCAGGAATACTACGAGGGGCCTCGGGGGACTTGCGCTTGCGTGCTGATTGGCATACGCTCGGTAGTGCTGAAATCTGTATGCGCCGAAATGGGCGCCAGGAGTGCTTTGGCTTTGCCAGGAACACAGATCAAAACGGTGCTACTAGCCGCGACGCTGGTCGCGGGGCTCGGATATTTGCAGACCGCGCAATCGCAACAGGGAGCTACGGCTGGCGCAGTCGGCTCGCCGGATCGCGCGCTAGTGGACCGCTATTGCGTCGGCTGTCATAGCGACAAGCTGAAGACAGGCCAGCTATCGCTCGAAAAAGTGGACGTGGCGAATCCCGTCAACCGCGCCGAGACTTGGGAAAAAGTCATTCGCAAACTGCGCACAGGGTCGATGCCGCCGCAAGGTCTGCCGCGACCGGATGCCGGAGCGCTGGACAACTTCGCAACCTATTTGGAAACATCTCTGGACCGGGCCGCTGCTGCGAAGGCGAATCCGGGGCGGGCGACGCTCCATCGCATGAACCGGTCGGAATATGCGAACTCGATTCGCGACTTGCTGAGCCTGGACATGGACGTCGCGCAGTTGTTGCCTCCCGACGACGAGAGCTACGGGTTCGACAACAACGCCGACGTGTTGGGCGTTTCGCCGGCGTTGCTGGAGCAATACATTACGGCTTCCGCGAAGATCGCGCGGCTCGCCGTGGGAGATCCCACGATTGGGCCGGTGGCGGCCACGTATAAGACGCGCGCCGATTTGTCGCAAGTCAATCGCATGGAGGGAATGCCCCTCGGTACGCGCGGTGGAGTGCTGGCGAAACACAATTTCCCACTGGACGGCGAGTATGTATTCAAAGTCGTGCTGGCGCGCAACACCGTGGACGTGGTCCGCGGCATGGAAGAAGTCAGCGAAATTGAAATCCTGGTCGACAACGCGCGCGTTTTCATCACCAAGATCGGCGGCAAGGAAGACACCGACAAGCAGACGGCGAACCCGGCCCAGCATCGGGCGGATATCGAAGCGAAGTTGACGGTCCGTGTGTCGGTGAAGGCGGGGCCGCGAACGGTGGCGGTGACTTTCCCCAAGAAGAACGCGGCGCAAGAGGATTACATCCTGGAGCCGTTCATTCGCAGCACGCTGGATCCGGTGAATGAGGCCGGACTGCCGCACGTGGAAAGTTTGGTGGTCGCGGGTCCGTACAATGGCGGGGGCGCCGGCGATACGCCGAGCCGGAACAAGATTTTCTCCTGTAAACCCACGCAGGCAAGTCAGGAAGTCGGCTGCGCGCGAGAGATTTTGACCAAGCTCGCTCGCCAGGCGTACCGCCGTCCGGTGACCGACAAGGATCTGGAACCGCTGCTCAGCTTCTACCAAGCCAGCCGCAATCGTGGCGGCAACTTCGATCAAGGCGTCGAGAGTGGTATCCGCATGATCCTGGCCGACCCGCAGTTTGTCTTCCGCTTCGAGACGGACCCGGCGAATGTGAGCGACGGCTCGACCTACCGCATCAACGATCTTGAGCTAGCCTCGCGGCTTTCCTTCTTCCTGTGGAGCAGTTTGCCCGACGAGCCGTTGATCCAGCTCGCTTCGCAGAACAAACTACGCGACAACGCGGTGCTGGAACAGCAGGTTCGCCGCATGCTGGCCGATCCTCGCGCCGACGCATTGGTGGAGAATTTCGCCGCGCAGTGGCTCTTCCTGCGCAACATGAAGAACACCTTCCCCGATCCGCAGGCGTTCCCGAACTTCGATGACAATCTGCGCCAGGATCTGCGCAAAGAGACCTCGCTCTTCATCGGGAGCATCTTCCGTGAGGACCACAATATTCTCGACCTGCTGAATGCCGACTACACATACGTGAATGAGCGCGTCGCGCGGCACTACGGAATCCCCAACGTCTACGGAGCCCGCTTCCGTCGCGTCAAAGTGACGGACGAGGAACGTCGCGGCCTGTTGGGACAAGCGAGCATCTTGTCGGTAACGTCGCATGCAACGCGAACTTCGCCCGTGGTGCGCGGCAAGTGGATCTTGTCCAACCTGCTGGGCACTCCTCCGCCTCCGCCGCCGCCGGATGTTCCGGCCTTGAAGGAGAACAGTGAGGGCAGCAAGGTGACATCTGTGCGGGAACGCATGGAACTGCATAGGGCCAACCCGACGTGCGCCACCTGCCACAAGATTATGGATCCGCTGGGGTTCGCTCTGGAGAATTTTGACGCGACCGGACGCTGGCGTGCCACGGATTCGGGCGAAAAAATCGATGCGTCCGGCGTGCTGCTGGACGGTACGAAGGTGGACGGTCCGGTCGCGCTGCGCAAAGCGCTGCTGGCGCGGCCGAACGTTTTCGTGACTACGTTCACCGACAAATTGATGACTTACGCTCTGGGCCGTGGCCTGGATTACAACGACATGCCCGCCCTGCGCGGCGTGACGCGGGAAGCGGCCCGCAACGAATACAAGTTCACTTCCGTGGTTTTGGGGATCGTCAAGAGCGTTCCCTTCCAAATGAAACTTAAAGGCGCGCAGCCGGTGTTGGGCGCGCAGCGGTAAAAGCTGGAGGCTAGTTGGCCATGAGATTCATCACAAAGAAGCATTTGCCTCGTCGGACATTCTTGAAAGGCGCGGGGACCTTGCTGTCCTTGCCTCTGCTGGATTCCATGATTCCCGCGCTCACCGCCCAGAGCAAAACGGCGGCGGCTCCGCTGCAGCGTTTGGGATTCGTTTACATCCCGCACGGCGCGGTCATGAGCGAATGGGTTCCCTCGGGCGAAGGCAAGGGCTACGCGATGTCGCCGATCCTCAAGCCGCTCGAAGCCTACAAGGAATACGTCAACGTCTATAGCAACCTGCAGCATCACCAGGCGGATTCGCTGGGCGACGGCGGCGCGGACCATGCTCGGGCCACCGCGACATTTTTGACCGGTGTCCACCCCAAACGGACCGAGGGTGAAGATGTCCGCGCGGGCACAACCGTGGACCAGATAGCGGCCCGCAAGATCGGCCAAGAGACGCGTTATCCGTCGCTCGAAATTGCCACGGAAGACATGACGGGCCTGGTGGGTGCCTGCGACTCCGGTTACAGCTGCGCCTACATGAACACCATTTCTTGGACGTCGCCCACCACGCCGCTGCCCATGGAAATCAATCCCCGCGTCGTCTTCGAACGCTTGTTCGGCGACGGTGGCACTGCGGACCAGCGCGCCGCGCGCTTGCAGGAAGACCGCAGCATTCTGGACCACATCGTGAGCCAAGTTCCCGGATTGCAGAAGGATTTGGGCACGCGCGACAAATCGCGCATGAACGACTATCTCGAAAACATCCGTGAAATTGAACGCCGCTTGCAGATCGCCGAAAAGCAAGGCGGTTTCACGATGTCGGTGCCCGACGCCCCCGTGGGCGTGCCGGATAGCTACGACGAACATGTCAAACTCCTGTACGATTTGATGGCGCTGAGCTTCCAGGGCGACGTGACTCGCGTGTTCACCTTCATGATGGCGCGCGAGGTTAGCCAGCGGAGCTACACGATGGTGGGCGTGCCCGAGCCGCACCACGCGATTTCGCATCATCAGGACCGGCCCGAAAACCTGGCCAAGCTGGTGAAGATCCAGACCTACTACATCAGTTTGCTGGCGGGCTTCCTGCAGAAGTTGAAGGCGACGCCGGAGGGCGACGGCAACTTGTTGGATAACTCGATGATCCTGTTTGGCAGTGCTCTGAGCAACTCCAACCTGCACAACCACAACCCGCTCCCGGTGCTCACGGCGGGCCGCGCGGCGGGCAAGATGAAGACCGGCATGCACGTGAAGTCGGCGGCGGATACTCCTATGGCGAACTTGCTGGTGAACGTCCTGCACGCCGTGGACATTCCGACGGAATCTTTCGGCGACAGCACCGGTCCGATCGCGGGAGTCTAGGAGGCTGCGATGCGCAACGTTCTTTGTTTAGCGGTGCTGGGCTCTGCCCTTTCGTTTGCGGCCACGTTGAGCAATACCGCGGTGGCGGACGCAGCGGCTCGGGAAGATTTCGCCGGTGTACGCGCGTTGATTGCCCAGAAGGCCGACGTGAACAGTCCGCAAGTGGACGGCTCCACTGCGCTCCACTGGGCCGCGCACTTCGACGACGTAGCTACCGTCAAGGCCCTGCTCGGCGCCGGAGCGAATGCAAAGACGGCGAACCGCTACGGCATCACGCCGCTCGCCGAAGCCTGCGAGAACGGTAATGCCGAAGTGGTCGACATGCTGCTTAAGGCCGGGGCGGACGCGAATGCTCCACACGCCGAAGGTGAGACTCCGCTCATGACGGCCTCGCGCACCGGGAATCCGGCGGCGGTAAAGGCCCTGCTCGATCACGGCGCGCAGATCAACGTAGCCGAAGAATGGCGCGGGCAGACGCCGCTCATGTGGGCGGCCGCGGAAGGCCACGCCGACGTGGTGAAGTTGCTCATCGCCAACGGAGCGCTGGTGGATGCTCACTCTAAAGTGTTCGACTATACTTCGTTTCGTCCGAAAGCCGGCAGCGTCGGCATGAATTTCCCGCGCGGTGGATTTACGCCGCTGTTATTCGCGGCTCGCCAGGGCAGCTTGCCCGTAGTCAAGACGCTGGTCGAAGCAGGAGCCGACGTCAACATGGCCGACCCCGATGGCACGTCCGCCATCGTAATGTCGATCATCAACCTTCACTACGACGTCGCCGGGTACCTCATTGACCGCGGCGCGGATGTGAATTATTCCGACAGCCGCGGGCGCACGGCGCTCTACGCGGCCATCGACATGAAGAACATGGACGTGACCAATCGTCCTTCCCCCAAAGTGGATGACGTTCATACTCCCATGAGCCTGATCAAACTGTTAGTTGCCAAGGGAGCGAATACCAATGCCACGCTGCTGAAGTCCATCCAAGCGCGTGCGGTATTGGACGGAGCCGACGGCACGCTGGGTGCGGGTGCAACCCCGTTCCTGCGCGCAGCCCGGGGCGGGGACTTGGAAGTGATGAAGTTCCTGCTCGAAAACAAAGCCGACGCAAAGCTCTCCACTCAGGGTGGCGTCAACGCGCTGATGATCGCTGCGGGCGCTGGTTGGCGCGATGGCAAGACTCGGGCTCCGGAGAACGCCTCGGTGGAGGCGATCAAGTTCCTCGCCGGGCTGGGGATGAATGTGAACTATGCCGCACCCACCGGCGAGACGGCACTGCACAGCGCGGCCGGACGGGGCGCGAACCCTGTCGTCCAGGCGCTGGTGGACCTGGGAGCCAATGTGAACGCCCTGGACAAACAGAATCGGACGCCTCTGGACATCGCCAATGGCGTCGGTGGAACCTTGGGCGGCGTACGTGCTCCGCAGGAAGCCACGGTCGCCTTGCTTGCGAAACTCGGCGGCAAGACGGGTCAAGTCAACGCGGCGGCGGATTCCTCTCCCAAACCGGTTCAATAAACTGTCATCCTAAAGGGATGCTAGGTACAAAGAAGACCCTGACTCTCGCCGCCGCGAAACAAATCGCGGCCGCTGCGGAGCAGGAAGCTGTGAAGAACAACTGGAATGTCGTGATGGCCATCGTGGACGATGGCGGACACCTGCTGTTCCTGCAGCGCATGGATAATACGCAACTCGCGAGTGTGGATGTCTCCATCCAAAAAGCTAAGGGCGCAATGATGTTCAAGCGGAACACCAAGGCTCTGGAAGATATCGTCGCCGGTGGACGTACCGTCATGATGAAGCTAGTAGGTGTGGTGCCTGTCGAAGGTGGCGTGTTGCTGGAAGCCGACGGCCAAGTCATCGGAGCCATCGGCGTCAGCGGTGTGACCTCGCCTCAAGACGGTCAAGTCGCTAAGGCCGGTGCCGAGGAACTGGCGCGAATTGCGAAGGGGTAGATCCATGCAGCGCTGGCTGTTCTTGCTTATTCTGCTGGCTCCCCTGTTGACTGCGGCGGATGCTGCAGCGGAGAGCGCTCGGGCGAAGCTGGCGCTGATTGAGGACGACAAAGCGGCGCCGGGCTCGGTGATCGTGATTACGTCGGTGGAACTGAATGCTTGGATCCGCGCCGAATTGGCCGAAGAGCCCGGGGTCGGGCTGCGCGAGCCGAAGCTCGACTTGGGCGAGGGTACGGCCTCGTTTGACGCGTTGGCTGATTTCCAGAAGCTCGCGGGCGCCGAAGGCGGTTTGTTCGCGCGCATGCTGGAAGGTGAGCGCAAAGTAAAACTCGCGGTACAGCCGGATACGTCCGCAGGGAAAGTTACCGTGCACCTGAAGTCGGTCGAGATTTCCGGCGTGCCGCTGAGCGGGATCTTGTTGAACCTGGCTGCGAAGCTAGTACTCTCTCGCGTCTATGAAGAGACCCAGATCGACCAGCCGTTCGAGATGGGCCACAATATTGACCACGCGGTGATCGAGCCAACCGCCCTGCACGTTTACATCAAGAAGTAGCTAGAAGGACGCTGCCGCAGTCTTCCAAGCTTGCGGAACTCCCGGCTTTGTCGCCGCGACAATTTGCAGGATCGCTCGCCGAACATCCGGAGTCAGTCTTGCGAACTTCGGACCCAGGTCCTTGGCGGTGAGTGTCTCCAGTAATCGCGCATACAAGCGATCGCGAACGCTGGCGGGCAAGTTCTCGAAGACGTCGCTGTAGATCATGTAGCTCAACGGGTAACGGAAGATCCTCGTCTTCAGGTCAAAGTCGCGCAGGCTGCGTCCTTGCGGATCGCGCGGACCGCGCTTCGGGAACGTCTCTTGGAAAGTGGACGCGCCCTTCACCGTATCCAGCAGCGGCGCTTCGTCGCCGAACAACATGTAGGTGGCTGTGGCGTCGATATCCGCCGTGACGTCTTCGCCAATCCGCGAGCGCCAGCCGATGCGCGTAAGCAGGTTGGTCATGCGCGTCTGATGTTCCAGCGTCAACAACGCCACGATGTCGCTGGTCGGCTGCAGGTATTGCGAAGTGTCGAACTTCTTGGACAGGTCGGTGATGTTCTGCGTATCGTGCAGGTCCAGAATGTCGGGAGCGTAGCGATCCCGTGCGACTGCATTGCCGCGGTGCTGCTGGCCGCCGTGTGTTCCGGTTACGTACCAACCGCCCCAGCGATCTTGAAAGCGAGTGCGATGGTCCGTCGCAGGCATTCCGAGCCGCGCAAAGGGCATACCCGACGAATCGGGGTACACCGAGGCGACCATGATGCCGGGGACGCCCGCCGTGGCCGGTCCGTGATGGCAGGACAGGCAGACATCGCGACGATCGAACACCGGCTGGTCGGTCTTCTTGTCCTCAAAGGTGTAGAAGACGAAGCCTTCCTTGGGGTCCAGCGTGGCCAACTCCAGCACATCGCTACCCTGAACATGGCCGACGGTGGTGTTGTCGTTAAAGTAGATCGCTCGCGGGGCCCGCGGGGAAATCCGCACGGCCTGGAAGCTGGTCTTGGAAAACACCAACACCTGCGAATCCTGGTTTACGTCGAGCGCAGCCAGAAGTGCGGGCAAGTAACCCTTCTCCTCGTCCCACTTGAGCTTCACTTCGCCCTTAGCCAGCTTGCGATTCAGGAGTTCCCCTGGATCAGTCGTGGGAGCCTCCAGGTAGTTGATGGCGGGATGGTCGGAAGGGATGATGGAGTTTTCGGCGTTGGTTACGTCGTGTTGCCCCCATGCCGCGGTCGCGGCTGCTAGCAATACTGTTCCACCCAACCCTGCCAACCATTTTGTTCGCCAAGTCATAACAATTTAAATGTAGCAAGTAGAATGCCACTTTAGCTGTCCTCCCTGCCTGTGGTTACGCCGGAGGCTGGGTGAAAAGGCTCAAATATGATTGGGCCTTGCGCCAGGGCGCGACTTAAGGCACTCTCTAATGTTGGAGGTCCGCGCATGACCCGAACTGGTCTGTTTGTCTTTTTCGCCGCGATTGGTGTTGCACAGGTGCAGAATTTCAAGCCTGTCACCCAGCAGATGCTGGAAAACCCGAGTCCGAATGACTGGCTGATGTTCAGCCGCACCTACGACAACCAGCGCTACAGCCCGCTGAATCAGATTACGACCTCGAACGTCGGACAACTCCGCATGGCCTGGTCGCGAGGCATCGGAGCAGGGCAGACTGAGACCATCCCGTTGGTGCATGACGGCGTTATGTACGTGATCGCTCCAGGAGCCATCGTGCAGGCGCTGAACGCCACTACCGGCGACATCCTCTGGGAATACAAGCGCAAGGTTCCCGCGAACCAGGCCGCGCAGGGCCGCGCCAAAACACTGGCGATCTTCGGCGACATCATCGCCTACACCGCGCCGGATAGCTTCGTCGTGGGCCTGGACGCGCGCACCGGAGAACAGCGCTGGGAATCGAAAGTAGAATCGCGCGGCAATACGTCGGGCGCGATCATTGCGGATGGAATGGTGATTTCCGGTGGCGCCTGCGCCGGCAACCGTTCCAGCTGCTTTATCTCCGCCCATGACGCCCTGACCGGCAAGGAAATCTGGAAGTTCTACACGACCCCGGCACCCGGCGAGCCCGGCGACCAATCGTGGGCCGGTGCTCCCGTCGAAAAGCGGTTGGCGTCCACCTGGGGCCTCCCCGGCGCGTACGATGTCGCGAGTAAGACGTTGATCTGGGGCATCGCGAATCCCATGCCGGACCGCCGCTCGGACCGCCACGGCACCGCCGACGGAGTGTCCCGTACGGCACCTGCGGATCTCTACAGTAACTCGACCGTGGCCATCGATCCCAAGACAGGCAAGCTGAAGTGGTATTACCAGCATCTGCCGGGCGACGACTCTGACCTCGATCACACCAATGAGCGCACCCTGGCGCACATCAAATTCAATCCCGATCCGAAGTCCGTGAAGTGGATCAGCTCCAAGGTGAAGCGTGGCGAGGAACGCGACGTCACCGTGACCGTGGCCGAGGGCGGCGGCATTTCCGTGTTGGACCGCAACACTGGCGAGTTCCTCTGGGCCACCCCGTTCCCGTTCGATACGCCGACCTTCGCCATCTCCAACATTGACGTGAACACGGGCAAGGCGACCATCAACTGGGACAACGTGGTGACGGGCCCCGGACAGACGAAGACGATTTGCTACTGGAACGCCAAGAGCTACTGGCCCGCCGCGTATTCGCCCGTGACGAACTCGCTCTATACGTCTTACATCGATAACTGCCGCGAACTGACGTCCGCGACTGCAACCGCCCGCGAGAGCTGGAAAGTAGTGCAGCGCCCGGGCGGCAAGCCCAACGAACTTACCGGGATGGCCAAGATCAATCTTTCCACCGGCGAGATTCTCCGCTTCGACGTCGGCCGCGCGCCGGGCAACGGAGCCGTGCTGGCTACGGCCGGCGGCTTGATTTTCCACGGCGACATGAGCCGCCGCTTCCGCGCCTTCGACGCCAACAACGGCAAGATGCTGTGGGAGTCGATCCTGGGCGGTAATATTTCCGTGAGCACCATCACCTACGCGGTGGGCGGCAAGCAGTACATCGCGGTGATGACGGGCGACAATCTCAAGCTGCCGGAACTGTCGGCCGAGGTGCCGGAGTTGAAGGTGCCTGCGGGGGCCAACGCCCTCTACGTGTTCGCTCTCCCCTAAACTACAAGGGAAGATGAGCGAACGAGTTCCGTATAGAGCGACAGCCCACGCGGCTGCATATGATGCTGTCCGTCCGCTGCCGGTATCTGTGCTGCTGGAGAACGTCCGCAGTATGTACAACGTCGGGTCCTTCTTTCGAACTGCAGACGCCGCTGGTGTTGAGGCACTGCATCTGTGCGGCTACACCAGCTACCCGCCTAAGAAGGAAATCTCGAAGACGGCGCTAGGTGCAGAGGAAACCGTCCGCTGGGATCACACCATGGACACCGTCGCGCGCGTGAAAGAACTACGCGCCCGTGGTTACGAGATCGCGGCGATTGAGACGAGTGACCGGTCAGTGGATTTGTTCGACTGGACGCCTAGGTTCCCTGTCTGCCTGATGTTCGGCCACGAAGTCGATGGCTTGACCGAGCCGGTGATGGAACTCGCGGACACGCATGTGCGCATCCCGATGCTCGGGCAGAAGCATTCGTTGAATGTGGCGACGGCCGGTGGGGTTGTCCTCTACGAGTTGCTGCGGAAGTTCGTGGCGTTGCAGCGCTAGCCCATACCCGTAGACTGAAGATAGTGGAACGAAAAATCTTCTGGCTCACGTTTACGCTGTTGGGACTACTGGCCGATTTCGTGCTGCCAATGTGGTGGGCGCTGGCGGCCACCATTCCCATTACTTTTGCGAGCTGGTGGGTCGCGTATCGCAGCGATTGGTTCTAAGACGGATGCTTTCTGGTCATGACGTTAATCGGATCGTGGAATGAGTGAGCACGCAGGACAAAGACCCTCGACCGACAAATCCAAAACGTCGTAGCGCTGCCTCAGATAGTCGCGCATGCCGTAGTCGCCGAGATGGGTCTCAAGAACGCCAGGCTTGATGCCAGCAGTGTGGCCGTCCCTACATTCATGGAGGAGTTTCGCGTGAACGGGTGACTGTTTGAGCTTCGATCCCAAGGAATCCCGCAACATGAACCTTTATCTCCCGGCTGCAAAAATCGGCTACTTCAGCCCGAAAGCCAGTAGCACATTCCCGCCCGCGCCGGCCTTGACGCCGACGTAGCCCGACGCCACGAACAGCATGTCCCCCGCGACCACCGGTCCCGGCGCCCCCAGCGATCCGCCCTTAGCTGCGGCGCCATTAGCTGTAGTGAACTCTTTCGCCGTGTTGTATTCCCACACGACCTTGCCGTCGGTCGCCGAAAGCGCGCGCAGCACGCCGTCGAACGCGCCCGAAAAAACCAACCCAGGAATCGCGGTGACCGGACCTTCATGGCCCGGGTGCGTCTCCATACCCTTAGCCAGCGGCGGGTTGGTGAACCACTGCTTCTCACCATCGCGCAATTGCACTGCTCCGATGCCGCCGGAGCCCAGGCCGAAGTACGCGCGCTGCGTGTCCGATGAGCCGCCCCAGACGATCTTGCCGCCGAACTCGGTCGTGTTCGCGACCAGAGGACTGCGCCACACCACCTTCCCCGTATCCGGATCGTGCGCCCACACGTTGCCGCTCTTCTGCCCGGCGACGAGCAGGTCGCGGCCATCCACGGTCACCAGCATCGCGGGGGACCCGAAGTCGTGATCGGGGCCGCAATCGTCCGGCTTGCCCGGCCGCATGCAGACGGTGCTCCAGATGTCGTTGGCAGTGTCCTGCGCGATCCACTTAACCGCGCCGGTGTCGAGGTCCATCGCGACGATCGCGTCCGTTGCGGCCGCTGCAGGTGCGCTGTAGGCGTCACCAGTCGCCACGTAGATCGAGCGCCGCTTGGCGTCGATGGTGGGTGCGCTCCAAATGCCCGCGCCTGACGGACCCATGATGGCCACGCCGTTCGCCTTGGTGCCGCGCTGCTTCGGTTCGTCGGGGATCACGTAGGTCTTCCACAGTTCCCGACCGCTGGCTGCCGCAAGCGCGACGACGCTGCCTCGGAACGTGCAGCACGCGTAGGTGGCGTTACCCGATCCTCCTTCTTCGCCCGACGCCACCGGGATATACAAGCGATTCTCGAAGAACACCGGCGCTCCCGTGAGCTTCGCGGACGAATGCGATTCCACCTGTGTCTTCCACAACTCTTGTCCGGACCCCGCGTCCACCGAGTAAACCTTACCGCGCACGTCGCCGAAGAATGCCGCGGTCCGCGTGTCGCTCACCTTCGCGATCGTCACAGCCGTGCGCACGCCCGCATCGGCCTTATACGACCAGTGCACGCAGCCCGTCGCTGCATCGAGCGCGTAGACCTGCCCGGTATCCGCGCCGATGAACACGCGTCCGTTGACGATAGACGGCTGTCCGAAAACACTCTTCGAGTCGGGAATCCCAAACGACCATTTCACGTCCAGCCGAGCAACGTTCGCAGGAGTGATCGAAGTGGCCGCCTGATAGCGCGTGTTGCTGGTATTCGAGCCCCAACCGTTCCACGTGCCCGCGAACGTCCCCTGCGCGCACGGCGTCTGCGCGAAAACCGCCGCGCCGGAAATCAAGAAAAGCCCAATGAGTTTCATTCGTTACCCTATCTGTACTGCCCGCATGGACATGGACCCGCCGTCGATTCCGTCGACGGGGAAATGAATTGCTTCCTTCTTGTCGGCCGCGCCCAGAACGTAGAGCAACGGCAAATAGTGATCCGGCGTCGGTATCGATAGCGCCGCTTCCTGCCCCAGTCGCTCATAACGGAGCAGCGTTTCGTAGTCTTTCCCCAGCATCAGGTCGCGCGCCCGCGCGTCGAACTTCACCGCCCAGTCCATCGGATTGGCCGGTCCATCGTTGCGCCTGTAGAGCCGCAGATTGTGCACCAGATTGCCGCTGCCCACGATCATGACGCCTTGATCGCGCAACGTGGCCAAGCGCTTGCCCACTTCGTAGTGATACTCGGCTGGCTTGGTTCCGTCGATGCTCAACTGCACGATCGGAACATCCGCGTGCGGATAAACGTGACGCAGCACCGTCCATGTGCCATGATCGTAGCCCCACTTTTCGGACAGGTCCACCTTGATCGGCGAAAGCAGTTTCTGCACCTGCCGCGCGAGCGTTGGACTGCCATGCGCGGGGTATTCAACATCAAAAAGCGCTTGCGGGAAGCCGCCGAAGTCATGGATCGTTGGCGGCGCGGTGCTAACAATCACGGCCGGTCCGGAAACGTACCAGTGCGCTGAAATACACAGGATTTCTTTGGGTCGCGCGACCGTCTTGCCGATTTTGGCCCACGCATTGGTGTACTTGTTCTGCGTGAGTGTCATCATCGGCGAGCCGTGGCCGAAGAAAATTACCGGAGTGCGCGTTGGCATAGGCCTCCCATCCAGTTTACGGCAAGCATTTTGATGCTGGGAGAATGTTACCATCACGGTATGCGTGTTTATTTGGTCAACCCCAGCGATGTAGCCTTTGGCATTGGCGTGATTACGCCGCGCTGGCTGTTTGTCCTGGCTGCGGCAACGCCGAAGAAGTTTGGCGAGCCGATCATTCAAGACGAAACCCTGGAACGCTTCGATCCCAGCGTGATTCAAAAAGGGGATGTCGTCGGTATTGGGATTCACACCGGGAACGCCCTGCGCGGCTACGAGCTTGGTTTGCAGGCGCGCGAACGTGGAGCTTGGGTGGTCTACGGCGGCGTCCACGCTTCGCTTTATCCGGAAGAATCTTTTGAACGTGGCGGCGCGCATGCGACGGTCGACGGCGATGGCGATGGTGCCTGGGGCGATGTGATCGAGGATTGCGTCAAGGGTGCGCCAGAGAAAATTTACAAGGGTGGCCGGATCGCCGCGACGCAATTCGTCAAAGCGCGTTGGGATCTGTTGCAGCCCGGCCGCTACATGTGGGCCTCCGTGCAGACGCTGCGCGGCTGTCCCAAGCACTGCTCTTTCTGCTCCGTTTGGCGAAGCGATGGGCAGGAACCCCGTATGCGCGAGGCCGACCCGGTGATTGAAGAGATCGTCCAGTTGCGCCGCATGGGCTACCGCTTCATCGCGTTGGCGGACGATAATTTCTACCCGGTCACGCTCACCGATATCAAGTTAGCCGAACGGCAAAACAACATGGAGCGCAAAGCCAAGCTGGAAGAGCTGCGCGCCGAACGCTTCCGCCTGATGGCGAAGCTTGCGTTGTTGCCGTCCGACATGGTGTTCTTCACGCAGATCACCATGGAAGCCGCCGAGGACCCGCAATTCCTGGCCGCGATGAAGAAGGCCAATATCAAGGGTGCACTGGTCGGCGTGGAAGCCGTCACAGCGGAAGGCTTGAAGGCGGTTTACAAGGATTTCAATCTGGCCGGCGATAGCTTGGCGACACGTCTACAGAACTTCAAGGAAAACGGCGTCCACGTGTTGGGCTCCTTCATCTTTGGTCTGCCCACCGATAAACCGGACACCTTCGAGGCAACGGCCGCTTTGGCTGAGAAGGCGAACATCACCTTCGCGCAGTTCGTAATGATGACCCCGTTCCCTGGCACCGTGGATTTTGAGCGCTGGGAAAAGAAGCTCGGCGATTCGGCGCAGAAGGTAGATGGAATCCCGGTGACCCGCTATTGGCTGATCCCGGCGGCGAAGCGGCCCAAGATGTTCACCCCGCATCCGCTGATGAGTTCCGACGAAATCCGCGAGCGCACCCAAGGTGTGTGGGATCGCTTCTATAGTTTCGAGAATATTTGGAAGCGTTCCAACTGCGTGAAGTCGCTCAAATCCCGCTTGGCGTTCGTGTTCATCTCCAGGCTCTATCGCCAGATGTATGCCAACACCGGCATCTCCACCGATAGCGCGCGCCGCCAGAACGCCACCAAATGGGCGCGTATGCTGGTCAAGCCGCTGCGGATGTTCTTCACCGCGAAACCGATGCCGGAGCTGAAGGTGCCCGGACAAATCGTGAGCCAGTTTACAGTGCTCGAGTCGTAAGTTTAAATCGCTGGTTTAAAGCTGGGGCGGAAGGCGTCTTCGACGTCTTCCGCCCCATTGCTGTTATTTGGCCGGGCGCAACGTTAGTTTCTGCACGCGCCAGTTCAGGATCTCCGCTACGTACAGCTCGTTCTCCGACGGGCACGCCATTTCGTGAATCCAGCCGAACTGTTTCGGTTGCCGTCCCGACTTCCCTAGCATCCCCACCACCTTGCCGTCCAGCGTCAGCTTGTAAATGCGGCCCGGAAACGCATCCGACGAATAGAGGTACTGCGTCGCGCCGTTCGTCGCGGGAGTGATGCAGATGGCCCACGGAGAGCCGCTCTGCGCCGTCGCAGCCGATGCGTTAGGCTGTGCGCCCATCCACGGCTTGGCATCCGCCGGCACCGGGACATCGATCGTGATCTGCCGCAGCAGCGCTCCGTCGCCACTGAACACTTGAATGCGCCGGTTGCCGCGATCTGCCACGTAAATGTTGCCCTGCGCATCGGAGGCAATGCTGTGCGGCGTGTTCAACTGCCCCGGACCCGTCCCCGGCTCACCGAACGATTTCACCCAATCGCCGTTGGCGTCATACTTGGCCACCCGCGCGTTGATGTAGCCGTCGCTGATGTAGATGTTGCCGGCGGCGTCCCACGTCACATCCGTCGGTTGGCGGAACTGGCCATCCACCGGCGGACGCGGAGGCGTGACGCGCGTCCACGGCTCGGCGTCGTCTGAGGCTTCCTTCTTGCGCCCGAAGACCATGTTCACGCGGCCTTGCGGATTGAAGCGGACCACCATGTCGGAGCCCTTGTCGATGGCCCACAAGTTATCGTTCTTATCTACGCGGACCGTGTGTGCGTAGGCCCATGCGTAGAGACCCTTGCCAATCTCGCGCAGATACTTGCCATTGGCATCGAACTCCAGGACTTGTGCGGCCGCGGCACCGAACGCCGGTCCGTTCGTGGAGCCACGCGAAAACACGTATACGTGGCCCTTCGAGTTGACCGCCACGCCGGCCGCCTCACCGAAGTGGATGTCATCCGGCAGCTTGAAGAAGTCTACGTTGGAATCGAAAGGGATTTGCGGGACCGTCTGTTGGGCAAACGCTCCGGTCGCCAGCACGAACGCGCCCAACCCGAAGGCTACGGCAGAAAGAGCAGCAGTTTTCATGAAGCAGATTGTATCGCGTTATGCTGAGAACAGCATGCGGGTCTTTTTTCTTCTGGTGGCGGCATTGCCGGTGATGGCGCAGTTGCCCACCTGCTCCGCGCCCATGTGGAGCCCCTGCGATCTCGTGTTTGAACTGCAATCCGGTGAAGATCCAGCCAAGGCCGAACTGCGTGGCGATTTCCGATCTCCGCATAAAGACACGAAGACGATTCGCTCTTTCCGCGAAGGCAATACCTTGGTGTTGCGCTTCACGCCCGATGAAGTGGGCGAATGGGATTATCGCCTGACCAGCACCCTGCGCCGCTTGGACGCGCAGTTGGGCAAGGCGAACGGGACCGCCTCCGATGCTCCGGGCTTCGTGCGTGCGGCGAACGTGCATCACTTCCAGACCGCGAACTTGCAGCCGCATTTATGGATGGCATCGGCGATCGACAATTTCGTCGCGATGTCGCGAGCCGAATTCGAATCTCTTGTGGCCGCCCGCGCCGCCGAGAAGTTCACTCACCTGCGCGTGACCATCGAGGCTTCCACGGATCTTCGGGAAGCCGCAACACGTATCGGCGCAATCCACAATCGCGGCCTGGTCACCGATCTGCTGCTGGCTTCCATTCCCGATGACCGGCGTGAACGGGAGCGCTACATTACCGAAATCGCGGCCCGCTTTTCGGCATTCAATCTTACGTGGGCCGGCGTACCGGCGTTCGAAAAATTGCGCAATGCCCGCACAGTGCTCGGAGACGCAGCCGCGCTGCTCACGCAGCTCGATCCCTACAAACACCCCCGCACTTCCATGGCGGAGGTAACGTCGTCTCCGCTCATCAGCGACAAGTGGATGAACCTTTTGAGCTACGGCACGCCCGATCCCAACGTCGGCGCGGTAGAGCACCAGTTAACCACCATTCCCGCCATCAACGCCGGCATCCGCTCTCGTGCGGATCTGTGGAACGCGACGATGAACGGCCACTATCCCGCCTCGGGTTCCGGCCGCGAGTTCACGGTGTGGTTCGATTTCATGTCTCGCACCCGTCACTGGGAGTTGGAGCCCTACTTCGACGTCAGTGGTGGCCGCGCTCTGGCGCTTCGCGACGGCATTGGGCTCTTCGGTGACGAAGAGGAAGCCGTCGAATACATCGTCTACGTGGAGAAGCCAGGTCCAGTGGAATTGACGGTCGAAAATCACGGCTACGACGTAGTGTGGCTGAATCCCGCAACCGGTGAGCGCATCGTCGCGAAGGACTACAAAGGTAAGAGCTTCGCGGGGGAGCCGCCCGACAAAACGCATGACTGGGTCCTGCACGTTTCTCGCGAAGGTCACAAGGCGGGACTGAACAAGTATAAGTTTGAATCGCGCCGCGTGGTGATGCAGCAGCCCGAGACGAACCCCAATGCGCTCCCCTACGAAATGGACGCTCCTTCGGGAGATATCCCGATGCGCGCACCGTCTTTCTATTCGTTGAAGATCCTTCGTCCGACGCGCGCCACGCGCGACCTCTTAGTGGTGTGGACAGCGGAGCTCACCACGGGTGCCGATGGAGGCCGCGTTGTCGGCATCGGCAAAGAGGGCACGTTGCGTCTGCCCGCGTCCTTCGCCGAACGATTGCCTGCCGTGATGAGCCTGCGCGTCTCCCTGCTGAACGCGAACGGCAAAGCCTACGTCATCGACCGCGCCTTCAAACTTGTCCCCTAATGCCCTTCATCCTTGCACTAGACACCACCACCGATCCAGGTAGCATCGCGCTTGCGGATGGAGACCGGCTCCTAGAAGAAGTTGTGTTGAAGGCTCCGGAGGGTTACGGCGATATCCTCTTCATTGAGATCGACCACCTGCTTTCCCGGCACTCACTCACCTTGCGCGATATCGAGTGCTTCGCTTCGGCATCTGGACCTGGAACCTTCACGGGAGTCCGCGCCGGTCTGACCGCGGTCAAGGGTCTGGCGGACGCAACCGGTCGCGCCGTAGTTGGCGTGTCCAACCTGCAAGCCGTAGCCTGGTTCAGCGAAGGCGATCTGCGGGCCCCCTTCTTAGACGCCCGCCGAGGTGACGTCTACGGCGGAGTCTACGACGCGCGCTTGCGTTCCGTGCAGGACGAAGTCGTCACGAAGTATGAAGACTGGGTCGCGGGCTTGCCGCCCGGCGCGACGCCGGTCACGCAGCAGCAGCCGCTGGCCCGCGCTATCGCCGCCATCGCATGGGAACGCCTGCAAGCGGGACTCGCCCAAGATCCCGCGGAGCTCGATGCCAACTACGTCCGCCGCTCCGATGCCGAAATGATGTGGCGCGAAGCGTAGTCGTCTAAGGCCGCCTGGGTCGCAAGCGAGGCCGCGACCGCGAGTCCCGCCGTTCCCCGAATTGCTTGTGCTTGTAATGATTGGGCCGTATGGCCGTCTCCCACTGCGTCATGAACGATCCAGGTGACATGTAGAGTTCAAACGAACGATCTGCGGCCCACTTAAACAGTGCGTCTTTCGCCGACAGATCAAACTTCGCAGCCGGGATTGGTTCCCGCAAATTCACAATCTGCGCCTCTTTGCCGCGAACTGTGCCCGACCCGAACGTTGTCGCCGACTCACCGCCGTAAATCCTCAACGATCCGGCCTTCGCGTCGAATTGATACAGCCCTGGCTTCAGCAACTCCGACACGGAGTCAACCACGCGGATGCGCGGTCGCGAGCCATCGGCAGAGTCGGCAACTTCAATCGATACCGCGCCCTCTTCCAGCCTGACCAAAGGATTGCTTGCCAGCGTCTCGGCAATACTCAACTGCGAATTCTCGCCGAGGCGCGCCACGACGCCAACACCCAAAAAGATCTCCGCCTTGCCGCCCTCGGTCCGTATGAAATTATCGCGGCCCAGAAGCAGCGGCAGGCGCGAGGATGTCGCTCGAGTCTGTCCGCCGATCACCGCGTTGCCTTCCAAGGAATACAACAATCCGGCCTCGCCGCCCGCCAAATACTTCACACGAGCCGCGCCCGGGGCCTCGGGGAATGTTACGCCAAATCCGGAATGCTCCCGATCAAAGAGACGACCGCCGCTCCACCTGCGGTACATTCCGGATTCCCCTTCCAACAGGAAAGAACGATAGGCCGACCAGTAGTGAAACTCATCGACGTTCTTCCGGTCGAGGCTCTGAACCTTCCCATCCACCACTTCCTGGCCCTTGTTCACGCGCCCGCCACTGGACAGCAGGGCCTCGCCTGAATAAACCCGAACCGTGGCCGGTGTGGCTTCAAAACGGTACAGTCCTTCTCGCGTCAGGTCCGCTGTGAGCGCACCGATGTGGACCTGCAGACGGCTGCCTTCCAGCGAGCGCATCACTTCGATCATGGCCGAGCCCGCAAGAACTGAGACGTTGGTATCCTCAACGCGCGTATCGTCAAAGCGAATCTGCGCCCGCGTACCTGTCCACAACACCGCGTTCGGGCCAATCAGGACCTCGGCATGTCCACGCGTGGACGAAATCGTCTGGCCGTCTTCGAGCTGCGGTCGACGGTCCCGGCCAGTGGCGCGCACGTTTTTGCCATCCACCGTCAGTGCGCCTTCGGCGTAATACACCATGCCCGCGCGAGCGCTCACCATCTTCTGCGCGAATGCGAATGAAGAAAGTCCACCCCACACCAACAGCACTAGCGCCAGTAATTTCATTCGTGCCCGCTTGCCAGATTCACCCGTTATCGTACACGATAAACAACATGGACGAAGCCGCAGTATACGACGCGATTGGAGAAGAGGGATTTGCAAGACTGACCGCCGCGTTTTACCGCAAGGTGGTGCATGACGACATACTGGGGCCCATGTATCCCGCCGACGACATGGAAGGCTCCGAGCAACGGCTGCGCGATTTCCTGGTCGGTCGCTTTGGTGGGCCTCCGCGCTACATCGAACAGCGCGGCCACCCGCGCTTGCGTATGCGTCACATGCCGTTCGCAGTCAACCAGGCCGCCCGCGACCGCTGGGTCAATCTCATGACCAACGCGGCGCATGAGGCGCAGTTACCTCCGGATGCCGCCGCCGTGCTGCTGCAGTTTTTCGAAGCCATGGCCACCTTCATGATCAATAGAGGAGAATAGTCGCATGAAAAACGCTCGCCGGTTCGTTCTCGCTGTCGCTATTTTCTTGAGCTTGGGCCTGATGAATGCCGCGGAGCCCGATCCCAAAGTTCTTTCCTACAAGCTGCCCGCTCAACTCAAGTGGACCGACACGGAAAGCGGTATCAAGCAGGCGATCCTCTTGGGCGATCCGTCCAAGCCCGGTCTCTACGTGATTCTCGGTAAATGGGAAAAGGGCAAGATGAGCCACCCGCACTTCCATCCCACAGACCGTTACATCACAGTGATCAGCGGAACTTGGTGGCTCGGAACTGGGCCGAAGTACGATCCGGCCAGCACCAAGCCCGTGCCCGCGGGATCGTTCGTGACGCACTTCGCCAAACAGATCCACTACGATGGCGCGAAGGACGAAGAAGTGATCATCCAGATTGTCGGCATGGGCCCAGCGACGTCGACGAACGCCGAGCAGCGTTAGCCAACGCTGCGCAGCATTAGAAAGTCCGCTGCAGATCGCTGAAGCGTTCAACAACCACGAAGCGTGCGGACGGGTGCTCTTTGATTTCGCAGCGTTCCAGCACCCAGGTCCGTTCGTGGGGCACTAGGACCGCTCCCAGCCCAACCTCCAGCGCCGGATTGATGTCCGACTTCGGAGAATTGCCGATCATCCACGACGTCGCTTTGTCGAAGCCTTGCTCGGCCGCCAGTTTTTCGTAGGCTGCCGCGTCTTTCTCTTTGACGATGCCGGTGTGTCCGAAGTAGCCGCCCAACCCGGATCGGTCCACCTTCATCCGCTGTTCGTCCGGATGCCCTTTGGTGAACAACGCCAGATCGTGGCGAGCGCTCAGGGCTGCCAGCGTCGCCTCCACGCCCTCAATCAACTCCAGCGGCTGTTCCAAGATCGCCTCGGCAAACGTCATGATGCGATTCAAATCGTCCGGAGCAATCGCGCGCTGCGCCAGGTGATGATACGCCTGCTGCAGGTTGCGCCCGAAGTTGATTGACCCATAGCCGTGGATCTTGGCGTTCACCAGTTCGATTTCATTCAACGCCTCGCGAATCTGCGCGTGGGTCAGGTGGGAATGGTCCAGGAAATCAACGAACCGGTCGAAGGCCTGCTCGAAGTAGATGTTGTTTTCCCAGAGAGTATCGTCGGCGTCGAAGATGAGCGTACTCATTTTAGGCCTGTGCCATTTCCATTGTGATGGTGGCCGTTGCGGGGAGCCACTTCCTTGATCGCCTGTTCGCGCTGCACCCGCGTCGCCAGTTCAGGCAAGTGCGCCGCCAGTTTGAGAATGCGCTCCTCCTCGCTGCGGCTGGTCAGGATCGCCTGACGAAACGCCAGGTCCTTGATCGCACGCACCAGGCGGAAGCTCACACGCGGATCCAAGAGACCTGCCTCTTCCAGTGGCTGATTCTTCCACATGGCCTGCAGCGCATTGTACCCATCGATCGCAATCTGGCGAGCGTCTTCGGGAGCGGGCGCACTGTCAGGCTCATCGTCGAAGAACTCGACGGCCCCCCGCAGGAATTCGCGCTCCTCGTTCACCAGTAAGATCTCGAAGCGCCGGCGCCCCAAGGTGACGATATCCAGCCGTCCGTCCGGGTATTCCTGCAGCACGCCTTCAATGGTCGCCGTGCAGCCGATCTCTTCCAGACCCTTGCCGCTAACCAGCACCACGCCGAACTCGGTCTTGTCGCGGAGCGCCTCCCCGATCATTTCCTTGTAGCGTTCTTCAAAGATGTGCAGGGGCAGGTGCCCGCCCGGCATCAGTACAACTTCAAGTGGGAACAGAGGCAACAGCCCTGGCTGCATGTTACTATTATGGCTTCTTCACGGCATGATTCTGAAACTAAAGCGCACCCCCGGCATTTATTTAGTGGGATTCATGGGTTGCGGAAAATCCACAGTAGGCCATGCACTCGCCGACGAATTGGGGTGGCGCTTCGTCGACCTTGATGCAGAGATCGAAAAGGCCGAGAGCACCACCATTGCGGAGATCTTCGAATCCCGCGGCGAAGCTGCGTTCCGTCTGATCGAATCAGCCGCGCTGCGCAATGTCGTGCGCAAGATCGAATGCGGACAGCCCCACATCGTTGCTCTGGGTGGCGGAGCGTTTCAAGACAACAATGCCGCGCTGCTCGTCGATAAGGGCGTTTCCATCTGGCTCGATTGCCCGTTTGAGATGGTGCAGCGCCGCGTCGCCGGGTTTACGAATCGTCCTCTGGCCCGCGATCCTGAAAAATTCAAAGCCCTCTACGATGCTCGTCGCCCTCTCTATGAGCGCGCCGACTATCGCATTGAAGTTCACAACGACGATTGCGCCGACGCCATGAAGCAGATCCTCGCGCTCGGACTCATCTAAGGCAGTGAAGAAACACGCTCTCCAGATCTTTCGTGCGGCTCTGGACGCAGCGGAACCCCAGCAAGCAGTCCTCCGGCATCTGCGCTCCGATGGCCGCACGCTGATCGTTGGCCGTCAGCGCTATCGCCTGATGGAGACGGAACGGATTTTCGTCATCGGGGCAGGCAAGGCCAGCGCGGCCATGGCGTCGGCAGTGGAGCGCTTGCTCGGCCGCCGCATCACCGATGGCTTGGTCACGGTTCCGGACGGCGTAACATCGCGCGTGCGGCGCATTCGTTTGCAGAATGCGCGCCACCCTCTGCCCGATCAGCGTGGCGTCGACGGCGCGCACCAGATTGCCGAGATCGCTCGTCAGGCCGGCGAACGCGATCTTGTCATCTGCTTGATCTCTGGTGGAGCCTCCGCGTTGCTCCCCGCGCCAGCTCCGGGTTTGACCCTGGAACAGAAACAATCCATCACCAAGGCTCTGCTCAACGGAGGCGCGACGATCCACGAACTCAACGCCGTCCGCAAACACCTCAGCATGATCAAAGGCGGGCAACTGGCCGCGCTGGCCTATCCCGCTCGCGTGATCGCGCTGATTCTGTCCGACGTGATTGGCGACGATCTGGATGTGATCGGTTCCGGGCCTACCGTGGGAGATCGCGCAACCGTGGCCGACGCGCGCGCGGTGCTGAAGAAGTATCTGGTGGAAGAACCGCACGGAGTGTTGCGCGAGACTCCCAAGCCCGGCGACACGCGCTTGAGTCGCGTGCAGAACGTGATCGTCGGCAGCAATCGATTAGCGATGGACGCGGCTGCCGCGAAAGCCAAGGAACTCGGCTACAAGCCTCTCATCTTGTCCACCTTCATTGACGGCGAGACCCGCGACGTCGCGGCGATGCACGCGGCCATCGCCAAAGAAATTATCGCCAACGACCGACCTGCGCGTCGCCCAGTCTGTATTCTCTCCGGTGGCGAAACAACGTGCACCGTCCGCGGAACCGGTCTGGGTGGCCGCAATCAGGAATTCGTGTTGGCTGCCGCGATCGCGCTGCAAGGCGCTCCCGACACGATGATCTTTAGCGGAGGCACCGACGGCCTCGACGGCCCCACGGACGCCGCTGGCGCCACCGCAGACGGCAATACGGTCGCACGAGCGGCAGCGCTGGGCATGGACGCCCGAGCCTATCTTGCCAACAACGACTCGTATCATTTTTTCGAGCCGCTCAATGGCCATGTGAAAACCGGCCCGACCGGTACCAACGTTATGGACGTGCGCGCCTTACTGCTCGACCGGCCGCGGCGGTGATCCTGCCGGAAGAGCCGCCTTCGGTGCGAATGGTGCGGGAGGTGCAGCAAGCGGAGCGCCTTGCCCTGTTCGCCGCAAAGCAATGTCGCCGCGATTCACACGAATCTCAATGCTCGGCCCACTGCCTGCGCTGGTGATGGTCGCGCCGCGCCGTCCGTCCGAGTTCTGCTTCACCCCCGCGCCGTAATCACTGTAGGCCTCGCCTCGTTCGGTCACCGCGTTCAAATTGAACTTGGCATTTTCAGGGAGCGAAAGTTCCACGTTCCCCGCTTGCAGGCGAACCGTCATATCCGACAGCGGTAGCGTGGTTGCACTCAATCGAATGTCCCCGCGCTGTAGGTCGATGTTCGTTGACCCCGTCACGTCCGTGATCGCGATGTCCTTGGGATACGTCGATTCGATACGGAACGGTCCCGTGACCTTGGTCGCGTTAATATCGCCGATCGTCATCCGTAATTCGCCGGGTAAAGCCGCCGCAGTCATCTCCGTCGATGGCCCCTTCCAGCGGATCGGCTTGGCCAGTTCGCGGAACTGAATCAGACCGCCCCACGATCCATCCACCGTTACTTGCCCGGCGATCTTCTCCAGGTCGATGTCGTTGCCCCGACCCTTCAGTTCAAACCCGCCTTTAAGATTCACGGCCCGCACAATGTCGCTGCCCTGCAGATCCAAGCGCACGTCACCGCCGATGTTTTCCAGTCGCACACTAGCGTTGCTTCCGTCGACCTCCACGCCACCCGCGATCCCGCTCACGTCAAAATCTCCATCGCGACCCGTGGTCACGATCGTCGCGCCGCGCGGCACCGCGATATCGAGATCCGCCGAAATCCTGCGCCGGAACGGACTGCCGTCCTTGGTGAAGATATCCGACTGTGGCTGCACCACGCGGATGACAACTTGATTGCCCTGGTTGGTGACCTCGATCCGGGCGTCTTTGCCCGTCCGGTCCGCCGTCGCCTGATCCATGCTGCGAACCGTCTGGTGACCCGTAGCTTTCACCACGTGAACATCTCCGCCCACGATGCGAGCGTTCCCGCGGAAGCCTTCGATCACAATCCGCGGAGTGGCCGTCGTTGCCACCTCTCCCGATAACGGATATTCGTAAGACTCGCCGAAAACTTCCAGTCCGCCCCATTCAAATCCCGCGCGCGGTAACCAGGAAGTGAACCCGCGCACCGCATGCAAGCTCAGTCCGAACATGCACAGGAAAATCACCAGCACCCATTCGCCGCCTCCGATGCCGTAGGCCGGCAGAGGCTTCTTGCGAATCGCCCAGATCGAGATTTCCAGCAGTCGCAGCCCGCCCCACAAGATCAAGAGGAACGGCCAAAACTGCGCCAAGTAATCGAGCAGCGGCAGATCCGGGAACACGTTGCGTGCCAGGAACAGCGCGCCAATCCCGATCAACAGCAGAGGACCAACCAGAGACCCGCGTCTCATTCTTTTGTCCCTCCACCCAAATACGAGGCGAGCTTCAATAGCCCAAACAAAATCAACAGCGCCGGCCAAGTGCGGTCAATGCCTATTCGATCCATTTGGTCCGCGGCCATAAGCAGACCCAGAGCCACCAGCATGATCGGCCCGCGAATGGAGTCGATGAACGCGTTACTTGGGTTCACGGTCGTCCCCTTTGGCCATGCGAGCGTACAGCATGTACACGCCCAGCCCGATCATGCCCACCGGCCAAAACTTCAGGATCCGGCGGAATTCAAAGAGACCCAAGTTGTCCAACAGAAAGAGGACGCCAAAGAAAATCAGCAGCACTGGCGCGACAGGGAAACGCGACTGCGAATCCGTCATGCCCAAGCTGGAAAATTCATCCACCGGCAAGCCTTCGCGCTTGCGACGAGCCGTGTGATACGCCTCGAACGCCATATAGAAAAAGAAGCCCGGTATCAAGAGCCCGAACAGCGGCCCAGCTCCGTCGCTGTTGTCCGCAGCCATGATCAGCGTAGCCAGGATCACCACGTGTACGATGCCCTTGGCGTATTGGCCGTTATAAATGGCTCCCACCCCGGGGATCAGTCCCAACATGAAGGCCGCGCCTGGAGAACCATCGCCAGTCGGCGGTGGAGGCGGGGCGTTGTACGGCGAATACGTGGATGGGTCAGGCCGCGGAGGCGCGGTTTCCGCAGGCAGATGTTCCGCGCAATAGATTGTTCCGTTCGCAGTACGCAGATTGGCTTCGTCCAGTCCCGTGCCGCAGGTGCGGCAGTAGCCGACAATTTTGATTTCCTGGCCCGGTGTCGCGTCGCTCATTACTTCTGCTCTCCCGTCTGCTTCTCTTCCGCCGCCCATTCCTCATATCGGGATTGAATCTCAAACACCAATTTCGAACTCTGATATTGCTTCACTCCGCGATCCCACAAACGAGCCGCGTGATCTTCCGCCGATGCGTACACGTTCGCCGGATTCAGGCTGGCCCAAGTGTGCGCGCTATCCGTTCGCACAAACATCCCGAACGACAACATGGTCATCGCCATGCCCATCGCAAAGCGCGGCTGCAATATCGGCTGCAGTCCCTTGCCGAACAATCGCTGCCACATCGGCGGCTTGACCATCGTATGGTTCGGGCCATTGCCGATCTCGAACAGAATCCGATTAATCAGCGCCGGTGGAGCGTCCACTACCGCGCTGCGATCCATGAATGCCACGCCTGCCGCAGCATCCGCCGCCAACTCGGAACATGCCGGGCAGATCGCCAAGTGCGCCTTCAGGTCCGCCATATCCCGATCCAGCAACGTCTGGTCGACGTAGTCGGCCAACATCACATCTACATCCGCGCAATTCAAACGCCGGGTATTCATGCCTGCACCCCCGTCCTGCGCAACACCCGAGCCAATTCCGCCCGGCCCCGATTCAAACGGCTCTTCACCGTCCCCTCGGGCACGTCCAAAACTTGCGCGATTTCCTTGTACTCCATCTCTTCCAAATCCCGAAGAATGACCGCTTCGCGCAACTCCGGCGACAGCTTCTGCAATCCGGCCTGTAAAACTTCGCTCGCCTCGCGCCCCGCCAGGATCCCGTCGGCGCGCATCGAGCCGCCCGTCTTTTCTTCCAGCATCGGCAGCTGACCCTCAATCGAATCCGTAACCCGATCAAGCTTGGTGCGCCTGTAATGATCGATCAACAAGTTGCGTGTCAGTCGCGAAAGCCACACCGTGAACGACCCTTCGCCCAACCGGTAACTCTTCAGAGATTTGAACAAGCGGAGGAATACGTCCTGGGTTAGATCCTGGGCCGCATGATCGGACCCGGTGAAGCGATAGCAGATCGAATAGACCCGGCGCGTGTGGATCTTGACCAAATCCTCCCAAGCGGTTTCTTCGCCCGCTAGGCAGCGCTCGACAAGTTCCTGGTCTAGGTCCATGGAAGATTGGGCTTTAGGACTCCCCAGCAGCCCCCAGAGTCCACGAACCCCGGCTGCCGCACTCACAAACCCGGCGGAACCCTGTTCCCGCATGGTACCCTGTCGGACTGTGGCGATCATTGCCATTTCGTTTCCTCGCATGCCCCCTTATTTCCCGGATCAAATCCCGGTAGTTCGCGTTCTTATAGAGAGAACGAAAGTTCCGCATCGGAAGTTCGATCTATTCTATCTGTATGGCCCGTTTGTCGGGTTGATATCGTAACCGATTGAAAAAACACCATCTAGGACTCGTCATCGCCGTCGCCCTCGTGCTTGGTGCCGCCGTATTTCTATACCTGCGCCTGGGGGAGACTGGATTTGCTTGGACTCGTTTCACGGCCGTCCTGAGGGGATTGCGTTGGAGCTGGATGGGCTTGTCGATTCCCCTCATCCTCCTGGCTTATGTCGTCCGGGCGATTCGCTGGAAGGTGATGATTCGCCCCATGGCTCCCAACGCCACGCTCTGGCAGATGGTGGTGGCGACCTTTATCGGCTTCACAGCGGTTGTCTTGTTCGGCCGCGCGGGGGAACCTGTGCGCCCCTATCTGATTGCCCGCAAGCAGAACCTCGCATTTTCCAGTCAGGTGGCGGCGTGGTTCGTGGAACGAATTCTGGACCTGCTGCTGATCCTGGCGTTGTTCGGCCTTGCCTTGACCCAGGCCAGCGGCGTCGGCTGGGCCCCGGATTCCAGACTGCACACCGCGCTGCAGGCTGCCGGTTGGGTGGCCGGATTGACCGGGGCGGGCTGTTTGGCCGCTTTGATCGCTCTGCGCCGCTACCGTGGACAGATCCGCTCGCGACTGGAACAGGCCCTGGCATTCCTTCCCGAGGCACCACTGGCGCGCGTCCGCGGTTTCATTCACGCTTTCGACGAAGGCATGGAGTCCACCCGCGATCCAGCGTCGCTGTGGCTGCTGATCGGTCTCACCGTCGTCGAATGGACCCTGGTCGCAGGCGTTTTCGTCAGCGTGCTGCGCGCCTTTCCGGAGGCTGCTCATCTGACGCCGAGCGAGGTGCTAACCACCATGGGCTTCGTCACCTTCGCCGGAGTGATTCAAATCCCCGGCTTCGGCGGCGGCATGCAGATCGCGACCATATTGGTCCTAACCGAGATGTACGGCATCGGAGTCGAAGCCGCCAGCGGCGTCGCGCTGGTTCTGTGGGCCACGAATTTCCTGACCGCCCTCCCTCTGGGCCTGTTCATGGCGTTCCATGAAGGCATCCACTGGCGTACCATTAGGCATGTGGGTGAGGAGAATAATTTAGAGTGAAGCAAAGGGCCGAAGGCTCCGTTTTGCGCGGGGGAATATGACTTGTCCGTTTTGTCAGCATCGGGAAGACAAAGTCATCGATTCCCGCGAAAGTAAGGAAGGCGATGTCATCCGCCGCCGCCGCGAGTGCCTGAAATGCGAGCGCCGTTTCACCACCTACGAACGCAGTGACGATATCCCCTTCATGGTGGTCAAGCGCGACGGCCGCCGCGAAAAATTCGAGCGCCAAAAGGTCCTCGAAGGCTTGCTCCGAGCCTGCCAAAAACGTCCCGTCGGCGTGGCCAAACTTGCCGAAGTGGTCGATGCCGTCGAGTCTCGCCTAGCCGAGAACGCCGACCGCGAAATCTCCACCACCGAAATCGGCGAACTGGTCATGGACCGTCTCAAAGGACTCGACAAGATCGCCTACGTCCGCTTTGCCTCGGTCTATCGCGACTTCCAGGACGTGGAAGCGTTCCTCACCGAGCTCAAAGACCTCTTCCAGCGCCGCGGCTAGTTAGTGTTGGTGCGCGGGCGCTGCCGGAGTTGCAGGTGCCGCCGCCGCTTCGCCCTTTTCCATCTTGTCCATCTTCTCCATCATGGCCGAGTGCGCCTGGACCTTCGTTTCCAGTTCCTTGAGCAGCGCCCCGTGTTCCGCCAGTTTCTTGGTCAGCGCAGCCGGATCTTTCTCCGCCTGAATCGCGGCAAAGGACTGCGATAGCTTCGTAACCAACTCCGCCACTTGGCGATGGCCACCCATCATTTCCGCCATGTGGTCCGCCATTCCACCCATCATGCCGCCGCCCATTTTCCCCTTGGCCTGAGCCGCTGCGGGAGCCGGAGCTTGGGCTGGTAGCCACATAGCTGAAAATCCTGCCGTGAGAACCGTGGTTGCAAGTAATGTGCGAATCTTCATGCTTCTATTGAAGCACGTAGAATACCAACTATCGGCGACTCCGTTCATAGCGCAGTCCCACCGACCCATTCGCGTAGGACTTGCACTCCGTCAACTTGAAGTCGCGCTGCGGGAACTTCCCCGGGAAGCCGGGGATGCCGTCGCCCAACAGCGTCGGGCCAACCCCGATGTAGAGTTCGTCCACCAAATCCTCTTGCAGGAAACTGCGGGCCAATTCGCCTCCGCCGCCCAAATAGATATCTTTCCCCTTACGGCGTTTTAGCTTTCGGACGAAGGCCGTCAGAGATCCGCCCACCACCTCGAATCCCTCGCGTTTTCCGGGCTTCCAGCGACGGGAGACGATATAGTTGGCCATACCCGGCGTGTCCGGAATCTCGCCACTCTTACGCATTTTCACCCAGGTTGCCGCGGTCTTCCGGCCCATGACTGTGGTATCAATCTTGGCGAAAAAATCCGCCATCAACGCTTCGCCTTCTTCGTCGATGGCCAAGAAATCGATAGCGCCGTTCCGTCGCGCAATATACCCGTCAAGGCTGAGTCCGAATCCCAGAATGACTTTTCGTGTCATGGGGTGATTGTAGATGCGCGTTCACGCACCGTCAATGCTGTCTACCCCTTGTTCCTGGGTGTAGTTGTGATATAAATAGACCCTCCATGGAGCCCTTTCTCATCTGGCTGGAACAGTCCAGCTACAGTACCTGGGTGCGCGAATCCCCCTCGGTGCTTGCGTTCCCGTTCATGCTGATCCTGCACGCCATCGGCATGGGATTCCTCGCCGGTATCCACACCTCCATCAGCTTGCGGATTCTAGGCGTGGCTCCTGGGATTCCACTCACCGCGATGCGATCCTATTTCCCGTTCCTGTGGTTCGGGCTGGTCATCAACGTCTTCTCCGGAGTCTCGCTGCTGATCGGGTATCCGACCAAGGCATTGACCAATCCGCTCTTCTACTTGAAGCTGGCCTTGATCGGAGCCGCGCTGTACACGCTCCGCTGGACCCAGAAGAACGTCATCGGACACGATTCCTGGCCCAACGCCACCGCTCGTGTGGCCAAGCTGTCCATCTTTTTCTGGTTCGCCGCGATCTTCGCGGGGCGACTGCTGGCCTACACCTACACTACGCTGATGTCCGGAGATTAACGTCATGAACGAATTTACAGAAGCGTTGCGGCTCTTCTTCGAGGGCCTGCCCACTCATAGACTGATGGTGGATACCCGCTGGGCATGGCCGATTGCGGAATCCATCCACTTCATCGGGCTGACCCTGCTCATCGGGACCGTCGGCATGTTCGACCTGCGTCTGCTCGGCGTCGGCCGCCAGATCGCCCCCGCCCAACTGCACCGATTGATCAAGTTCGGCGTGGCCGGATTCATCGGCAACGTCCTGACCGGGATCTGTTTCCTCTCCGGAGCCCCCGACCAATACATCTACAACATGGCCTTCCGCTGGAAAGTAGTTTTTCTTATAGTGGCCGGATTGAACATTGTCGTATTTTATAGTGCCTTCTTCCGGCGCGTACGGACGCTGGGGTCCGGTGCTTCCATCCCACTGGGAGCGAAATTGGTGGGCGCGGTCTCGCTCAGCATGTGGATCGGGGTCATCACGGCGGGTCGGTTACTCACTTTCTATCGCCCCATCTTCGCCAACGGGGTATGGACGTTCTGAATACTGCCCGGCCATTTCACTGGAATCAAACGATTTCTTCGCCATCTATTGAAATACAGTCTTAACAGAACTAGACATCGCTGTTATACTGACAGTGGCCCAGTTGCGGGAAGGCGGGACGAAGTGTGCCGATAATTCTCCGCCGAATGTTGATACTTCTGGGGCCAAGTCGGCGTCAAACTAAGTGAGAGTGTGCGCTGGGCATCGTGCCCGGGGCAGGTGAACTACGTGGATCATTTTGAGGACCAGTTTTTAGGCGAAGGCCATGAACCTTTGGCGATGCCGTTCGATGAGGACGGTAGTTTTTTCCACCCAGAGGAAGTGCACGAGGGCGACGAAGCTCCCGCGCATCCGGTCGAGGAGTCTATCTACACGGACGATCCAGTCCGGGTCTACCTGCGTGAAATGGGTGCCGTTCCGCTGCTGACGCGCGAAGGCGAAGTCAATCTCGCCCGCCGCATGGAACGCGGTAAGTTGCGGATGCAGAAGGCAGTTAGCCGCTCTGCTCTGGTCCAGTTGATGGCCGTGAAAATCGCCGAGGAACTCAAGCACGACCCCGACGCGGTGGATAATTACATCGATCTGGGCGATCTTGAAGCCGGCAGTTCCGCGTACAACAAGCGCCGCAACGAGGTTCGCAACCGCATTATCGAAATCGCCAACGTCCACAAGAAGCAAGGGCAGGCGCTGGTTAAGATGGAAGCCGTCCCGGCCAACAACAAAAAGCTGCGCCGCAAATGGCTGGGCAAAGTCGCCCGGTCGATCGTCGAAGTCTCCCAGGCCATGCGCGGGATTCCGTTCTACACCCAGCAATGGCGCGTGTTCTCCAAGGAAATCGAGCGCGTCAGCGAAGAACTCTCCCACCTGGAGCAGGACCTGCGCAAGCTGGACGGTCGCAATGCCGCCGCCGCCAAGCTGAAGCTCAAGGACATCAAGAAGGAAATCAAGAAGCGCGAGGAAGCGGCGGGTGCCAACCTGATCGACCTGCGCCACACGCTATCGGTCATCCGGCACGGTGAAATCGAAGCCGAGCGTGCCAAGAAAGACCTCGTCGAAGCCAACCTTCGCCTCGTCGTCTCGGTTGCCAAGAAATACGTCAACCGCGGGCTCCACTTGCTCGACTTGATCCAGGAAGGCAACATCGGTTTGATGCGCGCCGCCGACAAGTTCGAGTTCCGTCGCGGCTTCAAATTCTCCACCTACGCCACTTGGTGGATCCGTCAGGCCATCACTCGCGCCATCGCCGATCAATCGCGCACCATTCGTATTCCCGTTCACATGAACGAGAGCATGAACAAGTTCCTGCGCGCCACCCGCGAGCTGGAAAAAGAACTCGGCCGCGCGCCGACCAACGAAGAAATCTCCCGCCGCATGGACATCCCCGTGGAGAAGGTCCAGAAGCTCAAGACCATCTCGCGCGATCCCGTGTCGCTCGAAACCCCCGTCGGCCGCGACGGTGAAAGCGCCCTCGGCGACTTGATCGAAGACCGTTGGGTGGGCTCGCCCGTCGACGCCGTCATCGACACCAACGTCCGCGACGAGACGGCCAATATCCTGAAAACCCTCTCACCGAAAGAAGAGAAGGTGATCCGCCTCCGCTTCGGCATCGGCTGCGAGCGCGAACACACGCTCGAAGAGATCGGCCAGGAGTTCGACGTCACCCGCGAACGCATCCGCCAGATCGAAGCCAAGGCCCTGCGCCAACTGCGGTCGCCGGAACGCGCCCGTCATCTGCGGGCCTTACTCGCTGCGCGATAGGTGATTATGCGGACCGCTGCGTACCGCTCCGTTGCTGCAATGCTGTTGACGGGACTCGCGGCAGTTCCCTGCACGATCGTTTCGGCGCCCATGATATGGGCCAAACCTCTCAGCTCGCGCTCTAACCTGTTTCCTTTTGAACGGAACGGGAAGGTCGGTTTCATTAACAACCGAGGTCGAATAGTCATTCCACCCTCCATTGAGGCTCGGATCAGCTACGTCGGTGACTTTTCGGAGGGCTTGGCCCGCATCGAAAACCAGGGTTTTATCGGTGAGAACGGATCCTGGGTCATCCGCAAGAGTAGTTTCTGGCTTTACGACTTTTCCGACGGACTCGCAAAGTTCACTCCGGGGATAGACGGTGAGGACTTCCGCGATGGCTACCTGGATAGAACGGGCCGGGAATTATTCGCGGTCGGTGCGCGTCGCGGCGGGTCCTTTTCCGACGGGTTAGCACCCTTCGAAGGCGAGGGACAGAGCGGGGATATTGCCAGCCTTCGGAACGGCCCGTACCGCGATCCGGAACCCGTTGGATTCGTAGACAAAACCGGCAAGATAGCCATTGCCCCCGTTTTTGCCGAAGTTGGACCCTTTGTCCGGGGTCTTGCGCGGGCCGTGCTCGACGGACCCTGCTACCGGGTCACTCCGGAAAACGATCACGAAGGATCTCCTACGACCGGTAACGCCACGTCGTGCGGTGGTGCTCCACCTTCGGCCAAAGCGCCTTGTGGAGTGGGCTTTCTTGATCTCAAGGGAGCCTTCGCAATCCCCGCCCAGTTTGAAGCCGCCCGAGATTTCTCTGAGGATCTCGCTGCGGTCCGTTCACAAGGCCGCTGGGGTTACATTGGCCGCGATGGGAACTTTGTGATCCCACCACAATTCGATCAGGCCGAGTCGTTCCATGGTGGCTATGCAGCAGTCAAGATCGGCAAGTCTTGGGGTTACATTGATCGCGGTGGAACTCGCAAAATACGGGCGCGATACAGCACCGCAGGGCCGTTTTCGGTCGGGCTCGCCCTGGTCAGTGAAGGTGCCCGGTTCTTTTACATTAATTCCCAGGGTAGCGTTGCGATTCGGGGTCCTTTTGCCGAGGCGACAGATTTCGTTCAAGGTCTCGCTGCGGTTAGCACCGGCTCGGGCCGCGTGAACTACATCAACACGCGTGGCAAGGAAGTTTTCGGTTACGACTGGAAACCCTAAGAAATGCCCGCAGGCGATCCAGCGCGCGTTCGCGCAATCTGCCAACAGTGTGAATGACCGCGAAATAACCTGAACCCACTCCCAAGAGTAGAAGGTCATCCGCCTCCGCTTCGGCATCGGCTGCGAGCGCGAACATACGCTCGAAGAGATCGGCCAGGAGTTCGACGTCACGCGCGAACGCATTCGCCAGATCGAAGCCAAGGCCCTGCGCCAGTTGCGCTCGCCGGAACGCGCTCGTCATCTGCGTGCCCTGTTAGCCGCGCGGTAGTTGGTTCGGTTTTTCCTGAGTCCAAGTAGTCCGCTTTGCGCCTCATATCCGAGCCACAATAGTCGATAAAGCAGCTAGAGGAAATAGCTGCTCGACAGATGAAAATCAACGATCCGAATCTTCAGGGACCTAGCGGGCTCACCTCGACCGGCGTGTCGAAGCCTGCGCAAACCGGGCGACCAGTTCCGGCGGGCGGGTCTCTTCCTCCTGGCGATAGCGGTGATGGCGTCGCGCTATCGGGACTGGCGCAAAGCCTGCGCAGTCTCGATGCCGAGTCGCCGGAACGGCAGGCCCAGGTCGATGCCCTCGCGAGAACCTATGCACAGGGGAACTACCAGGTAGACGCGGCAGCGACTGCCGGGGGGATCATCGATGACGCCCTCAAGCATCGCTAGTATCCGTGAGCAAGTGGCTCAGTCACGCGCAGCGTTGCTGGAGCCGGGGGCGGACCTGACTGGTCCGATCCTAGGGCTGGAACTAGCCGTCCATCATATGCGGAAACTGGAAGTGTCCCTGCCCGCGGACTTGGCGGAACGGACCTTGCTCAAAGCGGATCTGGAGAATTTGCGGCTGGAACTCCGTGGTGCCGAACAATTGGCCCGCAACGGGGAAGACTTCTGCCGGGGATGGGGCCGGCTGCTCGGGCTGGAGCCCGCCTATACCCAAGCGGGCGTTCTGGCACCCTTGCCGGAACCGTCTTCCGCACGCATCGCGGTCACCGGGTAGCCATGGGCAACCTGTTCACCTCGCTGCTGAATTCCACCGGTGCGCTGCGGGTCTACGGACGCACCTTCAACGTCATCCAGAACAACATCACCAACGCGAACACGCCGGGCTACGTGAAACAGGACCAGGCGCTGGTTTCGTTGCCCTTCGACCTCTCGCGCGGCATGGCCGGAGGCGTCGTCTCCGGACCCATGGTTAGCGCACGGTCCTCCTTCTTAGAACAGTCGGTGCGCGGCCAGAACCAATTGCTCGGCGCAGCCTCGCAGCAGGCCACCGATCTGGGCGTCGTCGAAGGGCAATTCGACCTCACCTCGACCTTCGGTGTTTCCAGCGCCCTCAACGGCTTCTTCAATGGATTCTCCCAGCTTGCCGTAAACCCGAACGATACCGTAGCCCGGCAAGGCGTGATCGAACTGGCGGGGCAGGTCGCGACCGCTTTCAATCAGGCGGCCAACGGTCTGCAGGAAGTATCGATCAATGTGGACCGGCAAACGCGCGACACCGTGAACGGGATCAACCGGTTGGGAGAGCAGATAGCGGGGATCAATCGCCAGTACCGCGCCAACGCCGCCGCCACGACCGACGCGGGACTCGATGCGCAGCTGAATTCGGCGCTAGAGGAATTATCCGGCCTCGCCAACTACACACTCATTCGGACCTCCGATGGGGCCGCGAACGTGTACCTCGGAGGGCAGACCATGCTAGTGATGGGCGACCGTCACTTACCCGTGAGCGCCGATCTTTCGACACCCCAGACTGTCATTCGAGATGCCGCTGGGGGCGATGTCACGGCGCAGATTCGCAGTGGACGGCTAGGCGCGCTGCTGGAAGAAAAGAACACCACGATCCCCGGATACCTCAGCGACCTCAACGCCGTGGCCACATCCTTCGCCGACAACGTCAACACAACTCTCGCGCAGGGCGTCGACCGCAACGGGCTGCCGCCTCCGTTCGGCTTGTTTTCCTATAATTCCGGGTCCCCAGCCGCGACGCTTGAGGTAAATCCGATCGTCCCCGATCAAATTGCCGCCGCATTTGCGAACGCGCCCGGCGGCAACGGCAACGCGATCGCCATGGCCCAACTATCCAGCGCCCCGGTCGCAGGCGGCTTTACTCTCTCGCAAGCCTTCGGAGCTCTGGGCGCAAAAGTCGGGCGCGACGTGGCCAGCGCGCGGCACGAACAATCGCAGTTTCAGGACACGGTCGCCCAAGCCCGTCAGTTCCGCGCGGAAACCACCGGGGTTTCTCTGGACGAAGAAGCCGCGAAGCTACTTCAGTTCCAGCAGGCCTACCAAGCGGTCGGCAAATTGATCACGGTCCTCAACGACCTCACGGACTCAGTCATGAACATCATTCGATAAGGCGGCACCCATGATCTCCTCCCTCAGAGCATCCGATCAACAGTTCCTCAACACCCTGAACCGCGTGGGCGAAAATATGAACCGGGCGCAGCGGCAGATCTCGACCGGTATCCGCATGGCCAAGGTTTCCGATGATCCGGATCAAGTCTCCACCCTGCTCAACGCGCGTGCCAACCTCTCGGCCGCCAAACAGATCCAGTCCAATCTAGGCCGCGTTTCGGCGGAAGTCGACGCTGGAGAACAAGCCTTGCAGAGCGCCGTGCAATTGTTCGAGCGCGCCCGTACGCTCGGAGCCCAAGGCGCAACTGGAACCCAGGACGGTCCGGCGCGAGCCGTGACGGCCCAGGAGGTCGGCGCCATCCTCGAACAAATCACCGGCTTGGCCGGCACCCAGGTGGAAGGTCGCTTCATCTTCTCCGGCGACGCCGATCACCAGGTCCCCTACACCATTGACCTTTCCTTGCCGACGCCGGTGAGTTCCTATCTCGGAGCCACTTCCACGCGCTTGGTCCAGCATCCCAACGGGACCACCTTCCAAGCCGCCCAAACCGCGCAAGAGATTTTCGACTCCTCCACCCCAGGGTCCAATGTCTTCGCCACCCTGAGCGCCTTGCGGGACGGCTTGCTCGCCAACGACGAAACAGCCATTCGTGCCGCCCTTGACGATCTCAGCTCGGCCGGGGACCACCTGAATAGCGAACTAGCCTTCTATGGCAGCTATCAAAACAAACTCAGCCAAGCCGATGACTTCGGACAGAACTTGCAGCTCCAGCTCACCACGCAGATCGGGGGCTTGGAAGACGCCGACGTGACGCAGGCCATTCTAGAGCTAAACCAGGGACAGACCCAGCAGCAAGCTGCTCTCACGTCCCGGGCGCAGCTGCCCCGAACCACGCTGTTCGACTTCTTGGGCTGAGAGGAATCCCACCGCGCGGGCACCAGTTTCGTGCGATGTTACGTTTACTCACAATCCTCCTCTGCGCCCTCCCGGTGTTTTCCCAAGCCCCGCCCAAGGCGCTACCGACCGACTCGCAGATACAAGCCCAGCTCCACGACCGGCTGGCCAAATCGGTGATTGGCAAGGACGCCTTTACCGTTCAGGTGAAAGGCGGAGTGGTCTATTGGAATGGGTCCACCGCCGTCGCTCAACACAAAGGCGCAGCGACGAGGATGGCGAAATCGGCCGGCGCGCGCCGTGTGGTCAACAACATCCAGGTCAAGAAACAATCCGCATCCAGCCCGGCCTCTAAACCCGCGACTCGCATCGTTCCTACCGCCGAAGCGGTCCCGCCCCTAGGCACCCCAGCGACCCAACCAGCACCGCCCCCACTGGCCCCCCCCTCTCCACTAAATAGGGTCACCGTGAAATGGCGCGAGACCCGGCCATGATTTCCTCAGCAAGCATGGCTGCCGATGTTAGACTTAAAGAAGTGCCATGAGTTCGCTGTCTCCACGGCTACAAGTCCGACTCCAACAGAAGCAAATCCTCACGCCCGGACTGGTCCAAATGGTCAGTCTGCTCCAGCTCAATCGGCTGGAGTTAAAGGACATGATCACGGCGGAAATCGCCGAGAATCCGGTCCTGGAAGAATCTACCGACGGCACCGAGGAGCTTTCCCCAGAAGAATTGCAGCCTTTCCTGGAAGCCGACCAGGCGCGGGATCCGGCCGACCAGGGGATCCTGGACGTTACCCCCGGAGCGCCGGACAGCGACGCCGGCTACCTCACGGAAAGTGAACCTGCTCACGTTGTCTCCGCTGCCGAGGCCGCCTTGGCCGAGGCCACCGGAGGCGCCGAGGCGCCGGAAGCCCCCACCTCCAGCGACCCCTTCGACGAGATCGATTTCGGCTCCTACTTCGACGACTATCTGGATCCAGGCTTCAAGACGCCTGCGGCCGAAGTGAGCGACAAACCGTCGTTTGAAACTTTCCTGTCGTCCCCGGTTACCCTCTCCGATCATCTGCACTCGCAGTTGGCGTTAGTCGCCCTCAGCGAAAACGTGCGTGACGCGGCTGAAGGCGTAGTCGGCAACCTCAATGAGAACGGTTACCTGCTTTCGACTCCGGAAGACATGGCGACCGAGGGTGAGCACACATTAGAAGACGTGCGCGAAGCTATCCGAGTGGTGCAAACTCTGGATCCCTCGGGAGTCGCCGCCTCCGATCTGCGCGAGTGTCTGCTGCTGCAACTCGAAAGCCGCAACGCGAAAGGCGGCCTGGCCTGGAACATTGTCGCCAGTCACTTGAAGCTGGTGGAAACCCGGCAAACCAAGGAACTGGCCAAGGTGTTACACCGGCCCATGGAACATGTCCAGATCGCCCTCGATGTGATCCGGCATCTGGACCCCCGGCCCGGCCTGCGCTACTCCGGCGCGGGAGCCCGAGTGGTGGAACCCGACGTCTACATCTACAAAGACGGCGACGACTATATCATCCAGGTGAGCGACGACGACATCCCGGTTCTACGGCTCAATCCGCAGTACCGCAAGATGATCGACCGTGTGCATGAACCGGACAAAGACGTCCGCAACTACGTCAAGGAACGCTACGCCAGCGCGATCCAGTTGATGAAGAACATTGAGCAGCGCAAGCAAACCATCATGCGTGTGTGCCGCTGCATAGTGGAACGCCAGGGCGATTTTTTGGAACACGGTCTTGAACATCTGAAGCCGATGATGATCAAGGAGATCGCCGAAGAGATCGGCGTGCACCCCTCAACGGTGAGCCGCGCGGTTTCCAGCAAATACGCGCACACTCCGCAAGGCGTCTACGAACTGCGTTACTTCTTCTCCGAAGCAGTGCAAGGTCCCAGCGGCGGCGGAACGCCTCTGCTGCTGTTGAAGCGCCGCGTGAAAAAGATGATCGAAGAGGAAGACTCCGCCCATCCTCTGACCGACGAACAAATCACGGAGCGGCTACAGGGTGAGGGCATCGACGTCACTCGCCGCACCGTAGCCAAGTATCGAGAAGATATGCGCATTCCCTCCACCCACCAGCGCAGAGCTCGCGAATAGGATTCATGCAAGTCACCTACACAGGAATTCATCACGATTTACCCCCGAAGGTCCAAGCGAAAGTAGATGCGAAGTTCGCCAAGTTATCCAAGCTTCTGGATGGCAAGGGCGAACACAAGGCCCATGTCATTCTGAGCCATCAGCGTCGCACCTATCGAGCTGAGGTCACTGTGCAGTTCTACGACCATCAGTTTGTGGGCCTCGGTAACAACGAAGATCTCTTCAAGGCGATGTCCGCCGCGCTGGAGAAGTTGGACGCGCAGGCCGTCAAGCAACGCGAAAAATGGCGCGCGACGCATCGGCGAGCGGCGAAGCCCTCCTTGTCTCCCGCAGAACCCAAGGCTGCCCCGGTCGCGACTGCCCCACGCGTGAACCGTGTGACGCCCGGTCGCAAGAAACCGATTACCCTGGAAGAAGCCCTGCTGCTGATAGGCGCGAACGGCACGCATTTGGTCTACCGCTCGGCTGAGACCGAACGCATGTCAGTGCTGGTGCGCCGCAGTGACGGGCATTTCGATTTAGTCGAGTCCTAAAATGGCGAAACCCTCGAGCCCGGCCACCGAAACCGAACTGGTGATCATCACCGGACTCAGTGGCTCGGGCAAGGGGACCGTGCTCAAGGCGTTTGAGGACCTCGGTTATTATTCGGTCGACAATTTGCCGATCGACTTGATCCCGAAGTTCGCCGAACTTACCAAGAGCGCCCCGAACATCCGCCGCGCAGCGCTGGTCGTGGATATCCGCGAGGGTTCGGCCTTGGAGCGCCTGCCCGCGCTCTACAAAAGCATTAAGCGGAAGGTGCCGGCTCGTCTTCTATTCCTAGAAGCGGACGACGCGATCCTCCAGCGCCGCTTCAGCGAAACCCGCCGGCCGCATCCTTTGGGGACCAAGCACAGCGTCGCGTCGAACATCCGCTTGGAGCGCGAACGCCTGGAGCCCATTCGCAAGCTGGCCGACCCCATCATCAACACCAGCAACTACAACGTGCATGAGTTGCGCGAAACCATCCACTCCACCTTCGGTGCCGATCGCAAGCGCGCTGCGGGAATCCTGGTGCAAATCAATAGTTTCGGTTTCCGCCACGGCATTCCTCCAGAGAGCGACCTGGTGTTCGATGTGCGCTTCTTGCCGAACCCGAACTACATCCCCGCGTTCAAAGAGAAGACAGGCAAGAATGCTGCCGTAGCCCGCTACATTCGCAGTTTCCCGCAGACGCAGGAATTCATTGAGCGCATCTCTGAGTTGCTGATCCACTTGATGCCGCACTACATCGCGGAAGGCAAGAGTTATCTAACGATCTCCTTCGGATGCACCGGCGGCCACCACCGCAGCGTCATGATCGCGGACGACATTCGCAAACACCTCGCGAGCGCCGGCTATCGAGTGAAAGAAAATCATCGCGACATCCTCAAGTAGGCCCTGCGTTTCGACGCGCATGCGAATGCACGGACTCTAGTGTGAAATAATTCGGGTGCGCATATGGATCAGGCACGCATGAGCCCGGTTGTCCCCCAGTCCGTCTGCCGCGACTTCCCGCAGTCCTCTCAACTGGAGTGGCTGGAGACCAACGGCACCGGGGCGTTCGCGATGGGAACCGTCGCCGGCATCAACACGCGCCGCTATCATTCCCTGCTCACCGCGTCCTTGAACCCCCCGGTGAACCGGTACGTGCTCCTGTCGCGCGTCGATGAAGATGTCACGCTGGCGGATGAGACCTTTGCCCTAGGTGCGTGCCAGTATCCAGGCTCGGTCGCGCCGCGCGGCTTTGAGCATCTGGAGTCGTTCCAATCCGAGCCATGCGCCACCTGGCGATACGCGCTAAACCGCGTCACAGTCGAGAAGCAAGTGTACCTTGTGCCCGGTCGCCAAGCCGTGGTGCTCCGCTATCGCGCCAACCGTGCGGCGACGCTGCGGGTGCGTCCGTTTCTCGCCTATCGCGACTATCATTCGTTGTCGCACGCCAATTCCTCCGTCGATCTCCGCGCCGATGAGTGGGCCGGCTCCCTGCGCATTGAACCCTATGCAGGCCTGCCCGCGATGGAGTTCCGTTCCTTCGGACAGTTCACCGCCGATCCGCACTGGTACAACAACATCGAGTATCTGACCGAGTTGGATCGAGGTCTCGACTTCCGTGAAGACTTGTTCACGCCAGGCGTGTTGACCCTGGATCTACTGCCCGACGAGTGGACCTCCATCTGCGCGTCCATCGATGGCTCCACTGAATGCGAGCCGCCCGCTGAGAAGGCCGATCCGTTTATCGTGCGGCGCGCGGATGGCAAGCCGACGATCCTCGCAGGCTACCCATGGTTCACCGATTGGGGTCGCGACACGATGATCAGTCTACCGGGCCTGCTGATTACGCCGGGACGGCTCGATGAAGCTCGGCTGATGATCGAGTGCTACCTGGGGCACTTGAACAACGGACTCATTCCCAATCGTTTTCCCGACTCGGGCGAAGCTCCGGAGTACAACTCGGCCGACGCCACGCTCTGGATGTTTCAGGCCGTGCGCCAATGGCTGGCAGCGGGCGGCGATCGCGCGTTCCTGCGCGACGTCTTCTATCCGGCGGCGAAGGAGATCGTCGCCTGCCATATGCGCGGAACTCTGTACGGCATCGGAGTCGATCCCACCGACGGACTGTTGAGCGCCGGCGCGCCAGGCACGCAGCTGACTTGGATGGATGCGAAGGTCGGCGACTGGGTGGTGACGCCTCGGCATGGCAAGCCCGTCGAGATCAATGCTTTGTGGCATGGGGCGTTGTGCTCCATGGCGGAATGGAGTCTGGAGCTGGGCGATGCCACCGGTGCCACACACTATGCCTCGACCGCGGCCCGCGTGCGAACCAGCTTTCGCGAGAAATTCTGGAACCCGGCGCGCGAGTGCCTCTACGACGTGCTCACACCGGATGGTCCGGGGAACAAGATCCGTCCCAATCAGATTTTCGCCGTGAGTCTGCCGTACCACCTACTGGAGCCCGCGCAGCAGCAGGCGGTGGTGCGATCCGTATCCGTAAAGCTGCTGACACCGGTCGGATTGCGCACGCTCGATCCAGCCGATCCGGAGTATCGACCTCGCTACGAAGACGGCCCCGTCGATCGCGACGGAGCCTATCATCAGGGCACCGTGTGGCCGTGGTTGATGGGCCCTTTTATTGACGCGTATCTGACAGCGTTCGGCCAGACTCCGGACACGCTCGATCTGTGTCGCGGGTTGGTGCGCGGACTGCAGCGGGAATCGATGCGGCACGGATGCCTGGGATCGATCGCAGAGATCTACGATGGCGAGGAGCCTCGCTACCCACGCGGCTGTCCGGCGCAGGCGTGGAGCGTAGCCGAGATCGCTCGGGTGCGGGCGGCGTACGGGTTGTAGCTACTTCAGCATGTTGTGCGGAGCGTCTTTTTCGTTGTCGCAGACGTCCTCGATGAGTTCTGTGTCGGGCATCAGTTCCATAGGGATCGTGACCGTCCACGGTTTTGTGTAGGCTCCGGGGTCGTCGACGGTTACCTCCAAAATCATGTGTCCGAAATCCGTGCGACGGAAACGTTCTTGCGTGCGCATCGCTTCGCTATGGGGATGGCCACTATCGTCGAGCCAGGTAAGGTCGTTAAATCCCGCAGTATCGATCACGAACGTGCTGCCGTCCCAGTGGCCAACGGAGTAGCCGAACCACGAAGGCTGCATGTCTGGCGGAAGACTGCGGCCGTCGGTGAAGACTTGGCGGAACTGAGTAAGCTGCTCTGTCAGGATCAGCGTGAGCCCCGGCGTTTCGACGATCTTGAAGGGGATGTTCGGGAGCATGCTGCCGAGGACGCCGTGTGGAAGGCAACGCTCGGATGGGCGGCCCGCGCCCAGGATTCCGAAGCGCCGTTGTTGCAGGAGTTCGGCAGCCCAAGGTTGCAGCGGCACGGTAGATCCCGCAGGCATGTAGTAGGTGACTGTGTTGCCGAAATTCGCACCCGAGGGCGTGCCTGCCAGCGGCACACGACGCCAGATACCGCTGAGGTCAGGTTTGCCGTCGGACTTTTTCGGAGCGGGCGCGCTGAGGTTCGGCTTTCCGTCGGCTGTGCGTGGAATACCTGTGGAGGGATAGTTGAGCCACTGCGCGGAAGTCGCGCATGTGAAGAGGAACGCCGCAAGTAGAACGCGTTTCACGGCGCTACTGTATCACTTTTTGTGCAACACGTGTTTGCGGATATCGGGCCAGAATTCGACAAAGGAATTGGAGACGATCCGGCTGATGAACCCGAGCGAAACGCGTGTCATCGTTTGATTGGCGGTGTGTTGGCTGTCAGGCCGCCACGAGTTCGCGATCACGTTGCTGGTTGGCACAGCGATGAAGCGGGCGTAGGCGGGCATCGTATGGCCTTCGCGATCGTAAGACAGGAACGCAGTCTTTACGGCATGCCACACGCGTCCATTGGCGGTTTTGCCAGTGGCGCGGCGATAGCGCGGGTCTTCGCCCCACAGCGCGCCCAGCTCGGCTTCCATGAAGTTACTGGTGACAGCTCCAGTCAAACGCAGCCCCTGTCGTTTGCCGTAGCCCTCCCAGTGTGGCCCGTATTCACGCGGATTGTTCTGCGCCGTGGAGAACGCGCTGGTGAAAACTCCCGCGGCAAGGTTCGGCGGACCGACGGAGGCGAACGTGGCCCACTTCAAGCGTTGCGCTTGCGTGATCGGGGAACTACTCTGTGCGGCGGCAATAGCGGTGGCGAGGATGAAAAGTACAGTGCGCATTAGATTCGGTGAAAGCTCTTCAGAATATCGCGCGTGGAATACCGCAGCGCGATTGGTCGGCCGTGAGGGCAGGTCATGGGGCAGGATGTCAGCGCAAGACTCTTGAGCAACCACTCCATCTTCGCCAGGTCCAGCTTCATATTGATCTTGATGGCGGCGCGGCAAGCGATGGTGGCGGCCATGGCCGCGCGCGATTCATCCAGCGATGCCTTGCGCAATTCGCGCTCTGAGATCTCTAGAATTTCAAAGATGACTTTCTCGATGTCTGGCCCGCTGACGCCCGCAGGCGCGGCTTTGATGGCGATGGTGCGATTGCCGAAGGGCTCGGTTTCAAAGCCCAGCGCGTCCAGTTCTTCCGCAATGCGCGCGTACTCCAACTGCTGCGCCGCGCTCACGCTAATCACCAGCGGCAGCAACATGCGCTGACTCTCCACAGCTCCCTTGGAACGCTGCGCCAACACTTGCTCGAATAGGATGCGTTCGTGCGCCACGTGTTGATCGATGATCCAGAGTCCGTCGCGCCCAGCGGCGATGATGAAGCTTTCGTGGATTTGGCCGAGAGGCCGAAGATCTCGCAACGCCTCCAGGCTTTCCGGCTCGGGCATGTACGCACCGGCGAAGAGCGGTCCGTGCGTCTCGGGAACCGCGAGCCGCATGACCGGTTCAGCGAATCCAGAGGTGCCTGCGCCGGATGGCTCCACAAAATCGAAACGCGGAGCAGGCGATGCAGTGCGATGCAATACAAAATCCGGCACGCTGCCTAACTCCGGAGCCGGCTGCAGCATGGCGTCGAAGCTCATGTTCTGCATGCGCTGGCTGAACTCGGAATACGGCAGGCCCGCACCGGGCTGCGGCGCAGACACGTCCGGGATGCGCGAGACCGGGCGTTGTGCCATCAGAACTTCGCGCACCGAATCGCGCACGAAGTCATGGACCAGCGATCCGTGGCGAAAACGCACTTCGGTCTTGGATGGGTGAACGTTGACGTCCACTTCCTCCGCGTCGCAGTCGAGGAAGATCAAAGCGAACGGGAAACAGGCCGGCGGCATCAGGTTGTGATACGCAGCGGAGATCGCGTGCAGCAGCAGCTTGTCGCGAATCAGGCGGCCGTTCACAAAGAGATAAATGGAATTCCGATTTAGCTTCTGCACGTGCGGACCGCTTACGAATCCACGCAGGCGGAAGTGCCGCGTCAGAGGAGCTTCGTCCGGTTCGATCGGGATCGCCAGGTTGCGAGAGAGATCGCCCAGGTCCACCAGTTCGTCTAGGATCTGGCTGCCGAAGACTTGGAACACACGTTCGCGTAGCGTGGCCACCGGCGTGGCGTTCAACAGTTCTGACTGATTGTGGCGAAGCTGGAAGCTCTTCTGCGGATGCGCGAGGCTGTAGTGCGTGACCAGCGACGCGATGTGCGCGATTTCGGTCGGCTCGCTGCGCAGGAACTTCTTGCGTGCGGGTACGTTGAAGAAGAGATCGCGAACCGTGATGGTGGTGCCTTCGGCCAGCGCGGCCTCATCGCACCGCAGCATCTTCCCTCCGGCAATCTCCACCGCCGTGCCCGCTTCTTCGCCGCGCGCGCGGGTTTCCAAAACCAGCCGCGAGACAGAGGCGATGGACGGCAATGCTTCCCCGCGGAAGCCCAGCGTGGCGATGCAGAGCAGATCCTTGTCATCGGATATTTTGCTGGTTCCATGGCGCTCAAAGGCGAGCAACGCATCGTCGCGCATCATGCCGATGCCGTTATCGGCGATGCGGATCAACCGGCGGCCACCCGCCTCGGCGTCGATGCGGATATCCGTGGCTCCCGCGTCGAGCGAATTTTCGAGCAGCTCTTTCACGACGCTGGCAGGGCGTTCGACGACTTCGCCCGCGGCAATCTTATTAGCGACAGTGTCAGAAAGGATCCGGATGCGGCCCATGGTGGAGGACCTTCATTATCCCACGCCCCTCTAACAGGAGAAGATGCGGCAAAGAGAACAAGTGAAACGAGAGCACCTTTGACGACGTCCTACTGACTTACAATGATTAAGAGTCCCCTTTCCCGATGAAATTGCTTAGTCTTCCCAATCTTGTTGTGAGTTTTGTGTCCCTGGCCGCTGTGTGCCAAGCGCAGACACCTCCGGCGTTTACGATCACGACCGTGGTCGGCACGGGCACGGGAGGTTTCGCGGGAGACGGCGCAGCGGCGAATATCGCGAACATCAATTTCCCTACCTCGATCGCAAGATCGTCCTCCGGAACCCTCTATATTGCAGACACGTTCAACGTTCGCATCCGTACGGTACAGAGCGATGGCATTATCCGCACGGTAGTGGGAACGGGTACACGCGGTTTCAGCGGCGATGGAGCCGCAGCCACCTCTGCTCTCATCAGTTCGCCCTATGGCGTGGCGGTGGATGCTGCGGGCAATATCTATTTCTCTGACTCGCTAAATCACATGGTGCGCAAAGTGGGAACCAACGGCACCATCACGCGCATCGCGGGCACCGGTGTACAAGGTTACGGCGGAGATGGACTCAACGCCGTGGACGCACTGCTGAACCTGCCGACCGGACTCGCTGTGGATACCGCTGGCAACGTTTACGTAGCCGATACGCAGAATCATCGCATCCGCAAGATTTCCACCGATGGCAAGATTGCGACCGTGCTCGGAACCGGCCAGCCCAACTATAACGGGGACGGCGGAGCGGGCAGTGAGAGTCCCGTCTTCTATCCGGAAGGCGTCGCCCTGGACAGCGCGGGCAACCTTTACGTGGCCGACACCTTTAATCACCGCGTCCGCAAGCTTTCCACTGCAGGCGTGGTAACAACCGTTGCCGGTAACGGGATCGCTGCTTTCCGCGGCGACGAAGCGGCGGCCAACGCTGCCTCCCTCAACTACCCCCGAGGCGTCTTCGTCGATGCGTCCGGCAACATCCTGATCGCCGATTCGATCAACAACCGAGTTCGCATGGTGACCGAAAATGGCGTGATCCGCACGATCGCGGGCACCGGCCTCTTTGGAGATAGCGGTGATGATGGTCCGGCCGCGCAGGCGAAGTTCCGCTACCCGCGGGCCGTGATTTCAAATGGTGCAGGAGGCTATTTAGTGCTGGATACGGATAATCACCGCATCCGCCAACTGACCCCGATTCCACAAACACCGGCGATCAATAAGGATGGTGTCGTGAGTTCGTCCGCGTTCGGTGGATTCCGAACTGCGGCGCGCGGCTCTTGGCTTGAGATCTACGGCTCCAATCTGGCGCAGGGCACGCGTGAGTGGGCCTCCAGTGACTTTATCGATGGCAAGGCCCCGACGACGTTGCGCGGCACCTCTGTGACCATCGGCGGGCGCTCCGCGTTCGTTTCCTACGTGAGCCCCGGACAAGTGAACGTGCAGGTTCCCGATTCGCTTCCGGCGGGTCAGTACGACGTCGTAGTCCAGAGCTCGCTGGGATCCAGCACCGCCTACAAGGTAGCCGTCGATGACGTTCAACCGGGCCTCTTCGCTCCCTCTTCGCTGCAGGCCGGCGGAAAGCAGTACGTCGGCGTCATCCTGGCCGATGGTTCGCTCGCAAGCTTGTCGTCCTCCAAGGTTCGTCCTGGAGACACGGTTACGCTCTATGGCATCGGCTTTGGCTCGGTTGCTCCCAACCTGGCCGCAGGCGAAATCGTCCGTAACGCCAACTCGGTCGTACTGCCGTTGCAGGTCTTCTTCGGCGACACGGCTGCGACCGTCACCTACGCAGGGCTCGCTCCCGGAACTCTGGGCCTCTACCAGATCAACGTGGTTGTGCCCTCAGTGGCCGCCGGCGATGCGATCCCGCTCAGCTTCAAGCTGAACGGCGCAAGCGGCGCGCAAACGCTCTATACCGTCGTCGGAAAATAGCCTCGTAACCCCGGCTTTGTTAAGACGCGGTTAAATCAGAGGCCCCCCTGTAGCGAACGCCCAACTTGGCGGCGTCTCCTCTTATGTCACAAGGAGACGGTATGACAATGGTTCAAACACGCACAAATCAATTGGCTCTGATGTTGGGGGCGCTGCTCGCGCTGCTGGTCGCATGGAATGCTACGGCGCAATATGTTCACTTCACGGACATGCAGGAGCGGCTGCGTGCGCGCTTCGCTCAATCCACCCGCAAAGGGCCCTCGATCTCGCCGGCTGAAGCGAACCTGGTGGTGAACGGAACGGCCGCCTTCGCGCTGCTGGGTGCGGTGATCTTCATCGGCATTCGGACGCGCTACCATCGCCAGGCGAAACGCTGGGAACAGCAGTTGGCGCAGGGCCGTGCGGTGCAGAACCAATTGATGCCGACCGCGGGAGTCGAAATCCCGAACGTCCAAGTGGCAGCGGAGTTCCTGCCTGCCTTCGAGGTTGGCGGCGATCTCTACGACGTCTTCTCTGCTGCGGATGGCCGCGTGGCCTTCTCACTGGGCGATGTCTCTGGAAAGGGCCTGCCAGCCGCACTCTTGATGGGAATGATCCAGGGCGCTGTTCGTTCAAACCCTTGGTCTCGCGATGCCGCGACGCATGAAAGCTTCGCTCGTCAGTTGAACACGCTGCTCTGCAATCGGAGTGCGGGCGCAAAATTCGCGAGCTTGTTCTGGGGAGCCTACGACGTGGATCGTGCCCAGCTGAGCTACGTGAACGCGGGTCATTGCCCGGGCTTCGTTGTCGGTCGCCGCGGAATCGAGCGGCTGGATTCGACCGGCCCCGTGTTGGGCCTGTTGCCGCAGTCTCGCTTCGAGCAAGCGACGGTGAAGTTCGAGCAGGGAGACCTGCTGGTCCTCTATTCCGACGGCATCATCGAAGCGGCCAATGCGAGCGGTGAGGAATTTGGTGAGGACCGGTTGTGCACCGCTCTGGATCGCTGCAAGGGAGCTTCGGCGGAAGAGACTCGCGTCGAAATTCTGCACGACTACCGGGCGTTCCTGGGCTCGTCTTCGCCGGAAGACGATCTGACGCTGCTGGTACTTGAAGCGCGCGGCAGCAGCGTCGCGTTGAAAGCTGCGGCTTAAGCCTTCAGGTGTTCTGGATTCGTTCGCGGGCGCTGTTTCTGGATACCTTCAAAGATTTCGTTGAAGTCTCGGAACAGCGCTTTGTAGTTGTCCGGGTTACGGTAATCTTTCTTTTGGTAGCCTTCGGTCAACTCCGCGAGCTCTTCTACTTGTGTCCAGCCGTCCGGCAAAGCGTACGCGTAATACGGATACTCAGCTGGCACATTGCGCGCCATGACGACGTTCAGTTTCCGTCCGCGCTTGCGGGCTGCGTACACGCGATGAATGCCGTCATTGATCAGCAGCACCTTGCGTCCATCGGCTTCGATGGACTCTTCGATCATCGGAGGCAGCAGTGGGATTGGGGCCTCAGCGAGGTCCGAACCTTCCGGCCAGAACAAGAGCGCACCGCGCAGGCCGAACACGTCGACGCCCAGAGGCTCGAACGCATCGGCCACATCGAGGATCGTCTGCACGCCGTCCGCTAGAACATACCGCTGTGCGGGCGTAAGATCGTCGGTATCCACTTGCGCAATTTCCAGTGTCGCGTCGCGATAAACTTCGGCTCGGTCATAGCCACGTAGCCGCGTCTTCTTCAAACGGGCGAGGAGTTCGGCTTCGGGCAGCAGTTCGTACTTCAGAATGTTCATAGGATGTGTTCCGGTTGCAGTTCGCTGATCGAGTTTAACGTGAGGTCAGGCCGTGGGGCCGTGCCGTTCAAAACTTCTGTCAGGCATGCGCGCTCCTTTTCGGGGCGGTGCAGCACCCAAATCGTTTTCATGCCCAGCTCGATCGCGGGGCGGATGTCGTTCTTGTAGGTGTCCCCGATCATGACGATTTCTTGCGGGGCCACGTTCAAGCGTTGAAGCGCCGCGTGAAAGAAGGCCTTGTCCGGTTTGCTCAAGCCCACTTGAAAGGATAAGAACTGCGGCTCGCTGGCTTCGCTCTCAAACTTGCTGCGGAAGTGTTCATAGAACGGGGGCCAGATATTGGAGAGGTAGGCGCGAGGGATGCCCGCCGTTCGCAATCGTGCGACGGCTCCGAGCGCTCCAGGCAGCACGTAGGCTTCCTCCAGTTGCGCGTTCCATAACTTCGAGCAGGCTTGCACCGCTAGAGAAAACTCAACACCCACGCCTTCTGCAATATGTTCGGCCAAGTGCTGCGGGCTCTCAGACGGAGTTCGAAACAGCAGGCGCTCCAATTCCGCGACCGCCGGTTTCCCCAGTCCGAGCATTTCCGACAGGCGTCGGGCGGGTCCATACGGGGGCCCTTCGATCAAAGTTGATCCGATATCAAACAGTGCGATCATTCGCTCTTCGCCGCCCGCGTCTTTTCGGCTTTCATTTCAAATTCCTTGCGAGCGATTTCGCGTCCCAGATATAACGCGTGCGAAATCTCGGAGATCGCAACGTCGCGCGCCAGTTGGCGCTCGATCTCTTCCGCGGATTTGCCGCGGTACTCGTGGATCTTCATGCCGTCGAACGAATGTTCCACGATGAGTTCCCACGAAGAGCGGTCATAGGTGGTGGTGAACTCTCCGTTGGGATCGAAGCGCGGGCCCAGCTTGCCGTTCGCATCGATAACTTCGTCGGACTCTTTTCCGTCGGCGACCTTCTTGGCTTTTTCGAGCGACGGAAGATCGATGCTGATGGAGTGGCTGAGGACGGTGATGGGGCCGGGCTCCATGCCCGCGCGCTCGGCCACGAATCGCAGGATCGCGATCAAGCCATACAGGTTCTCCGGCCAAGCTTCCATCGCGTTGTGCGCTCGGAAAGTAGCGGTCAGCGTGAGCTTGCCTTCGAACTTGCGGAAGAAGGCGGTGACGAAACAAGGGGTGTCGCTGCCTTCGGGCAGATCGCGGCTATTGTCCCACAGCGTGATGTAGGCGTGGCGGGAATCCGGCTTCGCGCGCAGACGATCTCCGGCGATCACGAGGGAGTCCACCAGTTGCCCGTTGTGCTGGAAGTATCCACGCAGGCGGTTGCCGTAAGTGTAGCCGAGGTCGGCGGGCTTTACCGGATCGAGAATGCGTTGTTGGTAGCCTTGAAACTTCTCCAAGCTGAAGCCGTACTGCTGCAGCGCCGCGTCGGGTTCTTCAACGGGCTTCTCGACGATGACCTTGATGTTCTGCAGCTCGACGCGACCTTCCTGTGTGCCCTTTTTCGCGACCATGTTGCGATGGCCGAAGCGATACAGGCGGAAGATGAGCTCGGACCACGCTTCCATCGGCGTATCGCGCACGATGGTCTGCGCCCGGGCCTCGGTGGGAAAGCGAGTGACGGTGGGCTCGGGGATCGGCGGCGGTTGCACGCGTTCCACCGTGCATGATTCGAAGGCGGGCAGGGAATCGAAGAACTCTTTCAACCCGGTCTTGGTGGCGGGGTCTCCGACATCGCCGAATACTGTGAATTCAAGCTTAGTTGCAAAGTGTTCCGGCAGTACGAGATCGTCCATCGTGCGCGACGTGTTGCGAATGCGATGTGCTTTGGCTCCCAGGAACTCGACTTCTTCGAGACCGTGCTCAAAGAAGTTTAAGAGCCACTCGCGCGAGCCGGAGAGATTCTTGCCGACGATGACGATGCGCCGGATCTGTGGGTTCCACTGTAGGTTCCGCAACATCTGCGGAAGTCCGTTGCCATAGAGATTCGCTGCCAACGCCAATCTGGATGTCGCTGGTGACAGGTCAACGCCGGCTTCCTCAAGAATCTTGAGGGCGGAGTCGGTTTTAGACCACAACGCACACAGGGCTACGTCGCCGGTTGGATTGACGATCTTCAGACGTTCGGAGTAGTAGAGCGCCTCAAAGTGCATGGGGGGAACCTTCCATTGTATCTTTAGGGGTTGACCTCACGCATACAATTTTGGCTTCTGACCATCGCGGCGATTCTGCTGCTGGTAGCTCCCGTCCGACTGGGCGATTTGGCGGGCTATGACGACGCGGTGTACGCGCATATCGCTAAGGCGGTTGTTCGCTCCGGCGACTGGGTGAATATTCAGAGCAACGGATTTCCAGCTCTCGAACATCCGCCTGGATTTGTGTGGATGCAGGCGGCGTTGTTCAGCGTCTTCGGGTTTTCTGACTTCCTCGCGCGACTTCCGTCGGCTGTCTGCGGAGTCGGTACGGTGGTGCTGGTTTTCTGGCTGGCACGTAGATTGTTGAATGAGCAGGCTGCGGTGCTGTCGATGCTGGTCATGCTGGCGACTCCATATTTCATTAAGTACACTTCGCACGGCATGACGGATGTTCCGTTCACATTTTTGTTCACGGCGGCGATTTGCGCGTGGGTGAAGGCGGAAGAGGATGCTCGGTGGTACGCGGCCGTGTCGGTGGTAACGGCGTACGCGCTGCTGACGCGGGGTATTGTGGGGTTGGCGGTCCCTGCGACTTTGTTGCTGGCGCGGCGATCGGGATGGAAGGCGTGGGTCGCGATTGCTGTCGCGTTCCTTCCGCTGGTCGCTTGGTATGGGCATCAGTGGAGCGTGTATGGGAACTTCTTCTGGGAAGTCCAGTCGAATTTCTTGAGCGACAAGATCAACGGCGATGTTGCTGGTCTGCGCCGATTCTCGGGCGTGTTTGAATACGCATGGATGATGGTGCAGTCGTATTGGCCGTGGTTGCCGTTTCTGATTGGCGGGCTGTGGCTGAGGGACAAACGGCTGTCTCTGCTGGTGATCTGGTGCGCGGTGATGTACGCGGCGTGTTCGGTGGGAGGCAGTCGCGTGCTGCGATATTTGTTGCCTGCGTATCCGGCGTTCTCTATTTTTGCGGCGGTGGGACTGATGAAGTGGGTCCCGGAGCGATATTTGCGGATGGGGGTCAATTGGTTGGCTCCAACTGCGTTGATTGTCGGGGCCGGAATCGCAGTGTTTCCTCCGGTGAGTTTGCATGCGGAAGAAATCAAGCCGATTGCCTCCGCGGTTCGCGGCGTCACTGGTGAGACCGAGCGCTTTGCGTTTTACGACGCAGGGCAATCGCGCTTCGATGAGACGGGGCAGATCCAATGGTACGGCGAACGCACGATGTGGATACTAACGGACGCAAAGGGCTTTGAAAATGCGCTGGCGGAGCCGATCTCCAAGGTTTGGGTGATCGATGCGGCGACGTACGATCGGTACTTTGCGCCGCGTGCGGGCGTGCAAATTATCGCCCGCAGCGGTCACTTGTTGTGCGTGAAGCTTACTTAGCCGGTTCTGCTTTGAGGATCGCGCCGTCGTTTTCGTCGGTCAAGAAATAGAGCAGGCCGTCGGGACCTTGGCGTACGTCGCGGAAGCGTTGATGCAGATCCGCGAAGAGCGTCTCGCGTTTCTGTTCGCCGTTTTCGTTGAAGACCACGCGCTGCACGTTGCCGGTGCCGCCGATGCGGCCTACGGTCATCGATCCGAGGAAGAGGTTGTTCTTCCACGCGGGGATTTTGTCGCCGGTGTAGAACTGGATGCCGGACGCTGTGACCGAGGGCACCCAGAAGAGTTCGGGAGATTCGAATTCTTCCTTCCAGGGTTGCGGGGAAACTTTCTTGCCGTCGTAGTCGCGGCCGAAGGTGACCAAGGGCCAGCCGTAGTTCTTGGCAGGCTTCAGAATATTCACTTCGTCGCCGCCTTGCGGGCCGTTTTCGGTTTCCCACATCTGGCCGGTCACAGGATGGACGGTGAGGCCGAGCACGGTGCGGTGGCCCATGGAGAAGATCTCGGGCTTCTTGCCGGGTTGACCTACGAACGGATTGTCGGCGGGCACGCTGCCGTCGTCGTTCAGACGCAGAATCTTGCCGATGTGCGACGCCGCGCTCTGCGGGGCTTCCGCGTTGCGACGATGGGAGGAGCTCATGAAGAGCTTGCCATCGGGCGCGAAGGTCACGCGCGAGGCGTCGCTTCCCTGCGCGTCCTGCCAAGCGTCGGCGACAAAGATGTCGGCGACGTTGGTGACGGTCTTGCCGTCCCACTTGCCGCGCGCGAGTGCGGTGGTGGCCCAGTATCCGGCTTTGCCGCTCGGGTTCGGACCCTTCTTCATGTAGGTGAGATAGACCCAGCCGTTCTCGGCGAACTTCGGATGCAGGGCGATGTCAAAGAGAACGTCGACGGAGAGCTTCGATAGATCGGCCACGGATTCGGGGGCGAGTTTGCCTCCTCGCACGACGCGCACGCGGCCAGGACGCTCCGTGACCAGCATGTCGCCGCCGGGCAGGAAGACCAGGCCCCAGGGGTGCGAGAGATTGCGGGCGACTACCGAAAGCTGGATCTTGGTGTTGCGCTCCGCTGTGTCGTAGACCCACGGTCCGGGGCCGAGAACGTTCGCGGCGGGTGCTTGGGCGAAGAGCGAAGCGGAGACGAGAGCAGCGGTGATGATGAGTCGCATGTCCAACAATCATACTCAAAAAACAAAACGGGGGCAGCCCATTGGGCGCCCCCGTTCCAGCAGAACTACTTGGCGGTTAGTCGCCGAGGACTAATTCACCCGCGGCCCGTAGGCGGCGCATTTCGGCTTGCACTACGACGAGGCTCATCAACATGCCCAGTGCGTGCGCTCCGGCGTCGACGAGCGGATGCGGTTTCAGCGAACGAAGCGCGTCGATGTTTTCATCGAGCACGGTCTTCATCAATTCCGCTTCCTTGTCGTTGCAGCCGAATTCCTTGGCTACAGCCGTCGGGCTCTTGAAGAAGCGGCGGCGCAGTTCGGACGAGAGACGCAACTCATACAGGATGCGGTTCAGGTTGTAGGCCGAAGGATGCGGGTGTTTGTAGAACTCGAATCCGCCTTGCTTGAACACATACGGAGGCGGGATCTCGCCGGTGGGCGGGCCTTTGCGCTTGTTGGGGAGGAAACGCATGACCGCGTGCCCGTGATGCCACGTGGGCTGGTAGGTGATCAGTTCGCCCGGCTGATTTCCGATGGCTCCGAACATCATGTACCAGGGCAGCATTTCGGTGTTGCCGACCTCGTCCAGTTGCTCGGACGAGAGCTTGAGCAACTCGTCCACGTTCCCGCGCTCGAGTTGGGCGATGGCCCAGTAGTCGAAGTCGTAGGCGGGCTGCGGATACTTCCAGGTGCCGGGATAGTGTGACATGCCGCCGCTGGCGACGATGACGACGCGCTCCGCGCGGCCTGCGATGATGCGGCCGATTTCCTTGCCCAGCTTGTAGCAGCGCTGGGGAGTGGGCAGAGGCGGCAGGTACGTATTCAAGAAGATGGGCACGACGGGGATGTCGCGCTTGGCGATAATCCACTCGTAGACGGCCGCGAAGCTGTGGCCCAGCAGCGCGTCCTGCGAATAGGCCATGTCGAATTCGGCTTGCACCAACTTGTCGAGAATGTCCTCGGCGAGTGGCAGGTGCATCCGCATGTTGTAGCTCTTGTTGGCGAAGTGGGCCTTGGAGGTCTCACCGGCGATGACCGCGAAGGTTGGCACCGACGACAGGAAGAAAGTTTCGAGGTGGTCGCTGCCGATGACGATGACGGCGTCCGGCTTCAACTCATCCAGGTCACGCCCGATCAATTCCATCGCCGCGACGTCGGCGTCCATTTGTTCGGGTACCTCGGTCGGGGGGCGCGTGAAAATCTGCGGCGCGTGAACCGTCGCGTAGGCTCCTACAATTTGTCCCATGGTTATTTATCCTCGTCGACCCAAACGACACCGAGTTCGACGCACTTGGCACGCAGCTTGTTGAAGTCCAGGCTCAACTCGCCTGCCTTGAGCTTGGCGCGTGAACTGGCTTCCTTAACAAGGCGATCTTCGCCGAGTTTTGCAACTTTCTCGGCATCCTGGCGGCGAACGACGACTACACCGTCCACGTCGGCAACGATGACGTCGCCGGGGTAGATCGTTTCACCGGCGCAGACGACCGGGACGTTAACGGATCCGGGGGTGGCTTTCACGGTGCCGTGGGCGTGGATGGCTTTCGACCAGACGGGGAATCCCATGGCGGTGAGGTCGGCCACGTCGCGAACGCCGGCGTCGATGATGAGGCCTTTGACGCCGCGCGCGATGAGGGAGGTCGCAATGAGTTCGCCGAACATGCCGTCCGTGGAAGGGGATTTGGTGGTGACCACGAGCACGTCACCGGGCTGGCAGACTTCCACGGCCGCGTGGATCATGAGGTTGTCGCCGGCTTGGCAACTGACCGTGACAGCGGGGCCGGCCATCTTGGCGGTGTTGTAGATGGGGCGCATGTAGGAAGCGAGCAGGCCGATGCGGCCCTGGGCTTCGTGTACAGTGGCGGTACCTTGCTCGCCGAGAGTCTTGATCGCGTCCGCGCTGGGACGGGGGATTTTTCGAACGACTTTGTGTTCCATGTTTTTAGGGGTGTTGAGAACCCACTATCTTAACATCTACGGTGTGACCGCTTGAATCGCGGGTTCGTTTCCGAGGTGAAAATGGGTTCGTTTTTCGGCGCGGAAATGGTTGGGTTTTCTTCGGGTTGGGCGCAGAAAATGGGTTCGTTTGGCGTTTTGCCAGTGGAGCAGATTCTTCGAGGGGTGCGCGGAGCCTGGGGCGTTGCTTGTGAGTGGTCGGTCGTCGCATGACTCCCGAGGGTTAGCACGGGGGAACGCGGTGCGATGGTGGTTGGTGCGGCAGGTAGTGGAGGAGGAAGGAGATATGGGGAAGGAACGTGGGGTAACGGTTTTTCGGGATCACACACTATTTCCCAGAGCGGGACTTCCGGACAGCGGTTTGAAGACTGGAAACTTCCGAGTAGCCCGTAACACAGGAGTTACCCATCTTCTGATCGTGAGTGGCGCGCCTTCTGCTGGACGCACTGTGACCCGCCTATTAGCCGCCTGGGGCATTACGGTCAGCGTCTGTGGGTCGGCATTGGGTCGCAGCGTAGCACCTTGGCAATCGAGACTGGATGGGCGAGGTGGACCGTGTAGCGGCGCTGCGATTGCTCGTAGATCTCTCACGGGGGGAGATTTTGAATGTCGTCGCGGATGCGCTTCGAGGGGCCTAGCTCAAGCTAGACCTTGAGCCCCCAAACGGACACCTACTGCGTGAGTTTGGGCGGCTTGATGCGACCTTCCCACAGGCTCTTGTTGTTCTCCTCGCAGGAGTACTCCAAAAGCTCCCAATCCGGCTGCAGATACCAATTCCGGTAGCTGGTCCAAGGTTCGGTGTAAGTCTTGGGATCGTCGATCGTGATGCTGTACTCGATGCGGCCCATCTCAGGCCGGCGGTAGCGTTCCACGGTGTGGAGCTGATCGCTCACCGGATGCCCGATGGTATCGATGCGGGTAAAGCCATTGAACCCCCGTGTTTCGATCACCAGCGTGTCGCCTTCCCAGCGGGCGATCGAGGTGCCAAACCAGGTAGGGTACATATCCTGGGGGAACTCGGTGGCGAACTTGGCCGTGTGGTACCAGGTGTTCTGTTCAAATAGGAAGATGACGTATTTGTCGGTCTGCGCGATCTGCGCCGGATGCGGCCCGCCGATGGAACGCAGCAACCCGAACGGAAGACAGGAGCCCGCGTAGTCTTCCTTTTCATCGTCGTAGGTTTCCCAGGCCTGCTTGCCCCAAGCCGTGTACGGAAGCACCGGCACGCCCTCGCAGCATTCGGTGTCCTTGGTGACGTCAGCCATCCGGGGCGTTTGCCACACGCCGCTAAAATCGGGCTTGCCGCTGGCCGTCTTCGGCGGCGGACCTTTGGGATAGTCCGGAATGGACCGCTGCCCCAACAACGGCAACGTCAACGCAACCACCAGCAGCAAGTACTTCATACACACTCCTTCTGTCCTCATGCCGGCCATGTGAATGCCGTGCACCGGCCCGTTACAGAGTGTAAGGCGGGATGACGTGGCGGAGCAAGGGTGCAGGTACTTGGCCGACGAATAAGGTGCTTATCGCCTTACCGTAATGCTGGCTTGATCCCCCGTGAGAAACTGATCCATGCCAATGCCCTTGGGGGCGGTCGGGATGACCAGTTTCACCCAGACGGCATCCGAACCCTTGAAATACGAAGTCTCGGTCGCCTTGCGCAGGGCGTCGATGCTGTCCTGCTGCTTCCCGGAGGTCGCGTTGGCGAAACCCGGCAGCTCGAACACGACCCATGAGTCTTTGGCCATTTCGGTCAAGCTGATGGAAACTTCCGGTCTTACAGTGCTCTGATTGTTCGTGATCTTGAAGTCCTTGCCATTGCGGCAAGGGCGATAAAGCAGAATCGGACGGGCAGTCGGGAGTGTTCTCTTCTCACAGGGGCCTGTCTGCTGGGATTCCATTCTATGCCGATTTCGCCGGCAGAGGCGGATGTGCTCCAAGCCCTAGCTGTTTCGCGGAATTGATCTCGCGAGCAACACTCGCCTGACGTTCACCTTGGTCCGTCTGCCTCAGACTGGGTAGTCGGCTGTGTTTGAGATGCTAAGGGGCTCCATTGATATGCATGTGGCCCTTAGGGGTGTCAGACCACATCAAGTATGCACCCGTATCGCTGTAGGCCTCCGCTATGCCCGAAATCTTCGGATCGAACCGCATCATGATCATCCAATGCGGAGCAATGGCGAGCGACGGACTGGCGTCGTCATTCGGATCCGTGACACTTCGCTGCGTGGCCCCAGCGAGCATGTACCAGATAGCCGGCTTTGATTTTGTGGAGCTACACTGCGGAGGTTGGCCGACAACTGTGAGGCTGCCGGCTTGACACACGAATCCGTTGTCACCCTCGCGCAGCACAATGGCTTTGCCCTGCGCGTCCGCACCCATGATCCGGGCTCCATCCGTGACGTGTTTCGGCCCGGCGCTGATCGCGCGCGCGATTTGAACTTCTGCGGACTCATTCGTGCCCGCAACAGCAGCCGAGCCGTCATGCACGGCCATCGCCGCCATATGACCCGCGTGCTCGGAGGCCAGATGAATCACTGGGGAGCCCACCGCTTGCCCCATGATGTTCAAGTGCGCGTAGGGAGTTCCGGCCCAACGGATGTAGGCGCCAGTGTCTTTCGGGGTTGCGGAGAGTCCTGTTGCCGCTGGATCGAACGGCCAAACGATCATCCACTGCGGCCCAATCGTCCTCGTCGATCCCGAAGCATCACGTTCGGTCGCTCCTGCCAGCATGTAGATGAAGCCCGCTTGCGTGTTTGTGGGGCTTGGCTTTCCCGCCGCCAGGTCGGCGATCCATTGGAGAGCCGCGGCATTCGAACAGGAGGCGGGCCGTCCAACAACCTTGGGATTGCCGGGCTGGCAAACAAATCCATTCGAGCCTTCCCGCAAGACAATCGTTTTGCCTTCCGCATCCACGCCAATGACGCGCGCTTCGCCGACGATCGTACGGGGACCAGCCGTGAGCGCTCGCGCGAGCTGCGCCTCTTTCGGCTCGCCTGGGACGCCGCCACTTTCGATGTGCATATACCCGCGATCGATAGCGCTGGGCCCCTGCCCAGGCACGCGACCCTGCATCATCAACAGCGCGACGGCAACGAAGGTCTCGCGCCTCCCCAAAAGTCGCCGGATCGCTTTCATGAGAACACCCTTTACCCTCAGAATTCTGGAGCGAAGATATCATAGGCGTGGCGCCGAACTCAAGCGTCCCTACCCATCTACAATTTTGACTACGGGGTGAAAGATGACACCGTCTACAGTGTTGGATGGGGCGTGGCGAGAATCATAGCGACCGATGGCCTCTTTCTCACGCAGACTCACCAGCAAATGGCTGGGGTCGCGCCCGGGGGCTTTGTCCAGTTCGCAAATAAGGTGCTTATCGCCTGACCGTAATGCTGGTCTGAGTAATCGACGGGCCAAACTGATCCATGCCAACGCCCTTGGGGGCGGTCGGGATTACCAGTTTCACCCAGACGGCATCCGGAGCCTTGAAATACGAAGTCTCGGTCGCCTTGCGCAGGGCGTCGATGCTGTCCTGCTGCGTCCCGGAGGTCGCGCTGGCGAAACCCGGCAGCTCGAACACAACCCATGAGTCTTTCGCCATCTCGCTCAAGCTGATCGCAACTTCCGGTCTTTCGGTCTTCACACGGATCTCGGTACCGGCGCGCACAGTGCTCTGATTGGCCGTGAGGCTGAAGTCCTTGCCATTGCGGCTCAAGGTAATGGGCTGTGGAGGAGCCGGTGCCGGCTTCGCAGGCGCAGGCGCAGGAGCTACCGCCCGCACGGGCGTATTTGACCGCACAGCAACATCTTTCAGCGCCAGACCAAGGCCGCTTGTGGCTCCGCCCCTCCGGATGCTGAACTGAAGGCGTCCGATATCCCCCGCGCACACCGAGGCGTTCCAGGTCGGCTGGATCTTGCAGGTGTCGTCCGTGGCGACGCTGTTGTTCTCGCCGTCGTGGATCAGAACATAGGAGTCAGGGATGCCGGTCGTCGAGCCGTCCAGATCGTGGATCGCCGCGGTGCGGTAGGCCGAACCACTCCGGTTGTCACCGTCGAACCTGGACTCGATCTTCGGGAAGTACACGGGCTTGGCATTGATGTATTTCGCACTCTTGACTGTGTTTTCGGTGGTAACCCCGGCGCCCGTAAACAACAGCCAGGAAAGCGCGCCTGATCCGCGCTGTTTGTTGTCCTGGAAATTCACGAAGGTCGTGTTGACCACGTCATGGCGATAATCGTAGTACTCGTAGGCGCGGATCGGGTAATCCGGAAGCGAGCGTTTCGGCAGGCTGCGGCCATAGGCCTTTTCTTCCGGCGTTACGGGGTTGCCGATGTTGTCGGTTTCGCCCACGAACCGCGAATCCACCACCAGTGAGGTAAATGTGTCCGCGCCGAAGGAACCCGTTGAACTCGTGAACCCGATGGCATTGTCCGCCGCCTTGAAGTTCTTGTAGACGTGCAGCTCGCCGCGGCTCCAGGCGCCGCCATTGCGGTTCTTGTAAGCGGTGAGATCCACCAGGAGCGATTCCACGCTCTTGCTGTTGTCGTCAGCGGGGTTCTCCTTGGCAACGTGCGAGGGGCCGGCCAACCCGAAGGCGCCTTCCCGGTTGATGTTCCGGTCCAGCATGAATCCGTCGAAGTTGGAGTGGGCCACGTTGCCCCTGAATTCCGCCATCTTGGTACGGCGCGGCCAGGTGGTCTTGCTGATCTCCGTACCTTCGAACTTCCCTATCGGGTGTTCCGGCAACGACCACCAGAAGCCATTCTCATCGGAACCCGCTGCCACGTTGTCGATGAAGACATTGTCGGGATTGGTGATCCAGTAGGCCGTCACCGTGTTGTCCGAAGGCAGCAGGGTGTCCTTGCCGGACATGCTGTCCGCCCTGTAGGTCGCGCGATTCAGCGAATTACTTGCCCTGTTCTCTCCGTTTGCGGCCAGGTTTGTGGGCGCGCACGGCTTGGAGGTATGGCACTTAATCTGGATGGCCAGGTTGTGCACGAACTGGTTCCCGTGCTCCGCACCGTCTTCGAGGAAGAAGCAGTGACCGACGGCGTTGTAGGTCACGTTGTTCTCGATGCGAAGGTCATTGGTCCCATGCACTGTGACACATCGGTTGTAAGTATCGTGGATCGCGGCGTTTTTGATGTACTGCCCCTTTGCATCGCCGATCAGATGCCAGTGGATCGGGTACCGCGCGAGCGTCAGGTTCTGGCCCATGCGATTGAACTCGACGCTATCCACGAACATCTTGCTCGCGCTCATCGCCATCACGTGCCCGCCCAAGAAGGACTGTTCCGCGTCGGCCGACGCCTGAAGTTTGATATTGCGCGTCAGCAAGCCGACCTCGCCGCGTTCATCGACGTCGAAGGTGATCTTGCCGAAGTGCATGTAGTCCAGCTTCTTGTCGAGCGTGATCGTGTTTCCCCCGTTCGTATCGGAATGGATGGCGGAAATCGTTCGCCGCTCTGCCTGCCGGGGATCGAAGTCCGTCGACGCGAGGACGATCTCGTCGCCGACGCGCCAGCCAGCGGCGTTCAGGACCTGGATCGAGGTGCTGCCTGCATCGGCCGTACTAGTGAGCTTGGTCCAAGTGTTGGTCCGGTCACCGTGCAGGTTCAGCGTTCCGCCCATCAGCATGATCCCGCGGTCACTGCGGTCATTCCCGCCCATTCCGCCGAAATCTTCGCCTTTGATGTTGTCAGAGAGGGTAATCGTCGCCTTGCGCGTATGCGGCTTGGCCTCCGTACCGATCTCCAACTCCCCGTGCAGCATGATCCACTCGGTGGTCAGTTCCATGTCTTTGCTGTCTGCAAAGCTCAGCTTGCCGTTGATCGTCAAACTGCGCAGCGCCGGCGGAGCAACATCGAGAACCACGTCCACGTTCCTGTCGATGGTGACAGCGGCATTCGCGCCGGGTACCCTTTTGTCTGCCCAGGTGGCGGCATCGGACCAACGCCCGCTTTTCACGGCAGTCGAAGAACCGCCTTGTTGAGCCTGAACGACGGCATATCCGCCGAGGCCTAAGAGCGCCGGGACCAGCAACGAAAGGGTGAGCAGTGTGTGTTTTCGCATCGTTATGCCTCCATGCACGATCACGGTACGCTACTTCTCCCGCGGCGATCGAAGGACGTGTAGCCAGGACAATTTTACACCTATCGCGGGTCGGACAATCCGCCGCACGAAAAAGCCCCCCACCGATACAATCCGTTATTCTGTCTCGCGGTAATTTGTACGTTTACTAGAAATCCTGTTTTAGCTTCCTGAAGCAGTCTGAGGCCGCGAGGTTATTCTTGTCGTAGAGTTGCACGTTTGCTGTTTGAGCGAGCTTCTTTGCCGCAGCCGTGAATGTCGATGTTACGACGACCCATGCTTGGGTCGCCGCGTAGTGGTGTTGTGCGCCGATCGCTTCTTGTATGCCGTGCACGCCTACTGGCCCCTGGTGGCGTTTGCATTGGACGACGATAACTTCTCGGTTGTCGTGGATCACGATATCTGCCCCGAAATCTCCGGAACCTGGCGTTGTCGTGACGGTAGAGTACCCGACATCGCGTAGGCGTTGTGCGATGTACAGCTCAAATTCGAGTCCTGTCATTCCATCGAGGTTCGTAGTGTGGGTGCGTCTGGCTTTTTGTTGTTCGTGATACTGACGGTACACTTCCTGGAGTAGCTCTCGTGTGAGTGCCGAGAGCAGCCCATCGCCTGATATTCCTTTGAGCAGCTTGTTGCTCACGAACTGTTGGATAGCCGCTGGTAGAAGATCCCATCGTTCATCCCCATACTCATCAGTTTGGGACACCTTCAAAAATGTGAGGTGCAGAAAGGTGGTGACATACTCCCGGCGCTGTGCGAATACCTGTTCGGCGTGGTCCCGGAACCGGGCGATCATCCCCTTGGGGAGTACCTGTAAGAGGAGCGTGAGTGTGGCTGCATCCTGTCTCTTGGAAAGGAGGGCGGTGATCAGGTTGCTCACTTGTCCTTGCTTCCAATGAACCCGCGCGCCTTCCATCAAGTCTGTGCTCTCAACCGTCAAGCCCTCTCTTTGCAATATCGGAGTCAACAGCTTGGTTAAGAGAATGAGTTGCGCTTCGGAAGGCGGACTGTTCTTCCATTCGCTGATCCGTCGTTGCATCTCGCTCGGGCTCCCGAGTGTTGACTCAGCGGCAGCCATTGCCTCGCCGAGGTCCTGATGAGCGCTCATGTACGTCATGAAGCCATTCTGATTTCGGTACAGCGATAAATTGCCTAACGTATTAGCCAAAATCTGGTAGCCGCCATCAGGAAGTTCAAGCCGCCGCGCTTCCCCGTCCACCAACCAATGGAACCCTCCGGGCGATGTCCAACGAGTCATTCCCATAGCAACCAAGCCCAGCTCACATTCCTAGGAGATCAAGTTTAACTCAGCTATCTTCAATTCCGCCACTTTGTACGGCAATGCGAATCGTGCGTTTGTCGGCTATATGTGCAACAGGCGCTGGTATAAATTGTCCACCGTAAATGTCTTCTCTGGGTCTGCTACATCTTGCCATTGGTCGGACGCATCCACATAGGAAAATCTGGCAATTTCTCTTGGGATCACATCCTAATGCTCATGTTTTCCTTCGAGTGTGACTATGATCAGCGGATAGGAAAATGGTATTCCTCCAGGGAGGTTGTCCGAGTGTAGTCTAATTCGAATTAGATCCACGCTCCTGTCTATTGACATTTCATATTTATTCCCATCAGCTAAATGCTTAAGTTTGGCGAATGAGGCCTCGCGGCGAGCCTTTGGCGTCGGCGGCAAAACGTTGTCTTGGAGATCGGTCATAGCACAGTGAGTCTATCGAAAAGCGTAAACTCAATTCAAGCTAGAAGACTTCGCCATCTCCCACACCTATTCGGGGGTTCCTGCGTTCATTCCCGAAGGATCGGACAGTGAAAACGGAATTCTTCCTTCCATCTCAACGTCTCGAAAGATCGATTTGAACGGACGATCCGCCGCACAAAAAAGCCCCCGGCTTGCACCGAAGGCTTCGTTCCGTTCGCGAAACAGATCCTATCTGCTGACCGCAATACTGGCTTGCAGATCCGTTGGACGAACAATCGGCAACGGAGCCTTGGTTGCGACCAGCTTGACCCAGAGGGCATCCCCGCCCCTGAAATAAGACGTCGCGTTCGCCTTGCGCAATGCGTCCATGCTGGGCTGTTCCGTTCCGGAGGCTGCTTTGGTGAAACCCGGCAGCTCAAATAGGACCCATGACCCCAGGTCCATTTCGGCCAGACTGAGAGAGACTTGCTGTCTTTCGGTCTTCACCAGGATCTCGGTGCCGGCGCGCACGGTGCTCTGGTTGCCCGTGATTTTGAATTCCTTGCCATTTCGAACAAGCGCGATGGGCCCCTGCGGAGCAGGACGAGCCGCCGGAGCAGGGGGAGTGACTGGAGCAGGACGAGCGGCCGGAGCGGCACCAGCGGCTGGACGATTTCCACCGATCCCGGAGAGCAAAGCGAACCGAGCGGTCCGAGTTTCGATATTGACGTTGGCTCCAAGTTCTCCTCTACTATCCGAGAGATTCAGGCGACCGATATCACCCGTGCACACGGAGGCGTTCCAGGTCGGCTGGATCTTGCAGGTGCTGTCCGTGACGACGCTGTCGTTCTCGCCGTCGTGGAGCAGGATGTGGGAATCGGGGATGCCGGTCACCGAACCGTCCAGGTCGTGGATGGACAGGGTCCGGTAGCCCACGCCACCGCGGTTGTCGTTATCGAATCTGGAATCGATTTTCGGAAAATACACCGGCTTGGCATTGACGAATTTCGCACGACTGACGGAGCTTCCGGTACTGACCCCGGAGCTTGCGAACAACAGCCAGGAAAGTGCTCCCGTTTTTCTCCGATCGTTGTCCTGGAAATTCACGAACGTCGTGTTCACCACATCATCGCGGTAATCATAGTATTCGTAACCGCGGATCGGGAAGTCAGGGATCAGCGTCTTAGGCAGGCTGCGGCCATAGGCAACTTCCTCGGGCGTCCTGGGATTGCCGCTATTGTCGGTCTCGCCCACCACCAGCGAATCCACCAGCCGTGTTTTAAACCGTGAACTGCCGAGGTCGCCAGCGGACGGCGTCATGCCAATAGCATTGTCGGCGAGTTTCAGGCCGCTAAATACGAAGAGGTCGCCCCGGCTCCAGAGACCACCATTGCGGTTCTTGTAGCTCGTCAAGCTCTCGAAGTGCGTCTCCACCACTTCGCTATCCAGGTCGGCAGGATTTTTCAACGGCAGGAACGGGATGGTGGCCAGACCGAAGGTGTTGTCTTCGTAGATGTTCCGGTCGAACATGAACCCGTCGAAGTTGGAATGGGCCACGTTGCCTTTGAATGCGCGCAGCGGCGTTCGTTTCGGCCAGATCGTCTTGCTGGCTTCCGCATCCTTGAACTTCCCTTGCGGGTGTTCCGGCAGAGACAGCCAGAAACCGTTCTCGTCGGAACCAGCCGCCACATTGTCTATGAAGCTGTTGTCTGGGTTGGTGATCCAGAAGGACGCCACGGTGTTGTCCGAAGGCAGCAGGGTGTTCCCGTGGAAGCTCTCTTTACTGTAGGCTTGACGATTCGCGTAGTTGGGGCCTCTCTCTCCGTTGGCTGCGAGATTTGTGGGCACGCATTCCAATGTCGTATGACATTTGGTCTGGATTGCCAGGTTCTTGATGAATTCATTGCCGTGCTCGATCCCGTCTTCGAGGAAGAAGCAGTGACCCACGGTGTTGTAGGTCACGTTATTTTCAACCCGAAGAAAGTTGGTCCCGTGCACGGTCACGCAGCGGTTGTAAGTGTCATGGAGCGACGCGTTCTTGATGTACTGCCCCTGTGCGTCGCCGATCAGATGCCAGTGGATCGGATAGCGGGCGAGAGTCATGTTCTGGCCCATTCGATTGAACTCAACGCCCTCGACAAACATCTTGCTCGCGGCCATCGCCATGACGTGCCCACCGTAAAAGGACTGCGCCGCGTCGTCCGATGCCTGAAGTTTGATATTGCGTGTCAGCAAGCCGACTTCGCCGCGTTCATCGACGTCGAAGGTGATCTTGCCGAAGTGCATGTAGTCGAGCTTCTTGTCGAGCGTGATCGTGTTTCCTCTGACGGCGGAAATGGTTCGCCGCTCTGCCTGCCGGGGATCGTAATCCGTGGATGCGAGGACAATCTCGTCGCCGACGCGCCAGCCCGCGGCGTTCACAACCTGTATAGAGGTCGCGCCTGCGTTGGCCGTGCTGGACAGCTTGGTCCATGTGTTGGTGGTGTTGCCGTGCAGGTTCAGGGTTCCGCCCATGAGCATGATGCCGCGGTCAACCTTGTCCGTGTTTCCACCGACTCCACTGATGTCTTCGTCTTTGACGTTGTTGGTGAAGGTGATGGTCGCCTTGCGCGTGTGAGGAGCCTTTTCAGTGCCGATCTCCAATTCCCCGTGCAACATGATCCACTCGGTGGTCAACTCAACGTCCTTATTGTTTGCGAAGCTGAGTTTGCCCTCGATGGTCACACCGTTCAGCGGCGGCGGAGTGACGTCGAGAATTACTTGCTTGTCTTTCGCGATGATGACCTTGTCGCCTGCGACGGGCACCTTGCGGTTGGGCCAGGTCGCCGGATCAGACCAGTTCGTCGCCTTGGCTGCCGGCGCTGCAGGACTCTGGGCCTGCACAATAGTGAACACGCTGACGAGCAACGATGCTGAAATCAACAACATCAGCAGGAACGAGCGATTCTTCTTCCTCATGACGTGAACCTCCGATACTTGAAAAATGACCACGATCTTGCCGTACAGGATAGCGTAACGGATAGGCGCTTTAAAGGCCTCTCACTTTGGAAAGATGTGGAGATGGAGAGGTGGAGATGTCTAGATGGAGATGTGGGGACGGTGGTACCAATTCGACGACGATTCAGCGTTCAGGGTGAGGCTAGTCGGCACAAGCGGGCATGGCCGAGGAGAATCTTCCAGGCCCCGGCCTAGCGATCTCTGATAAAGCGGCTCAAAGAGGTTCGCCCCCGGCGACAGACTACGGCCCCTACGAAGTCCTCTCCCTGCTGGGCAAAGGTGGCATAGGCGAGGTGCGCCGAGCCCAGAAGTTCTGTATCTCGCGAGCGAGACCCCCGCCGTGGCTCCCCAGAGAGTTTGCCGAGATAGTGTCCGGATGGTCGTTAGCCTTGATCGGAAATGCCCCGGCCAGAACAGGCTGGGCACAGACAGAAGTCGGGCGGGGCAGTTTCGATAAGGAAACAAGAAGGGAGGCGCTGGCGTTTGCGGCGGACGCGGCAGCTATGGGTATTGAATGCCGTTTTGGTACTGAATCACCCCAAGTACTATCCAATGGGAGCTTCCCACGAACACCCAAAGAGGTGATCTTGCAAACATGCCTTGATCCTACACCGAGCCTGCGTGGCAGGCAAGCCGCGTCGTCACAGACAAATGCTGACCGACAGACACGCGTAGCGTCCGCCGCGCCAGCGGCTTCGTTCTAGTCGGCTAACTGGACCCTACTTTTTGGCGGCAGCTCAAGTCTGAGCCAAACGCGAATTTGAAAAGAAGTGTCCGGATACGCCGTCAGATCCAGGCGCTACTCCTCGACTGGGCAGCTTAAAGTGCCGCCAGTGGACGGGTGGGGTACACCCAACTTTGGATCACCGGAAGCCAGGAGATACCCCACAGCGTTTGAAGGGCATGCCAATGATTCAGTTCACTCCACGCGAGTGAGCGTGGTCGTCGTAGGGTTGGCGACCGGTCCGGTCGTGTTCTTTACCTGAATGAGCGTCAGAGTCTTTCCCGTAATCTTGAATGTGGAAACATTGGAAGTACCTGGGGCCATCACGTTGGGGTTTTTCGCGACCGCGGGCCGGAAAGTTACGGTGCCGCCCGCGATCTCATAACTGCCCGAGTTAGCCGTGAAGGGATCCCAGGCCGCGCGCAGTTCGGCGGCGGTGGCCTTGGCTTGGTCTTGCGGTAGCGCAGGACGGGGTTTATCGGAGTTGACTGTCATAATGCTGTAGTGGTCTCCGGTGAAAATGTACAACCCCGGTTGCGGCTTGCTGTTCGTTTGAGCGTTCGGGCCTGTAGTCTTTACCTCCGTGACACTCCAAGTGCCGGTCAACGGAGTTGGTTTTAGTTGAGCCATCGCGGTTGCACTTAGCAACACCGTTGCCAGCAAGTAAGGGGAAAGTTTCGTCATCGTGTGCCTTTCTGATCTTTTTAAAATACTTCGCCGGGGATAGAATACATCATCGCTTCCACCAGTTCTACGTACATGATTTCTATTTGCATTCGCGGGGCGCACAACCCGGCCTCTCTTCTGTCAACGACAACCGAGACAATCAAAAGGTTGTGACGGAAAGATCTCAAATAATGGATTCATGGTGAGTAGCTTGGCTGGATAGCTCCCGAGTGTTCGGCAACTCGTCCACAACTCTCTTAGAGGATCTTCAATTCCACACCAAACAGCCGCTTTAGAAGGACCTTCCGAGTACGCCGTCATCCAGGAGTTATCGCTGCCTGATCGGCTAAACTAAACTGAAGTATGCACACGCCCTTGGGCAGGTAGATCTACGTCGGGAAGGGCGCCGGGCAGCGGGTCTCACCGGAAGCTTAAGACCGTTGCATGGGAGCGGCAGAAAGGCCAAGGGCAACGCAACAACCGCACTGATGTTCGAACACTTCGCAAACGTATGGACCCCGGTGGAGCGGTCGGTGAAATTGGCGGGGAAGCCGATCTCGGTCGAACTGGCTGGCGAAAAGGTGGCGTTGTTCCGGGACAGGGCCGGATCGGTGCAGGCGTTAGTTGATCGTTGCCCTCACCGCGGGGTTGCATTGTCACTGGGGAAGGTTACTCCAGAGGGCTGTCTCGAATGTCCCTTCCACGGATGGCAGTTTGAAGGCAACGGCTCGTGCTTCCGCGTTCCCCTCAACCCCGATGCCCGGCGCGAGCTCCTGTCGGCCACGGCGCTTCCTGCCCGGGAACTGGGTGGACTGATTTGGGTCTACACCGCCGCAGGCGCGACTGCGCCTGTTGAACCTGCACCTCCGGAAGGGCTGGTGCGCGACGATGTGGCGCGGGCTGTTTTGGTGGAGGAATGGAGCGCGCATTGGACGCGGGCCATGGAAAACATGCTCGATTCACCGCATCTGCCCTTCGTTCATCGGCGAACGATCGGTCGTGCCCTACGCGCTCAACTCAAACCCAACTCCAAGATGCACGTGGAGTGGGAGGACATGTCGTTCGGAGGGCGGACGAAGGGCTGGTTAGACGACGCGCCCAATCAGGCGGTGCTTGAGTTCTACCGGCCCAATATCATGGCGCCGCATATCCCGATCCCAGGGAAGCACTTTCGTATTCACGCCATCTGCGTGCCTCTGGGAGGGAACCGTACCCGCATGATCGTCGTGGGATCGCGCGACTTCCTGAAACTCTCGGTGTTCGATGTGTTCTTTCGGAAGGCGAACCACAGGATCGTCAAGGAGGATCGGGCCGTGGTCGAGTCGTCGTCACCGGCCGAAGTACCTCCGGCGGCAGCTGAGCGTAGTGTTGAGACGGACCGTGCCACTCTCCGGTTTCGTCGCTATTACTATCAGACCCTGCGAGGCAGCAGCGCGGCCAATCCGAACGTAGTTGGGCCGCTTTTGCCGGACGGGTCCGGTGGCAGGTGACTTGCCCGGCGCGTTGCTTGTGAACGGTGCGTTGTTGCATGATGCCCAAGGCTCAACCGGCATTGATCGTGTAAACTGAACAGCGGTTGCTGGCGGTTTGATGCGGGGCGTCGTATTATGTGAAACACCGCAATTCGAGGGCAAGCGTGATGATGAAGTCAAACAACAGCATTTCTATGATGTCGATGGCCGTGGTAGCACTGGTTGCGGGAGCGACCGTGCTGCTTGCGCAGTGGCCGGAACACCGTACTGCGGGACCAAGAACCGAGAGCGGTGAACTCGACTTGAAGGCGCCTACGCCGAAATCGCCGGACGGACATCCCGACCTTTCGGGTCTATGGCAGCCCATGCGACTGAATCTGGGTAACGCAAAAGGAAAAGGCAAAGCGGCAGCGCCTGTCCGTGCGCCGGGCGAACCTCCAGCCGGGAATTTCGCTGAGCTTGGGTCGGGCTTTGAGAATGGACTCCCTTTCACAGACTGGGGCCGAAAAACGCGCGATGAACGCAAGGCGAACAACAGCAAGGACAATCCCGACGCCAACTGCAAGCCGCTGGGGCTGATGCAGCTCCACACGCACCCGTATGAGAAGAAGATGGTGCAGGGGGCCGAGGCGATCGTGATCATGTACAACGCCAACAATGACGTCCGCCAGATCCTGACGAACGGTCAGGCGTTGCCCACAGTGGGTCCGCAGCTGGTGCCTTGGTGGTACGGCTACTCGGTGGGCAAGTGGGAGGGCGATACCTTGGTTGTGACCACGGTGGGATTCCGTGACGATGTATGGCTGGATGTGAACGGCAGTCCGCTGACCGGCACAGGAAAAATGGTGGAGCGCTTCACGCGTCTGAACTTCGGCACGCTGCAGATCGACATCACCATTGAGGACCCGAAGGCTTACACGGAACCATTTACGGTGCGCGTGATGCAGCAGTTGATGCCCAACACCGAACTGTACGAGTCGGTGTGCGAGGATCGCGATGCGGTCCACTATTTGGGAGACGCGGAGCTCAAGCAGAAGGCGGCGAAGTAGTCGTCGACGTGACGGTTGGAGCTTGGAATCTTTCGTAGACGTAGGCTGCTGCTGCGGCGTCTTCGACGGCGATCCCTAGTGACTCGAAGATGGTGACTCGTGATGGGTCGTAGCCGGGCTTGACGTTTTCCAGCTCTTCGACGTTTTTCCAATGCTCGGTGCCAGCGTAGGCGAGCAGGAGGTCACCCGCTTCGATGCGGGCCTGCTCCAGGTCGTCGACGGCGATGAGGCCGGCGGTCTTAATCAAGTCGGTGGGCATCTCGCGGCGGTTGGCGATATTGGAGCCCATGGCGGCGACGAACACGCCGGGCTCGACCCAGTCGGTGGCGATGACGGCGTCTTTGGCGGTGGTCGCGGTGACGACGATATGCGCTCCTCGAACGGCGGCTTCCGCGGTCTCCGTGAGCGTGCAGCCGAGGTCGTCGGCGAACTTCTGGGCGTTCTCGGTGTTGCGGCTCCACACGCGGACTTCTTTGATGGGGCGGACGGCGCGGATGGCTTCGACTTGGGTGCGGGCTTGGGCTCCACTGCCGATGATGCCGAGGACTTCGGCTTGCGGATTCGAGAGCAGATCGGCTGCATAGCCCGAGGCCGCGCCGGTGCGGATCAGGCTGAGTTGCAGGGCTTCGATGAAGGCGAGAGGCTTGCCGGTTTCGGCGTCATAGAGGAGCACGAACATGTCATGCAGGCCGCCGTGGCGGATGTTGCTCGAATAGATCTTGGTGCAGAAGTAGTTGCCCCAGGAGCCCGCCATTTGATGCAGCACGGATCCGGTGGGGAGAATGAGCCGTCGGCGCGGCTGATTGTGCGTCTTGCCTGCGCGGATGGCCTCGAACGCGAGCCGCATCTGATCGATGCAGGCCCGCATGGGCAGTAGCTGAGTGACTTCGGCTTCCGTGATACGAACCATGAGGTCTATCTTACGCGTTACTCGGACCCCGCCGTTTGCTGGAGCATCTTCGCGACCAGGCCCGTCCAGCCGGTTTGGTGGCTGGCGCCTACGCCGGAGCCGTCGTCACCGTTGAAGTATTCGTAGAACAAGACGAGATCGCGCCAGTGCGCTTCGTGGCCGTACTGACCTTCGCGGCCGTGGACCGGGCGGTGTCCGGTGGCGTCGCGCAGGAAGAGGTTTTCCAGGCGGCGTTCGATTTCGAGCGACACTTCCCACAGCGTTAGATACTTGCCGGAGCCGGTGGGGCACTCCACTTTAAAGCTGTCGCCTAGATAGTGGTGGAACTTCTGTAGCGATTCGATGAGCAGGAAGTTCACGGGGAACCACACGGGTCCGCGCCAGTTGGAGTTGCCGCCGAAGAGGCCGGTGGAGGATTCGGCGGGTTCGTACTGCACCGTGTGGCTACGTTTGCCGTCGATGGGCAGGACGTAGGGATGGTCCTTGTAAGCGCGCGAAAGGGCGCGGATGCCGAAGGGCGAGAGGAACTCGTTTTCGTCGAGCATGTAGTGCAAGACTCGGCGCAACTGTTGTTCGGTGACGACGGACATGAGCAGTCGTTGGCCGCTGCCGGTCTGGCTCATGGAGGCGACGTTGGCCGTCAGGTCCGGACGATTGTGGATGAACCACTCCATGCGTCGTTTGAAGCCGGGGAGCTTATTGATGATGGCGGGGTCGAGTGTTTCGACGGCGTAGAGCGGGATGAGGCCCACCATGCTGCGGATCTTCAACGGCATGTGGCCGCCGTCTTCGAAATGCAGCACGTCGTAGAAGAAGCCGTCGATTTCATCCCACATGCCCGTCTTGTTCCGGCCCAGGTGGTTCATGGCGTTGGCGATGTAGAGGAAGTGCTCCCAGAACTTGCTGGCGACGTCTTCGTAGGCGGGGTCTTCGTTGGCGAGTTCGAGTGCGATGGCGAGCAGGTTGAGGCTGTACATCGCCATCCAGCCGGTGCCGTCGGCTTGTTCCAGATGTTTGCCGGTGGGCAGTGGGGCGCTGCGGTCGAACACTCCGATGTTGTCGAGTCCGAGAAAGCCGCCTTGGAAGACGTTGCGTCCATCGGTGTCTTTGCGATTCACCCACCAGGTGAAGTTTAGGAGCAGCTTGTGAAAGATGCGTTCCAGGAATACGCGATCGCCGACGCCGCGGCGTTTCTTTTCGATCTTGTAGACGCGGAACGCAGCCCAGGCGTGGACGGGAGGATTCACGTCGCCGAAGGCCCATTCGTAGGCGGGCAACTGACCGTTGGGGTGCATGTACCATTCGCGCACCATCAACTGGAGCTGCTCCTTCGCGAAGTCGGAATCGATCAGGGCGAGAGGCACGCAATGGAACGCCAAGTCCCAGGCCGCGTACCACGGGTATTCCCACTTGTCGGGCATGGAGATCACGTCGGCGTTATAGAGGTGATCCCAATCCTTGTTGCGCCCGTTCACTCGATTGTCCGGTGGCGTGGGCTGGCCGGGGTCGCCTTCGAGCCAATTCTTGATCACGTAGTGATAGAACTGCTTGGACCACAACATGCCCGCGAACGCTTGACGCATTACATTGCGCGCGTCGTCGGAGAGGTCGGATGGAATGACCGTCGCGTAGAACTCGTCGGCTTCGTGCAAGCGTTGGGCAAAGATGGTGTCGAACTCGGGGCCGAGCAGCGCGTCGGATGCGGGTTGATCGGTTAGGCGAAGACGCAACGTGACGGATTCCCCGGGGTTCACGGTGGTCCGGTAGTGCGCCGCGGCCTTGGTTCCGAAGCGCTTGGGATTTACGGCTGCAGTGCGTCCGTCCACGACGAATTCATGGATGGAATCCTTCACGTACTCGTGACTGTTGTCGTAGCCGTAGAGGCGGCGGACGTTGGTTTCGTTGTCTGTGAATAGAAGCTCGGGTGAGCCGCTGCAGACCAGCGTGCGATGGCCGTAGCTCGGTTCATCGAGTTCGATGCTGTTCTTGGCTCCGGCGCGCAGACTGGGCCGGACCTCTGTTTTACCCCAGCTCCAGGTGTTGCGGAACCAGATGGTAGGCAGCAGGTCGAGCTCTGCCGGCTCGGGTCCACGATTGTGCGCGGTGATCTTGATCAGGATGTCTTCGGGCGAGGCCTTCGCATATTCGATGAAGACATCGCAATAACGGTTGTCGTCAAAAACGCCGGTGTCAATCAACTCAAACTCGGGCTGACTCTTGCCGCGGTTCTGGTTTTCCTGGATCAAGCGCGCGTAAGGATATTCGGCGTGCGGGTACTTGTACAAGAACTTCATGTAGGAGTGCGTCGGAGTGGAGTCGAGGTAGTAGTAATTCTCCTTGCAGTCTTCGCCGTGGTTGCCTTGATTGCCGGTGAGTCCGAACAGCCGTTCTTTCAGGATCGGATCGCGGCCATTCCACAGCGCGAGTGCGAAACAGATCTTTTGATGACGGTCGCTAATGCCGCCGAGGCCGTCTTCATTCCACCTGTATGCCTTGGAGCGCGCATGATCGTGGGGGAAGAACTCCCACGCGGTGCCGCCGGGGCTGTAGTCTTCGCGGACCGTGCCCCAGGCGCGTTCGCTGAGGTAGGGGCCCCAGCGCTTCCAGTGGGTGTGCCGCGCCCGTGCGTCATCTAGTCGTTGCTGTTCGGCGTTGGCCATGTTTCCTTACGACGGCTCCTTATGGCATTGTAGGCTGCCGGAGCTGCCATAATGAACGTGTTCGGCAGATCGTGAAAATCTCTCCAGTTTCGACTTACACCGTGATTTATGACGCGCACTGCGGCGTATGCTCGCGCTCGGTGGCGTGGCTGAAGCGGCAGAAGGCGGATCAGCCGCTGCGCTTTCTTGCTTCGGATTCCGAGGAAGCGGTGCGGCTGGTGCCGGTGCGGCCGCCGAATCAAATGGCGATTGTCAGTCCTTCGGGTGAAGTGTTGTTGGGGAGTGATGGGTGGATCGGGTGCATGTCCGCGCTGCCGCGCTATCGAATGTTTGCGAGCGTGATGGCTTGGCCGGTGGTGAATCCGTTTGTGCGACTGGGATACGGCATCGTCGCACGGAATCGGTTGCGGATATCGGCGATGCTGGGGCGCAAGGCGGATGCTTGCGAGATTCGTTAGGCGGGTTGGCGCTTACGGCGGAAGTGTAGGATGAGCGCGGCGAGTCCGCTCAGGAGCAAGCCTGCGGCCATGCCAGCGAGAGCGAAGGGTCCGCGCGCCGGAGTGATGGGACTACCTGGAGTCGCGATTTCTTTCAGTTCCAGGATCACGTTCCCTGGGTTCTCAGGCGTTCGAGACAGTACGTTGGCGTCTATGAATCCGGAGACGAGTGCGCTGACAACCTTCTGGGCCGCGACTCGATCGGAGTAGCTGAAGCTAAGCTCGAAGGCGGGCACGCTTCTGCCGCCGGTAGCTGCTGGGCTCGCAGAGATGCGGATGTTCCTCTTTATCATTTCGAGAACTTCTTCGGCCGGCATCTTGTTACGCTCTGAGACGTAGAGATTCAAATTGCGGATGAGCCCCAACAGTGCCGGTCGGCTCAATACGGATTGCGAAAGCTCATTGACGGCATCGGCTGTGGCGCGATTGCTTGCGGCCGGGTTTGTGGACGTTACGCTGACGACGGCTGCCGAGGAATACTGGGGCGTCAAGAAGAAGGTCACGGCAAGTCCGATCGCCAGTCCTGCTCCGGCGCCGATTAGGAAAGTGCGCTTTACCGAGAATGTGGATAGCTGCATTGTCAGAGCTCCTTTCAAAACATCCAGTGTGCCGCCGAGGCCGGGGCGGGCGTCTTCTAGTAGCGCGGTGAACTCGTCGCCGTAGCGTTCGCGCCACCAGCGCGGGTAGAGCTTCGATGCGAACTTCGTGAGGTTGTTCATTTACGCCTCTTTCAGCCGGTTGAGACCTGTCTTCACCAGACGATTCAGTTGTGAGAGCTGGTCGGTCAGGTGCTCGCGGCCTGCGCCGGTGATGCGGTAGGGCTGGCGGCGGTCGTTGTTCGAGGCGACGGGCTTGATCCAGCCGCGCTGTTCGAGGCGGGTGATGGCTCCGTAGAGTGTGCCGGGGCCGAGGCGGACCTGCGCGAAGGATTCGATGTCCTCCATCATGGCGTAGCCGTGTTTATCGCCTTCGGCGAGGCTGGCGAGAACGAGTAGCGTGGGATCAGACATCGTTAGTACGTGCGACGTAGTATATCGTGCCACGTAGTAAATACGCTGTCAAGACTTTTCGTGCGACGTTACCTAAGAGATACTGAGGGGATGCAATCAGGAGTGAAGCGGTTATCGGATCTGGCGTCTGCGCTAGGTTGTGAATTGCGCGGGGACGGGTCGATTGAGATCACCGGGGTGGCAGGACTCGAACAGGCGACCTCCACGCAGTTGACGTTTCTGGCCAATCCGAAGTACGCGACCAAGGTCAAGAAGACACAAGCGGCGGCGGTGTTGGTGTCGGCTTTCATCGAAGGTGTCAACGCGGCGCAGTTGATCTCGATCAATCCCTACTACGATTTTTCGCGGGCACTGGCGCTGTTCTATCAGCCGCCGAAGCTCGCGGCGGGGATTCATCCGCAGGCGTGGATCGCTCCTAGTGCGAAGGTGGGGGAGAACGCTTCGATTGGAGCGTTTGCGGTGGTCGGGGAGAACGCGGTGGTCGGGCGTAACGCGGTGATCCATCCGCACGTGGTGGTGTATGAAGGCGCGGTGATCGGGGACGATTTCCTTGCGCATTCTCACTGCGTGGTTCGTGAGTTTTGCCGGATCGGCAATCGGGTTACGTTGCAGAACGGCGTCGTCGTCGGCGGTGATGGCTTCGGATTTGCCAAGCGCGCTGATGGAACGCACGCGAAGATCGTGCAGAGCGGCATCACTGTAATTGAAGACGATGTCGAGATTCAATCGTTGACCTCGGTGGATCGCGCGACTATGGGCGAGACTCGGGTGAAGCGCGGCGCACGCATCGATAGCCTGGTGCAGATCGGGCACGCCTGCGTGATCGGTGAGGACAATATTATCTGCGCGCAGACGGGCCTTGCGGGGTCGAGCATTCTGGAGAAGAACGTGCTGCTGGCGGGGCAGGTGGGCATCTCCGGGCACCTTACGATTCACGACAACGTCATCGTCTATGCGCAGAGCGGCATCGGGGGCGACATCCCGGCTGGCTCAGTGATGAGCGGGTCGCCGGCTTTTGAAGCTCGCGATTGGCTGCGCACGATTACCGCGTTCCCGAAATTGCCGGACCTTTTAAAGACGGTGCGACAATTGGAAAAGCGCTTGGCTGCTCTGGAACAGGCCTCGACAGAACCCTCATCATGAACGAAGACGACAACGATAATCTAGAAGAACGCCCCAGCCTTCCGCGCGCTTACCGCGACCAGGCGTTCATGGATACTACGGACGCCCGTCCGGTCCGTATCCTGAGCGAATACCTGCACCCGCTGGCGCATTTTCGCGATCAGAAGGTGCACGACACGATCGTTTTCTTCGGGTCGGCGCGCACGTTTGAAGCCAGTTCGATGGGGCGTTACTACAAAGATGCGCGTTTATTGGCGCAAAAGGTGACCAGGTGGTCGGATGGTTTGGGCGGATCGACGCGGCGATTTGTTGTCGCCAGCGGCGGCGGTCCGGGCATCATGGAAGCGGCCAACCGCGGTGCGGCGGAAGCGGGTGGCAAGACGGTCGGACTCAATATCGGTCTGCCGTTTGAACAGCGCCCCAATCCGTTTGTCACGCCGGAACTCAACTTCGAATTCCACTACTTCTTCATGCGCAAGTTTTGGTTCGCGTATTTGGCGAAGGCGCTGGTGGTGTTCCCTGGTGGATTCGGCACGTTAGACGAATTCACGGAGATCCTCACGCTGATGCAGACTCGGAAGCTGCACAAGGAGATGGTCATCGTGTTGTACGGGACCTCTTTTTGGAAAGAGATCATCAACTTTGACGCGCTGGTGAAGCACGGCTTGATCTCTGCAACAGACCTGGATCTGTTTCAATTCGCAGACGACGTGGATACGGCCCTCAAGATCCTGACCGAGGGCCTGACGAGGCTCTATCTTGCCCCGAGCGGTGAGGTGCCGGACATGCCGCACGTCGTTGACTAGGGCGGCGGATTAATCGCCTGCTACGCCCGCTGGCTGCGGGGTGGTGATCTGCGTCAGGATCGCCGTCGCGTCTGCAGCGGTGAAATCCTGCGTTTTGTTCGAATGATTCATCGAACAGAACTTGGGTCCACACATCGAGCAGAATGCGGCATCCTTGAAGCCTTCTTCCGGCAGCGTCTCGTCGTGATACGCCTTCGCGGTTTCCGGATCGAGCGATAACGCGAACTGCTTGTTCCAATCAAAGGCGAAGCGAGCGCGCGACAAAGCGTCGTCACGATCGCGAGCGCCGGGGCGGTGCCGCGCGACATCCGCTGCATGAGCTGCGATCTTATAGGCGATCATGCCTTGCTTTACATCTTCGCGATTCGGTAGGCCGAGGTGTTCTTTCGGCGTCACGTAGCAAAGCATGGCCGCGCCGTACCAGCCGATCATCGCAGCGCCGATGGCCGACGTAATATGGTCGTAGCCAGGAGCGAAGTCGGTGACGAGCGGACCCAGCGTGTAGAACGGAGCTTCGTAACACAGCTCCTTTTCCTTCTCCACCTGCATTTGGATCTGGTCCATCGGGATGTGGCCGGGACCTTCGATCATTACCTGCACGTCGTACTTCCAGGCGATCTTGGTAAGTTCGCCCAAGGTCTTCAATTCAGCGAACTGGGCTTCGTCGCTGGCATCGGCCAAGGAGCCGGGACGCAAGCCATCGCCCAAAGAGAACGTCACGTCGTGCTTCTGGAAGATCTTGCAGATGTCTTCAAAATGCTCATAGAGCAGATTCTGCTTGTGGTTCTTGATCATCCACTCCGCGAGGATCGCTCCGCCGCGGCTTACGATTCCGGTGATGCGCTTGGTGGTGAGCGGAATGTATTGGACTAGAACGCCCGCGTGGATCGTCATGTAATCGACGCCCTGCTCGGCTTGTTCTTCGATCACTTCCAGCATCACGTTGATGTTCAGGTCTTCGACGCGGCGAACGCGCGAGAGAGCTTCGTAGATGGGCACGGTGCCGATGGGCACGGGAGATTCGGCGATGATCGCCTTGCGAATGCGCGGGATGTCGCCGCCGGTGGAAAGGTCCATCACGGTGTCCGCGCCGTATTTCACGGAGTGGTGCAGCTTGGCGACTTCCTCATCGATGTCTGAGGTGGTCGAAGAGTTGCCGATATTCGCATTCACTTTACAGGTGGACGCAACACCGATACACATCGGTTCGAGGTTGTGGTGGTTGATGTTGGCCGGGATGATCAGCCGTCCGCGTGCGATCTCATCGCGAATTAATTCGGCGCTGAGGTTTTCGCGTTTGGCAACGTACTCCATCTCCTCTGTGACGCGCCCTTGGCGTGCATAGTGGATTTGAGTCCGGATCTTATCGTTCGCGCGTTGTTCTGCCCAGGCTTTCCGCATGATGCTTCGAGTTTATCATGCGGTCACGAGCGTGGCGTTAGTGTGGATGCTGTAAATAGTGCTGCCGGAGCAGATCCTTGCCGTAGTCGTTGCCGTTCGGGGTGCGCACCACCACGTGAATGTGCGATTGCTGTGGCTTGGACGGGTCGGCTGCGAGGGCTGTCAGGTTCGCGGGGCGCTGATGGTCGAATTCGATCAGGACCACGGGGCTGTGGATGCGGTAGTAGAAGACGCTGCTGTCTTCGGTGCCGCCGATCCAGGCGAAGGTGGTCTTATCGAGTTGCGCACGGACCTCGTCCAGCTTTACGCGAGCATGACCGGCGTCCATGTTGTCGATGTAGAGCGCGGCCAAGTCGAGCAGTTGCTTCTTCTGCGAGGCGTTGAATTGCGATGCGGAGACGCCCGCGTAGTCGAGCACGACGTTGTCGCTGAAGGCCTCGCCAACGTTGTTGTTGCCGGTCTTGTTGGGGTTGAGGATGGCCTTCGATCGTTGGTCGGCCGTCAGGGCGCGGATCATCGCGAGGCCGCTCTTCTGTTCGTCCTGCAGGATCTCGATGCCTTTGTATTTGCCGCTGGTCGCTTTGACTGGCTCCGAGCCTGCGAAGAGGGGCGACATCACCACCTGGTCGCCCAGCACGAAGTAGTTGATGATGATGTGGTGGCCGTCGAGCTGCCAGCCCCACGGCTCGGTGGCCGAGGGCGTGCCCATGATGGTGACGTGATAGAGCCATTCGCCCAGGAACTCATGGTCGTTGGTTAGTTCGGCGAGCGTCTCGTTCAGCTTCATGATGTTCTGAGTCAGCTTCAGGCCCTTCGCGCTGAGCCCTGCGCCGACTAGCGCGAACGCCTTCTGTCGCTGGGCGTCGTTCATCTCCTTGAAGCTGACGCCTTGGCGGACGTAGAAATGTTGGTTCATCCACTTGCGCCATTCGTCGTCGTTCACGGGGAAGACGGACTTGGCGCGCTGCTCGGGTGTGAGGCCGGCGAGGAAGGTTTCCGCTGCCTTGCGCGTCGCGTCGGTGGAGACGCCGGTGGACTTGATGGAGAACAGACCCTTCTCGATACCCGCCTTGGTGGCGATCCCGCGGAATGGCTCGGCGAGACCTTTGGCTTCGGATTGCCGCGACATTTGCCGGAACTGCTCGGCTGTGTTCGACGCGCGCTGCGAGAAGGCTGCGTGGGTGAGTCCGAAGAGGGCCACGGCGGCCCCGAGCATCGCGAAACGAATCTGCGCGGGTTGCTTCATGCGGAGATTATCGCACTATACGGGTTTACTCGAGTGGTGCGTGTTCAACGGCAGGATGGGCGCAGGAAAACCTCGAAGTTCACTTGGGACTGGCTCAGGCATCGTTGAGGTCCACAATTGATTCAGGAATCGTCGGAACGTTGGGAAAGCCAACTCAGATGGGAGTGTGTACTCAAGTTCTTGGACGCCCTTGCCGTGTGAGCTTCCCATGCCGTAGCAGATGCGGATTTTGGTTTGGGAAAGAAACTCGAGGGATACGCGGCGTTCGCCGAGACGGTGAGGTTGCCGTTCCAAAGTTGAAAACACAAGATGGAGGTGGCTCTGGCCCGCCAGAAAGTAACGGTCCAATCCCAAGCGCGCACCTTCCCTCAAGAACTCTTTGGCTAAACACCGCCAGTGCGCTAAGTCCGAGCGAGTCTGGGCAGTCTGCTCGACCCAAGTCTCGAGGCTCTTCCACGATTCGACATTCTTGGCTTCACGTTCGGGCAACACGGCTAGATCGAGTCTAACAAACGAAAAACCCGGGAGCACCGCTAGGCGGCGTCCCGGGCTCTTACAACTACTACTTCAGCTAAATCAGACGCGGCGGAGCTTGGTCACGCGGCCGATTTCTACCCACTCGGCTACGAAGATGTTGCCGTCCTTGTCGAACGTCGCGCCGTGGGGAGCGACGAACTGGCCGGGAACGAAGTCCGCGCGATTTTGGGTCGTGCGGTTCGGATTGGGCTTACCGCCTTCCACAGGAGCTCCGAAGGTGGCGACCACCGCGTTGCCCTTCATGATGTGCACCTTGGAGCCGAGGTCGGGAACCACGATCAGGTCCTTGTGTTCCTGGAAGTGGCAGAACTGGCCGCGGGCGCCGTCTACGGCGTTGATCGGCTTGTCGTCCAGCGTGTAGCGCAGAATGCGCTGGTTACCGCGATCGGCGATCAGCAGGACGTGGTTCTTGGGATCGCGCGTGTCGATCCAGTTGCCGTGCGGGTTGTTGGTGTTCTCGAGCGCTGCCGGAGGCCGCGCCGCACCCTTTGCCGCTCCAGCGCCGCCGGGGCCACCCGGAGCGCCCTTGGCCTGCGCGTCAGCCGCCAGAGGAGCCGGAGCATCTCCGCCCTTGCCCTTCGCCGCGCCAGCGCCACCAGGTCCACCCTTGGCTGCGCCGGGGCCGCCCGCTGCTGCGGGAGCCGCAGCCGGGGGACCGCCGAATACACGGACCAGCTCCGGATAAGACGTGGAGGTCTTTTGCTTGTAGTGGAACATGTAGTACGAACCGTAGCCGTCACCGAACCAGAAGTCCAGGGTGGTGGGATCGACCGCAATGTTCGTCGGACGGAAGTTGAGACCATTCGCGCCGCCGGGACCAGTGGAGCCGGGGCCCTTCTGGTAGGTGGGTGCGTTCTGGGGATAACCCATCGTCCAAATTTCTTCGCCCTTGAGCGTGCGCTTGGTGGTGAGACCGTGCTTTTCGCTGGCGAAGTACAGATATTCGGTGTTGCCTTCCTTCGAAATGTGCAGGCCGTGCGCGCTGTCACGGAACATGTCGCCCCAGCTGCGGACGAACTTACCCTTGGGATCGTACACGACGACGGAATGGCCGCTCGGGCTGTCCTTGTGAACGGTGTGGTGGACGTAGATCAAACCGTTGGAGTCTTGAACCACGCTGTGGCAATTGCCGAGCTTGATGCTCGAAGGCAGGTTGGCTAGGCCCCAATCGTGTTCGACTTCGAACATGTACTCGCCCTGGCCGATGACCGGAAGCTTATTGCCGGACTTGCTCTGCGCGCCCAGAATCGCGGGTGCGGCAAAGGCTGCCGTGACTGCTGCTCCGGCGGCGACGAAATCGCGCCGCGAGAGGGTTTCTTTCTTCTCCATGTAAATCTCTCCTTGGGGTGTGGCTAGGGCGCCGCAGGGGCCCTCCGGCGATTATACACCGGAGGAAGGCATAGGCCGCCACCTCTATTCGGCAGCAGGCGGGCTAAAAGCAAAACCCCACCGGCCCGAAGGCAAGTGGGGTTTTGAAAACTTCTTTGGAAAACGACGTTCTTACTACTTGGCGGTGTCGCCCGAGGAAGCGGCGCCGACTACGGTGCCGTTCGCCAAGGTCAGAGCGCTGGCGTTGGCCAAGGCCGAACCGTCTTTCGCCAAGCTGCCCTTGCACTTGATGACATCGCCCTTCTTGATCGAAGTACGGGTCCAACCAGCGCGCATCAGGCCGTTCGGACTACCCAACTCGAATTCCCAGTTGGTCGTCTTGCCGTCGGCTTCTTTCACGTCCATGTAGAAGCGAGCGTGGGGGTTCATCCATTCCACTTTGGTAACAGTGCCGGTAAACTCACGTGACTTCGAGCGGTCATATTCCGCGTCGAAGGAGTGGTGCGCAGACAGCGGCAGGGAACCGAGGAGCATCGTGGCTCCAGCAACAAATGCAGCAAACTTAACTTTCATGCAGCCTCCCAATTTCATTCGACAGGTAGCTCCTGCCTTCGGTATCTAGAATACATTCGCAAAGGGTGCCCGTCAAGGGGGCCATTTAGCTAGGTTTAGACGAAACCGATGGCGCGGCCACCGGCGCCGACACAGAACCAGAGGACGAAGTTCACCAGGGCGGCGATCATGCCCATGGAGCTGGAACGCGCGGCGTCCTCTTTCTTGAGCAAGCTGCCGTAGATGGTGTATTGGAAGATCAGGACCAAGGCCAGACTCGCCATTTTGAACTTAAAGCCGTCATTGGAGAAGTCTTTCAGTGCTTCCGACGAGAACATGGCGTAGCCGGAGAGAATCATGATGAACAGTCCCCAGTTCACGAAGGGCATGAGCGTCTTCGCCATCATGGGCAGGGATTGTTTCTT
>CALQCC020000006.1 GCA_943328975.2 Bordetella parapertussis | reverse complement strand
GGCGAGAGCGAGTCCGCGCCCGTTACAGTCGTCCTCAACTGGGCCGCGGCAGCGAAAGACCAACCTACAACTCGCCTCCGGGGGCATTTTCTCGTAAAGTTGCGCCGTTTCACGCCGGCAGGTGAGCGTAAGAAGAAAGCTCCATCGCACGGTGGACGCACAGGCAGCAACGGCCAACCGCATCCCGTGGTCATCGACTGCGAAGTTCTCCAGAAACGAGGGCGTGCTTTGGCGGAGGGGCGTCGGATCGACCTGGGGTGTGCGTTGGAGGAGGCGTCGTTTGAGTATGCCGGGTCGTTGACGGTTAGTGATCCGGACGATGCGCTGATTTTCTTTGTGCTGCGGCTGGTGGAGAGGCTGAACGCGTTGGGCCCGGCTCCGGCGACGGATTTGATGCGGTATGTGAGGGGGCTGGGGTCGTTTCAGCGGTGGATGTAGCGGGGGCTTGAGGCTAGCTCCGCTTTTTCTCTCCCAAGCTGCCGGCGATCTTGGTGGCTTCTTCGATGGCTCGGGCGAGGACAGAGCGGATTTTGCCGTCTTCGAGCATGAGCAGGCCGGCGATGGTGCAGCCGGCGGGGGTGGTGACGTCGTCGCGGAGGGCGGCGGGATGGCGTCCGGAGGCTTGCACCATTTTCGCGGCTCCCACGGCGGTTTGCGCTACGAGGGTCAAGGCGAGATGGCGGGGCAGGCCGACGCGGACACCGGCGTCGGCGAAAGATTCCATGATCAGGTATTGATAGGCGGGTCCGCTGCCACTGAGGGCGGTGACTCCGTTGAAGTGTATTTCGTCGACCTGCAGGCACTGGCCGACGGCTTGGAAGACGCGCTGGGTGCGATTCATCTGGGCTTCGGTGGCGTGGGTGCCGGCGCAGATGACGGTCATGCCTTCGCGCACGATGCAGGGTGTGTTGGGCATGGCTCGGATCCAGGGGTTGGCGGTGCCGAGCGCGTCTTCGAGTTGCGCGCTGGTGAGGCCGGCCATGATGGAGACCATGAGGGTGTCTTTGGGCAGTCCGCTTTCTCGCAGGTGGGCGAGTACTTTGGCGGCTTGCGCGGGCTTCACGCAGATGAGCAGCATGCCGGTGTTGCGCAGGCGATGCTCGTATTCGATTTCGACGGGCACGCCGAGTTCGCGCGCGGCGGTATCGCAGGTGCTTTCGGTTTTGGCCGAGCCCCAGGCCTGCGATTTCGCGATGAGGCCGGAATCGAGCAAGCCGCGTAGGAGGGTGCGCCCCATGACGCCCGCTCCGATGATGCCCAGTGTTTTGCCCTTGGCGACCAGGGGCGATTGATTTTTCACGTGAAGACTCCCAAAAGGGCTAGTGTCTCACGTTCCCGCGATGCATGGCACTCGGGAGGAGTATTTTTAGTAGCTCAATGCGCAGTAGCCGCCGTTGGCGTTGACCCAGTTGCGCTGGATGAGGAAGTCCTTCAGGCCCAGCTTCATGTTGGCGGAGGTACCGTTGGCGGCCGTGTAGACGGTGCCGAAGGTCCAGGCGCACTTGTCGGCGTTTTCGTAGCCGCGGGTATCGTACCAAGCGTTCAGTTGCGGGTCGGTGGTGGCTTCTTCAAGTTCATGCGCGATGATGGAGGCCATTCCGTCCGCACCGGGATTGCCGTTGGGGGAGACGGATTGAGCGGCGCAGGCCGAGAGGCAACGAGTTGGGTCGCCGACGAAGGAGTATTTGAAGGCCTTATTGGTGCCGCCGACGGTCGCCGTGAAGTAGGTGTGCCAGCCACAGTAGTTGGTGCAGAAGCCGGAGGTCGCGTTCACGTCCGCCGAGGTCAGAACGAAGTAGATCCCATTGTCATCGGTTGGGAGCGCATTCGAATTCATGGCGTCCAGGACGATTTGGCGAATATTCGCGTCGGTCAAGGCGTTGCCATAGGGGTAGTTGCTGACCGTGGCCGCACCGCCGAAGGTGACCGCCGTAGAGACCGGAACCCCGGATCCGTTCTTGTAGGTGGTGTTGATGCGGTAGTAGGGCGAAGCGCCGATGTTCTCTGCGAAGTATTTGAGCAGGTTGACGGCGGTATTGGTGCCCCAGGAACCGTACCAGATGTAGTACATCTTGGCCGGATTCGTCATGACGGGTCCGCCGTGATAGCTGATGCCGTTGCTGGTGGTTTTGGGGCCGGGTTTGCCCGCATAGCCGACTGCCTGATCGGGGGTGGGCGGATGGTGCAGTGTCCCGATGCCTTTTCCGTTTGGCTTGGTGTCCCGCTCCGGGGCCTCCGCGGCCTGCAAGCCGAGGACAATCCCCGCTGTTCCCAAAGTCACTGCGCAAATCAGAACTTGCAGACGTCGCATCATTTCCCTCGCCGCGTTTATTTGTGATGGCACCACCACACCGTGTATGAGTATGACCTTAGCTTTGGGACCGGTCAATAGGGTGCTCCCCTTAGTGGACGTAGTACTCAGGTCCTGCTGTTTTAGGCCAAATCACCTTCACGAATCGTCAGGGGACTTTCGAGGGCGAACTTGGCGATTTCGTCTTTGCGTAGGAAAACTACGCCGGCGTGCTTTTGGGCGTAGATGATGAAGTTTTCGATCACGCTCATGCGCGATGGGCGGCCGGCTACGCGGTCATGGGCGCTCACCGATATCATGCGGCGTTTGCGGGTGGACTCGGCGTAGAGGGCGTCGAACTCGGCTTTCAATTCGCCGGCGAAGTCGGTGCAGGTGCGCCAGCGGTTCTCGAAGTTTTGCAGGTCGTTCAGGACGAAGGTGTAGGGCACGACAACGAAGGGCTTGTTGCGGACGGGGATGAGGAAGGGCTCGTCGCGGCTGAGATCGTCGGTGTGATAGAGGAAGCCGAGGTCTTGCAGGATGCCGAAGGTTGCTGGAGTGGCTCGCATGCCGGGGGCGTTGAAACCGATGGGGCGTTTGCCGGTGGCTCGTTCGATGGCTTGGATGTTGGCTTGGTAGGAGGCGCGCTCTTCGTCGGGGGATTTGGCGTAGATGGGCTCCCATGTTTGGCCGTGGGCGGCGGGCTCGTGACCTCGGTCTACGATTTCTTTGGCGAGCGCGGGGTGTTTTTCGACGGCCTGACCGACCATGTGCGAGGTGACATGGACCTTGCGGCGGTCATACATATCGAGAAGGCGGGGGATGCCTTCCTTGATGCCGTAGTCGTACCACTTTTCAGTGGGGAGGTCGGGATATTTGGGGTCGAGGTTGCCCCAGGGTCCGTTGGGGCTGCGGTCGGGCTGGGCGCCGGCTTCCATTTGCAGGGAGAGCGAGACGACCATGCGTGCGCCGCCGGGCCAGAACTTCGCGGGCGTTGCTGCTTTGACAGTTCCGGTGGCTGCGGCTACGGCAACGCCCGCTTGGACGAATTGTCTGCGGTCCATACTACGGTTTCAACGAAGCGGTATAGGCTGCGAGGTTGACCATGTCCTCCACGGTCAGCTTGTCGACCACGGCCTTCATCAGAGGGGTGTAGCCGCCGTGGCGTGTCCCCGTCTTGATGTCGTGCATCTGGCGAACGATGTAGCTGGGTGAGCGGCCCGCGAGGAACGGGACGTTGCCGAGCCCTTTCAAACCTTCGCCGTGGCAGATGGCGCACTGAATGGTTTTGTCGGACGCTTTCGTGGCGAGCGCTTCACCCTTCTTGATGGCTCCGACGGGAACGTAGGCGGTGAAAGGCGATTGCGAATCGCGCAGTTCGGTGCGTTCGAAGTCGTCGGGGACTTCGATGATGCGCTGGCCGATGGGCTCGGGGGGGCCTTTCAATGCGACCAGCATGCCGGTGAACACGTTGACCTTCGGCGCAGTCTTTGACTCTACAACCTTGATCCAGGGTTTGTATTTGAGTTTGGAGAAATAGTCCGCAGCGATGCGCACTTCGGCTTCGTTGCTTACCACGGCGAGTTTGCGCATGTTCTCAGGCGGTCCCATATTCGGCTCGGCGGATTTGCGGTCGCCGGTCCGGTAGGCTGTTACCTGTGCTTCGATGTAGGCGGCGGGAAGTCCGGCGAGGCTGGCGTTCTCAGGTTTGCCTTGGCCGTTGGGCAGGTGGCAGAAGCCGCAAGCGCGGATGTCTGGAGCGCGGCCATGGCCCACGATGTCGGGCATGGCGGGGTGGTCGGCATGCCAGTCGGGCGGGTTGAAACCATCCGTGGTTTGTTTGGTTGTCAATCCCTTCGTACTGTTGGGGACATGGTGAACCGTTGGGTCGTTGTTCGGCGGAGCGGGCGGAGTGGGCGCGTTGGTGGGATACGCCCAAGGCAACGGCGTCACACCGGGCACGGCAGGCACACCGGGAACGGCCGGAGCGGGGGCCTGGGCCATCATGGCGGCAACGCCGAGCGCGGCGCCAAAAACTGCCGCTGTGCAGAATCGAGTAGAAAGTGTCATGTGCGAGTTCTCCTGACCGCCAACAATTATGCCACGCATCGTTGTTGGGTGTGTGGGCCGTGCGGGAGGATCCTTATGTTATCTTCAGAAACACCATGCGACTATCAGCCCTCCGATTGTTTGCGATTCCATTCCTCGGACTGATTCTCGGGGGGTGTTCCGCGGAGCCTCAACCGGAGCCACAATCGGTTTCGCCGGGGACGGGCGCGATACCGTCGAGCTTGCATCCGGTGAAGCCGGTGGTTAAGGATGAGCGGCGGGCGGCACCTGTCAACACGTCCGCGGGCGAACTCCGCATCGCGCAAGGGCGATTTTTCAACTACGCGTTGCCGCAAGGGTGGCGCGTGGGTGAGGATGGGCAGTTCGCGCTGACGCTGATAGCACCGGATGGCCATGCTCTGACGGTGGTGGTCGGCAATGCCGGGATGCCGCCCAACTATCCTCCGGACAGGTATGCGTACGAAAGAATGATGGCGTTGAAGGTCCAGAATGTGCGGATGAGTAACGCGAAGCAGCTGAAGCCGGTGAATGGCTTCGCGCAGGCGTACCAGTTCGACGTGGACTACACAGCGGGCGGGGGAGCGGCGCACGGCGTGGTGAAGGTGTATGTTGTTCCTGCGTATGACAGCGCGACGATGGCGATGACGGCGGCGCTTGCGGATGCCAGCCAGTGGCCTTCGTATGCTTCGTGGCTGCCGTTGGTTGCGGATCAGATCTCGGCCAGGGACGGTGGAGCTTTCGGTGCGCGCGGGGTGATGGCGCAGAACTTGCAGAACTCGACTGCATACGCGGCGGCGGCGAAGGAGTATCGCGAGTTTTCGCAAAAAACACAGCAGTCGGTCACCGACGCGCGCAATAAGTCGCAGGACAAAAACAACGTGGCGTTTCGCGAAGGGATCGGCGGGGTTCAGACGTATGTGAATCCGTATGATACTCGGGTGCCGGTGGAATTGCCGGATACGTATAAGTATTTTTGGGTGAGTCCGCAGGGGACGTATCAGGGGACGGACGATCCGAGTGCGAATCCGAATAATGGGTCGACGGTTGAGTGGAAGCGGTTACCGAAGCGGCAGCCCTAGGCGGGGGCAACTCTCATTCCAACGCCGTGATATGCTCAAGTCCCGTTTTCCTCGATGATCTTGTTGGGAGAACGGCTTCCATTCGAGACATTCACAGAAAAGGAAAAGAGAACCATGCGAAGCAACGTAGCGAAGCTAGTTATCGGATTGGCGATCACGGCGGTCGGGATGTTCGGAGCAGATAGCTCCGTGGGCACATGGAAGTTGAATGTCGCCAAGTCCAAGACGACAAGCAGCAACCCGCTCATTAGCCAAACGAATATCCGTGAGGCAACCGCAGACGGCGGAGTGAAGGTCACCCGGACGGAGCAAGCGACGAAGGGGGCTCCTACGAATTCCTCGTTTGCCTACAAATACGACGGCAAGGAGAATCCGGCCACCGGAGCGCCGTTCGATATTATTTCCGTCAAAAGGATTGATGCGAATACGACGTCCTTTGACGTAAGAAAGACCGGCGGGAAGTATGACGTGACCGGGCAGAATGTGGTTTCCAAAGATGGCAAGACGATGACGCAGACATCTAAGGGGACAGATGCCGACGGCAAGTCCGTGGTTGCTACGTACATTTTCGATAAGCAGTAGCGAAGTGCGGAGGGGCATCCCAGGGTGAGGGGTGCCCTTTGCGCTAGAGATCGCTTAGGCGAGGCCGTCCTCCGATAGGTATTACTTACCGACGAGATGCTCGAGATCTTTGTTGTTCTCCGAGCAGACGTATTCGAGGAGTTCTGTATCGGGAAGCAGGCGGAAGGGCAGCGTAACGGTCCACGGTTTTGTGTAGGCTTTGGGGTCGTTGATGGTTACCTCAACGTCCATGTTGCCGAAGTCCTTGCGGCGGAAGCGTTCGGTTACGCGCAACGCCTCGGTGCCGGGGTGGCCGTTATTGTCCAGCCAAGCGTCCGCATTGAAGCCGGAGCTTTCGACGACGAACGTGTCGCCGTCCCAGCGGCCGATCGAGTAGCCCATCCACGCGGGGTTTGGATCCTTGGGAAGCGGGCGCCCGTCGGTGAAGATTTGGCGGTAGCTCTGAACGGCTTCATAAAGGATCAGCGTCACGCCGGGGAGTGTGAGGATCTTGAAGGGATACGGGACCACATCCGCGCGGGGAACGCCTCCGGGTACACACCATCCGGTCGGGTCTTCTTTGCTGAGGGTGTCGCGACGGTGCTGATATAGTTCGGCGGCCCAAGGTTGGAAGGAGACTTCGTCTGGTTTGAGGTCCTTGGCGATGTTCCCAATGTAGGTCCCGGGGGGCTCCCATAATCCGGAGATGTCGGGTTTGCCGTCGGCTGTTTTGGGAGCAGGCGCGGACAGGTCGGGCTTGCCGTCTTTTGTGCGCGGAATGCCGGGGCTCGGGTAGTTGAGCCACTGGGCGGAGGCCGCGGAGGTGAAGAGGAGCACGGCAATGAGCGCGTTACGCATGTTACGACCGAACTTAGTCTACATGATCGCGAAGTCGAGCGGGATCGAGGTTAACGAGGGCTCAGGACCAGTGCTTGGGCACATCCACGAACGACGCGTTCAAGTCTTTGAGCGACTCCACGCCGAGCAGCGTCATGGTGCGTTCGAGGTCGGCTTTGAGGATGGAGATTGCTTTGGCGACGCCGGCTCGGCCTTCGGCGGTGAAGCCGTAGGCGTAGGCTCGGCCGACCAGCACTGCTTGCGCGCCCATGCAGAGGGCTTTGAGGATGTCGCCGCCGCGGCGGATGCCGCTGTCGACCATGACGACGCCTTGTCCGTTGACTGCTCGGACTACTTCGGGGAGTGCGCGGAGGGTCGGGTAGCAGGTGTCGAGTTGGCGACCGCCGTGGTTGGAGACTATGACGCCGGTGCAGCCGGTATCGAACGCTCGGCGAGCATCGTCGCCGGTGATGACGCCTTTGGCTACGATGGGGCCGGGCCATGCGGCTCGGATCCACTTCATGTCTTCCCAAGTGACGACGGCTCCGGTGAGCATGGCGCGCACGTCGGTGGCGGGGCAGGCTCCTTTGCCGGGGATTTGGATGTTGGGGAAGAACATGGCTTCACGGTCGGCGAGGAATTGCGCGACCCAGCGGGGCTTGCTCAGGACCGAGGGCAGGTAGGGGAGCATGCCGGCGATGTTGCCGCTCATCAGGTAGGGCGCACCGTTGTGGAGGTCGCGTTCGCGCATGCCGGGGCAGTTGGTGTCGATGGTGACGGCGAGGACTTTGAAGCCGGCCTTCCATACGCGGGCGAGGGTGGCTTCGGCGACTTCGCGTCCACCGGCTAAGTAGAGCTGATACCAGAGGGGAGCCTTCGCGGCTGCGGCGACGGATTCGCAGGAGTAGCCGGAGAAGCTCGACATGCAGAAGCCGACGCCCGCGTCGCCTGCGGCTTCGGCGACGGCGCGTTCGCCTTGTGCGTTGATGAGGCGGGTGAAGCCGATGGGGCCGAGCATCATCGGTAGGGTGAGGTCGCAGCCGAGGATGCTGGTACGGAGGTTGGGCTTCGGGATGTGGACCGCGTTGTGCGGGCGGAAGAGGACTTCGTCCCAGGAGCGGCGGTTATCGCGGAGCGTGACTTCGCCGTCGGCTCCGCCGTCCACGTAATCGAAAATGGGCAGGGGGACGCGTTTGCGCGCGAGTTGCCGAAGGTCTTCGATGTTGACTACGCGCTCAAGTGCGCGGCTACTGCCCATTACTTCTGGGCCTGCAACTCGGCGTAGATTTGGCCGATGAAGCGTTCGCCTGTGGTGCCGGCTTCTTTCACGCTGGTCTCGTAGGTTCCTAGCGGCTTCGAGGCGACGACTTCGGCGAGGGTCTTGCCTTGTTGGACCATGGGCGCGATGCGGTCACGGACGGCGAGCATCATGTCGCGATGCGCGGTGACGCTGGCGCGGTCCACTGTGGCGCCGTGGCCGGGGATGATCTTGGTCGCGGGGCCGGCGCTGCCAATCAATGCGCCCAATCCGGCGATCATTCCGTTCATGGAGCCGCCGTTGGTGCGGTCGATATTCGGGAACTGGATGGAGCGGTAGAAATCGCCCGACATAATCACGTCGTTCTTCACGAAGCGGACCATGGTGTCGCCATCGGTGTGGGCGCTGCGCACGGGGATCAGTTCGATGTCTTCGTCATTCATGTGCAGCGTGACTACGGTGTCATAGGTCATCTTCGGCAACGCGAGCGCGGGGGCGGGAGTGCCGGGGGCGCCGTTCGCACCTGGAGCTGGATGGGCTAGACGATAGCGCAGTTGGTCGCGAGACATCAGCGTCGCGCCCAGCTTGGCGAAGTTTTCGTTGCCGCCTGTATGGTCGGGGTGCTGGTGGGTGTTGACGACGAACTTGATGGGTTGCGGCGTGATTGCCTTGATCGCGGCGACGATCTTGTCGGTGAGCGGTGCGTACTGCGTATCTACCATGAAGACGCCGTCGGGTCCGACGAGGACGCCGATCATGCCGCCCGAGCCTTCGAGCGTATAGAAGTTGTTGCTGATCTTCGTGGTCTTGATTTCGACCTTACTGAAGTCTTGTTGGGCAAAAGCGGAAACGGCTAGCAGGGCCGTGCAAAGCAGAGTTCTCATGGATACACCTCGCCTTGCATCATAACAAGACGCCGGGTTAGTCGCGATCCCAACCGTCCGGGAGTTCCGCGGGTGGGAGTCCCGTGGCAGGTGTCGGTCGATGCCGCGCCCGTTGCATCCAGGCGAAAACCGCAGCGAGTCCCAATGCCCCGATCAGCCACGGCGTCCAGAAGAGCCAAACGCGCTGGGTCCCTTCCGGCAGCGCGAGAATGCGGGGGCCGAATTCGTCGATGAGGACCTGCTTGATCTTGTCGTCGGATTGTCCGTCGCGCACCATGCCTTGAATGCGGCCGCGCAGTTGGGCGGCCTCGGGAGAACTGTGCTCGGCTAGGTTGTCGCGCCAGCAACAGGGGGCAATAAAGGTTGTGTAGAGCTTTTCCAGGCGCGGGTCGCCTTCGTCATAGCCCGCGTGGGCGGGCGCGAAGGTGAGTAGCGCGAGTGCTGCGGCAAGCAAAGTGGATTTCATAGACCCCTCCACTTTTATAGGATGCAGATTGCGCGAAAAGGTTGCTAGGTTTACGGAACCGGCACCAGCCGCACGACGCGACCTTGGGTGGTGGACGAAAGCTGCGCTCCTGGGTTCGCCAAGGCGACATAGAGGAACCCGTCGGGTCCGAGGATGATGTCGCGCACGCGACCGAGTCCCTTGAACAGAACTTCCTGGCCGGTTACTTGCGTGCCCTTCACGGTTAAGCGGCGGAGTTCTTCGTGACCCATGAAGCCGAGGAAGACGTTACCTTTCCAGTTGGGGTAGCGAGTGCCGTTGTAGAAGAGAACGGGTGCAATTCCGGGCGAGGGTTCGTAGTGAACGACGGGTTGCTCCATGCCGGGCTTCGCGGTGGTCTCGGTGGGAAGGCCGCTATCCATCAGGCCCCAGGAGATCACGGGCCAGCCGTAGTTGCGGCCCTTCTGGATGATGTTCACTTCGTCGCCGCCGGCGGGGCCGTGTTCGGTGGCCCACAGGGTTCCGTTGGGAGCGAAGCTGAAGCCTTCGGGGTTGCGATGGCCATAGCTCCAGATGGAGCCGAGGGCTCCGGCGCGGTTCACGAACGGATTGTCTTTGGGAATCTTGCCGTCGTCATGAACGCGGTGGATTTTGCCTGTGGGTTGCGAGAGGTCCTGCGCGCTTTCGGGTTTGCCGTGGTCGCCGAGGGAGTAATAAAGATAACCGTCGCGATCGAAGATGAAGCGCAGACCGTAGTGGAAGTTGATCTGCGTGAAAAGTTCGTCGGGGGCTTGGTAGATCGTTTCCTGATCGACCCATTTATTTTCTTTGATCCGACCGCGAATGATGGTGGTCATGGAGCGGTTGGTCTCGCGCGGCTCGGCGTAGGCGAGATAGATCCAGCCGTTCTGCGCGTACTTCGGGTGCACTTCGACGTCGAAGAGACCGCCGTCTTGGCGTGTCCAGACGGTGGGGATGCCGCTCACGGGTTCAGACAATTTTCCTTTGTCGAGAATGCGGAGGCGTCCGGGGCGTTCGGTGATGAGCAGGCGGCCATCGGGAAGGAAGGCCAGGCCCCAAGGGGTTTCAATCGCGTCGGTGAGCGTCTCAATGCGGAAGGTTTGTTTCGCTGTCTTGATGATGCCGTCGACGACGGGCGTCGCGAGCGTTGCGGGCCGACCTTTGGCTTGCGTCGCGTTCGTGCGAATGAGCAGCAACAAGCCACGGACTTCGATATCGCTCAGCGTGGCTTTGAACGATGGCATGCCGGCATCGGCGTGGCCTTCACGAATGGACTCCAAGACTTTGTCATCGGTACCGCCGTACATCCATGTATCGTCGAGCAGGCTGCCGGCGCGTCCACCTTGCATGCGGTCGCCGTGGCAGCCGGCGCACTTATCGGCGAAGATGGTCCGCATGGGAGCGGGCGGTTGGGCCTGAACGAGCGCGGCGGTGAAAATGGCGAGGACGAAGGCGGAGCGATGCATCTCCACATGATAATCGTTCGGGGGCTTCTGCAACGGAACCCCAGTAGTGCTACATTGCATCGAAGAGGATTCCCCATGAGCGATCAACAACCGAAGAACGAAATGGACCGGCGCGGATTCGTGGTGGCAACCGCTGCCTTCGCAGTCGCCGCTACTGCCGAAGCTCAAGCTGGCGTGGTGGAAAAGAACGTCGAGATCAAGATGCCGGATGGAACGTGCGATGCCGCGTTCTATCATCCGGCTGCTGGCGCACATGCGGGCGTGTTGATTTGGGCGGATGCATTCGGGTTGCGCCCGGGGTTGCGCGAGATGGCCAAGCGGCTCGCGGCGGAAGGCTACAGCGTGCTGGCGCCGAATCCGTTCTATCGCATGGCGAAGGCTCCGGTGGTGGAAATGCCGCCCGACTTCGCGCGCGACCGGGCGAAGATTACTCCGCTGATGGCATCGCTGAATGCGGCAGGTGCGGCCGAGCGCGATGCTACGGCGTACATCGCGTGGCTGGACGCGCAGCCGCAAGTGGATAAGTCCAAGAAGATCGGCACGCAGGGTTACTGCATGGGTGGACCGCTGATCGTGAAGACGGCGGCGACGGTGCCAAATCGCGTAGGCGCGGCGGCTTCGTTCCACGGCGGTGGACTCACGACCGCGGCGGCGGATAGCCCGCACTTGCTGATCCCGAAGATCAAGGCGCGGCTCTACTTCGGGATTGCTTCGAGCGATGACACGCAGCAGCCGGAGTCCAAAACAATTCTACGAACGTCGCTGGATGCGGCCAAGGTGCAAGGCGAAGTCGAGGTGTACGCGCAGGCGCAACATGGTTGGTGCATGGCGGATACGACGGCCTATCATCGCGAGTCGGCTGAACGGGCCTGGGCGAAATTGCTCGCGCTCTACAAGACGGCCCTGGCATAATCCATGAAGAAGCTCACTGCATTGGCCGGTTGCTCGTTGGTGGCCGTGGCGATCTATGCGCAAGCTCCGCGTAAGGCCGCAATTACGCCGGGCGATTGGCCGATGTACGCGCACGATGTGGAGGGGCGGAAGTTTTCGGCGCTCACGCAGATCAACGCCAGCAACGTCGCGAACCTGAAACAGGTGTGGACGGCGACGTTGCGGACCACGGGCGCGCCGACGGCCGAGGTGACACCCGTGGTCATCAACGGCGTGATGTATGTGCCGGCGGCTGGACGCATTCTGGCGCTGGAAGCGCATACGGGGAAAGAATTCTGGAGTTATGAACTGCCTGCGGGGATGACGACGCCTCCGCGTGGATTATCGTTCTGGCCGGGAGATGGGAACAATCCGCCGCGCCTCATCTTTACGAACGGTGGGGATGTGATGTCGGCACCCACGGCTGGGCCTGCGCAAGGGCCTGGGCCCAAGAATATGATGATGGCGTTGAATGCCAACACGGGCAAGATCGATCCAGGGTTCGGACGCGAGGGCGTGGTGGAGCTGCAGGTGGGCTACAGCGGTACGCCGACCATCTTCAAGAACCTTGTGATCCTCGGCGCGAGTGTTGCGGAGAATCCGGTGGGCGCTCCGGGCGATGCGCGAGCTTTCGATGCTCGCACGGGCAAGAAGTTGTGGGAGTTCCACACGGTCCCGCGCGCGGGGGAGTTCGGGAATAACACTTGGGAGCGCGACAGTTGGAAGAACCGGTCTGGTGTGAACACGTGGGGCTTTCACATGACCGCCGATGAACAGCGCGGCATCCTCTATATCCCCATTGGTGGACCGGCTGGGAATTTCTATGGCGGCGATCGGCCGGGCAATAACTTGTTCGCGAATTCGTTGGTCGCTGTGGATGCCAACACGGGCAAATATAAGTGGCACTTCCAGACCGTGCATCACGACATCTGGGATGTTGACTTGCCGGCTGCGCCGAATCTTATCGACATCAAGCAAAACGGTCGCGTGATTCCAGCGCTCACGCTGGTCGGTAAGAACGGGCTCGTGTTCATTTTGAATCGGGAAACAGGGAAGCCGATTTTCGGTGTGGAAGAGCGCCCTGTGGCGAAGGGCAGCGTCCCCGGTGAATGGTATGCGCCGACGCAGCCGTTCCCGGTGAAGCCTCCGCCCATCGCGCGCAACAGTTTCGATATGAGTGAACTGGTGCGCGCTGAGGACACGATGCCGGAGCATGTTGCGGCGTGTCTGGAGATGATCGAGAAGAACGGGCTCACGGGCAACCAGGCCTACACGCCGTTTCCGTATCACGAAGTGGGAGCGCCGCCGAAGAGTGCGATTCAGTTTCCGGGTATGACCGGAGGCAGCAATTGGGGCGGGGCTGCGGCGGATCCGAGTACGGGCTACGTTTTCGTGCAGACGCACGACCTCGCGCTGATCGGTTGGGTGGAGAAGATCCAGCCGGGGGCCTATTACGGTCGCGGGACGGATGGATCGAATCAAGGCTACGATCGTGGCAGCATCTCCGGTCCTGGTCCGTACGCGAACTTCGCTGTGCCGGTGCGCGATAAGGATGGGAAGTTGATTGGAACGTTCCCGTGCCAGCGTCCGCCATGGTCGGCGTTGACGGCCGTGAACGCGAACACGGGCGAGATTGTGTGGCGCGTCCCGCTGGGCATCAACGAAGCGTTGCCTCCGGGCAAGCAGAACGTGGGCTCGGCGACCACTGCTGGTCCGATGGTGACTGCTAGCGGACTTGTTTTCATTGGAGCCACCACTGATCGGCGCTTCCGGGCTTTCGACGCGAAGACGGGGCGCGAGCTGTGGGCTCCGATCGTCGAGAAGAATATCAACGCGAATCCGATTACGTATCAGGGCCGGGACGGTAAGCAGTATGTTGCGGTCGTGGCTACGGATTCGGTGATCGCGTTCGCATTGCCGAACTGAGGAGGCCTCATGCGTCTTGCTGTATTCTGTCTTGCTGCTGTCGTCGCGATGGCGCAACAAGCTCCGGAGCTTGCTCTGCGGGGGGATCGGTTCGCTCCGCTCACGTGGGAGAAGATGACACCCGAGCAACGCACGATGGCCGAGCATGTTCTCGCTGGTCCGCGCAGAGGGCTCGATGGGCCGATGAACATCCTGCTGCGCAGTCCAGAGATGGGCGACATGGCACAGCAGTTCGGCGCGTCGATGCGGTTCCTGACGTCGATGCCGGCGAAGTTGCGCGAGCTCGCGATCATCGTGACGGCTCGGCACTGGACCGCGCAATTCGAATGGCAGGCTCACGCTCGCGCGGCGGCTGACGCGGGTTTGGATGCCACGATCATCGCGGACATCGCCGAGCGCCGACGGCCGGCGAAGCTCGCTCCGGACGAAACTGTCGTCTACAACTTTGTCACCGAGTTACTGACGAACAAGCAGGTGAGCGATCCCACGTTTGCTGCAGCGCGTGGGCAACTGGGAGAGCGGGGTGTGGTGGATTTGATCGGGCTGCTCGGCTGGTATCAAATGGTGAGCATGCTGCTGAATGTAGATCGATATCCACTTCCGGCCGGCACGCAGCCCGCGCTGAAACCTTGACCGTTATTTCACCGGGCTGTGGATGATGCTCTTTTCGTTCTCGAGACAAATCTCGTCGATGAGTTCGGTATCGAGCACTAGGAACTGCTTCAGAGTCACGGTCCACGGCTTGGTGTACGCCTTGGGGTCGTCGACGGTCAACTCTACTTCCATGCTGCCGAAGTTCGGGCGGCGAATGCGCTCGGTTACCTTAGCTGCCTCCGTCAAAGGGTTGCCCGACGCATCGAGCCACAGGTCGTCGCGAAAGCCGATGCTCTGCACCACCAGCGTGTCCTTCTCCCATTTGGCGGTGGAGTAGCCATTCCAGGAGGGCTGGGGATCCACGGGCAAAGGGCGTCCGTCCGTGAAGATCTGGCGGTAGCTGGCGTTAAATTCACTCAGGATCGCCAACAGCCCTCTGGTCTGAAGGAACTTCTGGATGTGGGGGATCGAATATCCGCGAGGAACGTTGGACGGCAGGCACCGGCTATGAGGATCGGTCAGCGGATTCGCAGAGCGTTCTTTGACCACTTCCGCGGCCCAGGGTGTGTACGGCAGACCTCCCGCCAAGCCCGCCGCGATATCGTTCGCCTGCTCGGGAAGGCCTCCGCCTTGTTGGCCCAAGCCCAGGCCTTTCTCTGCGCAGTCCTTGCCGCCCATGAACTCTGGACACGGAAGCGTGGCACCCGCGCTCCACCACATCCCCGAAAGATCGGGCTTGCCGTCGCGGGTGCGGGGAGTGGGTGCGGAGAGATTGGGTTTGCCTGCGCGGGTCTTGGGAACTCCGGCGGTGGGGTAGTGAATCCACTGCGCGGGGAGTTGCGTGGGTAGCAGGCAGAGGAGGGTTAGGGCTAGGCGAAACATGGATCAAATCTAACACGGGGGGAACATGCGTAGGGGAGGAAGGGGTTGAACGCGTTTTTAGGTCTGGGGCCAGAGGTGGCGATTGGCGAAGGCTCGGCCGGAGCCGGATTTTAGGTAGTGGTCGAATTCGGTGGCTTGTTCACGGGTGGAGAAGGCGGCGTAGGTTTGGAGGGTCCAGGGGGTGAACTTGGAAGTGTGGGGGACTCCGCCTTGGCTGTGTTTGGCTAAGCGGGCTTTGAGGTTGTCGGTGAGGCCGATGTAGCGCTGGTCTGGGTGGGACTGGCTTTTTAGGAGATAGACGTAGTGCATGGTTTGCACCTGTTGTGAATGGTTGGGGCAGCCCGCCTTCGCTGAAGCTATGGCGGGCACCATCCTTCGCCAAGACTCCGGCTTGCCAGCCGAAGCCTTGGCGAAGGATGGTGGAGGCGGCGGGAGTTGAACCCGCGTCCGAAAAAGTTTACCGTGAAAAGACTACGTGCGTTTCCGGTTCGGTAGTTTTCGTCTGTTCCGTAAGGCACCGGCAAGAACGGAACAGCTTAGTCCGATTGATCTCGGCTGGAGGCTCCGAACAGAAGCTTTAGGCCTATCCTGCAAAATGACGGTCTATGCAGAGCGCGCAGGCTCACCCCACCAGACCGGCTACTTAATTAATTAAGCAGCGTATGCAAACTGCGTGTTGGCAGTTGTTGTTTTCCGATCGTTTTACGGGAGCTCGGAACCCGGCACGACTCACCACGACAAAATCATTCCCGTCGAATCCGTTGCGCCCCCTTCTGTATTCATTCTAGCATTGAGGTGCAGAGTCCATGGCCGAAACATTACCTCAAATCGCTCCAGACATTCAGATCACGCCGGGAACCGGGACGGGCACAGGGCTCGAAAACCGGGATGACGTCCCGCCGCAATATCAGGTCGTCCTGCTGAACGACGAGGAGCATACCTACGAGTATGTGATCGAGATGCTGTGCACGATCTTCTTCATCTCCGCCGAGACGGCGTACAAGCATGCCTGCGAAGTGGACGCGATGGGGCGCACGGTGGTGATCGTTTGCGAGCTTGAGCAGGCGGAGTTCGGGCGGGATCAGATCCACGCCTATGGGGCGGATCCGCGCATGCCGGTGTCGAAGGGGTCTATGAGTGCGGTCGTGGAGCCGGTAGGCTCGGCGTAGCTACTTCTTCGGGGGCGCTTGGCCGGGACCGCGCGGGGCGATCCAATAGCCGGTACGAGCGGTAACCTTCAGGTTCGGAGCGGTCAGCACTCGAACCGTGATCTCGTGATAGCCGCCTTCTGCGCTGGTGGGCGCGAAGGTGAGCAGGTACTGGCTGTGGACCTCTTCGCCGATTTGCTGGACGGCTTCTTCGAGTCCAGCGAGGCTCACGAAGTTTTGTTCGCGGCCGCCGGTGAACTTGGTGTACACCTCCAGCGAGTTGGGCACGAAAATGCCTTTGACCAGCGTGAAGATTTCCTTGAAGATGGGCGTATAGTTGCCCATGTTGGTCTGCGCGTCGGTGGTGCCGGTGCGCATCACTCCCATCGGCAGGTTGCCGCGATATTCGGGCGGGACTGCGTTGGGGCGGTTCGGCTCGGCTTGCGTCGTCAGCTGGTTCATCAAGTGGTTCATGCTGACGGAATAGATCTGGACGTCACTGAACTCGGCCTGGGTCATGACGTCGCGCGGGTTGACGGCGCTGCCTACGTCGCGGGTTTCGCTGATCAGGATGAGAACCTTCTTGCGATCCTTGCCGCGTTTGGCCAACATGCGCACGGCTTCCATCGCGGCGTCGTCCAAGTGGTGCTGGTTGCTGCCCGGCTTCAGTTTCGCGAATCCGGCTTTGATCTCTTCCGCGTTGGAGGTGAACGGGGTGTGGAGCTGCACGCGATGATCGAAGCCGATGACGGCGACTTCTCCGGTTTCACCCGCGACTAGCGGCGCGAAGATGCTCGCGGTTTTCTGCACGGTGGGCAGGATCTGGCGCGCGGTGGCGTCGGACTGCACGGCGATGACTAAAGAGATGGGGTGGGCGGCGACATCGAGTTTAACTGGCTGCGGGATGCCTTCGTCGAGCAGTTGGAAATCCACCGGCGCGAGTCCGTTTACGAAGTTACCTCTGCTGTCGCGTACGGTCACCGGGACCTGCACGTTTACGACGTCGGAACGGAAGATCGGCGTATCGATTTCGGGCGGCGCGGGGGCTTGCGCGACCAGCAGACCGGTCAGAATCGCGCTGGCTGGAATGGCGACGAAAAAGAGTTTCCGCATATGTCTACCTAGAATCTACCGCACTTCGCGATTTGGAACTTGGGTGGCCAGCCAGTAGCCTCGGCGGGCCCGGACTTCCAGGTTCGGGGTGGATGGGACCTGCACGGTGATCTCGTGGTAGCCGGGTTCGGAGTTCTGCGGCGCGAATGTCAGCATGTATTGGTTGCGAATTTCCTTACCGATGGTCTCGATGATTCGTTGCAGTGTTCCCCGGTTGGAGAACCCCTGCGCACGGGCTCCGGTGAATTGGGCGTAGGCGGAAAGATTACTGTCCGCTGTCCCCCGCAACATTTCGCTCAGGCTGGGGCCGTAGCCGCCGGTCTGGACGTCGTAGGTTTCGTTGCGAATGACGCCCATCGGCATCTGGCCTCGGGCGTCAGGCGGGACGGGATTCCTTGATTTCGGGAGTGCTAGCGAAATGTTCGGCTGCATATTCGCGGCGTAGACGAGGATCCCGTTGAGTTCGGCTTGGGTGAATACGTTGGCCGTTGTGACGGTGCTGCCTTCATCGAAGCCTTCGCCGATGATCAGCAGGATCTTCCTTCGGTCGGCGCCGCGCGTCTGGAGCATGCGGATACATTCCATAGCTGCGTCGTCCAGGCGATGAGGTCCTCGGCTAGCGGTGAGCTTGCTGAAAGCAGTCTTTATGTCGGCGGCTTTGGTGGTGAACGGGGTCAGGACTTGGATACGGTGGTCGTACCCTACGACGGAGATTTCACCCGTGTTGCCGGCGATGAGCGAGGCCAGCAACCCGGAAGATTTGCGGACCGCGTTCAGTACTTCTGGGTCGATTGTAGTCGACTGTATAGCGACAACCAGTGAGATGGGTCGGGTGGACCTCTCGACTGAGATCCTTTGCGTGGCTCCCTTGTCGAGGAGACGGAAATCTTCCCCGGTGAGGCCGGTGATGTACTTGCCCTTCTTATCGAGGACCGTGACCGGGACCTGGACGTTGACGACGGAAGAGCGAATGACGCTTTCGTCTTGGGCCAGCAAAAGAGCAAGAAGGGCAGCTGTGATCATTTGTGTTCGGTGCGTCCGTGTAATAGGTCCACCACGTGAGGGACCAAGTGGGCTACAGCCATCAACGACTCGACTGCGCCTTTTGGCGATCCGGGTACGTTGAGGATGAGCGTGGTACCGCGTGTGGAGCCGCCTCCACGGGACATCGGAGCGAAGCGGGTTGTCTTGAGGCCTTCGGCGCGCATGAGTTCTCCGAAGCCGGGGATGTCGCGATCGGCGACGCGCTTGGTTGCCTCCGGAGTGACGTCGCGCGGGGCCAGGCCGGTGCCGCCAGTGGTGAGGATGAGGTCGAGTTGGTCTGAGTCCGCAAGTTCGCGGAGGGCGCTGGCGATGTGTTCTTCTTCGTCGGGGAGGGTGAGTTTGTTGGAGACGGTCCAGCCGAGTTCGACGGCTTGGGCTTCGAGGGCTGGGCCGGAGCGGTCTTCGCGGGTGCCGGCGATGGCCGAGTCGCTGATGGTGATGATGGCTGTGCGGATCATCGCTTGTAGTCGCCCGATTTGCCGCCGGTCTTCGTTAGCAGGTACACGTCCTGGATCTCGATTCCTTTGTCTAGCGCCTTCGTCATGTCGTACACGGTCAGTGCCGCGACTGTCGCCGCTGTCAGCGCTTCCATCTCGACACCTGTGGGCCCGGCAATCGTCACCGTAGAAGTTATAAGCACGCCACGGGCCTTTACCTCGGCCTTCACGTCCACATGGGACAGCAGCAGGGGATGGCACATCGGGATGAGGTCGGATGTGCGTTTGGCGGCCAGGATTCCGGCGATGCGGGCGACCTCGAGCGGGTCGCCTTTCGGGTTCTGCGGTAGCTTCTTCAGCACGGAGGGCCGGATCTTCACGAACGCCTGGGCGGTGGCCGTGCGCTTGGTTTCGGCCTTGGCGGAGACGTCCACCATGCTGGCTCGGCCTGTTTCGTCGTAGTGGGAGAGTTTTTTCATTTGAGTAGGACTCGAATCATGTCACCGGCGGACCACTGTTCGCGGTCTGGCTCGGTGACCAGAAATGCATTGGCGCGGGTGAGCGCGGCCACATCGCCTGAACCTTGCCAAGAGAGCGGTTCCACTGTGGCTCCGTCGGCGGAGACGAAGGCGGGGAGAAAGCGGGTGAGGCCGGTCTTCTGGCGGAAGTCGCGTGTGAGCCGGGTTTGTAGCAGAGGTAGCGACGCTTCGGTGACGCCGCAGAGTAGTTCGATGGCGGCGCGGGCGAAGACTTCGAGCGTGACCATCGTTGACGCCGGGTTGCCAGGGAGTCCGAAGAAGAAGCGGCTCTGCGCGGTGCCGAACACCAGTGGCTGGCCGGGTTGGATCAGGACGCGGGTGAAGAAGAATTCCGCTCCGAACTCGGCGAGGACTTTTTCGACGATGTCGTACTTGCCGGCGGAGACGCCACCGGAGAGCAGCAGCATGTCGCATTCGAGACCCTTCTTCACGAGGGCGCGCGTGGACTCGTAGTTGTCGCGCGCGATGGGGAGGACGACGGGCTCGGCTCCGGCGCGGGCGACTTGCACCGCCATCGACCAGGCGTTGGAGTTGCGGATCTGGAAGGCTTCGGGAGTTTGGGCGACGTCGACAATTTCATCGCCGGTGGGCAGGATCGCCACGCGCGGCTTCTTGTAGACGGTGACGTGTTCTTTGCCGACCGTGGCAAGGAGTGCGATTTCGGTAAAGCCCAGACGCGTGCCGGGATCGAGCAACTTGGTGCCCTGACGGGCTTCGACGGCGCGGGGACTGAAGTTGTCTCCGCTGGCTTGCGTGCGGTCGATGCGGACGCGGTCGCCGGTGCGTTCGGTGTGTTCCACCATGACGACGGCATCCGCGCCATCGGGCAGGGGAGCGCCGGTCATGATCTCCACGGCTTGGCCCGCGGCGACAGAACCGTGGAAAACTTCGCCGGCCCGTACTTCGCCGATGACCGTAAGTTCGCCAGGCAGATCGGCGGCGCGGACGGCGAATCCGTCGCGGGCGGAGCGGGGAAAGGGCGGGTAGTCGCGATCGGCGGCAATGGGTTCGGCCAGGATACGTCCGGCGGCCTCGGTCAGGGGAATACGTTCGACGGCGTAGTTCTTGCGGCTGGCGCGGATTTGCTGCAGGACGCAGGCTCGGGCTTGTTCGAAAGTTAGGGTCACGGGAACTTCTTCAATAATCGCGCACAAGTGGAATGGCGTGTACGCCGGAGGGGCGATTGGCGGATACGTTCACAGTGTTGGTGGTCTCGCGCTAAGAGCCGATCTCTTCGGTGGGCCCGATGGCGGTTGAGTTATCCCGGCCGTACTGTGGATACGGGCTAGGCCGAGTGCGCCATTTTGCGCGGTGGCGTAATGGAGAATTCCGATCTGAGCGGAACGCCTCTGTTTTCCTGGGCGTTGCGCGAAGTTCCTGAGTGGCATTCTATGTGCGACTGATTCAGGCATGAGTCACACATTCAATTTAGAGCTGCGGGGGCGAACGCTCACCGTCGCCCTATTCCTTTGCGGCGCTATTGTTTTGCCCGCTTGGGGTCAGCGCGCTAACGGCTACGTATTTATCGCGCCGGGCGGGCTTTCCTGCTGTAACGGGCACACGGATATGACGCTCCATGCCGGAGTTGGGGGTGAGGTCAACCTGTGGAAGGGGCTGGGTGCGGGAGCGGAGTTTGGCGGGCTCGGCCCGCGCGACAATCTCTCAGACGGACTCGTCGTTGGATCGGTGAACGGTTACTATCATCTACCGCTAGGAGCCGGCCACAAGTTCGATCCCTTCGTTACGGGCGGGTACACCGTTCTGGGGAAGCTGGGCCACGCGAATCTAGGCAACGTGGGCGTTGGGGTCAACTACTGGTTCACTCGCCATTTCGGTCTTCGACTGGAGGCTCGCGACCACATTCGCACCGGACCGTCCGTTCAATATTGGGGCGTCCGAATCGGTCTGGCGATTCACTAAGAGCCGATGACTTCAATGCGACGGATCGACGTGGCCTTGCCCGTCGATTCGTCCACTTGCACGACCACGCCGTGCAATTCGGGATTGTGCCGGGCAGCTTCCATCTTGATGGGGAGCTGTTTCATGAAGCGCTGTAAGATGATGTCTTTGTCGACGCCGATGACGCCGCTATAGGGGCCAGTCATGCCGGCGTCGGTCTGATACGCGGTGCCTTGGGGAAGGATGCGCGTGTCGGCGGTGGGGACGTGGGTGTGCGTGCCGACTACGGCGGAAACCCGTCCATCCAAATGCCAGCCCATGGCGACCTTTTCGCTGGTGAGTTCGGCGTGGAAATCGACGAAGCGAACCTTGATGTGCGGCGCGAGTGAGGCGATCAGCGTGTCCGCTTTTTTGAACGGGCAGTCGATGGGCATCATGTGCGCGCGGCCTTGCAGGTTCATGATGGCGCACTCGACTCCGTTGGAAGCCTTGACCTTCACCAGACCGGATCCCGGCAGCTCTGCTGGATAGTTGGCGGGGCGCAGGATGCGCTGCTGGCGATCGAAATAATCGTAGACTTCGCGCTTGTCCCAGGCGTGATTGCCGGTGGTGATCACCTGCACGCCATAGCTGAAGATTTCGTCGGCGAGCTGAGGGGTGATGCCGAAGCCTCCCGCTGCGTTTTCACCGTTGGCGATGGTCAGGTGGATATTTTCGGCGGCAACAATTTCCGGAAGGTGGCGGGCTACCATGCCGCGACCGGGAGAGGCGAAGATATCGCCTATAAAGAGAAGATTGGTCAAGTGGGGCTTTCTTGGGTTAGGAGCGAACCTACCTTATGCGACCTCCGTCATTTGACCCCGAACTTAACAGGGTGGAACCCTCCGAGCACCATCAGGCTTCTCCATGGCGTTTCCGCCGGAGCTTGCTCACCGGTGCATAAACGAGCCGGGTTCCATGACATTGACTGTTGGATCAATATTAGAAGGCCGCGCACTACTTCGGCAGGAACGCTCCTGTGGCTAGAATAGCAGGGGTTGGGGCGAGCGTGCCTTAGAAATCGCCTGAGGGCGGCTGGAAAAATACCTTGTACAGGCGTGGCATAATCTGTGTGACATGCGGATTCTTGTTGGCGCTTTCGCGATGCTCCTGCTGGCTGTGGCGGCCTTCGCCGATTTTGGCGACATCATGCCGCCGGTGCTGAATCATCCGGCGATCAATTATTTCCGCCCGGCGAACGATCCCGTGGCGAAGTTGGATGCGAAGCTGGCGGATGGATCGGTGAATCTGGCGTATGGCGATCGGGCCGGATACCTCAAGGCTGTTCTGGATGCGCTGAAGATTCCGATTGAGTCGCAAGTGCTCGTGCAATCGAAGACCAGCCTGCAGTCCGACATGATCTCGCCCAGCAACCCGCGCAGCATCTTCTTCAATGACTCGATTGCGATCGGGTGGATGTACGGCGGCTTCATTGAAGTCGCCTCGCAGGATCCGCAGAACGGAATGGTGTTCTACACCATGCAGCAGGATCGGGATCGCGCCCCGCGCTTTGAGCGGAACGATCAGTGCCTGCGCTGCCATCAAAGCGATACCAGTCAGGGCGTGCCGGGCATGATTGTGCGGAGCATTTCCCCGGGTCCGAATGGGGACCCGATGTTGATCTACGGCGGCACGTTCTCAGATCATCGGACTCCGCTGGAACAGCGCTGGGGCGGCTGGTATGTAACCGGGGCGCCTGCCGGAGTGCGGCACATGGGCAACCTTCAGATTACGGATCGCGACAAGCCGGAACTGGTCAATGCTGTGCCGCTGGCGTCGCTGCAGGGGAAGTTTCCGGTGGACCGGTACCTCACGCCTTACAGTGACGCCGCGGCGCTGCTGGTGTTCGACCATCAGATGTATGCGATGGGGTTGATTACTCGGCTGAATTGGGAAGCTCGTGCGGGAGCGCAGGAACAACGGCGGGAGCTGGCTCGCGTGATCGACGAGGGGGCTCGGGAGTTGGTGGACTACTTCTTGTTCGTGGGCGAGGCTCCACTGACGGCGAAGATGGGCGGCGCTGCCGGGTTCGCCGCTAAGTTCTCAGCGCAGGGGCCGCGCGATGCTAAGGGTCGAGGATTGCACCAGTTGAATCTGCAAACGCGGGTCTTTGAGTATCCGTGCAGTTACATGATTTACTCGGATGCTTTTAACGGGCTGCCTGCCATTGCGAAGACAGCGGTGTATAAGCGGATGTGGCAGGTGCTGTCCCAGAAGGGTGCGGCGGGGCAGGCTGTGATTGAGATTCTACGCGACACCAAACCTGAAGTGCGGGAGTATTTCCGTTAGTCGGCGTGCAGCGGATCGCGCGCGAAGATGAATTCCTCGACTGGCTTGCCGTCGATCAGATGCTCCTGAATGATGCGGTCGACCACTGCGGGGGTGACGGAGTGATACCACGCTCCTTCTGGATACACTACGGCAATAGGGCCTTGTTCGCAGACCTTCAGGCAGTTGCTCTTGGTCCGGAAGACGCAGTTGTCGCTCTTCGACTTCGTAAGTCCGAGTTCCTTGAGGCGGCCTTTGAGGTGTTCCCAGCTGGCGATGCTATCTTCGGTCGAGGAACATTTCGGCTTGGTCGCATCGGCGCACAGGAAAATGTGGCGCTTCAGATTGCCGATGCCCAGTCCTGCGGCGACCTTGTCCAGATGCTGACGTTCTTCTTCAGTCATGATTTTTGAGCTCTACAAACTTGACGGACGAGCCTCCGGTTAGAATCCGCCGCAAGTATCCTATCTGTCCCAGATGAAAGTTTAAATGTCCGTAGATATGGAACAAGAACTGCGATGTGACCCGTTGGCCATCCCACACGCTCGCGGTAAAGATTGAGTCAAGCTGTGCCTGTGTCAACCCCGCGACAATATCCGGGATGAAGGATTGCAGGCTTTCGATGCGCTGGATGAGATCCGCTGCGGGAATGCCGTCGGTGACGAATTCTTTTTCCCGCACACGCGTGTAAGCGACGCCTCCCAAGTGGTAGCCGATGAAGTGCCTTAGGTTGCCTTCCAGATGCAGGGTCAGGTTGCCGGCGGAGTTCGATACGCCGGGCAATGTGGCCCACAACGTTGCATCATCGGGAAAAGCGCGAAGTTCTTGCGCGAGCCTCGTCAGGTCGCGGCGGAATAGGTCTGCGAGTGCGTGCATCATGATCCCTGCAGTACGTCGGCGATTTCTTGTTCGGTGATCACGCCTTCTTTGAGAATCTTCCAGTAGGGTTCCGTGATGTCGACCGTGGTTGCGCCGGGGCCCACGCAGAGTCCGCCGTCGAGGACCAGATCGACCTTGCCATCCATCACGCCGAAGACTTCGATCCCGCTGGTACACGTAGGTTGGCCGGAAAGATTCGCGCTGGTGGCGATCAGTGGCTGGCCCATCTTTTCGAGCAACGCCATGGGGATGGCGCCCTTCGGCTGCCGTATCGCGAGCCGTCCGGTGTTGCCTGTGACTTTCAGCGGCACCCGGGAGGAGCCTTGGGTGATGATGGTGAGCGGCCCGGGCCAGAAGCGGCGCGCGAGCACGAAGAATCGTGCGGAGGCTTCGGTGGCGAGTTCTTCGGCCATCACGATGCCGTCTACCATCACGGGCAGGGAACGGTTGGATTCGCGCCCCTTCGATTGGAAGATGCGCCCTACGGCTTTGAGGCTCAGAGGGTCGCAGACCAGGGAGTACAACGCGTCAGTAGGAATTGCCACTACGCCGCCCCGGCGCAGAATCATCGCCGCGCGGTCAATCGCCGCAGCGGAGGGCTCCTGAGGGTCTGTTTCAATCAGGTCGGTGGCCACAGTGAAACCAGTGTAGCGTGTTCATCCGCAACTGCACGGATGTGCCGGATGTGTTCCGGCGTGCTGCCGCAACACGCGCCTACGAGCAACGCTCCGGCGGCGAGAAACCGGCGCGCGTAGTCGGCCATGTATGCGGGCGTGAACAGCGTTTGGAATCCTGCGTTGGGTGAGGCGCTCAGCGGTTTGCTGGTGACCGCGCGCATTCGCTCAAACGCAGGCCAGATGGACTCCGGCCCGAAGGAGCAATTGAACCCGAGTACGTCTGCGGCGAGCACGTCCATCGCTGCGCCGTAGATTTCTGGCGGCATGCCGTCGTGCAGGCACCCGTTCGGCTCGACGCTGACCTGCGCTACTACGGCGATGTCGGCGCCTGCGGCGTCGCGCACTCCGTCCACTGCTGCGCGGAGTTCTACCAGGTCGCGGAAGGTTTCCAGGATGAAGAGGTCGACGCCTTCGAGCGCTGCAGCGTATTGGCGGAATCGTTCGGGAGTTCCGTTGCCGTCCATGGATCCGATGACGCCCGCGACGAGTGCGCGTCCATCCGCAATCTCGCGAGCGATGCGTACTCCGGCTGGCTTGGCTTCTAGAGAGCCGCCGAACGTATTGGTGCGGAGGATCTGAGCGCCGGCGTTGAGGTACTCGCGATGCACGTCGGCTACCAGCGCGGGGCTCGTGAGATTCAGTTCCTCTACAGGGTGCGACGCTCCTTTTGAGAACAGGTAGGTCGCCATCGCTCCGTCGGTTACCCAACGCCGCTGCTTGAGGACCGCTGCTGTCATTTCGATTTCCAGGCCGGAAACGGATCGCTGCGAGCGGTGCGGCAATCTGCGATCAGATCCGCGACGCGTGTTCGACGCCGCATCAACTGCGCCAGCAGCCGTTCAAACGCATCTTCGTCGCCTTCGATCCAGGTGCGAGGCAGACTCTTCAAGGCCTGGTCGACTACTTCTTCGGGAAAGTGTTGGATGCGATGCAGCCAGGGTTCGAACGCCTCCATGCCGCGGACGCCTTCGTACACCATGGAGCGGAAGTACAGACCCTGAATCGCCGATTCGCTGAAGCGCCAGTGCGGCCCTTCGAAGACGTAACCGTTGTCGACCATCTGCGCGACGAAGCCCACTCGCTCCGGTGCGCCGACGGGGCCGAGCTCCGAGACCCGCGCGCGGAAGAAGATCGTCTGGCGTGAATCTGCGTTGCCCATCCACTTGTCGAACGCGAGCATGCCCAGCAGCTCGCCGATGTTCGCGACCTTGGGCAGCAGCGCGTCGGGCAGGAAGTCATACACGACGGTGCGCGCCACATCTCCGGGATAACGTGAGCCGAAGTGCCAACCGGGGAGGACGGCTCGCCGCTCTTTACCGGTTTGCAGAAACACGTCGGGGTTGGCTTCCAGGAATTCGGGGGACACGTTGATGACAGCGGTCTCTGGGGTCGAGAGTCCCAGGTAACGCAGGAACGCCGAGGAGACCCATTCGTTGGCAAGGATTCGCCGGTGCTGGGGGTTGTTGAGGAACTTGACCACATAGGCGTGGCCGTCGGCGCATTCCAGCAAGTGTGCCTGCGCGCCTCCGCGCATTTTGCGAACGAGGCGAATGGCGTCCACTGGCATGAGAGGTTGGCCGGACTCGCGTTCTACCGCGCGAATCGAGTACCTTAGAGTTTATATGAGTGACGAAAAGGAACCAACACCGCGCCCTGCTTCCGGCGGCGGATCGAGTAAAGAGGAAGTGGCACTGGAGCTGATGCGCTTCATTGCCGGGACTGCCGGGATCGGTAAATCCGCAGGTGGGGCGGGTTTCGGGGGTAAATCTCCGAAGAGTCCAGAGGAACAAGTGGATGCGCTACTTGCGCTCTACGACCGGTGTAAAGGGGCCGTAGGCGGCAAGTAGCGCCCAAGGGCTACTTGCCCTTCTTTACGACTTTCTTTGCAGCAGTTTTGACGGCCGCTTTCTTCTGGGGAGCGGCTGTCTTCACAGCAACTTTCTTCGCAGGCGCTTTCTTAGCGGCCACTTTCTTCACTGCCACTTTCTTCACTGCTACTTTCTTGGCCGGAGCCTTCTTCGCAGGCGCTTTCTTCGCGGCTACTTTCACGGCTACCTTCTTCACTGCTGTCTTGGTTGCTTTTTTCATTAGGACTTTCTTAGGGGGAGCTTTCTTGGCCGGAGCTTTCTTCGCTGCGACCTTTTTGGCTGCAACCTTTTTGGCTGCAGCTTTCTTGGGTACAACCTTTTTTACTGCAACCTTCGTTGCAGGTGCCTTCGACGCCGCAGCGCTTTGGGCGGGCTTACGCGCAGGGGCGGGAGGTTGTTCCACCGTCTTCGCGAAAGTCACAACAGGGGAGGGCGTAGGAGCAGGCGTGGGCACTAGGACGATTGTCTCGCGCACCACGACTACTTCTTCGACATCGTCTTCATCGTAGTCTCCGATGTCGTCGTCGAGGTTCATCCCCGGCTCATCGTCGAAGTCCAATCCGTCGTCAATGTCGTCATTGAATGAAAGCCGATATTCAAACATCGTGCGCCTCCACAAATTTTTACTGTAACCAGGAATACACCGCTTGGTCAGAGTCTAGAATATCGCGTTTTACTCGGAAGGCAAGAGCCTTCCGGCGGAAAAATTATCTACGCTCCGGCGCGGGAGGTGGACTTGTCTTTGCTGCCGGCGTGTGTGCCCGGTTTGGGAGCCGCTTTGGATTTGCTGACGGCTTTTGCAGCAGGGGCTGGAGCGAGTTTTTGGCTCACCTTGCTCTTGGTTTTTGCTTTCGGCGCGGGAGACTTCTTTGCCGGCGCGGCCTTCACCGGCGGGGCCGGCGGAGGAACCAGCGCGAAGGTTCCGACTTCGGGCAGTGCTCCGTTGTTGATTGCGGTGAGCTTCGCCACGGTGGTTCCGTACTGCTTGGCCACCGATGCCAGCGTGTCGGATTCCTGCACCAAATGGATGCGAGCTGTCTTGCGCTGCATGGGCGGCACCACTTCCAACACCGACTGCAAAGGCGTACTGGAACCGGCGGGCAAGTGCAGCAAGTAGCCCTTGGGAGCGATGGTCTGCAGCAATCCGGGGTTCAGTTGCTTGAGCTGTCCGGCAGGACGGTCGATGGCGGTCGCGACTAGTGCAAGATTGGTGTCGGCGTCCATCACGACGTTGTCATATTCGAGCGTCGGGTCCGGTTCTACGTTGAGATCGTAGGCGGCCGCGTTTTTGTACATGATGGTCATGGCCAGGATCTCAGGGACGTAGTTGGTGGTCGCCAGCGGCAGGGCATGCAAGCGGCGCAGTTCCCAGAAGTCGGCGTATCCGGTGCGTTGCACGGCGCGATCGACGCAACCGGCTCCGCAGTTATACGCGGCCAGAGCCAGATACCAATCGCCAAAGTGGCGGTAGAGGTCCATTAGGAAATGGGCGGCGGCGCGGGTGGCCTTTTCGGGATCACGGCGTTCATCGACCATGCTGTTGATGGCCAGGTGATAGTCCGGACCGGTGAAACTCATGAACTGCCACATTCCCACGGCGCGCGCGTAGGAGACTGCGCTCGGATTGAAATGCGATTCCAGCTGCGCCACGAAGATCAGTTCTTCCGGTAGACCCTCTTCGGAGAAGATCCGGCTGATCATATCCTTATACCGACCCGCGCGGGCGAATCCGGAGAGCAACACGCGGCGGCCGCGCTCGGTTGAAAAGTAGTCGATGTAGCCCACCACTGCGTCGGTGACTTCCAGCGGCAGTTCGGACATGGTGGTCTCAATCTGCTCGCGTACCCGAGCCCGCAGGTTGGGGTCGACGGGCAGGTTGGTTTCCAGAATCTGCTTTTCCACCGGCGGCGGCAGTTCGGCGGCTTCGCCTTCCGGGATGCCGGAGCCAAGTTGATCCAGATCGTAGTGATAGATGGCGTCCGCTAGATCGTCCAGGCGCTCGCTCAGGCGGCGACGCTCGACCGCGTCTTCCGGTAAGGGCTCGGACATCAGAACCTGGATGGCTTCGTCAAAAGCGCGCCGGGCATCGCGAGTGCGATTTTCCTGCACGGCGCGCCGTCCATCGGCGAACAGCCGGTCGGCCTTGTCCATCAGGAATTGCGGATTGCTGGGGCGCGGCGGAAGGGTTCCGCGGCCGGGCAGGGAAGCGCCCACGGGGGCGCTGATCGCGACCTCGCCCAATTCATGCCCACTCAAATCGGGAGCAGAGCCTGTCGGAGGCGGATCGTTTCGCAGGACCGGCGGGATGAAGCTGCGGTAGCGCGACTTCCCCGGGCTACTCGCGCAGCCACCTAGTACTAGACAAAGGGCGGTCCCGAGCGCGATCTTACAGACAGACTGGAGTGTTACACGCAATCTCTAAAGTGTAACAAGTAGGGCAGGCACGGTGCCTGCCGCGGCCTCCCAGGCCGCCCCCCATCGCGCTACACTTGTTCTCAATCCATGCCCCTCACCCCCGGCGAAAAGCTCGGACCCTACGAAATCCAATCCCTCCTAGGGAAGGGCGGCATGGGCGAAGTCTACAAAGCCCACGACCCCCGCCTCCGCCGCGACGTCGCCATCAAGACCAGCGCCACCCAGTTCTCTGAACGCTTCGACCGCGAGGCCCGAGCCATCGCGTCGCTCAACCACACCAACGTCTGCCATCTCTACGACGTCGGACCCAACTACATCGTGATGGAACTGGTCGAAGGCGAGACCCTCGCCGGTGCCATGACCTTCGACGAAGCGCTCCCGGTCATCCGGCAACTGATCGACGGGATCGAAGCCGCGCACGAAAAGAACATCATTCACCGGGACCTGAAGCCCGCGAACATCAAGATCACCCACGAAGGTGTCGTCAAGATCCTCGACTTCGGTCTAGCCAAGGCGACCGAGGTTTGGTCCGCCGGCGACCCAGGCGAATCCCCAACGCTCACCATGGGTGCGACGGTCGCAGGGACCATCCTCGGCACCGCCGCCTACATGTCCCCCGAGCAGGCCAAGGGCAAACAGGTGGACAAGCGGGCCGACATCTTCAGCTTCGGCGTGGTTGTCTACGAACTGCTCACCGGCAAGAGTCCCTTCAAAGGCGAGACCGTTGTGGAGTCGCTGGGGGCCATCCTCAATAAGGACCCCGACTGGACTCCGATCCCCGCGCGGGCGCAGCGTCTGCTGCGGTGTTGTCTGCAAAAGGACCGCAAGTCGCGTCTGGCTTCGATCAGCGATGCGCGGTTGATCCTGGACGAACCTGTCGCGGTCGCGGCGGAGCCGGTTACCATCATTCAGAAGGAACCCGCGTCTAAGCTTCCCTGGCTCGCAGCGGCTGCCGCAGTGTTCGCGATGGCTGCTTATACCTTTTACCCTCGCCCCGCGCCACCAGTTGCTGAAGCCGTGCGCTTCACCATCGCGCCGCCTGAAGGGTCGACCCTGACTCCCTATCGGAGCCAGGGTGCGCAAGCCGTGGTGTCGCCAGATGGCCGCTACCTTGTCGTTGTCGCCGAAGCTTCCGATGGAAGCACCGCCCGTCGCTTGTGGCTGCGCCCGCTCGGTTCGCAAACCGCGCAACAGCTCGATCAGACGGACGGCGCCTTTGATCCGTTCTGGTCGCCCGATTCTAAAAACATCGCGTTCTTCGCCGAGGGTAAACTCAAGCGGATCGCGGTTTCCGGCGGCTCTCCCATCAATGTCTGCGATGCCGGCTCGCCGGAAGGCGGCTCTTGGTCCGAGGACGGGATCATCTTGCTTTCCCCCGGGAACGCGGGTCTCCAACGCGTAGCCGCTTCTGGCGGTGTCCCCGCGCCGGTGACCAACCTTGCGACAGGAGAAAGGGAGCACCGTCATCCACAATTCCTGCCCGGTGGAAAACGCTTTTTGTACGTGGTTTCGGGCGGCTCCAAGCCGGGCCTTTATCTTCAGGCGTTAGGCTCGAACCAACGCACGTTCCTCCTCGAAACCGGCCGTGCCCTGGCTGCCTCCGGCTACGTGCTTTATTGGCGCGATAACACCGTGCTTGCCCAGCCGTTCGATTGGGACGCGTTGAAGCCGGTGGGCGAACCTCTGTCCGTTACCGACGATGTTCGCGGCAGCTCCAACAACGGGCGCGATGCCTTTTCCGTATCGGCGACCGGCGTTCTTGCCTACCGAGGAGGAGGAAATCTGGGGACCAACAGGTACCGCTGGTATTCTCGCGAAGGCAAACCGGATGCGACTGGCCTCGAATTGGCAGCCTATGGCGCGGTGGAACTGTCTCCCGACAACAAACGAGCCGTGGTGGAGCGTGCAACGGCCGACGGCACCGATCTCTGGCTGGTGGAATTCCCCGGCGGCACTCTTTCGCGCCTGACTTCGGATCCGGGTGCTGAGCGGTGGCCAACTTGGTCGCCCGACTCGCGCCGCATCGCTTTCGATAGGAAGGATGGTATCCATCAAATGTTGATCGGGTCCGGCAAAGCGACGCCCGTGTATCCGGACCTCCACACCATAGAAACCTGGAGCCCCCAAGGCTTCCTCGTCTACACCGGAATCGGAACGGGCGGCCCAACCAGCCGAATTTCGCTCTTCGCAGCCCCGGAAGAGACTGCGGTCAAACCGCTCGACCCCAAACCGCGCCACTTGATCGAAGAGAAATACGCGATGGACGATGTCCGCGTCTCGCCGGACGGTAAGTGGGTCGCCTACCTGTCCCAAGAAAGCGGCGGCCCGGAGATCTGGGTCGCCTCGTTCCCTGAGTTCACTGCCCGTAGGAAAATTTCCACTGGACGGGGCATTGCACCTTTGTGGCGCGGCGACGGCAAGGAATTGATCTACTTCGGGGGCGACGATTCGTTCATGTCGGTGGAGGTGAAGACGGGTGCGGGGTTTGAGGCAGGCGTGCCCAAGCCTCTCTTCAAGCCGGCAGGGGCCTCCGTGCTTAGTCTGCAGCAGATCCTCTATGCCATCACGTACGATGGCAAGCGGTTCTTCGTCCGAGAAAACCCCAATGCGGGCGCCGCGGAGATCGAACCCGTCCACGTGGTCCTGAACTGGCCCGCGCTGTTGGGGAAGTGACCTAGTCCGCCAAACCGTTGGCGATCCTGCAAACGCCGTCTTTGATCAGGAGTACGTTGAAGTTGATCAACAGTCCCAGTCGCATCTCGCCAAGACGCAAATAGGTTAGCAATTGCTTCTTGTGAACCGCTGAAATCTCGGCGACAGATTTGACTTCGACAATCACGCAATTTTCCACGATCAAATCCGCCCGGAAGCCGAGTTCAAAGACGGTACCCTCAAACCTGATGGGCATCCCAACTTCGGACGCGACCTTCAGCCCCCGTTCTCGCAAAGCTCTTGCCAGGACCGCGGAATACACACTCTCTAAGAGTCCCGGACCTAGTGCTCGATGCACGCGCAATGCGGTATCGACGATCTCTCTAGCAGCGGCGTTTTCATCCATCCTCAAGTGGGTGGAGGGAGGAAGAAGAACCTCTCACGCGAAGTCCGCAAAGTTCGCCAAGAAAGACTCAGAAAAACTTTGCGAGCTTTGCGGACTTTGCGTGAAACTCGGGTGCTATCATTCTGGAGAGCCACCGCCCTTTGCTTGGTAGTGTATAATCTCTATAGGGAATAAGACCATGCCTTCGCCGAACCAGCAAGTCCTTGAACAAGAGTACGATAGCACTGTCCGCGCGGATATCGAACAGTTCCGCGGTCATGCGCAAGCGTGGCTGGCCAAGGAGATTACCGACGATCAGTTCCGCGCGCAACGCTTGCGCCGGGGTGTGTACGGTCAGCGCCAGGAAGGCGTGCAGATGATCCGCACCAAGATTCCGGGCGGGTTGCTGACGGCGGATCAGATGCGGGCGATGGCGGCTGTGGCGGACGCGGTGGCGGGCGGCAAGGGTCACCTCACGACTCGGCAGAACATTCAGTATCACTTTGTGCCGCTGCTCCAGGTCCCGGATGCGCTGCATATGTTGGCCGATGCCCGGCTGACTACGCGCGAGGCTTGCTACAACACGGTCCGCAACGTGACCGCGTGTCCGCTGGCGGGGTTGTTGCCGGAAGAACCGTTCAACGTGCAGCCGTATGCGGCTCGCTTGGCGTTTGCGTTCCTGCATAAGGAACTGACCGACGCTCTGCCGCGCAAGTTCAAGGTGGCGTTTTCGGGCGGCGAAGAAGACACCGTCGCGACCAAGATCAATGATGTCGGCCTGCGTGCGATCCAGAAGGACGGCGTCAACGGCTTCCGCATGACCGTCGCGGGCGGTCTGGGACCGCTTCCGGTGGAGTGCAAGGTTCTGCACGAGTTTATCCCGGCTGAGGACGTGGTGCGGCGCGTGGAAGCTGTGATCCGCGTGTTCAACTTGCATGGCAACCGTGGCAACAAGGACAAGGCTCGCTTGAAGTTCATCCTACGCGAGCGTGGCTTCGATTGGCTCCGCGACACGATTGAAGAGCAGTACCAAGACATCTTGAAGAACGGCGGCATCCCGATGCCGGACGCCGTGCCGGAGAACTTCGGCGGTTTCCGTTCGACGGCTCCCGCGAAGGGCACCGGTGAGATGTTGCCGATGTTCGATCCCTCGGCTGAGTTCGCCGAGTGGCGCAAGACCAACGTGCGCGACCAGAAGCAGGCGGGCTACACGATCGTGACCGTGATGGTTCCGCAAGGCAACCTGACCGGCGACCAGATGCGCGGCTTGGCCAAGCTTTCTGAAGATGCCGGTGACGGCATGATGCGTGTGAGCATGTCGCAGAACGTGATGCTTGCCTATGTCCCGGTGGGCGCTTTGAATCGCGTGTACGGAGCGTTGGCGGCGCTCGGTTTGGCGAAAGATCGCGCCGATGAGATCAGTGACGTGGTGACGTGCCCGGGTGCGTATAGCTGCAACCTGGCGCTGACCAAGTCCATGGGGCTGGGCGATGCGCTGGCGTTCACCGTGCGCAAGTATGACGACCCCAGCGTGCGCGACCTGAAGATCCGCATCAGCGGCTGCCCCAATTCCTGCGGCCAGCATTGGATCGGCGACTTGGGCTTCTACGGCAACGCGCGCAAGATCGACGGCCCGGACGGGGTAAAAATGGAAGTCCCGTATTACAAGATGATGCTCGGTGGCACCGAGCAGGAGTTCGGCATCACCATTCAGAGTCTGCCGGCCCGCATGGCTCCGGTGGCTGTGGATCGCATCCTGACCCACTTCATCGCCAACCGTGAGGCGGGGGAAAGCTTCCGCGAGTACGTCAAGCGCTTCAAGGTGGAGACGTTCAAGAAGTTGACGGCGGATCTGGAAAAGCCGTCCGCGGATGCGGATCCGGAAGTGTTCATGGATTGGGGCGACAACGAGAACTACTCGTTGAAGCTCGGCCGCGGTGAGTGCGCGGCGTAAAGGTTCTCTTCTCTCCAAGAGAAAACGCCCCGGAGTCCGTAAGGACACCGGGGCGTTTGTGCGTTCGGATGCGGTTAGCTGCGTTTGTTGCCGCGGGCGCGGAGGGCGTTTGCGGTTTCGGCGACAGCGCCTTGCGACATGGTTTGGACCGGGATGGTGACCGAGGTGTCCACCAAGCGGGCCATTTCTCCCACGGGGAGACCTTCGGCTTCGCGGGCGAAGCGCAGGATCTTGGCTTCGGTGTCGAAGTCGATGCGGACCCAGTCACCGCCGCGGACTTGTTCCGTTGCGATGAGGTTGGACATGGGCTGCACGAGTAAGCGTTCAATGGCGCGCTTCAGGTGGCGAGCTCCGTACTTCATGTCCGTGCCTTCCGACAGCAGGAAGTCCTTGCTGGCGTCGGAGACGGTGAAGACGAAGGCGCGGTCCATACTGGCGTTGGGCGGCGCGTTGAAGATGCGCTGCTGGACCTGATTCAGCTCAATGTCGAGAATCTTGCGCAACTGTTCGGCTCCGAGCGGTTGGAAGGTCACGATCTTGTCGAGCCGGTTCATAAATTCCGGGGTGAACTTGCGGCGCGCGGCTTCGACACCGCTGCGGGCCAGTTTGCCGGAGAGCTTTTCGTCGGCGACGCCGGCCGCCAATTGTTCGTTGGTTTGGCCGATGCCGAAGCCGAGTTTGGGGGCCATCATGGCCGCCATCTCGGATGCGCCGAGGTTGCTGGTCATAAAGATCAGGCAGTTGGAGAAGTCGACCTTGCGGTTGTCGCCCAAGGTGAGCGTGGCTTTGTCCAGGATGCCCAGGAGCAGGTTCCACAGGGCGTCGGAGGCCTTTTCGATTTCGTCGAAGAGTACGAAGCTGAGCTTGTTGTCTTCGGTATGGAACTGATTCAGCACTTCCTGCGACAGCAGGGGATGCGTTTCGCGGTGCCCCAGGTAGCCCGGAGGTGAGCCGATCAATTTGGCGATTTCGTGGCTGTGCTGGAATTCGGCGCAGTCGATCTTAATAACCGCGCGGGGGTTCTTGAGCAGAGTCTCGGCCGTGGCTTCCACAATGCGCGTTTTGCCCGAGCCGGTGGGTCCCAGAAACAAGAAGTTCCCGATGGGGCGACCTGGAGCGTTCATGCCGGTGAGGTTCATCTGGTAGATGTTGACGATTTGTTGGATCGCCTCATCCTGCCCGATGATCAGGCGCCGCAACCCGTTCTCCAACTGAGTCGCGTCCCGGCCTGTGCGCGCCGGATCTAGCGGAACATTCAACCGTGTGATTTTCGTGTCCATTGCTCTGTCTCCCTTCTCGGGCCCTCTGTCACTTCTATCCAACAACCCCGGAGCCTTTTTTCGCGGAAGAACCGAAGGTTCATCCAGTTCTTCTCGCCACAGCGTCTGCGGCAACCTTAGTGCCATTTGTTTAGATGCTCCCCATCGCGAACCGATTCGCCCATCCCGTCAACTACCTCTTCGGCTGTGAGGGCCGGACCTCTACTCGACTGACCAAAGTTCTTTCCGGCATCTTTAACAGCATCCTTACTACCTCGGCCACATCTTCGGGCCAGATCTTCCACGCCGCTCCGGCTTCCGGATCCCCGCCGCCAAACTCGGTCGCTGTACTGCCGGGCATCACGTAACTCACCCGGACGTTCTTACTTCGCAAATCCTGCATCACAGCATCGGTAAATCCGGTCAATCCGAACTTCGACGCGTTGTAAGCCGCACCGCCTGCGAACGCATACGCGCCCGCCATGCTACCTATATTGACGATGTGACCCCCTCCGCGCGTTTCAAAACTCGGTAGAGCTTGTTGCACGCAGTAGAACGGCCCATACAGGTTGGTTTCGAGAGTTACCTTCCAGTCTTCGACCGAAAGCGCCCCGACGTCACCGAAAATTCCGATGCCGGCATTATTGACCAGAACATCCAGCGGGCCTAGCTCCGCTTGGACATACTCGAACAACTTCACAACTTCGCTGTGTAACTTTACATCGGCAGCTTTGCCCTTGACTTTATTGCCGGTCTCTGATTCCAGCTCGGCGATGCCCTTGGCGACGGAGGATTCGGTGCGGCCGCAGATGGCGACGCGGGCTCCTTCCTGGGCCAGCATCTTGGCGATGGCGCGTCCCATGCCGCGGGTGGCTCCGGTGACGAGGCAGGTTTTGTTGGTGAGGTTCATGTGTTCAGTTTGGGCCAAAACGAGTTTCGCCGGGTGCAAACGGTAGCTGCTTGAAAGATCGGCTGGATGGCGGCAGAATAGGCGCCGATGAACGCGAATTCGGTCAAGCCCCCCCCAAGCAGCGTAGAATCAAATTGGGACCGAAATGATTGAAGCCAGCACATTCTGGTTGCGCGTCGCGGCGGGGTTGTATGCCGTGGGGCTGCTGCATTCCTTGCTCACCGCGGTGCGGCAGGGGCAGAGTGCGTTTGGTGTGGCTCTGAATGCGTTCCGGCTGGCGGTGATTTTGCATGGGGTCGCGATTGTCGACCTGGGCCTCGCGAGCGGACACATTCCGGTGGACAACTTTTATCAGACGCTGAGTTTGTGTGCGTTCCTGATTGCGTTTGCGTTCGTCGTTACGGAAAGGCGCTACCGCTTTGGCAGCGCGTCAGTGGCTCTGTTCCCGCTGGTGTTCGCGATGGTGCTGGTGGCCGCATTGGATACCCCGATGACGCCTGCGCAGGACGAGGGATTCCGCGGTGTGTTGCTGGTGGTCCACATTCTATTAGTGCTGGCTGGGTACGCGGCGTTGTTCTTTACGGCGCTGTCGGCGGTGGCGTACTTGATGCAGGAGCGGCGGCTGAAGAACAAGTCGGGGAGCGCCTTGCTGGAAAAGTTGCCTCCGCTGGCGACACTGGATGGGATGCTGACGAAGTCGCTGGGGCTGGGGTTCGCGCTTCTGACTCTGGGACTGATTTTCGCGGTGATGTGGGCTTTCTTCTATTCGAATTCGAGTTGGATCGGGAATCCTAGTATTACGATCTCTCTGTTCACTTGGGTCCTCTTATTGATTATGCTGTTCCTGCGCCAGTCGGCGGGGTGGCGTGGGCGCAAGGCTGCGGTGATGGCGTTGGCGGTGCTGGGATGCAGCGCGTTGACATGGGTAACGCATTTGGGATTGGAGTCGACTCTGGCTCCATGAAATTCCTACTTACGGGTTTGAATCATCGTACGGCTCCGGTGGAAGTGCGCGAACGGATCGCATTCGACGAGAAGGCGCTGCCGGAGGCGCTGGATAAGTTGAAGCGGCGTCCGGGGATTTTGGAGGGGATGATCCTTTCCACCTGCAACCGGGTCGAAGTGTCGGTCACCGCGGATGAGGGTGCCGAGGTGGAGGCTGCGGTCGAGGGCTTCCTAGCGGACGCTCGCAGTGTAGAGCGCGCTTGGGTGACGCCGTACTTGTATCGTTACGACGGGCCCGAGGCGATCCGGCATTTGTTCCGCGTGGCGTCGAGCTTGGATTCGATGGTGATCGGCGAGCCGCAGATCCTGGGGCAGCTCAAGGCCGCTTATGCGGTGGCGAAGTCGAATGGCTCGGTTAGCGGGTTCCTGGACCTGTTGATGACGCGCGCGTTCAACGTGGCGAAGCGGGTGCGGTCCGAGACAGAGATTGGGCAGAGCGCGGTTTCGGTGAGTTACGCGGCGGTGGAACTGGCGCGCGAAATTTTCGGGACGTTGCAGGGCAAGCGCGCGCTGGTGATTGGCGCAGGTAAGATGGCGGAGAGCGCGGCTCGGCATCTGCGGCGGGCAGGCGTGTCGGAGATTCTGGTTACGAATCGCACGCGGGCTCGGGCGGAGGCGCTGGCGGAAGACTGCGGCGGACGCGTCATCGATTACGAGAAGTTCGAGGATATGATTCCGTCGGTCGATATCGTGCTGGCGTCGAGCGGGGCTCCGCATTACATCCTGACCAAGGATCAGGTGCGGGCTGCGATTTCCAAGCGACGCAATCAGCCGATGTTCCTGATCGACATCGCGGTGCCGCGCAACATCGATCCGGAAGTGAACCAACTGGACGGCGCGTTTCTCTACGATATTGACGACTTGGGCAAGGTGGTGGATACGAACCTGAAGGGTCGTATTGAAGTCGCCAAGGATGCCGAAGACATCATCGGCGAAGAAGTCGAGCGTATGATGCTGCGGCTGAAGACGCGTGAGGTGGCTCCGACGATTGTGCGGTTGCAGGAGCAGCTCGATGGATGGCGCAAGGATTCGATCGATCGTGTGCGGGCGAAGCTGGGTGCGCTCACGCCGCAGCAAGAGGAAGCGATCGATGCCCTGACGCGGGGGCTGGTGAACAAGATCGCGCATGGACCGATCTCGGAGCTGCGCAAGCAAGGGTCGGACTCGCACGAGCTCGATATCATCCGGAAACTTTTTAGACTAGGCGGAGACGAATGATCGTCATTGGTTCGCGCGGGTCGCAACTCGCGCTGTGGCAGGCCCGGCATATTCAATCGTGTTTGGCGGCGTTGGGCGCGGAAGCTCGCATCGAAATCATTAAGACGAGCGGCGACAGGATTCAGGACGTGCCGCTATCGAAGGTGGGCGGCAAGGGTCTGTTCACGAAAGAGATTGAAGAGGCGCTGCTGGATCGGTCGATTGATTTGGCGGTACACAGTATGAAGGACGTGCCGACGGAGTTGCCGGCGGGGTTGATCTTATCTGCGATTCCGGAACGTGAAGAGCCGCGCGATGCGTTGATCGGGGCTCGGGTGAGCGAATTGCGCGAGGGCATGAAGGTAGGTACGAGTTCGCTGCGGCGGTCGTCGCAATTGTTGGCGCTGGGGCAAGGACTGTCGATCGAGATGCTGCGCGGGAACGTGGACACGCGGTTACGCAAGCTGGATGAAGGACATTACGACGCGATCGTGCTGGCTGCGGCGGGGCTACGCCGGTTGGGCTGGGCGGATCGGATTACGGAGTTGATTCCGGCGGAGATCATGTGTCCGGCGGTGGGGCAGGGTGCGCTGGCGATTGAGACTCGCGATGACGGCGGGGCGGCGCAGGAGTTGGCTCGCAAGTTGGATCATGCTGCTACGCGGAGTGCTGTGACGGCGGAGCGGGCGTTGTTGCTGGTGCTGGGCGGGGGCTGTCAGGTTCCTGTGGGCGCGCATGCCACGGTTACTGCGGATGGTGTGTTCTTGAGTGCGATTGTGGCGCGGCCGGATGGGTCTGAGGTGGTGCGCGGGTACTTGTCGGGGCCGGATTCGGCGCATGTGGGCGCGACGTTGGGGCGGACGCTGCTGGATGAGGGAGCTGCGGATATTCTGCGCGAGGTTTATTCGGCGTGAACAAGGTGTATCTGGTCGGTGCGGGCCCCGGTGATCCCGATCTGATCACTGTCAAAGGGCGCAAGGTGCTCGAACGCGCGGACGTAGTTCTCTATGACGCGCTGGCTAGCGATCGTTTGCTCGACTATGCTCCCGTTACCGCCGAGCGGATCTATGTCGGCAAGAAGCGCGCCAATCACGAGATGTCGCAGGAGGAGATCAACGCGCTGTTGGTCGAACATGCGCAGCGTGGACGCAACGTGGTCCGGTTGAAGGGCGGCGATCCGTTCATTTTTGCTCGGGGCGGGGAAGAGGTTGAGGCGCTGGCCTCTGCGGGCGTGGCGTTCGAGATCGTACCGGGCGTGACGGTTCCGCTGGGCGTTGCGGCTTACACGGGAGTTCCTCTGACGCATCGCGAGCACACCTCGGCTGTTACGTTTGTGACGGGGCATCGCGTGGATGCGATTGACTGGGGCAAGGTTGGTTCGGCGGAGACTGTCGTGTTGTTCATGGGGCTGGTCAACTTCGCGGCGATCGCGGCGGAGATGATTGCTCGGGGGCGGTCGGCGAAAACGCCCGCGATGGTGGTGCGTTGGGCCACGCGGCCGAATCAAGAGACCATCGTTGGAACGCTGGAGACACTGCCGGGATTGATCGTGGCGCAGGGTTTGCGTCCACCGGCGACGATCGTGATCGGCGAGGTTGTGTCGCTGCGGGATAAGTTCAATTGGTTTGAGCGGCTGCCGCTGTTTGGGCAGCGCATCGTGATCACGCGGGACCATCGGCAGTCGCGTGACTTGGCGGAACCGCTGGAGGCCCTGGGCGCGGAAGTGATCGCGCTGCCTGTGATCGAAATTCAGCCGCCTGCCGATCCTGGTCCGTTGGCGCTGGCGATGCAGCGGCTGGATACTTACGACTGGATCATCTTCACCAGCGTGAATGGGGTTCGCCGCTTTGTTGCGGGGCTGGACGATATTCGGAAGTTACGTGGCAAGATCGCAGCGATTGGTCCAGCGACATGCGCTGCGGTGGAAGCGCTGCATTTGAAGGCGGACTGCATGCCTGCGGAATACGTCGCGGAGAGTTTGCTGGAGGCGCTCGCGTCGGAAGATCTGAAGGGCAAGCGAGTGCTGCTGCCTCGGGCCGCCGTGGCGCGCGATGTGGTGCCTGCGGAACTTGCCAAACGCGGCGCGATTGTCGACGTGGTGGAGGCGTATCGCACGGAAGCTCCGGCCAACTTGTCCGATCGCGCGAAGGACGTGCTGGCGCGCAAGCCGCACTGGATCACGTTCACTAGTTCCTCGACGGTGAAGAACATGGTGGGCGAGGTTGGTGTGGAAGCGCTGGCAGGGATCAAGATCGCGTCGATTGGCCCGATCACATCGGCCACGGCGCGCGAGCTCGGGTTGCATGTGGACGTCGAGGCCGAGCCACACACGATGACGGGATTAGTGGAAGCCATGCTACAGTGATGGTTTCGCCCGCAAATGCAGATCTTTCTCGAAGGCAAACTCCTAGGAGTGGACAACTGTCTGCTCGCCCCCGCCACGCGTGACGCCGACCAGGTGTTTACGGGGCGTTCGCATTGGATCAGCCTGCTGAGCGAAGTGCTGCCGCGCGCGTTGCTGGCGGAGTTGGGGCTGGCGAAGATTCTGCTGGGATCGAGTGGTGGCGGCCGGTTCCTGCTGCTGCTGCCGATTGAAACGCGCGAGTCCGCGGAGGCTTTCCTGACCGCCGCTGCTGCCGAAATCGGACAGCTGAGCGGGAACGCGCTGAAGTTGATTTGGAGTCTCACGGAGAATTTAGGCGACTGGACGGATGTGCGTCGGCGCTTGCAGGTGGCGCTGGATCAGCGTCGCGGAGCTCCGGGGTTCGACGAGACCGTGACAGCAGCGGATGCTTCCGCGGAAGAGTACTTCATTACCGAACTTGGATTTCCGCTGCGCGATGCGGAGTCTGTTTCGTGGTCCCCTGAAACGCCGGGTCGCGTGACGACGACTGCTGGAAAACATTCGTGGCCGTTAACTGCGGCAGCCGAAGCGATTCCGTTTGCTCGCCACACTGCGCCGAGCGAAGATGGCACGGAGCCCGCGTCGACGGCGGTGTTGGCCTCTCGTGCAGGCGGCGTCGAAACGTGGGGTGTGTTGCGCGGCGACGTGGATAACTTCGCCATCCGCATGCAGCGCGCGCAGTCGATCGAAGAACATATTCAACTTTCGGTGATGTACAAACAGTTCTTCGCCGGTGAACTAGAAGTGCTGTGTTCCATGCCGGAGTTCTGGCGCAAGGTCACAGTGATGTATTCCGGCGGCGACGACTTCGCAGTCTACGGAGCTTGGGACGCGCTGATCGGATTGGCTGGCGAAATTGAACGGCTGTTCCATCGTTTTGCCGAGCAGAATTTGAAAGACTTCGTTGGTCCTGAAGGCAAGACCATCACCATGGCTCTGGCGCTGGCTCCCGCAGTGGATGCTTCGCTGGGGGCGGTGTTTGAAGAAGCCGGGCAACGTTTGGAAGCGGCGAAATCGTCGGACAAGGATTGCATCTGGATCCTGGGCCGCACGCTGGAATGGAAGCAGTTCGCCGAGGCCGCGACGCTGAAAGACGCTTTGTCGAAGATGGTGAGCGAGTTTGGCTGCTCCCCTCAATATCTGCGGGACTTGTGCGGGATCTATCGCGAGACGCAGTCGCGGATGTCCAAGAAGCAGGCTCGGAAGATGGGTGGCGAGCGGCCGTGGCGGTATCATCGCCGTATCCGACGGATCTTGAACGCTTCGCGGCATGCTACCCGCATGGGGAGCCGGGGGCGGCAGGAATTTGAGAAGGCGCGCACGGCATTGATTGCGGATTTGATCGGTCGTAGCGCGATCACAGTAAAGTTACGGCCTGCGGGCCGCGTGGCGCTAGAATGGGCGAGGCTGTCTGCCGCTCAAGCGTAAGTGCGCTTAAGGAGTTGTATGGAAGAGAATCAAGAGAACCCTACTCCCATTATCGAAACCCCGGCTCCGGCGGCTGAGCCTGTCGCCGCACCGGAACCAGCTGTTGTCGCGGAACCTTTAGTGGCGAAGAGCGCCGCGCCGTCCGGTCCTGTCGAAGGAACGTTGGCCGCGCAGCTGGCGAAGCGTGAAGGCAGCCGTCCGCCGCGTGAACCGCGCGAACAGCAGCCGGCTCGTGAACAGCAACCGAAACGTGAGCCGCAGCCGAAGCGCGAACCGCGTGCCGAGGGTGCGCGTGCGGATGGTCCGCGTGGCGAAAATCGAGGTCCTCGTCCGGAGCGTGGTGGTGGCCGTCCTGAGGGCGGTCGTCCGGGTGGCGGAGATCGTGGTCCTCGTCCGGGTGGAGACCGTCGCGAAGGCGGTGGACGTCCGGGTGGTGGTGATCGCGGAGCCCGTTCGTTCGAGCCGATGATGGATATCGACATCGAGAAATTGATGACCGATAGCCTCTATCTGGATAATCAAGCCCATGCCGTTGTGGTTCGCATGCGCGACATGGATAGCGGCACTAAGAGCCAACTGCGCCGTTTGTTTAACGCCGTGCGCCGTGCGGTGCGGGCTCCGGAAAGTGATCGCCAGCATCAGTTTGTGATGTTGCGCGCGCGCTTGGCTTACACTATCGCGCGGCATTCGCTGCGCAGCCTGGATGGCTTGGAGCGGCTGTTGCTGCAGGTGACGCGCAAGAACAACGCGCAGGGATACGAAAGATTTAAGGACCTGTTTGAGGCGATCGTCGCCTACAACGAATAGCGAGACTATATGAGCCAACATACTGCTCAAACTAAATTGAAGCTGATCGGCAAGCTGATTCTGGCCGGTGATCTGCACTGCGAGACCGGCCTGCACATTGGCGCGGGCAAGGGATCGCTCGAGATCGGCGGCGCGGACAATCCGGTTGTAAAGGATGCGTTCGGGTTGCCGTATGTCCCGGGCAGTTCGTTGCGCGGACGCTTGCGGTCCTTGCTGGAAACCGCGATGGGGCTGACGGCTCCTTCGGAGTTGGTCTATCTGTCGAAGCGCCGTGGACAAGAAGTGCGCATCCACCAGAGCGATCGTCCGGATGACGAAATCTGCCTGCTGTTCGGCCGCAATCCGGGTCGCATGGAACGGGTGGAAGGCGAAGCCATCGAAGCTCGCTCGGCGAGCCCTGCGCGTTTGGCCATCTACGATGCGCCGCTCGATCAGGAGTCCATCACGGCGCAGATGCGCGAGAACCTGGACGACGAAATCACTGAGGTCAAGAGCGAGAACGCGATCGACCGCATCACATCGCAGGCGAATCCTCGGACGTTGGAACGTGTTCCGGCCGGTGCGCGCTTCCGTGTGCGCATGGTGCTCGACATTCTATGCGAAGAAGATAAGGCGCTGGCGGCGCGTTTGATCGGTGGCCTGCGGCTGCTGGAAGACGATGCGTTGGGCGGCGGCGGTTCGCGTGGTAGCGGACGTGTTCGCTTCGCGAACGTCACGATGACATGGCGCGGGGAGTCCTTCTATTCGACGGGCGCGGCGGAAGCCGAACTCGCGTCGGGTGCGGACCTGGCTGCGGTGCAGTCGCTGGTAAATGATTCTTCGTTTGGCGAAAAACTGAGCTAGGATGCCGCAAGGTCTTCTCATCCGCCTGCGGCCGACAGGCCCTTGGCGCATTGGTCCGGATTCCGGGGTGCGGGATCGCGTCGACCGCGTGTTTCACAGCGACTCGCTGTATTCCGCGGTGTCGAGCGCGATGGCGCAACTGGGTATGCTCGACGAGTGGTTAGAGGCAACGGCGCGCGCAGCGGAACCTGCGGTGCGTTTCGGGTCGTGCTTCCCGTTTCAGGGCGATACGTTGTTAGTCGAGCCGCCGCGCAATTTGTGGCCGCCCCAAGCGTCTGCGAAGATTCGTTGGAAGGGCGCACGTTTCGTCCCTATGAGCGTTGTAGAGACGCTGCTCGCGGGTCGTACGCTATCTGAAGGATCGTGGGCGATTGACGGCGAAAGCGAATGTCTGGTGCCCGCGCGCAACCCGTCCGTACCTGGACCGTTTCGCGTGGCCGTCCGCTCCAGTGCCGCTGTGGATCGGGACGGCAGCAGCGTTACGCCGCATTCCACTGCGTGTTTGGAATTTACTCCCGATTGCGGATTGTGGACCGTCGCTGAGTTTGCCGACGATGCTGCGCGCGATCGCTGGACTGGTCCGCTGACTGCTGCGTTTCGTTTGCTGGCTGATTCCGGTATGGGCGGGGAACGTTCGCGTGGTTGGGGCCGTTCGGAAATGCCGGAGATCACTGCGGGCGAATTGCCTGGGTTGTTGCTCAAACAGCCGAAGTCAGAAACGGAATCCGGTTACTGGCTGCTTTCGTTGTTCCATCCTGCGACTACCGACGCGGTCGATTGGCAACAGGGCGACTACGAATTGACGACCCGCGGTGGACGCGTGGAAAGCCAAGCTGGGTGGGGCGATGGCAAGAAACTGACGCGCATGGTGACGGAAGGCTCAGTCATCGTGGCCTCGGCTGCTCCGCGCGGCGCGGTTGCCGATGTTGCCCCGGACGGCTTCGCGCATCCGGTGTATCGCGCGGGCTTCGCACTGGCGATTTCGATTCCTTTGAAGGTGACTGCATGAAGTATCGCGTCACATGTTTGACCCCGACTCTGGTCGGCGATGGCAGCAAGCTTTCGCCCATCGATTACATGGTGTGGAAAGACCACGTCAATGTTCTGGATCAGCGGCGCATTTTCCGCTTGCTGGCCAAGGGGCCGCGCTTTGAGGGATACCTCGCGCAGCTCAAGAAGGCCGATAAGTTAGACTTTGCCTCGTGGGGTGGATTTGCGCAGAACTTCGCTGGTCGACGCATTCCGTTCGAACACTCCAGCGAGGTCCCGGTGTTTGAGAAGACGCCGGCGCAAGGTCTTTTTATTCCGACTTTTGCAGCCTCCACTGCGGGTGGAGCTTACCTGCCTGCCACGGCGATCAAGGGCGCGCTTCGTACCGCCGCGGTGTTCGATCGCTGGAGCGAAGCGACCATGCGCGATCTGGTGAAGCGCATCGAGTCTGAAGAGGCCGAAGGCAAACGAATCCCGCGTAATCCCGCTACCAAGGCGGAAGAAGCGGTACTGGGTGGTTCGGGGAAGAGCATCATGCGCCGCGTATCGGCGGGTGATTCAGCGAGCATCAATCACAGCAGCATGAACGTTTACTTGCTGCGGACCTCGACGTTGGTGGCCAAGGGCGAGGGCCAGTACGAGTTGGGTTGGAAAGCTGCCCGTGGCACGGTAGACGCCCGTCGCATTGATGACAGCACTCCGACGTTCGCCGAGATGGCGTCGCCGGGCACGGCCTTTGAAGGCGTGTGGAACGAATCCTCTGATCGCGACCGTGCGAAGATTTTCCAGGCCGCGAACCGTTTTGCGTCGTCGCAACTGGCGCATCACAAACAGTACGCGCAGTGGACAGGGTTGGCTCCGTTGGCTGCAACGGTGGATGAACTCGAAGCCAAGATCCGCGCCGTATCCTCACGGCAAGACGCTTGCGTGCTCTCCATTGGGTGGGGTGGCGGCGTTCTCTCGAAGATTGCTGCGGGAGACACCACCGATGCCTCCTATCGCTCACTGGCCAAGCGTGTGGCGTTCTACGATAACGCCTTGCGCACGGGCCTGCCGTTCCCCAAGACGCGCCGTATTGTCTTCCAGGGTGGGAAAGCTTCGCAAGTCGCTGGATTCGTGTTGTTAGAGCTGATCTAGTACCCGCTCCTCTATTTGCCTATCCACCCTGTTGGAAACGCATGGTACTATCGATGTGTAGAACATAAGAGAGGGTTTAGCCCCGAATGTATAATGCGTTCTTTGGCTTCTCGGAGAGCCCCTTCAATTTAAGTCCTGACCCCGCGTTCTTCTATCGCAGCGAACAGCACGAAGAAGCTCTTGCGAATCTAGTGTATGGTGTGCAGGCGCGCAAGGGTTTTATCGTCCTGACCGGCGAAGTTGGCACGGGCAAGACGACGATGCTGGAGTGTCTTCGCGATTACCTGGAAGACCAATTCATCGAGTTTGCCTTCCTGTTCAACTCTCGCATCAACTCAGGCCAGTTTTTTGAAATGATCGCGTACGATCTGGACCTGCCGTGTTCCAGAACGTCCAAGACCGAAGTCCTCTTTGCCCTCAATCAGTTGTTGGTGGAGCAAGCCCAGGACGGTCGCACCGTGGTGCTGATCGTGGACGAAGCGCACAATCTGGAATGGGAAGTTCTGGAAGAGATTCGCTTGCTGGGCAATCTGGAAAATCGCAACGGGAAGCTGATCCAGATCATTATGGCGGGGCAACCCGAATTTGATCGCAAGCTGGACGCTCCAAACTTACGGCAGTTGAAGCAGCGCGTGGTTCTCCGCTGCAACCTGCAGCCGTTCACCCTCCGGGATGCGATCGAATACATCGAATCGCGACTGGAACATGCCGGCATGCCGGAGCAGAATGTGTTTACCGAAAAACTGATGGCCGAAATCCATCTACGTTCGCAGGGCATTCCTCGCGTCATTAACGGTGTGTGCGATAACCTCCTGCTGAGTGCCTTCGCGGCCGAGAGCAAGACCTGCACGGTGGATATGCTGGACGAAGTCTGCCGCGACATGCGCCTGGAATGGCCGGGCAGCCGGCGGTTGCACCGCTCCCGTACTCGCGAAGAGTCGGAAGCGTTGCAGCGCACGCCTTATTCGGCGTAGAACTACTTCTTGGCTTTGCTCTTACCCGCGCCTTGCCGCGCCATAATTAGATCCTTGATCTTGTCGTAGGTGGCCTGCGGAACAACCTTCTTGTTCACAAGATCGTCCTTGCCGCTATAGGGCCGGCCATCCATGATCTTCTTGGAGTAAGCGTCGCCGATTCCTGGAAGCGCCCCCAGTTGCTCTGCGGTAGCGCTATTGATGTCCAGCAATTCAGTGGCTTTCGCGACGGCCTTGGCCGCAGCGGGGGCTGCCTTGGGGACGGGCGCAGCCTTGGGGGCTTGCCCAAATGAGGTGAGCGCAGAGAGCGCCGTCAGGGTAAAGAGTAGAATCAGTCTCATGGACCGATTCTACCCCTTTAACCCCGACAGCCCTAGGTCATGTCAACGAGGCTGCTAGTGATGGGCGGGTTGTAATACAGGAAGCGGCTGCAGTTCTCGCATTGCATGAGGTTGGTCCCCTTGCGGAGGTCCTGGAAGACCTGAGGCCGCAACACCATGTGGCACGCGGTACAGCGTCCCTCGGTGGCCTCTGCGGCGACTGTGCCCTTCCACTTCTTGCGAATCCGCTCGTAGGTGGCTGCGATCGGCTTGGGCAGGGCTGCGAACGCGACTTTGTGTTCGGCGCGCAACTTATCCAACTCGGCCTGGTGGGCAGCGGTACGTTCCCGAGCCTCGGCCTTTTCGGCATCGACCTGCTTCTGTTCTTGTTTCAGCGCGACTTCGGCCTGTTTGACGTTGGCCTCCAGGGGTTCGGAAGCGCTGAGCAATTCCACTGTGCGGTCCTCGGCCTTGCGGATCTCTTTCTCCGCGAAGTCGATTTCGTTCTGGAAGGCTTTGAACTGGTCGTTCGTCTTGGCCTGCGACATTTGGTCGCGCAGTTTAGAAATCTTGCTCTGGTGGAGTTGGATCTCCCCTTCCAGATTCTTTCGGTCTTTCTGATTCGCCGCGAGCGCGGCTTTATCAGCCGAAAGCTTACGCAGATGCGATTCAAGTGTCTTCTCGATAACGGCAATGTGCCGTGGAAGTTCAGCAACTTCCTTATCGAGGGCGGTAATTCTTAGATCAAGGGTCTGGAGCTGGTTGACCAGAGCAACGTCTGGGTGCATGGATCTCAATTCTAACACGACGTGGTGTGGTTCATGCACTTTGGGTGCCACGAGGGGGATCGGTTCTGCGCGAGAATAGAAACGATGCATCACTTTGACAACATGCCCCCCGTGCCGCTGACCATTGAAGGGGCCAGCGTTCTGCACCAGATGCTGCGCGTGCGTTGGGCCGCATGGCGCGTTCTGCCCGCCGCTGAGCGAGCCACGATTCTGCAGGAAGCCTCCGCTTCCCTCGCTGCGATGGAGGCAACTGGTACTGCCGCATTCTCTTTGCTGGGCCACAAGGGCGACCTCATGTTGATCCACTTCCGTCCCAACTTTGAGTCGCTGCTGGAAGCGCAGACACAGCTCTCGCACCTGCGCCTGTGGGATTATCTTGAATTGACCACGTCGTATCTGTCCATGGTCGAACTCGGCTTGTATGAGTCGAGTATGAAGACCTACACTACGCTGGCCGAAAAAGGCATTGAGCCGCACACGCCGGAGTGGAACGGGGAGATCGCGGAAACGCTCGACCGCCAGCGCGAAGCCATGCACTCGCGCATCTATCCGGAGATTCCGTCCGCCAAGTTCGTTTGCTTCTATCCGATGGACCGCCGCCGCGGCGAGAACAAGAACTGGTATCAGCTTCCCATGGCCGAACGCCAACGCCAGATGCACGAGCACGGCATGATCGGCCGTCGCTATGCGGGCATGGTGAAGCAGATCATTACCGGCTCGATTGGCTTCGACGATTGGGAATGGGGTGTCGATCTTTTTGCCGACGACCCGTTGGTGTTCAAACGCCTCATCTACGAAATGCGCTTCGACGAAGTGAGCGCCGTTTATGCGTTGTTCGGAACCTTCTACGTCGGCCAGCGCGTGCATGCCGATGGTATCCAGAATCTGCTGACGGTGTAGCTTTGGCCGACGGCTACGCAATTCACTCGGACGTGATTTCGTCCGAGGAGTGCTCTGCTGTCCTGCGGGCGATCGCTGCCGAGGGTCGCCATCCGGTTCGAGCGGGGACCCGCCACCTCATGTCGAACGCCGTTGTTCATGCCCTGGTGCATGACCAGCGGCTTACCTCGATTGCCGCCAATTTCGTGGGGGCGTCCGCCGTACCGTTCCGGGCGACCCTTTTTGAGAAGACTGAGCAAGCCAATTGGTTGATCGCGTGGCACCAGGATACGGCTCTGCCGCTGGCTGCGCGGTTTGATTCACCCGATTGGGGTCCATGGTCGCGCAAATCCGGAGGGCTTTACGCCATCGCGCCTGATTGGGCCCTGTCGCGAGTGATCGCGTTACGCTTGCACTTGGATGACTCCACTGCGGAGAACGGCCCGCTGCGTGTAATTCCGGCGTCACACCAAGACGGCGTTCTCTCCGGCGCCGAAGTTTTGGCCCGAGCGGTGACCAGCGTGGAATGTTTAGCTCCATGTGGCGGCGTTATCGCGATGCGGCCACTTCTCATTCACGCTTCCAGTAAGTCGATCAATGACCGGCCTCGCCGAGTCCTGCATATCGAGTACGCCGATGCCGTAGAACTAGCGCCTGGCATCCGCCTCGCGGTAGCGTAGGAAGTACTCCATGGACCGCCCCAGTTTTTTACGACACCTCGCCGCCTACGCGCCCTTCGATACCGAGGAGGCCGAGATGCGTGAGCGCATGCATCGCTTTGTCTCTGACAACGAGGCGTGCTTCGATCGCGCCTTCCCCGAGGGGCACATCACCGCGTCCTGTTGGATCGTCAATGCGCTCCCACAGGGAGAGCGCCAGCGTGGGCAGGCCTTGCTCACTTGGCACAAGCGATTGAATCGTTGGCTGCAAATGGGTGGTCATCTGGAGCCCGACGACCTGACATTGATCGAAGCGTCTCTGCGCGAGGCTCGGGAAGAGTCGGGCTTAACGAAGGTCCGTCCACTGGCGGCGGCGATCTTCGATCTGGATGTGCATCTCATTCCGGAACGTAAGAATGAGCCCGCGCACTTTCATTACGATGTGCGGTTTTTGTTGGAAGCTGATCCCGCCGAACCGCTGGTGGTCAGTGCGGAGTCGCGCGATGTTGCGTGGGTACCGCTTTCGGGCATTGCCACGCTGAATACTGACGCGTCCATGCGACGAATGGTCGCCAAGACCGCGCGCATCGTCTTCTAGACTTGGTTCCAGGCTGCTACGGAACCTTCACGCCTTGCTTCTTGCCTAGCTCGACTTCGCGCAGTCGGTCGGCGTCGGAGCCAGCCTTGTCGCCAGCGGCCTTGCGAGCAATGGCGCGATTGTGGGTCGCGTTCAGGTAGTCGGGGTTCAGCTTCAGGGCTGCGTCATAATCCTGGATCGCGCGTTTGGGGTCCTTCGATAAGTAGTACGCGTAGCCGCGAGTGTTGAACAGAATCGGATTCGTCGCTTGTGCCTTGATTGCCTCATCCAGTTCCGCTATGGCCTCCGCATGTTTTCCCTGATTCAGGAACTCTTTGGCGCGCTGATAGCGCGAATCTGCGGTTCCCGAACCTGCTGCCGCGGGGGCCGCTGCTGCGGTTGTCGCGACCTTTGTTGGTGCCGGAGCGGGCGCCTTCGCCGCAGTCGGTGGGGCGGGAGCAGGCGCGACTACGGCGGGCGCAGTAGCGGCAATCTTTGCGGGTGACGGAACGGGCGCTGGCGGAGCCTTCGCCGCTGATGGAGCCGGAACTGGGGCAACGAAAGTATTTGCAGCAACTACTGTTGGTGCCGGTGCGGGTGCGGGGGCAGGGGCCACGGGAGCCGGAGCCGCGACTTCCGCTACCGCGGGTTGCCGGTCGAGCGCTGCCAGCGACTTCGGATCCAGCCGCAAGGCCTCGTTGCGGTCCGCTTGCGCGCGAGGTTGATCGCCCGCCGCGGCATGCGCGGCCGAACGTGCCACATACAGAGACGCGTCGCCTGGTGCCAATGCAATCGCTCCGCTTAGGTCTGTGATGGTTTCCGAGTAGCGGCCGAGTTTAAAATTCGCCTGCCCGCGTAGCGTCAACGCGCGGACGTTCAAGGAATCGCGATCCAACGCGCGATCGATATCCACAACGGCTTGCTTCGCGTCCCCGGAGGCTAGATAGGCGGCCGCTCGCTCTACATACAGGGCCGGTGTGGGCGTCTTCTGTATCTGAGCCGACAGGCTCTGAATGCTCTGCGCATGGCAGCCGATCGCGACGGCTAAAAATAATGCGAATCTCATCAAGACCTCTGTAAACGGCGCCGGAGCGGGCCGGTAAATGAGCGAAGTACCATGTCTATCTCCGAAAGACCTAGTATCTTTGCACTCCAATAATATACCGCGCCCCCCAGGGGCACGGAAATGGCTACGTCCGCCATCCTCCACATCTGCGAGACGCCCAGTTGGCGCATGCCGTGACTGGAGAGCCACACCACGGCTGCCATGGCGAGCGACGCGGCGGCGATTTTTCCCATTTGAGCCACCAGCGCTCGACCGTGGATCCCGCCGATGCGCTTTCGCAGTAGCGCGAATTGCAGCGCGAATCCACACAAGGCCACGGCGGAGGTGGACAAGGCCAGCCCGGCATGTCCGAGCCCCGGGATGCGCACCATGGTGGAGGCCACAAACCAATTTGTCAGGATCGAACCCAGACTGACCAGCATGGGCGTCCTGGAATCTCCCAGCGAATAGAATGCCGGCACGAGAACTTTGAGGGCCGCGTAGCCGCTCAGGCCGATCGCGTAAAACGATAAGGCGAGAGCCGTTCGCTCGGTGTCATAGACCTGGAACGCTCCTCTTTGGTAGATGGCTCCGATGATGGATTCGCCCAGCACCACTAGGCCAATCGACGACGGGATGGTCAACAGGAATACGGTTCCCAGGGAGTGCGAGATGGTCTGCCGGAACTCGCCCATGTCGCCCGCGGCGGCGCTGCGCGAGATGGACGGTAGTGTGGCCGACCCAATCGCCACGCCGAACAACCCCAGCGGCAATTGCATGAAGCGGAACGCGTAGCCGAGCCAACTCACGGGTCCATCGAAGCCGCGCACGGGGTCCGCGATCTGCGACGCGAAGTTGGTGTTCACCATGACGTTGATCTGCACCGCCGCATTGCCCAGGATCGCGGGGCCCATCAGTCGTAGGATGCGGACCAGGCCGGGTTCGGACCAATCGATTACCGGGCGGAAGCGGAAGCCCAGTTCGTACAGGCTGGGGACTTGATAGACCAACTGCAGAAGACCGCCGATCACGACTCCGATCGACATGCCCTCAATGCGCGAGATTCCAATTAGCGGTCCCAGGCCCACGCCGATGGAGATGCCGAAGACGAGAGACCCGATGTTGAAGAACGTCGAGGACATGGCCGGCACGCCGAATCGGTTGCAGGCGTTCAACACTCCCATCGCTTGCGCCGCCAGTGCGACCAGCAGCAGGAACGGGAACATGATCCGCGTCATTTCGACCGCGAGTTCAAACTTGCCGGGAACGTTGCGGAATCCGGATGCGAGCAGGTTCACCAGTTGGGGTGCGAAGATCATGCCCAGAGCGCACAGAGCCCCCACGACGATGATGATCGCCGTCGCGACTAGGTTCGCCAGCCGAGCCGCATCTTCCCTACTGCGCTTGGCCAAGTACTCAGTGAACGTCGGCACGAAGGCGCTGGAGAGAGCACCTTCCGCAAAAAGGTCACGCGTCAGATTGGGGATGCGGAAGCCCAGCATGAACGCATCGAAGGACATGCTGGCGCCGAACAGCCACGCCATCGCCATCTCACGGAACAGCCCCGTGACTCGACTGGCGAGCACGGCCAGTGAAACGATGCCAGCCGAGCGCAAGACCGCTTCCTGCTGCGGCTTTTGGGGGCTACTTTCCGTACTTTTCAAAGAAGTGGGCAATGGTTACGATTCCCGCGTAGTAGTTCGCGATGGGATATTTCTCGTTCGGCGAATGCAAGCCGTCGTCGGGGTTGCTGAATCCCATCAAAACGGTGGGGATGCCCAGGTGCGTTTTGAAATCGCCCACAATCGGGATGGAGCCGCCGCCGCGCGTGAAAACCGTCTCGCGTCCCAGTACCTCGGCGAACGCCTCTGCAGCGCAGTGAATCGCGGGGTGATCTGGATTCACGCTGTTGGCCGCGCTCGCGCTCAGCACGCGCACTTCGGTCTGAATGCCGCGCGGTGTGTTCTCGGCAACGAACTTCTTGTACGCGGCCACCACCTTGTCCGGATCCTGCGCCGGCACCAACCGGATGCTGACCTTGGCCGTGGCCTTCGCCGGGATGACCGTCTTCGCGCCGGGAGCCATGTAGCCGCCGACGATACCATGCACTTCCAGCGTGGGACGAGCCCAAGTGCGTTCCATCACGCTGAAGCCCGGTTCTCCTGTGAGTACAGTGGAGCCTACTTCGGTCTTGCGATATTCTTCTTCATCGAAGGGCAGGGAAGCCCAGCTATGTTTCTCTTCCGGAGTCGGCGGCGTGACGTCGTCGTAGATGCCGGGGATCTTGATGTGTCCGTCGGCGTCTTTCAGCTTGGCTAGCAACTCGACCAAGCCGAAGATCGCGTTGGGAGCAGCGCCGCCGTAAACGCCGGAATGCAGATCGCGCATCGGACCACGCGCTTCAATTTCGGTGTAGACCAAGCCGCGCAAGCCGACGCATAGGGTCGGGATGCCTTCGGCATAGAGTTCGGTATCAGAGACCAACGCGACGTCGGCCTTTAGCTTGGCCGTGTTCTTGGGGAGATAGTCGGCGATCATTTCCCCGCCGCATTCCTCTTCACCTTCGATCAGAAACTTAACGTTGAGCGGCAGCGTTCCATGCACGGCAAAGAGCGACTCAATCGCCTTAATATGCATGTACACTTGGCCCTTGTCGTCGGTGGCTCCGCGCGCGTAGATGTTGCCGTTGCGGATGGTCGGCTCAAACGGGGGCGAAATCCATTCATCCAGCGGATCGGGCGGCTGCACGTCGTAGTGGCCGTAGCACAGCACCGTGGGCTTGCCCGGAGCGTGCAGCCAATCCGCGTACACCAGCGGGTGGCCTTTGCCTTCGATGATCTCGACGTTCTCCAGTTTTGCGGTGCGCAGCGCGTTGGCCACGAACTCCGCGGCCCGGCGCACGTCGGCCTTGTGTTCAGGCGAAGTGGAGACGCTGGGTATCCGAAGAAACTCTTTCAGCTCTTCGAGAAGACGATCCTTGTTGGCGTCGACAAATGGTTGGGTAGAAAGAGACACACTCCATTATAGGAGCGTTCGGTTACGGACTGGTGGTGGACTTCTTACCGCCGAGCGCAAGAGCCGCGCCCGCACCGCCGCCTGCGACCGCGCCGATGATGCCGACCTTCGCGCCGGTCGACATGCCCCCGCGAGCCACGGTGGGTGCCGTCTTGCCGGTGTTGGAAGCCTGAGTTGTAGGCTGCGCGGTCTGCGATCCGGGTGTAGCGTTCGGTGCGTTGGTCGGAACAGAGGTCTGGGCGTTGAGGGCTGCCGCTGCTGACAGGCAGCCGCCCGGTGCACGCAGCGTGACTGCTGAGACGTTGAGAATCGATGATGCCGGGCTGATGGTGGCCGCAGTGGCTGCCAGCGCTCCTGTGACTTGCACGCGATTGCCAACGTTCTGCCCGAGCGCGCCGCCCGCCAGTTGCAATACTTCCGCCGAATCGTCCACTTGCAAAATGAATCCGTTGCCTTTGTAGATCAAGCAACCAGCGCGTGTCACGGTTTGCTGCATCGCGAAATTCATACTCCGCCCGGCCGGAACCGCCGCTAGAACATTCCCGCGCAATCCCGTTACACGAGCGTTGCCCGTTAACGAGGCTACTTCCAATCGCGCTCCTGGCAGCACGCCCACACGGTAACGAGAGCCTTCGACGTTTACGCCGCCCGCATTCACTAAGAATGCGGAGGACGCAGTGATCTGTCCCGTGCCCCGTTCCAGCTCCAAGCGATTCTTCCACACGCGAGCCGAGCTTGCGGCCGTGAGTTGCACTTTTACGCCGTTCGAAAGCGTGAGTTCCGACGATGCGTCGCCCGTTTCCACCTTCGCTCCATCGAACAACGTGGAGTTGCCCCAAATGCTGGAGCCTTCCAGGGTGAAGTGTCCGCTGGCCGTGACCACGCCAATCGCTGTGGGCGATCCGGCGAACGTGACGGACGAAAATAGGACAAGTGTCGAGAGTAGCTTCACTGGAAGCTAGTATAAGTTGAGAGGGGAACGCGAGCAACAAGTATTCGCGTAATCGAAACGTATTACATGCTGCGCATTGTCTCGGTTCTCGCACTTCTAGCGTTGGTGGCAGCGGCTGCGTGGTCGGTGATACTGGCTCGCGCGGACGCCGCGTTTCGCGCAGGCACTCCCGAAGGTGTGGAGCAAGCCATCGCACAGATGCCGGGCAATGCGGCGTACCTGGCGTTCGGTGCGTTGCAAGCGGATTACGACAGTCGTGATTCCACGCTCACGCTGGAACGCATCGCGCGGCTGAATCCTACTGTCTCGGCGCCTCGCATTCGACTGGGCTTGGCCGCCGAACAGCACGGCGATCTTGCTGCGGCAGAGCACTGGTTACGGGAAGCCTACGCCGTCGACCACCAATTCGAGCCACGTTGGACGCTCGCTAATTTCTATCTACGTCAACGCCGCGCTGATGACTTTTGGATGTGGATCCGCTCGGCGCTCGAAGTGTCCTACGGCGATCGTCGTCCCGCATTTGACCTCTGCTGGCACATGAGCACGGATGCTACGGAGATCCTTGCTCGAGCGATTCCGAATCGTGATGCAGTGGCGTCGGACTACTTGTCGTACTTGCTCGAACGGAAACATCCTGAAGCGCTCGCAGCCGCTGCGAAGAACGTGCGGGACCAGAATTTGTTGCTCGCTGTCACGGATGTCTTGCTCGAGAACTCGCGCTATGCCGATGTGGTGGAAGTGTGGCGGCAACTGGGACGGAACGCTCCCACCGGCGTCACGGCACCAAACTTTGAAGAGCCACAAACGGGACACGGCTTCGATTGGCGCCTCGTGCACTCCGAAGGCGTTACGCATCTCACGTTGGAAAGTGGGCGTGGACATCGTATTCGTCTTTCTGGAAAGCAACCTGAAAACACCGAGCTGTTGCGACAGATGGTTGGTGGTCTGCGGCCTGGCCAGAACTATGAATTATCCGCCCGATTTTCGGGCGATGGCGGGCATGAAGTTGCCGGCCTGGAGTGGCGGATTGCCGGTGAAGAGTGGGTGCCGTCGCAGTGGGATACGGGCCCCGAAAAGATGATCTTCAGGGCACCTGCGGAGACGGCGGCCTTAGTTCTTGCATATCGCAGACTCTATGGAACTGTCCGCGAAGCGGGAACCTTCGACGTCCATGACGTGAGGATCGAAATGGTGCGCTAGCAGGCAAGGTGCCTGCCCCACCTCTCTCAGCGCTTCACTAGAACGAAATTCGTCGAGCCGACCTTGTTGGGTCTGGCCTCGATCTGAATATTGATCTCGAGCAGATTGAACGCCGACCCCGGAATGAGTTCGATCGTACCGCTGGCTCCGTCGTTGGTCTGCAACGGGAACGTCTGGGTTTTCCCCGGCAGAACGGGACCTTGGAACTCCAGAGTCAGTGTCGGATTCTCACGGCTTCCAGCCGCCATTGCAAACCGAGCGGTCAACGTCCCGGTGAAGCGACCGTTGTTCTCCTGCACTGTCAGTTCCACTGTCTCCGGTTGAGGTCCGTAGAAAAGGCCTTTGTTTGGGAACATCCACTCACCGGTGTAACGGGAGAGCGGTAGCTGTCCGTTTGCGGCGGGTCGGGTAATCTTCGCAGGAGCGGGATTCGGCGCACCTGCGCTGGACGCACTTGCAGCCGCACCCGTTCCGGTAGCCCGACCTCCACTCACCGCTCCCTCGCCCAGGTTCTTGTAATATTCCGCCCAGTCCGCAGCCTCGCGTTGGATGTGCGCCGCGATTTGGCCTCGGCGCGCAGTAGCCGCCGAAAGCGCTTGACTCGCAAAGCCGCGCTCCACCTCGGCTACGTCGGTTATGTCGATGAGCTCGGTGATCGAACTCTTGTGTGCCGCAATCGTTTCGGTCAAGGCCCGCAAGGCGGCGCGTTCCCGTTCCAGCGCCTGCCGCAGTTGCCGGATCACGACGTCTTTATCGTTGGCCGGATAGGAGTTGATGCTAGTCGCCACCTTCGCTGCTGTCACCGCCAGCAATTGCTGCATCTCCGTAGGCGTGCTCAACAGTGCTTCTGCCCGCGTCAACGGTTGCACCACCCACTTCGCTTGTTCCACTGACGTTGCCTGCGGTGCTGTAATGTATGCCGCGCGGGCTTGCATGAAGTTCTGCATCGCCTGCGCGGAGGCTTGCACCTGCGTCGCGAACGTGGCGCTGGGCGTCGCGGCATCCTGTTCCAGAGCCGGCGCGGTTTGACGCCACGCCTGATACGGAACCCGGTAACTGTCGCGGTTAGCCTGCGCCCACATCGGAGCCATCGCGCCGATCATGAAGAGTGTGCAGCGGCGCATTAGCGACCCGTCCCCGTGCCGGAGCATTCCACACGTGCGCGAGCCAGACGCGCCGTATAGTATCCGTTCCACTTTGCCCGTTCGTCTTCCAGTGCCGCGACTTGCTTGCGCAACGCCGCTTCGCGCTTCTCGAGTGCCAGGGCGAGACTTTCGTAACGAGCCAGCGATCCTTCCGTGGCGGACGCATGCTCGGTCACCAGTGTGGCGCGTTCTCGTACCGACGCTTCCAGCGCGCGCAATTCGTCATTGGCGACGGTCAAGGAAACCTTCCGGCGCACACTCTCCGTCAGATTGTTGATCTGGCTTTCGATACCCGCCCGTTCCTGCTCTGTATCCGCGCGCTCTGGGCCGAAAGTCGCCAAGTATTCCGCTTCTGAGCGTCGAATCTGCCGCGCCATCGCGACGTCCTTCGCCGTTTGATCGGCGACAGCCTTGGTGTAGTCGATCAATGCCACCGATCGCTCCGTCGAGGTCCGATGTACTTCTTCGATGGCCGCGGTGGCAGCCGGGTCACACGGCAATAAGCGCGACAGTCGTGTGTCCAGAACGGATGCCAGCCCGTACCACTGCGCCTGGGCCTTCGACGCGGTTTGTTCCAGATCGCTGAGCGTGCTCTGTGCGCAGACGCACCCGCAGCCGGAGACAAGCAGCAATACGCGGCAGATGGGTGCGAGTCTGTTCATGGATTCAGAAGTTTCCAGTCTAACCCGAACGCGTTCAGTTGTGGGACCACCAGTACCTATCTCACTCCGCCCATCAGCCCGGTCACCGGTTTTGAGATCAGCAACAACACCAACCCAAACGCGACGCCGATGCCACCCGCATAGCCGACGAGCGTATCGAGCGGCATCGATTCATAGAACGACGCCATGCGTCCCGCAAAGAAGTTGCCAACGGAGATCGAAAGGAACCACACGCCCATCGTGAGCCCCGCGATGCGCGCCGGTGCAAGTTTCGTAATGGCGCTGAGGCCAACCGGGCTCAAACAAAGTTCCGCGACGGTGTGGATCAGGTAGACGCTTGCAAGCCATAGCGGACTCACTTTGCCATCGGTACCTGCGGCCTGCGCCGCCAGCGCCATCAGCAGGAAGCCGCCGCCCGCGCCCAACAACCCGAACGCGAATTTGGTGACCGGAGATGGATTGCGGTCGCCCAGTTTCACCCACAGCCACGCGAGCAACGGACCCAGCGCATAAATGTACACGGGGTTCAAAGACTGGAACCACGTGGAGGGGAACGTCAAGCCGAACAGCGAATTGTTCGTGCTGCGGTCGGCGAATAAATTCAGAGTGGAGCCAGCCTGTTCAAAAATCGACCAGAATAGCGCCGAAGCAATGAACAGCACCAGGATCACGTAGATGCGCTTCTTCTCGACCGGCGAAAAATCTTTCGACAAAATCAATCCAGCGAACGTGACTGCCACCGCGACCAGTAGCACTACGGCGAACCCATCCGCCACGGCTTCGACAGAGGCCTGCATAAAGAACAGCGCCGCGAGCACGGCCAACAATAGCCCGGAGCCCAGTCCCAGCACCTTGCGATCCGCTGCAGCGGCCTTCACCGCCGGGGTTGCGCCGGATTCTCCCAGATACTTTCGAGTAAACGTGAACTGCGTCAGGCCCGCCAGCATGAACAATCCGGCGAGTCCGAAGGCGTAACGGAAGTCGATATTTTGTCCCACGTACCCGCAGATGACTGGAGCCAGACCCGCGCCCACGTTGATGCCGACGTAATACAGCGTGAATCCGGAGTCGCGCCGCCGGTCGCTTTGTGGATACAAGAAACCCACCACGGTGGTACAGCTCGTCTTCAGAAAGGATGTGCCAATCGCCATCAACAGCAGGGCCAAGATGAAGATCCCCACCGATGGCATCATCAATCCGAAATTGCCCGCTGCGATCAGGAGTCCGCCGAGGATCACCGCGTTCTGATGTCCCACGAAACGATCCGCGATCCAGCCCGACGGCAGTGCGAAGATGTAGGCGCACGACGTGTATAGGCCATAGATAGCGCCTGCAACGGCCACGCTCAAGCCCAAACCGTGGTTCTCCACGGAGGCCGTCATATAGAGGATCAGCAGCGCGCGGATGCCGTAGTAACTGAAGCGTTCCCACATCTCTGTGAAGAAGAGCGTGGAAAGTCCGCGTGGATGTCCGAAAAAAGCCGTGTCTTGCGCCGTGCTCGAAACTGCGGTGTGCGTGGCCATTACGTAGATTATATGCGGGTCTGTTGCGTCCCCGTCACGGCAGGTAGCTGCGCAATACTTCGTCTAGCTCTGCGTGCCCGGTAGGATACATTCGTTTGTCCCAAGCGCTGCCCGCATCGATTAATGCTTTCACCACGCGGCCGAACTGCCCTTCAGGGTGCCGTTTCTCGATCAAGCAATCATGCAGGGCCCAGCCGAGAGGAGTAGCATCAAAGCCCGGATCCACAATGTTGACAGCGGCTCCGCGTGTGATCAATAGCTCCACCAAGTCCGCCGAACCTGACCATGCAGCGTTGTGCAGGGCCGTGTAACCGTGGCTGCGTTCGGTCTGCGTAATCGGGAAGCCGAGGTCCAGCATCAGCTTCACCGCGTCGTAATTCGTATTCGTCTCCCAGCAGTAACGAGGCAACAACTCAAGGTCAGCGGAGGGCAGGGAAGCCAGCAGTTCCGGATTCGCAGCCGCAATTGCCTCCGCCTCCTCGCGTTGCGCGAGTACACAGGAGACCAGAAACCGAGTCTTCGCATCGCTCTTCAAATACAAAAGGTCAAACATCTCCGCGTGTCCCTTGAGCAACGTGATCTGGTGTGCGTACGAATTGAATGCCAGCGTCCACTGATAGATGGTGCCGCCCAGTCCTCCGCCGATGGGAGGAAATTCAGGCGCGCGACCAATGCGGTGCGATACGCACGCTGGATCGGCCGCGATCAACCGCTCGGCGAGTGCGCGATCTCCGAGCGCGGCGGCCATGAAGATATCGGGCGTCGCCCCGTGCTCCAGCAAGAACCGAGTGATCTCAGGAGCCTCACCGATCAACCACTGCGCGGGCGTCGACAAGTGATCCTCATCCCGAGCGTCGATTCGCGCGCCATGCGCCAGCAGTAACTCCGCCATCGCCACGTTGCGCGAAAAGTGCAACGGTGTGCGCGCGTCGCAGCCCTTGGCGTCGATCACCGCCGGATCCGACGCCAGCATCTTCGTCAAGATGTCAGTGAATCCCAGTCCAGCCGCCGCGTGCGGGGTCAGCGTCGCGCCCCGCTCCACTAACTGCCGCGCGAGCGACACATCGAGCTTCCGCGTAATCAATCCTGAGGCCCACGCTTCGCTCACCGCTGCGAGGTCGACTGCCGTGCCGGATTGCAGCGCGCGTTGCAGTAGATCCATGCGCTTACTTCGTGACGTCGCGGAACTGAGCCGTATCCGTGTACTGCTGGAACTTCAACAGCTTGCCGTCCTTCACCGTATACACGTGGACCAGTTGTGCGTTCACACTCTTGCCGGTCTCACGGTAGGTCCCGTGATATCGCCCCGTGACCGCAACCATGTCGCCCATTCCGATAAACTCCTCCGGGATCGCTTTGAAGCCTTCCCAGTCGGACATCAGCCGCATGAACACGCCGTTGAGAATACTGTTCGGTCCTATGTAAGGGCTGTGGTCGGCGTAAAGAAAATGCTCCGCTTCGTTCCACTCCACTTGCGGGTCCATTAGGCCGAGCACCGTACCCACATCGCCTCGGCTAATGGCTGCGTAGAAGGACTGCACAATTTCAATGTTTTCTTGGGACATGATTCCTCGTTTCAGGATTATGCCACACGTTACAATATCCTCATGAGCGCAAATCCGCGCCACCGCACGGTGGCAGTGAACGTCGGCGGGGTGATGGTAGGTGGCGGTAACCCGATCGTGGTCCAGTCCATGACCAATACCGACACAGCCGACGTGACGTCTACGGTCAACCAAGTGATGGCTCTGGCACGCGCTGGTAGCGAGCTTGTTCGCGTCACCGTCAACAACGAAGAATCCGCCCAGGCCGTGCCGAAAATTGTCGACACGCTCAACATGTTCGGCGTCCGCGTGCCCATCGTCGGCGACTTTCACTACAACGGTCACCTGCTGCTCAAGAAGTATCCCGAGATGGCCCGCGCGCTGGCGAAGTATCGCATCAATCCCGGCAACGTCAACATTGGCAAGAAACACGACGACAACTTCCGCGTGATGATCGAAGCGGCGATTGAATACGGTCGCCCTGTGCGCATCGGCGTGAACTGGGGCTCGCTCGATCAGTCGCTGCTCACGCGTTTGATGGACGAGAACAAGCTCAAGCCGGAGCCCGACGATGCCAAGACCGTTATGCTACGAGCCATCGTAGTCAGCGCCGTCGAATCCGCGAAGGCCGCAGTGCAGTATGGCTTGCCAAAAGATCGCATCATCCTCAGCGCGAAAGTCAGCGGCGTGCAGGACCTCATCAGCGTCTATCGCATGCTCGCCGCCGAAACCGACCATGCTCTGCACCTCGGCCTAACCGAAGCCGGCTTGGGATCGAAAGGCATCGTGGCCTCCGCCGTTGGAATCGGGATCCTGTTGCAGGAGGGCATCGGCGACACCATCCGCTCGTCCTTAACCCCGCTCCCCAACGGCGATCGCACCGACGAAGTGATCGTGTCGCAACAGATTTTGCAGTCGCTCGAACTGCGCAGCTTCACCCCGCAGGTTACCGCGTGCCCCGGTTGCGGCCGGACGACGAGCACCTTCTTCCAAGACATGGCCGACCAGATCCAGACCTACCTGCGTACGCAGATGCCCGTCTGGAAGACCCGCTACACCGGCGTCGAAGAGATGAAGGTGGCCGTGATGGGCTGCGTCGTCAATGGCCCCGGCGAATCGAAACACGCCAACATCGGCATCTCGCTCCCCGGAACGTTCGAGGAGCCCGTTGCCCCTGTCTACGTCGACGGCAAACTGAAGTGCACCTTCCGCGGCGACAAGATCGTCGAGGAGTTCATGACTCTCTTGAACGACTATGTGGATCGCACCTATGCGGCCAGAGTCGAAGAGACTGTCGAGGCCTAGTTTAGGCAAACGGATTTTGGATTTCCAATCCGCTAATCCGTCGTCCAGCTTGAAGGTCTTCGGTGTAGATCGTACTGCATTTTGCCTCCAGCGCCGCTGCTATGATCAGCGAATCGTAGAAGGTCCATTTGGTACCTTCTAGGATCGAAAGGGCGGATGCATAGAGTGGTGGACTGGGGTGTACAAGGCAAACATGGCCACAACGTAGCTTTCGCGTATCGCTGAGCTTCTTCAGAAGACATCCGGTCCTTGAATTTCGATGTTGCTACATGAAGAAGCTCCTGGATGATTTGGTAGCTTGTAACCAGCGACTCCTCAGTGATGGCTCGTTCCACAAGCTCTATAGCTTGACGCTGTTTGGTGGGGTCGCGCCGGTCGAGCGTGTAAACGAAAATATTCGTGTCGAGAAAGACTCGAATCACTTACGGCTGGTCCGCTCGTTCATCTCCTCACGGGTGAACTTTCTTCCGGCGTCGACGTGCTGGAGACTCTGCATTAAGTGCCGGTATTCCTCGACGGTGGGCTTCCGTAACGCGTAGGCGTCCAGCCATTCTCGAAACTTCTCGTTCAAAGTAGTCCTCTCCAAGGTTGCACGGAACCGCGCCCGTTCGATTAGATCAGGCGACGCACTGAACGTAATGTTCTTGAGAGCTCCCACGAATCCAGTGTGGACGAGGTTAGAGTGGTTAAGCGTGGCAAGAAGTACGCGCTAGAGCTGTGCTCAGCGTCAAGAATTATTAGATTTCATGCGATTCCTTAAAGAAACTCAATTCGGGTTGCTCTGTGTAACGTGTCTGAGCTGTTCGGCTCCATCGCCGCTGGCAGCGATCGGTATCTCGTTGAGTCGCTCCTGCCTATTCGCATGAAGCCACATTCGACCATTAAGTTCGTACATCAAAGCGGCATCATCACAGAATCTTCTGAACGGCGGTATCATCATTCCTGTGCCATGAACGAACAAAGTGGAAGAACATACCAAGCCTACAATCCTGCGGCAGGATACCCTGCGGGCGAGAATCTTTTCTACGAGTGCACTCTATGCGGAAAGGTGACACACTCGCTGCCGAAAGAGAGTTTCTCTTGTGCGTGCTCGAACCTCATGATTGATGTCGATTATGGCCGAGTAACGATTAAGAATCATTCGGCGGTTCGTCTCTTCTCCGCCGCACCCTGAGCACGGTCACGGTCGGCCGCCGACACCATCTCCACGACGACCTACGTCTCCGAAGGCACACCGTCAAAATCACCGACGCGGCAGGCAAGTGGAAGAAGTGCCGGTATATCGAGGACGATCGGGGAAGCGTGCGTCATTCACGGGTTCGCGTAATCGCCCCGATGCCCACCTCTCTGCCAGCTCGCGAGTCTTGCCCCACTACTTCAGAAACGCCTTCGTCTCGCGTAAGAACAACTCCAGTTGATCATGGTGGAGCCAATGCCCCGCCTGATCTACTTTCACGATCTTCTTATCGCGGATGGCCTCCGCTTGCGGATCGCCTTCTGGGTCCTTCGCGAAACTCTGCCGACCCCAGAACAATAACGTTGGGCAGGCAATCTGCGACAAGATCTCGCGAGCTTCGGGCAGCCCCACCCCAAACGGATGGATCACCCGAGTATAGTGATCAAACTTCCAAATCAACTCGCCCTCGGCGTTCCAATTCGTCCCGTGCAGCGTCAGATGCCGAGCCATATCCGCCGACAAGAACGGATTCGCTTCCTGCATTCTCGCGACGGCGTCCGCTAGCGTGGGATACGTGCGCTGCGCGTGATGCTCCAGGTCGCGGGTCTTCTCAATCCACTTGCGCATCCTCAGATGCGCCGGTGGAGGCGTCGATCCCAGAGGTCCCACTCCGACCCCTTCAATTGCGACCAGCCGCGTAACGTTTTCGGGATACGTCCCCGAATAATACAGCGACACAATGGCACCCATCGAATGGCTCACGATCCGAACCGGATATTCTTTGATGATGTCGGCGAACACAGCCAGATCGAGGATGTGCTCCTGAATGCTGTAGAGCGCACCTGGAGCCCACGAACTGTTCCCATGCCCGCGCAGGTCGATCGCATACACGTGATAGTCGTCACGCAATGCCCGGGCGACCCAGTCCCAACTCCGCGCATGATCGCGCGAGCCGTGTACCAGCAGCACCACTGGCTTGCCATCGTTGCCCCAGTCCCAAAACTGCAGCTTCAGCCGATCTGAGTAAAAGAAGTGCGATGCCGGTTCCAACTCTTTTTCCAATGTGGCTTGCTCCCGTCTTTCCATCCTAAGGGATTCACCCGACGGTAATTCCAAAGGTTCGCTGTTATGCTCGACTCATGAATCGAGGACTCATCGCCATGGCACTCGCTCTACCGCTGCTCGCCGCGCCCAACTTTTCCGGCAGTTGGATGCTGAACGTTTCCAAGAGCCAGTACGGCCAGTTCCCCGCGCCTGAGGTGATGATGCGTTCGGTGAAGATGCAGGGCCCGCTGCTCACCATGTCCACCTATCAGAAGGGTGCGCAAGGCGAAGTCACAACTGAGTTGAAGTACACCACCGATGGCAAGCCCTCGGTCAACGGAGCCAACACCGGCACTGCTTCGTGGTCCGGTGAGACGCTGGTGATCGAAAGTTCCCGCGAAGCCCAAGGCGCGAAGCTCACGCAGCGTGACGTGTGGTCGCTCTCTCCTGACGGTAAGACCCTAACCGTGAACACGCACCTGAAACTCCCCAACGGAGAGTTCAACGTGAAACAAGTTTTTGAAAAAGCTCCGTCCGCACCAAATGCCCGAATGACCTTCTAAACATACAATGGAGCATGGCCAAACTTGCCCTGGTGTATGGAATCCGCTTGCTGCCCGCCGAGGATATCGACGAGGTCGGTGACGCTGAGATTCGCCTCAAAAACGGCAAGTCCGCGCACATCACCATGCACTTGATTGAGGGTGGGGAAAAGGAAGTGCGCGCGCAACTCGAGCAATCGCTCGACGCCTTCTTTGAGTTTTATCCGGAGATCTAAAACTACTCTTGCGCGGGCATTTGGGAATCGCTGTCGCGCCAGGCGCTCAACTTCAGCCGCCGACACACCCAGCACAGACCCTCGCTGGTGTCCGAAGTGCATTCCTGCCCGCACACGACACACGGGGTAGGTTTGCGCATCCGATCCGCTGCGATCGCGCGCCGAGCCTGTTCCAGCAATGCCTCAGGCACAACGATTTCGGTGGGCTCGGCGACCGGTTCAGGTTTGCGTTTCACTCCTCTACTATATCTAGCCTTCTTCCCTGAACTCAAGCCGCGTTAAAATCGAAGGACCGCATGAGCAAAATCGCTTTCCTGTTCCCTGGACAAGGTTCCCAATTCGCCGGCATGGGCAAATCCCTCGCCGACACGTATCCCGAAGCCGCGCGCGTTTTTGAAGAAGCCGACGATGCCCTCGGATTCTCGCTCTCGACACTCTGCTTCGAGGGCCCCGACGACCAACTCAAGCAAACCGAGAACACACAGCCCGCGTTAGTCGCTGTCTCGACCGCCGCCTGGGCGGTATTGTCCTCACGAGGCATGCAGCCCGACTTCGTCGCCGGTCACAGCTTGGGAGAATACTCAGCCCTGGTCGCTGCTGGATCGTTGAAGTTTGCCGACGCGGTGCGATTGGTGCGTAAGCGCGGGCAGTATATGCAGGAAGCCGTGCCCGCAGGAGTCGGCGCCATGGCCGCGCTTCTCAAGCTCCCGATCGAAAAACTCGACGCAGTGTTAGCCGAGGCCGCTCAAGGCGAAATCGTCACTGCAGCGAATCTCAATTCGCCCGACCAAGTAGTTATCGCAGGTCATACCGCCGCTGTAGCCCGAGCGATGGAGCTCGCCAAAGCCGCTGGAGCCAAACGAGCCGTCTCGCTCCCAGTGAGCGCGCCGTTCCACTGTCCTCTGATGAAGCCCGCACAGGATCGCCTTCAGGCCGATCTCGACTCCACCGTGTTCGCCGACCTGCGCATGCCCCTCATCAACAACTGGCAAGCGCGTGAAGTCCGCACCGGAGCCGAAGCCCGCGAAGGCCTGTTCCATCAAGTGCCGAACCCGGTCCGTTGGAGCGATTCTATCCGTCACTTAAGTGACGCCGGCGTGACCCGCTTCATCGAAGTCGGCTGCGGAGCTGTCCTAACCGGCCTCCTCCGCAACATCGACGCGGCTCTCACCGGTCAGAAATTCGGTGAAGCCGCCGACTGGGAAAAACTTAATCCTCAATCGTGATCTTGGGACCGCTGGGCTTGGCGCCGCTGCAGATCACATTCACCCGCCGAGCCAAATCGAAGAACGGTTCCGCGGCTGCATCCCCATCCGGACGCGTCGTCACCGGGGCTCCAGAATCGCCACCGATCCGCACTGCGGGATTCAACGCCAACTCGCCCAGGAACGGAACATTCATCTGCTCCGCCGTCCGTTTGCCGCCGCCCTGTCCGAACACATCGATGCGTTCGCCCGACCCAGGAGCAATGAGGTAGCTCATGTTCTCCACGATCCCCAGAATCGGCACTCGCACCTGCGCGAACATGTTGATCGCCTTGCGCGCGTCTTCCAACGAAACATCCGAAGGCGTCGTAACTACAATGGCTCCCGATAGCGGAGCCGTCTGAATCAACGACAACGCCACATCGCCCGTGCCCGGCGGCAAATCGATCAAGAGGTAATCGAGCTCGCCCCATTCCACGTTGCGCAAGAACTGCTGGATCACGTTGTGCAGCATCGGGCCGCGCCACACCAGCGGCTTGTCGCCCGGATTCAGGAATCCCATCGACATCAACTTCACGCCGAACTTCTCAATCGGGCGGATGCGTTCGGCATTGCCCATCGGAGTTTCGTTCGCGCCCATCATCAGCGGCACGTTCGGCCCATACACGTCCGCGTCGAGCAGCCCGACTTTATGTCCCTGCCGCGCGAGGCTGATCGCCAGGTTCACCGAGACAGTGGTCTTGCCAACGCCGCCCTTTCCCGAACCAATCGCGACCAATGTACGCACGCCGGGAATCGGCATTTTAGGAGCTTCTTGCTGTGGATGCATGAACCTCGATGGTACCAAGCCTCGCCTACGCCGCATAATAAGCAGAGATGCAACCACGTGGAACCACGCCCTCCACCATGCCCCGTGAGCATGGAGCCTGGGCGATGTTGCTGCAGCCATTCATCGGCTCGCTCATCGCGCTGAAGGCCGTCGCATGGCCTGTCGCCCCGGCGCTCGGGTGCGTAGTGCTGGCGTTCCTCGTTCGCGAGCCGCTGCTCGTCTTAGCAAGGCAGAAGTGGGTCTGGCGCGATCCACACGCAGAGACCGCCGCCGCCCGCATGCAAGTGATCTGGCAGTTGGCCGCCATCGCGATCTGCGCCGGACTGCTCACCTTCGCCTGGCCGCTCAAAGCCCTACTAGGACTAGGCGGAGCCGCAGGAGCGCTCACCATCCTCGCCGTGACGATGACCGTCCACAATCGCCAACGCGAAGTCTGGTTTCAAGCCCTTAGCGCCACAGGCCTCAGCGCGTCCGGCCTGGCCGCGTGCCTAGCGGTGACCGGCCGCGTTCCCAGTTGGGGCTGGTCGTGGTGGCTACTGCACGCCGTGCATTTCTGGACCGGCATCCTGGTAGTCCACGTCCGCCTGCAAGCCCGCATCGACGCCAAACGAACCCCCGGCGTCATCAGCCTGGCCGTGCGCGGCATGAGCAACCAAGCCCGCGTAGTGCAGGGCCTCGTAGCGCTCGCCGGATTGGTGCTCATCATGTGGGGCCAACTCTACTACGGCCTGGCCCTCTTGATGTCCTGCGCCGTCCACCTCCGCGACATCGCCGCCGCGCCCACAGCGGAAGCCATCGCGATGCCGATGAGCACCGTCGGCAAGCGGGCGCTCGTCGTGTCGCTGGTGTTCACAGGGCTGCTGATCGCCGGGGTGTGGAGAGCGTAGGGCTAGTGATCACCTGTAGTATGTAGATGGCGACAACAGCCGTACGGAATGAGTCCCACCATGGCATCGAGATCCCGCAGAGATTTCTTGGGCCTTGTTGTGCCGACGGTTTTCGCGCTACGGAATGGCTATGGCCAGATTCAGGAGCCTCTTGGGCGAACTCGTGCCCTTGCGCTACGGCTAGACCGTGAGTATCGAGGCGCTTTTCTGCTCGCGTGTTCACCCGATGGCCGCCGAGTCTGCTTTTACGGCGGCTCGTTCATAACTACCTATTCCGTAAGCAGGTTCTTCAGAAACCTAACCCGTTCAAGGGACGAGAATTCGATCAGTATCGTGGACCTCCCGTCTGGCCAAATTGTATTTCGTCGTCCTCTTCCAGCAGGAGTTTTAAATGCGAGTTTCGCTGCCGATGGCGAACACCTCTATGCAGCAATTGCGTCCTATCGGGTAGACGGTCAGGCATCCCAACAGCTGTGGATCACCATTCCACAGGGTCGGGTTGAAGAGTTGCCTATCGGCGATGAGGGCATCAGCCACTGGGCGCTAGGGGATGGCATCTCTTTGGGAACAATATATAGCGATGAACGGATTAGTGCTCTCGCTTTGTCCGCCTTACCAAACTTTACTGAGATTGCCCGGGTCCCCTTTGCGTCCGAAGGGGGACGTGAAAAACTTGGCCGCGATACTGGTCCGAGGATCTCCGCAGACCGCAAGACAATCGCCTACGCATCCGACCATTGGATCGTCTGCCACAATGCCGGAGATTTGAGTCTCCGCTGGAAGAAATCTTTTGAACATGAGTGCTATACTGCGTGGAAACTGGCCACCACTGCGGATGGTCGACGAGTGGCCGCCGCGATCATCGATACAGCCTTTATCGTTCAGCAGCGAAAGTTCTACATCGGAATCTACGACGGCAGGGATGGGACAGAGGTGGCGCGACTTCCCGTGAATGGGTTTGAAGGGATCGCGCTCTCAGCGGATGGGAACATCTTAGCCGTGGGCCAAAAGGTGGGCAATCAAAGAACGAAAGAAATTGAAGCCACGATCCGACTTTATGACATCGCCACGGGCCGAGAGATCGCTACAGCGATTCATGATCGAATCCCCAATGGTCGCCTTCAAGCTCTCGCGGCCGACTTCCTCCTGGAGTTCACGTCTGACAGCAAGTACTTAATCTCTTCTGGCGCTAATACCAAAGTGTGGACGCTCGATCGATAGGCTCTTTCACAAACTGGTAGTCGCCCCTACTTCCCCGCCGACGGATTCATTACCGTGTCCCAATGCCGCCCGGCCAACGCCACCACCCTGGGCAAATCCGCCTCCAGCAAAAACCGCTGCCCCGCCAACGCCCGAGCGGCCGCCTCCACCTTGGTCAAATACTCGGCCCGGCTCCGATACCGCTCGCTCACCGACAACCGGACGTCGCCGGTCTTCTCCCGCTCCGCCTTCGTGCGCGCGAACGCCACTTGCGAGCCGATCAATGAATACTGCTGGTCCGCCGCGCCCACATTCGGATGGCGCAAATTCCAACCCGTGTGCGTCGCCAGCGGCCACAACAACTCCGGCAACCGAATCCCCGACGTCTCATTCCCATCCGCGTCCACCGCGGGCACCAACACCGGATACGCGCCCCCCGCGTGCGGAGGCTCATACGCCACAATGCCTTTGCTCGCATACTCCGGCCCGAAGTCCAGCCGCCGAGGAGCATACGCATAATTCACCACGCCGAACCCTGGAATCTGCGGAAAGTTCAGCGCCGAAATCGGCACCAGTTGTCCCTTATCCATGCGAGGAAACACCGACGCGGGAGGCAATGTGTTGCTGGTCACCCACGCATTCAACGACACCATCGTCGCGCGCAGGATGTAAGTCCACTCCATCGAGTTGGTCAAATTCTGCACCGTCGGATTCGGACCGCCGCCCCCGCCGCCATGCTGCGTCCCCGCCACGAAATAGATCCGCACATTCGCCGGCGGATCGAGATCTTTACTCCCGTCCTCTGTGATGTGATTCAACGCCGCCCCACGACCCCAATACTCGTGCGACCCGGTCATCAAGTAGAGCTTCGGTGCGACCCCGGCCGCCTGCGCCTTCGCGAGCAACGATCCGGGATTGAACGGAGCCTGATCGGTGGGATAGAACGACCCCGTATATTGCCCCGTCGTCCGCCCCGGCTGCGAGAAGCGCTGATTGAATCCGCCATGCCCGCCGCCCGCCACCTGCGCCCACACGCCTTCGAACACTTGCTTGCCCTGCTCGTCTGCGTTGAAGCCTTCATTCAAGAAGGTGCGCAGCAAGCGGCCGCTCTGCGAATTCCCGAACGCCACCGCCCGCTTGACTTCGTTCACCGCGAGCCCCGGCACCACGCCGTTCTTCTTCACATAAGAAATGTAGTCACGTACCGCCGCCATCCCCGCGCCCGCCACCACCGGATCCTTCGCCGTGTACACAAACTCGTAGATGCGACCTGGCGTGAACCCCGCCGGATACTCCACCTGCTTCTGATCCGCGCTGTAATGCCACTGCGACTTCGCGATCATCGTCCGTGGACCATACGGAGCATCCCGCACCGTCAGCGTTCCCGAGTTCGCGTCCGCCAGCGGATAGGGCAGGGAATCGGCCACCTGCTTCGCGTTCGGAATGATCTCAATCCGCACCGGACCCGTCACATTCGGCACCACCGGAGCATACACTTTGAAATTCCCTGGGCGCTCCACGATGTCCCATTGCCAGCCCACCAGGATGACCGTGTATCCCTTTTGCAGCAGAAAGTTGTCCCCGAAATCCTGCAACGACCGCATGTTCGAATTCGCACCGGAGTTGAGCATGGACCACATCTGCGTCCGCCCGCGATTCACAATTTCGAGCAGCGCCGTCCCATTGCTCTTCGCCGCATCCTTCGGCCGGAACACCAGGAAGTCGGACGCAAACTCGACCAGCCCCTGCGCATTCTTCGGCGCATGCGCCAGATCCACAATGTGTTTGTTCGCCGCCAGCTTCGGGTCCAGCGCGAAGTGCAGTTTCCCCCCGATGCGCTCAAACCCCGCGACCGGTAAATCCGCCCGCTCCGTTATCTCCACCCGACTCACCGCGGCCGAGCCCAGAGCCGCACACAGAACACCCAACGCGAGTATGTGCCGTAGCATGCGGATATTCTACACCACGCGATATACTGTGCTCATGAAGCCAGCAACGTTGTTCCTGCTGCTGGCAAGTCTCCCCGTCGCAGCGCTTGCCCAGCTAGTCCCCGACTCATTCCAGGTGCCCACCACTTACGTGGGTGCAAACTACAAGATCGTTCCCCTAGGACCCGCAGTAGCCGAGCTCGACTACCAGGCCTACATGAGTTCGATCGATCACATCCGCAAAACCCAAGGCGGCAACTGGCCGCGCCCCGACCTCACCATGGCCGACCAAGCGAAAGACATGGCCGGCGAGAAAGCCCAGTGGGACGGCCGCAAGTCGTTCCCCTTCGCCGTGCTGACTCCCGATGGCACCAAGGAGCTAGGCTGCTTCTACCTCCGCCCCAGCCCCAAAGAAGGCTACGACGTGGTCGCAACGATGTGGGTCACGAAAGACCAATTCGACAAAGGCTTCGAAGACCAACTCTACAAAGACATGAAAGCCTGGGTCGCGAAAGCCTGGCCGTTCAAAACGGTAGCCTGGCGTGGTCGCGAAATCACCGCCGAGGCTTGGCGAACGATTCCCAACAAGGCCACCAAGTAAATTGCCCGGTTGATCCTGGATTCTCGAAGGGCACTCACGTGGGATCAGCTTCCACGTGAAGGTTCGCGACGTCGTTAAACAGGTGGAGTTCGATGGCTGGCGGTTGGTTCGCCAACGCGGCAGCCATCGACAATATAAGCACGCGACCAAACTCGGCACCGTGACCATTGCAGGCCATCCATTCCAGGAACTGGCGCCAAAGACACTTCGCAGCATCCTAAGTACAAGCGGGCTTGAGATCATGACCTATACCGTCATCCACGAAAAGACGTCGACCGGCTACAGCGCCTACGTCCCCGACCTGCCCGGATGTGTTGCGGCGGCTTCAACGCTGACAGAAGTCAAAGCTTTGATGGAAGAAGCCATAGAGATGCATCTTGAAACGATGCGAGAAAAAGGTGATCCCATTCCCGAGCCGACGACGCTGGCCGGGACAAACGCGATTCCAGCTTAGTTCCGGCGTCCCCCGGGTTCACCCGCCGTAGCCTTGGCGTAGGCTGCCCCCCCGCGCTACAATCGAAACTCCCCCGCTTGCCCGCCGAAGCCTAGCGTAGGCGGGGTTTCCAACCCGAACCACCATGCAACGCGCCGCGAGCCTTATCCGCAAACTGAAATTGCCCGCCGGTTCCGACAACCCTGAAAACCGGGCCAAGGCCGCGTGGAAACTCGCCGCTGGACCCAAGATCGAAAAGCACACCCTCGCCGCCAGCCTCGTGCGCGGCACGCTCATCATTGAAGTAGGCGACATGATCTGGCAGCGCCAACTCTACGCCCTCCGCCACTTCCTCTTGCGCAACCTCGCCGAGATCCTGGGCGAACCGCTCGTCACCGACCTCGACTTCCGCCCCATGCTGCAGCGCCGCAAGCCGCAGACCGCCGAAACTCCCCGAGCCGATGGCATCTCCGATCCCGTCATGTCTCTGCTCTACCAACAATCGAAAAAGAAACAAGCATGAAGATTACAGAAAAAGACGTCCGCCGCGTAGCCGAGCTCGCGAACCTCGCCCTCACCGACGACGAAGTCGTCCACATGGCGCATGACATGAGCGGCATCCTCACCCACATCGACAAACTCAACGAACTCGACACCACCGGCGTCGAGCCGATGACGCAGGTCCTCTATGAGGCATCCGACACCGCCACACTACGCGAAGATGTCGAGCGCCCGTCGCTCTCCAACGCCGAAGCTGTCGCCAACGCCCCCGTCACCAGCGGCGGTTACTACAAAGTCCCCCTCGTGATCGAACGCTAACGATGACCCAACACACCATCGACTCCATCCGCTCCGGCCTGCTGAAGAAAGAGTTCAGCGCAGAAGAACTCGCGAAGCAATCCCTCGCCTACGCCGAAGCCGAGAACCCCAAGACCAACGCGTACCTCACTTTCTCGCCCGACCGAGCGCTGGCCGCAGCCCGCGCCGTCGACAAGAAGATCGCCGCTGGTGAAGATCCCGGCGCGCTTGCCGGCGTACCCGTCGGCGTGAAGGACGTCATCGTCACCAAAGGCCTTCGCACCACCTGCGCCTCGAAGCTGCTCGAAAACTACATCCCGCCCTACGACGCCACCGCAGTCATTCGCCTGGAACAAGCCGGAGGCATCATCATCGGCAAGACCAACTGCGACGAGTTCGCCATGGGATCGTCCAACGAAAACTCCGCCTTCGGCCCCGTCCGCAACCCCGTCGCGCTCGACCGCGTACCCGGCGGTTCCAGCGGAGGCTCGGCCGCAGTCGTCGCCCAGAACACCGCCGTTGTATCGCTAGGCTCCGACACCGGAGGCTCCATCCGCCAGCCCGCATCCTTCTGCGGCATCACCGGAGTCACGCCTACCTATGGACGCGTCTCGCGCTACGGCCTGACCGCCTTCGCCAGTTCGCTCGATCACATCGGCCCGTTCAGCCGCAACGTTCGCGATAGCGCGCACCTGCTGCAGGCGATCGCTGGCCGTGACGAAATGGATGCGACCTCCGCCGCCGCCCCCGTCGCCGATTACATCGCTGCGCTCGACGGCAAAGTGAAGGGCATGAAGCTGGGAGTTCCGAAAGAATGGATGGACGGCCTGCCGTCCGAAACCGGGGATCTTATTCAAGCCGCCATCACGCAACTCACCAAGCTGGGCTGCGAGATCAAGGAAATCAATCTCCCGCACACCGCTTACGCGGTCGCTTGCTACTACATCGTCTGTACCGCCGAAGCCAGCGCCAACCTCGCGCGTTACGACGGCGTCCGCTACACAACGAGAGCCGCCTCCGCCAACACCCTGGCCGAGATGTACCGCATCACCCGCGACGAAGGCTTCGGTGCCGAGTGTAAACGCCGCATCTTGCTCGGAACCTACGTCCTCAGCGCTGGCTACTACGACGCCTACTATCTCAAGGCTCAGCAAGTCCGAGCCCTCATCTCGCGCGACTACACCCAAGCCTTTGAACAAGTCGACGCCATCGTCGGTCCCGTCTCCCCTCACCCCGCCTTCAAACTGGGCGAGAAAGTAGACGACCCCGCGGCCATCTACTTGGCCGACATCTATACAGTCACTGGCGACCTCACGGGCATCCCCTGCATGAGCGTCCCCTGCGGCAATACCCCCGAAGGCTTGCCCGTCGGCCTGCAAATCTTGACCAAACACTTCGACGAAGCGAACATGCTGCGCCTAGCCGAAGCCTACGAACGATCCCAGCGCTAACGCATCTGTCCGCATGCTCACGCATGGCGGTTCTGTGTCCGGGCTCTGCCAGAGCCCGACACAGAGCCGCGACCGTAAGGGAGCGGACAGACGGTACTACCCTCATCCCCAGTTACAATACAACTATGGCTTTCACACTACCCGCACTCCCCTACGCGCACGACGCGCTGGAACCGCACATCGACAAATTGACGATGGAGATTCACCACGGCAAGCACCACCAAGCCTACGTGACCAATCTCAACAAAGCTCTCGAGTCCGCCCCGGATCTCGCATCGAAGTCCATCGAAGAACTCCTAGCCAACAACTGCGCCATCGTCCCCGAGGCGATCCGCACCGCCGTCCGCAACAACGGTGGCGGCCACTGGAACCATTCGCTCTTCTGGGAACTCATGGGACCCAACCAAGGCGGCACCCCCGTCGGCAACCTTGCGCAGGCGATCAACACCGCCTTCGGTAGCTTCGAAGATTTCAAAACCAAGTTCAGCGCCGCCGGCGTTGGCCGCTTCGGTTCCGGCTGGGCCTGGTTGATTAAGACCGGCTCCGGCGTCGAGATCACGTCGAGCCCCAACCAGGACAACCCGCTGATGGAAGGCAAGAACGCCATCGTCGGTTGCGACGTGTGGGAGCATGCCTACTACCTCAAGTATCAGAACCGCCGCCCCGACTACATCGCCAACTGGTGGAACGTAGTCAATTGGCCCGCCGCCGAAGCCCGCTTCAACAAGTAGTCCCTCTTTCGCTGCCACGCGCGCCGCTCAATCCTTCGAGCCGCGCGCGTGAGCAAGCGGTCAGCTCTCTTCGATCTCTTCCGGCGTATCTTCCAACTCTTCCGCTGCCGACGCATACCGCTTCAGCACACGAATCGAGTTGCTACTCCCGAACCCCGCCGTGCGCAGCCTTCTGAAGGCAGACGCCAGATTCTTGGTCTCCGCCAAGAACGCCTTCATATCCTTGCCCCGAAACTTGCGCGCAATGAACGCCTCGATCAGCTTGACCTCGTCGGCCTCCTTATAGGCCTCCTCCGCCGCGGCCTGCGCCAGCGCGGGAGTCACCTTGCGCGACATCAAATCGCGCACCACGCGCGCCTTGCCGAAGCCCTGGTTCTCCTTGCGCCACTCCGCGAACGCCCCCGCGAATCGCGTGTCGTCCACATAGCCGGATTCCTGCAGGTACGCGAGGATCGCTTCGACGTCCTCCTTGTGCGCGGCCTTCTTGCGCAAGCGCGTCCGCAACTCCGAGCTCGATTGCGCCCGCGTGGCCAACGCCATCGCCGCGTAATTCTTTAGTTCTTCCAGCTCAAGTAGTTTCGGTGGGCGCATGCAACATTCCTTTACGGATCTCCAGCCATGGCGCAAAGATCCCCGGGTTCTCTAGCCAAGTTAGCATCCACAGAATCATTTCTTCTTTTTCGGGATGCTTTTTCACCGCCCACCGGGCGTGGTCCTTGGCCTCTATCACCAGAGTGTGCGCGGCCTTGCGTTCCTCTCCCAACAATGCGAGCAAGGTCCGCTCCAGCGAGGCGAAGTCTTCCTGTCGCACGCCTTCGACTAATGGGTGTAACGGGATTCCGGACGCACGCAGAAGTCGGCGCAAATAACTATCGGAGATGGGCGCCAGAGCTTTGCGCAACACGTCCCATTCGGGCAGGCCAATGACGACTGGCTCAAGCTCGCCCAGCCAGCGAGCCAGCTCAGTTCGCTTGCTCGGCGGCTTCGGCTGCTTTGGCGGCGGAGATGGCATTGCGGAAGTTCTGCACCGCGCGATTGTGCGCGGCCAAGGTTGCGGAAAAGACGTGCCCACTGCGATCCGGGCGCGCCATGAAGTAGATGGCATCGGTCTCGGCAGGATGCAGCGCCGCTTCCATCGATGCTTTTCCTGGACTCGAAATCGGCCCCGGTGGCAGCCCCGTGTTGAGATAGGTGTTGTACGGATGCTCGCGTTTGAGGTCCGCTTTATAGATCGTACCGTTGCGATACTTCCCCAACAGGCGCGACGCGTACATAATCGTGGGATCGCAGGCCAGTTGCATCCCCTTACGCAACCGATTAGAGAACACGCCCGCCACCAACTCGCGCTCTGAAGATACGCCCGTTTCTTCTTCCACCAACGATGCCAGCGTCACGGTCTGATGCGGAGGCATCCCGCCGCCGATCGCCTTCCACTGACGGCGGAACTGTTCCACCATCATGTGACACAACTCCTGCGCCGTCGTCTTATGCGAGAGTTTGTAGGTCGCTGGGAACAAGTAGCCTTCCAGCGAGGTAGCTTCAGGAGCAAGATCCAGAATCTCCCCTGGGTCCGATGCCGCGGCCAGGAAGTCCTTTTCGTGCATGATGCCCTGCATTTCCACTAGCCGCGCGATGTCCCAAATGTTGCTGCCTTCTGGAATTGTGAATTCAAAGGTGTAAACGTCGCCGCGATGCAAGCGGTCAATGATGTCCCAGATGCTTGCGGTATCCAAGAATTGATACTCGCCCGCCTGAAGGACCACTTTGGGCTGGATAGCGCGCGCAGCCAGGAAGAGGTATTCATTTTCGATGACACCCGCCTCGGCCAACTGCCTTGCGATTTCTCTCGTGCTGGTGCCGCGCGTAATGTTGAGCATCCGCTCGCCCTCAAATCCGCGAAACGGTTTTGCGAGCCTGAAGTAGCCGATCGCTCCAGCTGCGGCAGCGAAGACGAGTAAGAGAAGAACTATACGAAACAGCCAGCGAAACACTTTAATACTCCGATGCGTTTTCTTCGTTGTCCCATTCTTCGATCGCCAGCTCACCTGTGCTCAGGTAGCTTTCGAGAAGAATCTGGGCAGACAGTCGATCCACCGCTTTGGCGCGCTTGGCAATGCTGATGCCACTATCCCGCAACACGCGACCGGCTTCGACAGAGGTCATACGCTCATCCCAAAACTGTACCGGGCGGCCTGTGCGGCCCGTCAGATATTCGGCAAATTCTCGCGTATACTGCACTTGGCGGCCTTCCTTGCCATCCATGTGCAAGGGCAGCCCCATCAATATAAGGCTAACATCATACTCGCTCGCGATGCGCTCCAGCTCCGCCACATCGGCCCGCAGAGTCGTGCGTTGCAGCGTCGGCAAGCCCTGCGCGGTGATGCCCAGAGCATCGCTCAAGGCCAATCCGATGCGTTTTTTGCCTAGGTCCAGTGCAAGAACACGGCCCTTCACTGGAATTTGATTGTCGCGCACGTGCTATTCCAATTATATTGGGAGTCGAGTGTACGCTCCTAGCTCCACTACCGAAAAAGGCTACCGCGTTGCGATTGGCGCGCTCGGAGCCGGTGCGAGCGTCGCCCTCTTATATTACGGACGTGTGTTTTTTATCACCGTCATCATCGCCTTTATCATCGCCTTCTTACTCGAACCGCTGGTGCGCCTCTTCATGCGAATCAGAGTCCCGCGCGGCTTGGCCAGTTTCCTCGCCTGCGCACTGTGGCTCACCGGTCTCTATCTTGCGGGCCTCGGCATATACGTTCAAGGCCAAGCCTTCGTAGACGACCTTCCTGTCTACGGCGAGCGCCTCAACCAAATCGTCGAGGGCGCCGCGATCCGCGTCGAAAGTTTCCAGAACAACGTCTACAAGAACATTGTCCCTCGCCGCTTTCAGGAACGCGTGCAGATCGCCATCCCTGCGCCCCCTGCCGGTTCTGTCCGCGGCAAGCGCACACCCGAGCCCGTTCTGCCTCCGCCCGTGCAAGAGGTCCGCATTCAACAGGAACCCACTGCGCTCCTGCGTTACGCCTACGATTATTTGCAGTCGGTCTACAGCGTCATCCTCATGGCGTCGTTCGTGCCGTTCCTTGTCTACTTCATCTTGAGCTGGGGCGATCATCTGCGCTCGCGCTTGATCGTCACGTTGGAAGGCGAACCGCGCTACACCGTCATGAAAGCCCTGGACGGCGTCGGCGATATGGTGCGCGCCTACGTCGTGGGCAACTTCTTGCTGGGCCTGCTGCTGGCCGTGATGAGTTCCATTCTGTTCGCTGTCGTAGGACTGCCCTATTGGCCCCTGGTCGGACCCATGAGCGGATTCCTCAGCCTGGTGCCCTACATCGGCTTGCCTCTGGGCTTGATTCCCCCGTTGGTAGCCGCGCTGCCGTTCTCAACCGAACCCACGGTCTATCTCTTTATATCGGTGAGCGTCGCCATCCTTCATTTGTTCGCGCTCAACTTGCTTTACCCCAAGTTCGTCGGCTCGCGCGTCCACCTGAACCCGCTGGTGGTAACCTTGGCGCTGATGCTCTGGGGAATGCTGTGGGGCGGAATCGGCTTGCTGCTCGCCATCCCGATCACGGCCGGAATCAAAGCCGTCTGTGATCACGTCGAGGGCTTGGAATCCTACGGAAAGCTGCTGGGCGATTAGTCATGAGCCGCCAATTCATCGTAATGTTGCTAGCCGCCGTCGTGATCATCGGCGTCGCGCTCTACAGCACCGTATCCGTTAACCAGAACCACTTACTGACCCTGACCGGCGCCATCACCGACGTCCGCGTCCGACCGCTCACGCCCGAAGCCTCTTTGGTAATTGTCGACTTCACCGTGACGAACCCTTCCGCTGTCGGCTTCGACCTCATTCAGTTGGAGCTCGATAAGATGGATGGCGACAAAGCCACGCCCTCGGGCCTGTTGAGCAAGGGCGAAATTGGACGCTATCTGGATTACGAGAAATTACCCCAACCGAACCCGACTCTCGGGATCGGAGAAATGATCCGCGGCGGACAAACCGTGAAACGGATGATCGCCGCCCGCTTTGAACTTCCCGAAGCAGGCTTGGCCGCAGCTACCTATCGCATCCGTTTTCATCATATTGAAAAAGTCGACGCAGAGATAACCGGAAGGAAACCATAAACTCGAGATGATGATTACGACCCAGGTACAGGATTCCTCGCACGGCACGCCCGGCGCGCGTATCCCCGTGGAACTGGATATCTTTATTACAGGCCAGGGATGGAAGGAAGTGGGCTACGGCATCACCAACACCGAAGGCCGGATCGATGAATTTGGCGAACCGCCGGCCGCAGGGATCTACCGCCTAATGGTTGACGTTGCCACTGTTCTGCCCGATGCCTTCTTCCCTTCGATCACCATCACCTTCGAAGTGCGCGACCCCAGTGAGCGATATCACATTCCACTGGTCCTCAGCCCCTACGGCTACACCACCTATCGCAGCAACGAATGACGCTCAAGGTGAAAGTCACTCCGCGCAGCCCGCGCACGGAAATTGCGGGAGCAATGGCGGATGGGACGGTGAAAATTCGTGTGGCTGCGCCTCCGGACAAAGGTCAAGCGAATGAGGAGTTGTGTAACTTTCTCGCCCGGCACTACGGTGTGCCTCGGAGTGGAGTGGAAGTAATCAGCGGGCAGACAGCGACGCGGAAGCTCGTTAAGATTGACCAGCGCTAGTCCCGGCAGACTGGGCTTCCGGATTCCCGATCAATCGCAGCAATTCCCCCCGCACAGCGGAAGGATAAAACGGTTTGGCGAAGAAGGAGTCCGCTCCCAGCGCCATCACGCGCGCTTGCGTGTCCTGGCTGCGCTCTCCGCTCACCACCAACACCGGCAGCTTGGCGAATCCATCTTCTGACCGGACAAACTCGATCAAATCGAATCCGCTCATTTGCGGGAGCCTCAAATCCGTAACCAGGGCGCAAACTTTGCCGGAGCGTAACTCTCGCAGCGCGTCCTCGGCCGTTTCCACCGCTTCAATCAACACTCCGCTGATGCCAGCGAAGGTCATCTCCAGAATCTTACGGCACTGGCCAGAGTCTTCCACGATGAGAATGGTTCGATTCATAGAATTAAGGCCAATTTGAATCATCGTGGCGCCGCCGTCGGAGTGGGGCGCCACGATGACTCGGGGGCAAACTACCGGAAGTTCGCCTGTACTGTCGTGTCCGCGTTCATCGTGACAGTGCACGTCAACGCCAGACCCGAACATCCTCCACCCGTCCAACCCGTCCATGTTGCGGTCGGATCAGGAACGGCGGTGACCGTCACAGCAGTCCCCTTCGAGAAGCTGGAACCGATCGGATTGCTGCTCACGGTGCCTTTACCGTTGTTCTTCATCACCAACTTGTAAGAGGTGCCCGCGGGCGGCGGGGCCGGAGCGCCGATGAGGGCGAACGTGACGCTGACGGTAGTCGCAGCGTTCACCGTGATGGTGCACGTGGACGCCGTGCCGGCGCATGAAGTTCCCCAACTGGACAATACGTAGCCAGCAGCGGGCGTTGCCGTCATGGTCACGGACGTGCCCGGCAGGAAGTCCCTACTGTTCGGGTTGGTCGTCACGGTTCCGAGTCCTGTCAACCTCACGGTAAGGCGGAGCGGCAAAGTGAACGTCGCGGTCACGGGCGCTTCCGAATCCACCCTGATGGTGCAGATCGGATTCACGCCCTGGCACGCTCCGGTCCAACCGGTGAAGATGCCCTTGCCGTTGGTCGCGGTCAACGAAATCTGACCGTCCGCATTCACCGCAGTGGTGCAGGTAACCTTGGGGCAGTCGATCAAGCGGTCTGCCGTGCCGACACTACCGTCGCCGGCAACCGCAACGGTCACGTTGTATTGCGCCGGAATATTCAGATTCGCAGCCGCATTCTGCGCGCCGATAAAGTCGCCGACTTCACCATCCGCCGGAGCGTTGCACAATCCGTCCGCGCAAATCGCCTCTCCCGTCACCGGATCAATCGTGCCGGTGAACTGGAAGAACTCAAAACGGCGTACCACCGCGTGAGATCCATTGCCCAACGAACCACGCTTCTGCTTTCTCTTGCTGTTGCTGCCGAGTTCCGACTGGATCAGATCCCACGCGGTTTCGATCTTCGCCGCGTCTTGGGGAACCACTGCGTTATCGGCCACCAATTCATCCAACCCAACCTGACGTGCGTTCTCCGTCTTGTAGGTCTTCATCCACTGGGCCGCGCCGAAAAGCTTGGCCGGCGGAGGCGGGATCGGCGGATCAACAGCTGCTACGATGACCACCGGCTCTGCGGGCAGCGCCGGTTGAACGGTCCAGATCGGGGCAGGAATCGCCACGAGCGAATCAGCGCCAGCGATCAATTGTCCAGGATTGTTGGGGTCCGCTACCAACCAACGATAAATCGTCTGCGAAGGATTCGTCATCGTCCACACCCCGAAATGTTCGCAGCCGCTGGTGTCATATCCATACGTGCCCAGCACGCATTGGTGACCGTTGGTTGCCGTCGGATGAACGGCCACGGGCGTCGTGTCTAAGAATTTCTGCGACGCGGAATCCCACGGAGAGAGGTAACGCACATACACCCCGCCTCCACCCGGGATCGGCACCACTTGTGGTGCGCCGTAGCGATTCCAGTTGAAGGCCCCGCCGATGCTGTTCACGCCATGGATCTCAATCTCGAAACCATGTGTCTCTTGGCCCGTGAGATTAATGACGTCAAAATTCGACAGCGCGCCGTACATAGTCACAGTTGTTTGTGCCTGCATCGCGGCTGGTGCGGTTACCAGTGCAAGCAGTCCGGCAGCTACCAAGCCGCCATATCGTCCTAGTTTCATTCGATTGTTCTCTCCCCTATCGTTGTCAAGCCGAAGTCATCTCGGCTCTACAACCAGCTTGCGGGAGTACCCAATCGGGGATGTCAAGAGGATGTCAAGAGCGTGTCAAATGTAGGGAACATCTACCTGACGCGCGGAGAATGCCTACTGCAACCCCATATGAGGTTTGTCCTTCTCGTTTTCAAGGCACACGTACTCCAAAATATCCGTATCCGCCTGCAGCAGATGCGTCAGCTTGATCGAGAACGGCTCGGTGTACATCTTCGGATCGTCGAAGGTCATCTCAATATCCATGTGCCCGAAGTCGCGGCGATGATAGCGCTCGGTGATGTGCATGGCTTCGCTCTGCGGATGCCCGAAGATGTCCAGCCAGCCCTTGTCGTTGAGCCCGATAGTATCCACCACCAGCGTGTCGCCTTCCCATTTGCCCACCGAATAACCCAGCCAGGAAGGCGTCGGATCCACTGGTAGCTTGCGGCCATCGGTATAGATCTGGCGCGTCATACCGCCGTTGAGTTCGAGCATGATCACGATCAAACCAGGCGTCTGCACGATCTTGCTGAACTCAGAGAGATTGGTCGCCAGAGGAATTCCCAACGGCAGGCAGTGCGTGGAGGGCAGAGCTTCCGGTCCTCCCGGCGCGCGCCGAGCCATGATCGCAGCTGCCTCGGGACGGATCGGTTCAGTGCCCGGTTTGAGATCAGGGAAGAGCGTGATCGCGTACTTCGTGATCGTGTCGATTTCCATCCCGGGCACTTCGATCGCGTCCACGTCGTTGCCGAATAGTTGCTTCATCTCTGCGCGCGTATTCGGTTCCACATGCCACACGCCGGAGAGGTCGGGCTTGCCGTTCAGTCTCGGCGCTTTAGCGGTCAGATTCGGTTTGCCGTCTTTGGTGCGCGGAATACCGGGCGTGGGGTAGTGGACCCATTGCGCGGATAGAGCCCCGGCGAAGGTCACTAGAAGCAGTACGTTGCGCATGGTTTACGGTAGCCGAACTACGGTTGATACGGAAACTTACGGATCGCCTTGATGCACTCCCACAGCGCGTCATTCTGTGTCGAGCCCCAACCCACCGGAGTATACGGGGCGGACTTCTGATTCACCTGCTTATCCGCCTCGGCGAAAAAAGACATCGCGGGATCAGGTCCGTTCACGTACTTGCGCACGGTCACTAAAAACTCCACGGTGTTCCCGTCTTCCAGTACCTTCTTGATGCCGAAATGTTCCATGCGGCAGAATGCTTCAGGGGCTTCGGTTTCTACGTACTCCCAATCCATTTAGGCACCGTCCTTTTCCAATCCATCTTGCCACAAGGCCCGCCCCGCGAGCGTGGTGCGGAAGCCGTAGATCGCGATGGCCAGAATCAAGGCAATGGCGAGGAACATCGTCTTGGCGTATCACACCGAGATAGACGTGGTCCAAGGCGCGACCCCGAAGACGGCGAGGTAGGCGGTAACGAAAGCCGCTGCCAATGCCAGGACCCCGAAGCGCGTGAGGAGCAGAGCCACAATCCCTATTAAGGTCCCAAACGTCAATATTCCAATGCCGCGTGGCCCGGCCACGGCAATTGACACGCCGACCATCAGAACGGACGCCAGCCAATCGCGCCGGGTGGGAATGCGAAACAAGAGCCACAGCAACGTAAGGAGCAATGTGGCGCTGATCCCTTTGCTCGCCATGGCGGCGAGAAATGCGATGGAACCGCTGGCATCCGCAAGTAGGAATACATTCACGTTGGGGTTGGGGGCCACCATCTCTATAAGGCTCATGCCCAGCCCGCCAGTAAATTGCCGCCCACCAGCGGGTCCTTCCAGCGGCCCTCTAGCAAGCGGCTCCAGCCAACCAAGTGTGGGGCACGTAACGGCGCAGGAAAGGTTCAAAGGCAACGTAGATCAACCAGAGGGCTACGGGGAGGTACAGGGCGTCCCGCAGCGCCGTAACGATGACCAAGCCTTCCTCGTTCTGCGGAATGTGGTGGGACGCGAGGAGTTGAGAAGTGATCTGGCACACGAGGAGGAACCCGGCCAAGCGATTCGCGCCGCGTTTGTGCCCACGCCCCAGCCGGAGGTTGCGCCAAGCCACAAGGGCGGCCACCAGCGGCAACAGGAGCAAAAAATAGAAGTTGAAGAGACGATTCACCGGGGGCGCGGCCACGTTCCAGGGAAGCTGGCGCTGCAACGCCACCACCTGCCCCCGCCACGAGGCTACTTCGATGCGGATGGGGTCGGAGCCCTCTTTGCTTGTCCACGCGGCTCGGGTATCGAACGCCATCGGCGGTGTCCACGAGGGATCGGCTGCGGTCAGTTTCGAGGGATCGAATCCCGCGGCGGTCAGCAGTTTGGAGAAGTCTGTGGCGGGCTTCTCTGCCGCTGCCGTCTCGGACGGCCAAGTGCGGAACTGCAGCAGGCGACCCTCGGAATCGAGCTGCATTTCGAGATTTCCCGGCTCCGCCGCGGGGGGGGTATTTCTCTCGACGGCTCCACCCTCCTCTCCCACCAGGTAGCGGGGAGCTTCGCGGTACCAGAAGATGAGCGGGGGAGGCCGATTGGTTCCCTGTTGTGTCAAGCAGCGCGCGGCGTCGGGCTGCGCGCTCGCGTAGGTGCGGTATCCCGCATCCGTGAACCAGCCGAAGGCGCGATCCACGGGTCGTTCGGTGTAGCCCAAACCAGCGGCGATGTCGCGAGCCTTGACCGCGAGAAAGTCCGGCGCGAACTCCATGGGCACCTTGTTGACGAAGTTGTTGCGCTGCTGCATCTAGGCGACGCCTCCAATGCCCAGGATCACGGCGGCCAAACATGCGATGGCGACGGGGACGCGCAGGACTTCGGTGGAGCCGGAGTTGGCGACGAGTTCGGGGGAGGGTGTATCGCCCGCCGCAAGGGCCTCGGCCAGCGGATCGCCACCGGGCAGCATCCGGGCGAGGCCCAGGGCCGATTGCGGACGCTTGGCCGGATCGGGATCGAGGCAGCGGGCGATGACGCGGTCGACGATGGGGTCGATGTCGCGGACGATGCTCACCGCGCTCGGGAGGGTGGAGCGGTCTTTACCCTTGAACGCGCGCTCCCCCATGGAGATTTCGTGCAGCACCAGCCCGAGCGCGTAGATGTCGCTGCGTTCCGAAACTTCTTTCCCCGAAAGCTGCTCGGGAGCCATGTACGCTGGAGTCCCGTTGCGCACCTCCGCGCCCGCGACGCGAGCCCGAAGTCCATGATGAGGACCTGCCCGCGCCCATCGATCATGATGTTGCCAGGCTTCAGGTCGCGATGCAGCACGCCCTTCGCATGCGCCGCAGCCAAACCCGCGCACAACTTGCGCGCGATCTCCGTAGCTTTGGCAGTAGGCAGGTGCCCGATGCGCCGCAGCAGGCTGCCGAGGTCCTCGCCGTCCACATACTCCATCGAAATGAACGCGGTGCCCTCAGCCTCTCCAATGTCGTAAACGCGGCACACGTTCGGATGCGAGACTTGCCGAGCGATGGGAACCTCGCCATGAAACCGCTCCAGCAGCCCAGGTTTCTTCGCAACAGCGGCAGGCAAAAACTTCAGCGCCACAGGTTGGTTCAGCTTCAAATCGGAGGCCCGGTAAACCTCGCCCATGCCCCCTCGCCCGATCATCGAAATGATACGGTAGCGCTCCGCCAGCAATACTCCTGGAGCAAACCGCCCATCCTTGGCGGACGAACCAGAAGAAGACGGCGGCTTCACCTTCATCGCTACAGTCTCTGTAGCGTCCGGATCGGGATCAAGCGGCACCGCACACTCGGGACAAACCCGTCCCGGCCTGACAATCTCAGCCTGACAAGCCGCGCAACGCATAGGCAGCTATTGTGACAGATTTCCTAGTCCTGAATCGGAATGCCTACCCCGTACGCCAGTGTAGTCAGCGCGCCGGACTAAGGTGTTGCGCCAGCAACGCCTTCAATACTTTCTTCGCGCTGGTCTCGCTTCTCACGCCATCCGAATTCGTAACCACGGCGACCGCCACATCGCGGCCCGGTTGCAGGACCACGACCGCGTAGAAACTCCCCGCGCTGCCAGTATGCGAACTCGAGGGGACGCCATCCACTGGCGCAATCCCCCAGCCCAACGCGTACTTGTCCATCATCGAGGAGGAGTGCAACTTGCGAATCGTCTCGACCGAAAGAAACGAACTCTTCTTGCCCTCCAAGCCTCGCAAGTGTTCCTGTAGAAACTTGCCGTAATCGCCCATCGACATCGCCATGCCGCCCGCGGGCAGAAGGAACGGCGGTAGCTGCTCCAATTCATCCGCTGGATCCTGCGCCTTGAGGCCCTTCTTCGTTTCCGAGTGGCCCCACGGTTGGCCGCGATCCCCCGTCGCCGGCCACGCATACACCGCATGGATTCCCAGCGGCTCCAGCACGTGCGCCGTAACCAACTCCTCCCAAGACGATCCCGTGACTCGCTCCGCCATCGCCGCCGCGATCACGAAACCCGCGTTGGAGTAGGACCCCTTCTTTCCCGGAGCCAGCGCGGGTTTATGCTGCAGCACCCACGCCGAAAACTTGATTCGTTGTTCCACCGCGCTGCCACTGATCGGAGGCAGCGCCTTGTATTCCTTCTCACTCGAGTCGCTGTACGGTGCGATCCCCGCATGATGCGATAGCAGTTGCTCCAGCGTCACATCCTTCAGCGCCGGATGCAGCGTCGCCCGCAACTCCGGAAAAACATCCAGCGGCGTTGTCGCCCACGACAGCTTTCCAGTTTCCACCAAGCGAGCAATCATCGTCGCCGTGAATGCCTTGGTATTCGATCCCAGATGGAATAGATTCCCCCTCTCGATAGCGGCACTCTCCCCATCCCGCTTCACTCCAGCAGATCCGATCACCGCCGCGCCGTCCGCCCGAACCACCACCGCCATCCCCGCCAGACGGTTCACCTGTAGCTCTTTCTCCAGCAGCTTAGAAATGTCGTCTTGAGCGAGAAGCGGATCCGAGACAAATGCGGCCAGAAGAAGCCCATGCGCGATTCTCAGTGAGCCAAACATGCCTTAACCTATCACAGCGTGTCCAGATTCATTTCTGGCGCGTGGGCCCGCGTCCGATCGTCTCAATCAGTCCGAGTATCCAACACATCGGGCAACCTCGAAACGCAAGCAGTGCGAGCAGGCCAAGCGGAATCAAAGCCAGTGGCTGAGTGTCGGAAAGGTAGATGGCCCAGCCCAGCGAACCAGCACCAATCAAACCGCGCACCAGATGCTCCACCACCGATCGGCTGGCGAACGGACTAGCTACCTCGCAGGTTTTGAATTTTGGAATGTCCATGGCCTTTTAGTCTTTCAAGTATTCCCGGATCAGCGCCCGCGCACGATGCAACCGAGCCTTCGTGCTCTCCCGCGTCAATATCAACGCCGAAGAGATCTCTTGAATCGACATCTCTTCGATGTCGCGCAAGAGAACGACCTCGCGGTAATGTTCCGGCAGCGAACGAATCGCCTGTGCCAGATCCACCCGCAGTTCCACTGGCGGCCGCGTGGAAAGGCGCAAGTCGTCTTCCATCGCCTCGATCTCATGCGTCCCGCCACCGAAAGCCAAGCGCGCCATCCGTTGGCACTCGCGCCGCACCACCGTGTACAACCAGCCGGATAGAGATGTGAGTGCGCGCAGACTTCCCACTCGCCGGTAGAGCAGCCACAGTGTCTCCTGCACCGCATCGTCTACATCGTCCGCGTGGTGGCAACTCACGCGAGCATACTTGCGGATATCCGGTTGCGCCGCTTCCAGCAGCGACACCAGCGCCTGTTCGTCACCGGCCTGTGCCGCCTCAATCAACGTCGCATCATGCCGCCAACTCCGAGTCACCGTTTCTACCCCTTACTCTTGTCCAGCTTACGGCCCACCATGGCGTCCATCGGGCAGAACCCGATCAACCCCGTCACGCCGGCTATCATGCCCATTGCGATGGCAACATAACCCATCGGCGATCCCGGCATCCAGTACAATCCACCCGCCACCATCATCCCTCCGGCACCCACACGCAGCGCACGTTCCCACCCGGGCAAATTCTTTACGTAAAACATGATTGTGTCTCCTTGAAAAGCGTTCTCACTAGACAAGAGGGTGCGAAGGAGCGTTTCGGTTCGCGGGAATCTTGAAATTCTAAAAATAGGCCTGACCTCCCGGTGCATCCTCTCGACGTGTCCACGCCCAAAGGTAGTAGCCGATGAGTAAGGCCATCCCTGCAAAGAAGAAGCCCCGAGCGAAGGGACGCGTCATGTCCTGGTAGTAGAACTCGCCAATCATCCATACCGTATTCGCGCAAATCCACAAACTGACCGCGATGTTGTGGACCATATCCGCCATACGGTGCCTCGTGTCCCAGCAGATCTTCACGGAGACCGCAAGCGTCGGCACAACCATGATCAGGCCGAGGAGCTTCCAGTCGGAAACCCAAGACATGTCTTTCATCAGCCACAGCGCTACGTGGACATTTTCAATCTTACGCGTGTCGTTCATTTGCCTTCCCAAAATAGCGCTTGCGCGGGATCATGATTGGATGTATGATTATTCAGTCCGCTGAATAATCATGCAATCGACGCTCAAGACCGGGAACCCGCTGCCTTCACCTCAGGTTCTGGCGACGCCAGTGGCACACGTGTGCCACGATTTGGACCTCGCTCCGGACACGCTACTAAGCGTGTTGGAGTTGGCTGCGCAGATGAAGCGGACCCCGCAGCGCTATTCCACTGCTTTGGCTGGGCGCAATCTGGCGTTGCTATTCGAGAAGCCGTCGTTGCGAACCGCCGTGGCCTTTGAACTAGCCATGAAGCAGATGGGCGGCGACTCCGTGATGGCCAACGGAACACTCGGTCAGCGGGAGCCGATCAAAGACATGGGCCGCATCCTGGGCCGTTGGGTCAACGTGATCGCTGCTCGCGTGTTTGCGCAATCCACAGTGGACGAACTTGCGCAGTGCTCCGGCGTGCCGGTCATCAACGCCCTCAGCGATCTCTATCATCCCTGCCAGGCATTGGCCGACGTACAAACGCTGAAGGAACGCTTCGGTGGTTGGGATGGGCTGAAGCTCGCCTACGTAGGTGATGGCAACAACGTCGCCAATTCGCTCATGATTACAGCCGCCCGCTTGGGTGTCGACGTAACTGTCGCTTCGCCGAAGGGCTATGAGCCCACCGCGGAGATGGTCGGCCTGGCACGGCGCGGCGGGAAGATAACGATCTTGAATGATCCGCGTCAAGCGGTTGCCGGCGCGCACGCAGTCTACACCGACGTGTGGACCAGCATGGGCCAGGAAGAAGAATCGGCCGCGCGTTTAGTCGCGTTCAAAGGATATTGCGTGGATGACGCGCTCATGTCCCTTGCCCACAAAGACGCCATCTTTATGCATTGCTTGCCCGCCCATCGCGGCGACGAAGTGTCAGACTCAGTGATTGAGTCGGCGCAATCCGCGGTGTTCGATCAAGCCGAAAATCGCCTGCATACCCAAAAGGCGCTACTGCTAACACTCCTGGGGAACTAACAAATTTATGAACAAACCTAAGAAGGTCGCGCTCGCCTACTCGGGAGGCTTGGACACCTCCATCATCATTCCGTGGTTGAAAGAGAACTATGGCTGCGAAGTCGTCGCCGTGTGCGGCGACATCGGCCAGGGCGGCGAGGAACTCACCGGCCTCAAGAAGAAAGCGAAAGCCACCGGCGCATCCGAATGCTACGTCGCCGACATGCGTGAGGAGTTCGTCTCCGAATACCTGTGGAAGATGGTCCGCGCGGGCGGGGAATACGAGCACAAGTATTTGCTCGGAACCTCCATCGCGCGTCCCCTGCTCGCCAAGCGTCAGGTCGAAGTCGCGCTCGAATCCGGTTGCGATGCCTTGTCGCACGGCTGCACCGGCAAGGGTAACGACCAGGTGCGTTTTGAGCTCACCTACAAGGCGCTCGCTCCGCATCTCCCCGTGATCGCTCCGTGGCGCGAATGGGACATCATCTCCCGCGAAGACGCCATCAAGTACGCTGCGGAACACAACGTACCCATCGCGCAATCCACCAAAAAGATCTACAGCCGAGACCGCAACATTTGGCACATCTCGCACGAAGGCGGCGCGCTGGAAGATCCGGCCAACGCAGCTCCGGATGAAATCTGGATGCTCACCACATCCCCGAAGGATGCCCCCAACAAATCCGAAGACGTCACCATCGGCTTCGAAAAGGGCACTCCCGTTTCGGTCGACGGCAAGCGCTACACCTCCGCCGTCGCATTGCTCGAAAAGCTCAACAAGATCGGCAGCAAGCACGGTGTCGGACGCATCGATCTCGTGGAAAATCGCTTCGTCGGTATGAAGTCCCGCGGCTGCTACGAAACTCCGGGCGGCGCGCTCATCATGTACGCCTTCAAGGAGCTCGAAGCCCTAACGCTCGACAAGAGCATGGCGCACTACAAGCAGAAGCTCGCGCTCGATTACGCCGAACTGGTCTACAACGGCCTGTGGTTCACCCCGTTGCGCGAAGCCCTCGACGACTTCTTCACCAAGGCCTGCGAAAACACCACCGGCGAAATCACCCTGCGCTTGTACAAGGGTTCCATCGAGCCCGTGTCTCGCAAGTCGCCCTATTCGCTCTACTCCAACGCCATCGCCAGCTTCACCATGGGCGCCGAATACGATCAGAAGGACGCGCGCGGCTTCATCAACTTGATCGGCCTCCCGATCCAGGTTCGCGCCGCAGTCCAAAAAGCGGCGGCCAAGAAAGCCAAAAAGAAATGAAGCTCTGGGGAGGCCGTTTTGAGGAAGGACCGTCCGAAGTTTTCGAACGGTTCGGCCGCAGCGTGCACTTCGACGGGCGTTTGATCGACTGTGACATCCGGGGCTCGCAAGCATTTGCGCGAGCCCTGGAGCGCGTCGGTATCCTGACGGCCGCCGAGCGCGAGACGCTGGTTTCAACCCTCGAGAGCATCCGCGTGGACGCTCGCGATCCCAAGTTCCTGGACGGCGTCACGGACGAAGATGTCCACACCGTCGTCATCCGTAAAACCAAAGAACGTGCCGGTGCCATCGCCGACAAAATTCACACCGGCCGCAGCCGCAACGAACAAGTTTCGCTCGATATCCGCCTGTGGCTGCGCGAAGAAATCGACCGCTCCTCGGCGTTTCTCGCTGGCTTGATGAACGCACTGCTCGACAACGCCGCAAAGTATCCCGACGCCGTGATCCCCGGCTACACCCACATGCGCCGCGCACAAGCGGTCCTGTGGCCGCATTACCTGCTGGCGTATTTTGAAATGTTCGCCCGAGATTTTGAACGCCTCCAGCAAGCCCGTGCGCGTGTGAACGTGATGCCTCTCGGCTCCGGTGCACTCGCCGGCAGCGGCTTCCCGTTCGATCGCGAAGCCATCGCCAAAGAACTCGGATTCGCGTCCGTAACCAACAACAGCATGGACGTTTCGGCCGACCGCGACTTCGCGCTCGACTTCCTCTACGCCGCATCCACCACGATGCTGCACCTCAGCCGCCTCGCCGAAGATTGGATTCTCTACTCCAGCGAGGAGTTCGGATGGCTCGAACTCGGCGACGGCGTCACCAGCGGTTCCAGCCTGATGCCGCAAAAGAAGAACCCCGATTCACTTGAATTAATCCGCGGCAAGTCCGGTCGTGTGTTCGGAGAATTGACCGCGCTCTTCATGACCATGAAGGGCCTGCCGACCACCTACAATCGCGACATGCAGGAAGACAAAGAACCCATCTTCACTGCCGCCGACCAATTGTGCGGCTCGCTAGAGATGGCGCGCGTTGTCGTCGAGTCCGCCAAATTAAATGCAGCGAAGCCTGCAGCGGCAGCAGAAGAGAGCTGGGTAGTCGCCACCGATCTAGCCGAAGCGCTAGCTCGCAACGGAACACCGTTCCACTCCGCCCATCAAATTGTCGGACGCTTAGTTCTCGATAGCGTGCGCTCCGGCAAGAAGCCGTCCGATTGGTCCGCCGAAACGCTGACCAAGTTCGCCCCCGAATTCACGCCCGCCATGGCGGCTCTCCTCACGCCATCGGAAGGCATGAAGACCCGCGAGATTCGCGGTGGCACCGGACCGCAATCCGTGGCCGCGGCACTCGTGACCGCCCGCGCGCGCCTGGCCGATCTAACCAAATGAACAAGAGCTACCGCCTAGGCCAGATCCTGAAAATTCTGCGCACCCAACGTGTGCGGACCCAGGAAGGCCTATGCGACGCTCTGCGCGAGATGGGCGTGGAAGCCACACAAGTCACGCTCTCTCGCGATATCCGCGAACTCGGTTTGGTGAAGACGCCGCAAGGTTATGTGTTGCCCTCGTCCGTCGCACCCCCCGGACCCGACCTGGAAACCATGGCCGGTGAATTTCTGCAAGACGTACTTGTCGCCCAGCATACGCTCATCCTCCGCACCGTAGCCGGCAGCGCGAGCCCCTTGGCCGAGGCTCTCGATCAAGCCGAATGGCCCGAAGTAGTCGGCACCATCGCGGGCGATAACACCATCCTCGTCGTCGCGCACGATGCAAAAACCGCCGAAGCCCTTCGCAAAAAACTCCTGGACTTGTTAAAGTAACACTCTCGTGCTCTTTCCCGTCACAATCTTTCTCAGCGCCTTTCTCCTCTTTCAAGTGCAGCCCCTCATGGGTCGTTATATCCTCCCATGGTTCGGCGGAACGCCCGCCGTGTGGAGCGTCTGCCTCCTCTTCTTCCAGTGCATCTTGCTCGCCGGATACGGCTACGCCCACTGGGTCGGCTCGCTCAAATCAGCGAAGAAACAAGCCACCATCCACATCTCACTTCTTGTGGCCTCGTTGTTCCTTCTGCCCGTCGCTCCCAACGCCGAAATCTGGAAGCCCACCGGCGCAGGCAATCCCGCCGCGCAAATCCTGCTTCTCCTACTAGGCACAGTCGGCGGACCATACTTCTTACTCTCCTCCACCACGCCCCTCTTGCAGAAGTGGTTCTCGCTTAAACAATCCAGCGCCGGCTGGCGGCTCTACGCGCTCTCGAACTTCGGATCGTTTCTAGCGCTCTTCAGCTACCCATTTCTACTGGAACCCTACGCCCGCCTGCTCACTCAAAGTTGGATCTGGTCCGGCCTTTACGTGGGCTTCGTAGCAGTGTGTGGAACAGTCGCGTGGAAAGTGCGCGGCGCAGCCGTAGTAGAACACGAAGAAGTAACAGCACCCGAAGAACGCCCCTCCGCGATGACCGTCGTGTTCTGGTTGGCGCTAGCGGCGACCGCCTCCACGCTATTACTGGCGACCACCAACCTAATCACGCAAGACATCGCAGTAGCTCCCTTCCTGTGGATTCTTCCGCTCTCGGTCTACCTGCTAAGCTTCATCCTCACCTTCGAAAGCGACCGTTGGTATCGCCGCCTGCCCTTCGCGGTCCTCGCCGGCGTACTCGCCCCCGTGGCCGCAGCCACTACCAGCGCGGGCGTTGTCTTCCTGCCACTCTGGGGAGAAGCCGCCGTCTACCTCGGAGCTCTCTTTGCCGCCTGCATGTTGTGCCACGGCGAACTCGCGCTATCCCGACCCGCGGCCCGCCACCTGACAGCCTTCTACTTGATCGTGTCCGTAGGCGGCGTAATCGGCGGCGTCTTCGTCGCGTTAATCGCGCCCGGCATGTTCCGCCAATTTACCGAATACCCGCTCGCCTTGACCGGCACCTGCGCGCTCGGTTTAGTCGGTTGGTTCCGCAGCGGAGCCTACGCCGAATGGACCCGCCAAAACTTCCGCGTGCGTGTCCCCATGATGGCCCTGCTGTTCGGAACACTCGGCTCGGTCGCGCTCGCCGTGTTGCCCGGAATCGGAAAAATTCCGATGGCCACCGTGCGCAACTTCTTCGGCATCCTCACCGTCGCCGAACGTGCCGATGAAGCCGGAGCCTTCCGCCAGTTGACCCACGGCCGCATCAAACACGGCTCGCAGTATCTGAAGGAGCCCCTGCGTTCGCAACCGACTTCCTACTTCGGACCGCGCAGCGGCGTCGGCGTCGTGATGCAAGCCATGCAAAAGGAAGGCGCCGACCGCAACATCGCCATCATCGGCCTAGGCGCCGGAACTATGGCAGCTTGGGGCCGCCCCGGCGACAACATCCGTTTCTACGAAATCAATCCCGACGACGAAACCGTCGCGCGCGAATGGTTCTCGTACTTGAAAGACTCCAAGGCCAAGGTCGACGTAGCTCTCGGCGATGCCCGCATCGTGCTCGAACGCGAACTAGCCGAAGGCAAACGCAACGACTACGACATGATTGTGGTCGACGCATTCTCCAGCGATGCGATACCCATGCACTTGCTCACCGCCCAGTGTGCCGACATCTACCGTCAGCGCCTCAAGCCCGGCGGCCTGCTGATGATGCATATCTCCAACCGCACGCTGAATCTGGAACCCGTGGTGCGCGGAGTTGCAGGACACCTCGGATGGTCTGCCTCGCAGTTCTTGTCCAACGGCTACGCCCCCGCTGGTGAAGACGGCTCGCGTTGGATCCTGATTGCCCCCGACGGAGATTTCGTCAAGCGGACCAACCTGCAGCAATTGGTCTCCGGATGGTCACCCGCCGAACCACTGCTCTGGACCGACGACTTCGCCAGCCTCTGGCACGTACTGATGTGGTGAGTTAAGCCCCTAGTGCTTCCACAACACGCGTTCCAGCGCTTCGCAGAAATAATACTCGCCCCACATTACGGACTCGTCCACGCCCAGCCCCTTGTTGACGTGATACACGCCGCCGCGGAGGATGCCCTCCCACCCGGGTTCGCCCTTAGCGAGATGCTTCTCGCACAGCGACTTCAGAATGTGGACCGCAGTCGACCAATACAGATGACCCTTCAGCGGATCCGGCGTTAAGCGGCACAGCAACAACAGCCCCGAAGCGCAGATCGCCGCCGCCGACGTATCCGGCAAAATGCGATTCTCCGCAGGCGCGTTAAAATCCCACGGCGCGATCCCATCCGGCGGAGCATGCGTAATGTAAAAGTCCGCGCAAGCTTCGGCTGTGTTCAGGAAGTGCGGATCGCGGCTGAATTCGTAACAAGTAGCGAATCCGTAAAGCGACCAAGCCAGTCCACGTGACCAGCAGGAATCGCCGCGATAGCCTTGATGCGTCGTCTGCCGCAGGAACTCGCCCGTGTCCGTATCGAAGATTCCCTCTTGCGCCGTGGATCCATCGCCGCGAACCAGCACCCGGCGCGTCGTATGCGAATGGCGCATCGCGATCTCGCGCAACCGCCGATCCCCCGTTTCGCGCGCCGCGAAGAAGATCAGCCCGACGTTCATCATGATGTCGATGAACAACGAATTGTCCGCAACGAACGACTTCAGGTACTGACCCTTATCCTTGAAACGATTCGCCAACGTTTTGCCGGCTTCGATCATGACGTCGCGATGAGCAGGGTCCTGCGTCAGCCGCCACCAACGGTAGTAGCTGGAGAAAAACAAGAAACCCAAATCATGCACATCCCGATCGCTCTTCCGTGCCTCAATCGGGGTCGTATAACGGATCGCATTCTCGGTCCAGTAGGTACGCTCCGCTGAATCCGGCTCGCTGTGCTTCACAAACATCCACATCATGCCCGGCAGAAAGCCGTCGCACCAATGCGTCCACGCAGGGCCGTCCTGTGACCACGCTCCGTTTTCCGTGTAGAGCGGGTACATCATCGGATGCTTTTCGACAAGCTTGCGCACTTGCTTCTGCGCGAACGAAAATGCCGAGGCGAACAGGTCGCCCTTGTCACTGGATAGATGGATCACTCTTAAGAGGATGCCACGTTTTCAAGCGTCCTCGCGAGTTAACCTGTACGTATATGACGGTTGACAAGTTAGGCTTCGTGGGCTTCGGCGAAGCTGCCTATCACATGGCGAAGGGCCTGCTCGCGGAAGGCGTGCCTCACATCTACGCGTTTGACATCCATTCGAACGATGCCGCCCGCGGCCCCAAGATCCAAGCGCGAGCGCAAGAGCTCGGCTTAAAGTTGATGGACTCCTCTGCCGCGTTAGCCGCATCCGCCGACATCCTCATCTCCGCCGTAACCGCCGATCAAGCCGTGCGTGCCGCCGAACAAACTGGTCCGCATTTGACCGCCCGCCACCTCTACGCCGATCTCAATTCCATCTCTCCGAAAGCGAAAGAACAAGTCGCCGCAGCAGCCTCCGCCAACGGAGCCGTGTTCTGCGAGATCGCCGTCATGGGCCCCATTCCGCCCTACGGCCACAAGGCCCCCCTGTTACTCGGAGCCCACGGAGCCGAGCGCTTCCAGCAAATCTTCGCCCCCCTAGGCATGCGCATGGAGATCGTCTCCACTGACCGCGTCGGCCGCGCCGCTGCAGTGAAGATGTTCCGCAGCATCGTCTACAAAGGCATCGAAGCGCTACTGTTCGAATGCGTGCTCGGGGCAGGGCAGTACGGAGCCGAAGAACGCGTCTTCGCCTCACTCAAAGAGTCCATCCCCGGCGTCGATTGGAAGAAGTTAGCCGACTACATGGTGGGCCGCGTAGTAGTCCACGGCGAACGCCGCGCCCGCGAAATGGATGAAGTAGCCAAGACGCTTGAAGAACTCGGCATTGAGCCCATCATGGCCTCTGCCACAGCCCGCCGCTTTGACTGGGCAGCCCAATCCGGCCTGCGCGAAAAGTTCAACGGCGAATTTGCGGAAACCTACCAGCAGGTCCTGGATTCGCTGCAGGCTACTGAGGCTCTTCCTCGAAAATGATCGTAGCATCCGCCGCAAAGCGCTTATAATCCCGATACGTAGAATCCATAGTCACCTCCGCATCCAGGCGCCTAAGATTCATAGTGAACTGCGAAGGCAGCAGGAACTCCTGCCCCGCCACCTGCATCTTCTTGTAGTCCACCGTGAGATCGACCCCGCGATACGCAGAGATCGAAGGAATGTCGGTGCACCGGATTTGAATCCGCATCACTGCTTTCGTCTCCGCATCCGCGAACAGCGATCCCTGGTACGGCACGATTAGCGTCCGCGTCCCCTCCATGATGGCGTAGCCGTTCGGCAACTGCGGCACCTTGAAAGAGAAGACCAGCATCTTCCGCCCGCCGATGGAAGCCATACGATCCCACTGGAACTCCGCGCGCGTCTCTCGCCGAAACAACGTGTCCAGCAGCGCCCCAAACTCCCCGCGCGAAAACATCCCGGTCTGATCGGTGTTCCCGTCCTTCACCTTCTGTCCATTCACCGTAAGAGTCTTGTGTAACTCCTGGTGATCCACGTAACTGATCTGTTCCTCGACCGTATCCGTCTGTGCCCGCGCCCCACCTGTGAATCGACCACCCAACGGAGGCTTCACCTGGCGACGGACTACTTGCACCGCAGCGAAGTTTGGCAGCCGCTCCGAATAGTTGAGCGCATAGTCCTTAATCGCCGCCAGTTCCGCCGCGTGATCATCCTTCGCGGGCGATTGGGCCAGCAGCCTGCCCGTCAGCACGAACACACCGAGAAGTATCCGCTGTCTCATACGTCCTATTTCCGCGGCGTAGCGTCGCCCTCGACCAAGCCCATCGCCCATCGGATCGCATCGAAAAACATTCGTTGCACCAGCGGATTATCCCAGGACTCGTCGGAATGCCCCAGCGTCGAATAGAACACCCGACCCTTGCCATACGTCTTGGCCCACGCAATCGGAACGTCCTTATCGTTCGGATCCCGAGCCAAGCTCCGGTCCACGCGATTCATGTCTACGCTCGCCAGCACCCGCACATTCTCACGTGAATACGGAGCCAGATGCACCGCCGCTTCATCCATCACGAAATACGACGGAGGCAGCGACTGCATCGCCGGAAAATCGGGAGCCTCCACATTGACCGGGAGCTTCGCCACCAACTGCTCCGCCTTCGTCCACGGATGATTCCACAACCCGCCCACCATCTCCCGATACTCGGGAAACTGTTGGAACGCATTGTCCCCTGTGTGCGCTGCCACGAAGCCCTTGCCATCCAGTTTTACGAACGACAACAGGTCCTGCATTTGCTGCGGACTCAAATCCCCGGCTCCCGCGCCGAAGAAAAACACTGCATCGAAGAAGTCCAGATTCTTGGTGTTTAGCGCCGGACGTTCAATCGCCTGCTTGGTGATCAATTGCGAATCCGTTCGGACCACGGTGACGTACACGCCGGATTCCCGCCCCAAGCGTTCGATGGTCGCTAGAGCATGCGAGACCGAATCGTGTTGGAAGCTCGTTCGCCCATCCCCAATTGCCAGCAGCTTCTTCTTCCCCGGCCATGGGTCGGCTTGTTGTCCCCACATCGTGCCGGCAACGGCCAGCAAACAGAGCGTAAGACTCGTGAAAGCGTTCCCAAACATGGGCCTATCTTACCGCGCCACCCTCCACGCCGACACATTCCCCCACCCCTTCAATTGCTCGCGAGCCCAGCCCGTCGTCTTATCCGCATGGCACGAATTGCACCCGTTCGGAACCTTCAACTCGTCCGTGTCCGACGGAGGTATGAACTTGAACGTGTGACTACGCACATTCACATCCGCAATCTGCTGCGCGATCTTCGGCATGTGGCATCCCGCGCATTCATTGCCCGCGCTGCCCGCCGCGTGATGCGTATGCTCTTGCACCGTCGCCCCCCGCGGACCGTTCGGCGAAGTCGGACCATGGCACGTCAAGCACAACGTGTTCGCCGGCTTGATCAAGTCCGCATTGTTCGCCGTCCCGTGAACGTCATGGCAGCTATTGCACGCCACGCCGTGCGTGTACATTGCGCTCTGCACGAAATCGTTTCCCTGCATCCGATTCTTATGCGCAGCCCCATCCGCGAAGTGCGTGAACGTCTGCTCGCCCAGCTTGAACTCTTCCAGCTTCCAGAAGTTCTTCAAGTCCATCCCCACTTGGAAACCCACCGGCCAATCGTAATACTTCCCGTTGATCGGATTCGTCACCGGCTGCCCCTGCGAATGGCACTGAATGCAAACGTTCGTCGCCTGCATCGAATCCAGTCGCGAAGGATTCACGATGTTTGCCTGTGATGGCTTCGCCACATGCGCCGACCCCGGACCGTGGCACTTCTCGCAACCAATATTCCACTCCGACACCGCCTTCGTCTGAATGTTGAAGTTCACCGAATGGCATCCATCGCACAACTGCGACGTAGGCCGCTGATTGTTGTCCGCCGGGAAGTACTTCACCCACCAGTCCGTGTTCGGAGCCACCAGATACGCCCGCCATATCTGCTTGCTCACATCCCACTGCGCGCCCAACGGATAGTAGTCATCCCCGCGCTTCGTGAAGTACCGCTGCTTCCACTTGCTGCCATACACCCAAGCGATGTCCGCCACCGTGAAATTCACCAGCGGATCCGGCTTCGACATGTCCGGCAGGATCGCATCGGGATGCGCCTTCGGATCCCGCACCACATTCGCCATCCGAGTCTTGCTCCACCGCTCATACGTCGCCGGATGACAAGTCTTGCATGCGGTCGAGCCCACATAAGTTGACTGCGCCAACGCAACACCGGACAGAAGCGCGATGAGAAATGCAAGTTTCATGACTACCAGTTTATTCTTGAATTCGGTGTCAGACACCATAACTCCTTTTGGGCCGCCGGTGAACACCGATCAATCCAGCGATAACCAGCCCCAAAAGTCTATTTGCGTTGACCTGCATTCATCCGCGGCTAATAATGTTTTCCCAGGCCCTGCTCCAAACTCACCCCCATTCCCGCGGAGCCTCACGAAAGGTCCCCACCGCCCAGTTTTTTGCCCCCACCGCGCCCGCAACCCGCGCCCCTGCAATCATTTCAATGTTTCGTCCGCAAAAGTCCACCCCCGCCTCCCGGCAGTTGAAAAACCGTACCCTATGTGCCACAGTATCTTGCGGGGGCCGATTCACACCGTCGTGATCTTAAGCATGAAACGCATCGCCTTATTTCTAGCCATTACCACTGTGGCTCTGGCCCAAGTCGAACTCTCCACCGACCCCAACCTCCACATTCTCCCCGTCCAGGGCAACATCTATATGTTGGTGGGAGCCGGAGGCAACATCGCCATGTCCGTCGGCGCCGACGGCATCCTCTTAGTGGACTCCGGCAAGCAGGAAATGGCCGACCGCGTCCTCAAAGTTTCCCTCGACCTCGCCACCCGCGTCGCCGGCTCGCCCGGGCCCAATAAATGCCTCGGCATGCGCTGCGCCGGATCGCCCTTCGGCTGGTCCAGTCCGTCGCTCAACGCGCGCATCAGTTCCCCCGCGCGCCCCAAGCCCATCCGCTACATCATTAATACGTCCATTGATGCCGACCACGCTGGCGGCAACGCTCGCCTCGCGGAGCTCCCCAAGGATTCCAAAATCCTCGGCGTGACCTTCCCGCCCGTCGGCGTCGCCCCCTCGGCCAACATCATTTCCCACGAAAACGTCCTTAATCGGATGAGCGCCAACAAGCCCGGGACGAAGGATCAGACCATGGTCGATTCCTCCATGTGGCCCACCGATACCTTTCACGTCGCCAAATACAAGCTCAGCGAATTTTTCAACGATGAAGGCGTCGAAGTCCTCTACCAGCCCAATGCCCACACGGACGGCGATAGCTTCGTCTATTTCCGCTACTCCGACGTCATCGTCGCCGGCGACATCTTGAACCCCACGGCCTACCCGGTGATCGACACCACCAAGGGCGGCACCTACCAGGGTCTTCTCGCTGGACTCAACTTCATCCTCGACCTTGCCATCCCCGAATTCCGCGCCCAGGGCGGCACCATGGTGATTCCCGGCCACGGCCGCCTCATGGATTCCGGCGACGTCGCGATCTATCGCAATATGGTGCAAATCATCGGCGACCGCATCGCGGACCTGATGCAAAAGGGACGCACCCTCGACCAGATCAAAGCCGCCAAACCGACTCTCGACTACGACGGCATCTATGGCTCTCCCACGGCCTTCATTGAAGCAACCTACAAGAGCCTGCAAAAGAAATAGGAGACCCTCATGACCCGCAAGTCATTCACGATCCTCTGCGCCGGGCTGCTGCTCTCGGCCATCGCCGCCTTCGCTCACCACTCCCTGGGAGCCACCTACGACGGCAACAAGACCATGCAGCTGGATGGCAAGATCCTCCAGTTGCTGCTCCGTAACCCGCACTCCTTCCTGCAAGTGGAAGCCCCGGATGACAAGGGTGTCATGCAACGCTGGTCGCTCGAATGGCGCAGCGCCGGTTCGCTCGGTCAACAAAACATCAAACGCGATAGCCTCAAGGCCGGCGAAGAAGTGGTCATCACCATGAACCCCAGCCGCACCCCCGCCGATCACCGCGGAGCGCTCGTCACCCTCCACCGCAAGTCTGATGGCTTCGGTTGGGGCACCCGTCCCGGCGAAGTCGTTGAGTAAGTAGTTGCTGAGTAAAAAGGACCTCACCCTTGCGTAAAGCCAGCTTCACTCTAGCCCTAGCCGCGTTCGCTGCCGCTTTGTTGCTGCTCGTCCCCACCCAACCCGCCCACGCTCAAGGCAAAGGCGGAGGAGGCAAGGGAGGCGGTGGCGCGGCTAAAGGTAAGGCCAAACAAACCGCCCAGTCTGTAGCCCCCATCGACCTAACCGGCACCTGGGTCTCTGTCGTAACCGAAGACTGGATGTTCCGCATGGTGACCCCGCCCAAGGGCCAAATGTTAGGCGTCCCGGTGACCGCCGCCGCCCGTGCCGCCGCCAACGCCTGGGACCCCGCCGCCGACGAAGTCTCCGGCAACGCCTGCAAAGCCTTCGGAGCCGCCGGCGTCATGCGCCAGCCCGGCACCATCCGCGTATCCTGGTCCGACGATTCCACGCTGAAAGTCGAAGCCACCGCCGGAACCCAAAACCGAGCCTTCAATTTCAATGCCCCTGCAGCCGCCACTGAACCCACCTGGCAAGGCACCTCCGTAGCATCTTGGGACATCGCGGCCACCGCTGCCGGAGCCCCCAAACGCGGCAACCTCAAGGTGGTCACCACCAACCTGAAACCGGGCTACGTCCGTAAGAACGGCGTCCCCTATAGCGCGGCCACCGTGCTCACCGAATACTACGACGTTTACACCGCCGACAATAACGACGTGTGGATGGTGGTCACCACCCAGGTCCACGACCCCGCCAACTTCACCACCGACTTCATCACCAGCAGCCACTTCAAGAAGCTAGCCGCTACCGCAGCGTTCAAACCCGAACCCTGCTCGGCCAAGTAACGCGATAACACCTACTCAGGACCCTCCGTCACCAACCGATACCCCACCCCCGGTTCCGTCAGCAAATACCGGGGCCGCGCTGGATCCAGCTCCAGCTTCCTTCGCAGTTGCGCCACGTACACCCGCAAATACTGCGCCTGCTCCACTTGGTTCGGCCCCCAAACCTCATTCAGCAACTGCCTTTGCGTGAGCACCTTCCCAGCATTCTTCAACAACACCTGCAGCAACCGATACTCATTCGGAGTCAAATGAACCTCAGCCTCACGGACCGTCACCACACGCCGTTCCAGATCCACCTCGACATCCCCGAACCGAGTCGTCCCGCCCGCTTCCGGCAGCGTTAGCGCCGAAGCTCTCCGCAGCGCCGCCCGCACCCGAGCCATCAACTCCCCAATGGCGAACGGCTTCGCGACATAGTCGTCCGCACCCAGATCCAACGCCGCGATCTTATCGCTCTCCCGCCCGCGCGCCGACAGCACTAAGATAGGAGCCTTGCTGAACTCCCGGACTCTGCGAATCACGTCCAATCCATCTTTGTCCGGCAGCCCCAGATCTAACAAAATCAAATCCGGTTGCCGAGCCGCCGCCTCATTCATGCCCTCTTCCGCCGTCACCGCCTCGTACAGCCGATATTCCTCCGCCACCAGCGTCGCGCGCAAGAACCGCCGGATCTGCGGATCGTCCTCGATGACTAGAATGGTCGCCCTCATGCTGGTTGATCCACTGGCACGGAGCGTGTCGGGAACGTGAAGCGAAACACAGCTCCGCCTTCCGGATGGTTGAACGCCTCAATGCGCCCGCCGTGCGCCTCCACCACTGCTTTCGAAATCGCTAGACCCAACCCAGCTCCTCCTGCTCCACCGGTGCGCCCCCGATAGAACTTCTCAAACAAGTGCTTCCCCTGATCCGCGACCAACCCCGGACCATGATCCCGCACCGAGACTTCCATCATCCCCTCCGTCTCCCGAGCAGTAATCTCAATCCCCGACCCAGCCGGCGTGTACTTCAAAGCGTTCTCCAGTAAATTAACGAACACCTGCCCCAGCAATACATCGTCCCCGTAGATCAACGAAAGCGTCTCTGGTAACTCGACCACTACCGCGCGCCCTTTTAGCAAGGTGTCAAGCCGTCGCAAGGCAGTCCCGACGATTTCTTCCAGCGGATGCGCCTCCCGCCGCAACTCCATCGCCCCCGACTCAAAGCGCGTCATGTCCAACAGATTGCGCACCAGTCGGCTCAACCGCTCCGCTTCCTCCGAAATACTGTCCAGCAGTTCCCCCCGGATCTCCGGGCTGATCTTTTCCCCCTGCCGCCGCACCGTCGACGCCGCACCCGTGATCGACGCCAGCGGAGTCAGCAGGTCGTGCGAAACGGCGCTCAGCAGCGAGCTCCGCATCTGCTCCGTCTCCATCTGGATGCGCGATTGCTCCGCCGCGTTCTGGCTGGCCGTCCGCTCCATCGCCAGCGCGATATGACTTGCGAACAAGTCGATCAGGACGTCCCGTTCCTTCACATCGACCAACCCCGCCCCCGTCGGCACCACAGCCATCACGCCGACCACATTGAGCGTCCCCCGCAGCGGAACATACAGAGCCGTGGCGTTGAGTAAATCATCGACGCCCCGGCCAGCCTTCTTGCCGTGCCGAAACACCCAGTCCGCGATAGACTCCTCCGAGTTCGGTACCGGCAAGTGATCCGAGGTACGCCTCCGGAATGAAATCGACTCGCCCTCGCGCAGGAAAATCACCACCTGTGCCGACAGCGCTTCCCCCGCCAGCGCCGCCGCCGTGCGCGCCACCTCGAACACGCGTGTTTCGCTCGCCAGCGCTTCCGACAACCGGTACAACGTCTCCGCCCGAGCCTCGCGAGCCGCCACCGCCTCGGTGTGCTTCCTGATCCGGGCCGTCTGCGTGCTGATCACCACCGCCACAGCCAGCATCCCCGCGAACGTCAGCAGGTATTCGGAATCCGTCACCGCGAACGTAAGATACGGCGGCACGCAAAAGAAATCGAATGCAGCAACGCTCCCCAGCGCCGTCGCCGCAGCCGTCGCGAGGCTCCCCCGAGCCGAAACGTACACCACGCCCAGCACGTAGATCATCGCCAGGTTCACCGGTGCAAGATACGGACGCAAGGCCACCGCCACGATCGTTGCGCCAGCCACGACAGCGAACGCGGAGAACCAGGATTTCCAGCTATGCCCCACAGCGCCAACTTACCACGCGCAGGCGAGCTACATCTCTGCGTGCGGCAGCTTTGATTCTTGCTCCACCAGTTCCAGAATCTCCGCATGCTGGCCGCTATCCAGCCTCTGCTCCAGATTCCGCAACGCCACACCGACCACGTCCCGATGATGCAGCTTCGATCCCAGTGTCGTCTCCACCGTCAGCCGCAGCCACAAACGATGCAGCCGATCCACATCCTCCGGCCACAAACGCGGCGGATGCGGTCCCAGATTCACGAACACTGGCTCCCGGTCCGGACTCCGAATCTCCAACGAGAAAGGATGCCGAGGCTGCGGCAACTTCTCCCAAGCGAGCCCGATCCTCCGCGCCAACTCCTCCGACGCCATCCGAGCCGACACGCCCACCACTAACCTCGACGCTTGCAGACTCGTCGCCGTCTGCACCATCGCATCAAACGGATCCACCGATGGCACCGCCAACAACTCCACCGTCTTGCCCTGCTTCTCCGCCAGCGTCACCACGTGCGAAAACAATTCTTGCTCCGGCCGTGCGAAGACCTGCTCCTCTTGCAAATCGTATTCCGCCGCGCCCGCTGAGATCTGGCGGACCGTGAGCACGACGATATCGTTCCGCCGTAGATTCGTCTTCTGCAGAACATTCTGCAAATGCGACAGCCGCTGTGGATCCCGTACCGCCACCAACACGCACCCCGGCCGCGCGCGCAGTGTATCCGCGCCAAGCATCGCCTGATGATCCAGATTGAAATTCTCCAGATCCGCGCGATGCTCCTTCTTCTTCCGAGCGTTCAGTCGCTCCGAAACCATGAACAGCGTGTACAGGATAATCGTGAACGTTACTCCGTAAACCGTCGCGATCTTCTTGGTGAACAAGTTTGCGATCGCCACCAAGAACAAAGTCAACGTCGCCGCACCCAATCCCACCGGGATCTCCCGCCCCCGGAACCGGAAGTTGATCGGCACCTTGTACTCCTGATCATGCCGCTGATAGCGCAGCACCAGCACGCCCAACGCCTTCAGCGCGAAACTCCACACCACCCCGAACGCATACGCCTCGCCCAGTAACAAAACATCGCCCCGGCTAGCGATGATCGTTGCGATCTGCAGGAGAGCCATCGTGTTCAGAATCCGATACGTTGTCCCATATTTACTGTGCAGCCGACGGAACCAATCCACCAGCACTCCATCCTCCGCCACCCGGTTCATTACGCCATTGACCCCGATCAGCGACGTGTTCACCGCCCCCGATAGAATCATCACGCCCACAATCACCACGAACACATGGAAGCCCAGCTTCAACAAATTCGGACCCACCAAATGCATCACCAGCCCGCCCAACATGTTGTCGTAGTAGCTCGGCCTCTGGGCATCCGGAATAATCATCACCGCCAATACCGAAATAACGCCCGTGCAAATCACCGCATAGGTGCATACGATATTCGCCGTGATCCGCAGGTTCTTCAGCTTCGGATGCCCCACCTCGCGATACACCTGCGCCAGTGTCTCGAACCCGCTCATCGCCAGCAGCGAATGCCCCAGCGCAACGATCATAATCACGAACGACATCTGCGCCCACATCGTGCCATCCAGCCATCCCAACGCCTCCTTGGTCAGATGCAAATTTGACGGAGTTGGCAACGGAGGCAGCGGCGCCCCTCCATTCAAAATCAACGTCAGCGGACACCAGATCAACAACGCGGCAACCATGACCGTGGTCACCTGCATAATCCGCAGCGCCTTGTGACTTGATTCCGGTACGCCCTTAATATTGCTCCACCAAAAATATCCCGTCACCACGATGCTGAAAAATACAGCGAAACTATTTGGATCCGTGCGCCATCCCTGACCCGCATACTCCGAGATTTCATTCATCAGGCGGCCCAGATACTGCCCGGCCGCCACCGCGCTAATCGGACCCGTAAGAATGTAGTCCACCACTAAGGACGACACCGACAACTTCGCAACCGTCGGCCCAATGCTGTCGCGCACCACCACGTACACGCCGCCGCGCACGAACATCCCGCAGCTTTCCATGTAAATCGATCGCACCACCTAACTGAACAGCATCACCGCCAGCACCATCCACGGAGCCGGCTTGCCGATCGCCTGCTCCGTGATCCCGCCGATGTAGAACATCGTCGACGCCAAGTCATTCAACACCACCGCGGCCGCCTGCCAAAACGTGATGAAAGACAACGCCACGGTGCTCGCCACCACCACCCGAGTTGTAGCCGCCGCCTTCGAGTCAACCATCATAGGTTTCCAATCCTTCCCGCAAAGAACACCCTGTGCCCATCCCGAACCAACACCCGCCCCAGCTTTCCACTCCCCCGGAACCATCCCCCGCGCCCGCCTAGCACCACCATCGCCCCACAGGGCAGGGCACACCGGATCGCCGCCAACCGGTCCCGGCACAAGCGCAAATCCACTCGCCCAGCCACGCCGCAGCGGAGCACCACATCACGCAATCGATCTTCAAGAAAGGGAATAGAAACCGGCGGCTCGTCCAAAGGGAGGGGAAGGGGAACCTCAACAGCCGCCAGTAGCGTGATCTCCGCGTTCAACCCGTGCGCCAGTCGCCCCGCCGCGCGAATCGTAGCCGCTGTATCCTGCCCAGCCGAATCAACGACGAAGATCCGCAGCGGAGCTTGCTCCGCGGCAGTGTCTCCGTCCGTCAGCCAAGCCGAACTCGCTGTAAGCCGGTGCCCCACGCCCTCAGACTACGCGTCCGAGCATCAAGGCTTCGCTAAGATACTGGCCCACCCTATAAGGAAGTTATAAAGATCTCACCAATTCTCGGCCCACTCAGCGACCCCGTCCGCAGGTGCAATTTCTCCTCACGTCGGATTGCTTCGGTGATATGGTCTCCCACGCAGGGGTACGTGGGATCCGGCAACCGCCTCCTTCAAGCCGGAGCCCTGCTCGGCCAAGCGAGACAATGTGAGGCCGGCTCCCGGGCTGCGGACGAAAGGGCCGCCTCGGTTGCTCATGAATTCTTCCCGTCCACGAGTCCTGGTTACCACCTTGTCGAAACAATACATGAAGTCGCTATGCCCTCATCAATCAGTTCCCGTGCTTGTTGATCATCCCCTGCTGTGCATGAATCTCCCGGAACAATTCTTGAACATAATCCGCCAGCTGAATCGTTGTCGTGTAATGTTGCTGGCTGTTACGGATAATGGACCTCCTAGCAGCAGCGGACGATGTATACTGCCTTCATGAAACGACTTGGCCTGAGCTTAATCGCCGTCGCCGCACTGGCGCAGACGGGGGGGCGCGTGAGTGATTGGGGCGAATTGCCCGCAGGGTTGGAATGGGGTGCGGTCTCGTCGATCACGTTCCATGACGGACACATGTTCGCGCTGCGGCGTGCCGCGCCGAACGTGGTGGAGTTGACCCCCGATGGCAAAGTGGTCAAAACGTGGGGAGACAACAGCCTCTACAGCGTGGCCCACAGCATCGACTTCGACAAGGACGGCAATGTCTGGACCACCGACTCCGCCGATCATGTCGTCTACAAGTTCGATCCCGAAGGCAAGCTGCTGCTGACGCTGGGCAAACGTAAGGTGCCGGGCGATAACACGTCGACGGATTTATTCAACCGGCCGAGCGATGTGGCCTTCGCGCCGAACGGCAACGTCTACGTGACGGACGGCTACGCCAACTCGCGCCTCGTGGTGTTCGATAAAAACGGGAAGTTTCTGAAGATCATCGGCGGCACGAAGGGCGCGGGTCCCGGTGAATTCAACCTGCCGCATGCGATCGTGTTCGATTCCAAAGGCCGCATGTTGATCGCCGATCGTGAAAATGAGCGCATCGTGATCATGGACCAGGATGGCAAGTTCCTGGGCGAATGGAAGGGTCTGAGCAAGCCGTCAGGGCTGGCGATTGCGGCCGATGACACGCTGTATGTGGGCGATGTCGACGCCAGCACAGTGACTATCGCGAAGGACGGTAAGGTGGTCGAGGTTGTGAAAGGGTTCGGACGCGCGCACAACATCGCCATTGATGCTGCGGGCAACATCTACACGGCGGAACCGGGTTCGCGCTCGCTTAAGAAGGCCCTGCGTCCGTAGCGGCGACTACTGCACTCCGGCCAGGACCATTTGTTCGCGCCCGATGACCTTGAGCGTTACGTTGGGACCCGCGCCGTCACGGATGGTGGCGTTGGTGCCCAGCGATTCAAAGGGTCGGCGGAAGTCGGCGTCCATCCAGGCGTTGGCTTCTACTTCTTCCCAGGCGTAGAGTTTGTAGCTGCCGGGAGGAAGGGTGGAGATGGTAAATGTTCCGTCGGTGCCGCTGTTCACGGACTTGTACAGATCGCGGCGGGCGGAGCCGTTGATGGGCACCGCAGTGACACGCGCGCTTTGTACGGGGTCGCCATTGGATTTTTGGACTGTGCCGGTGATGTTGCCTGCGTCGTTGGCAAGCACGATGTCTAGCGCGGCTCCGCTGAAGGTCAGGTCGAGCACGTTGTCGGGGACCTCACGGCCGGAGAGTTTGACGGCTTTCAAATAGTAGCCGGACGGGGCTCCGGCGACTTCGACGTTGTAGGAATCGCCATCGAGTTCGGTTTGGAACTTGCCATCGGCGGCGATGTCGATGCGGCCTTGGCCTCCCCGTCCACCACCGGGGCCTTGGGGCGCGGAGGCGGTGAAGTTGAGACGGATGCTGGTGAAGTTGATGGTCGAATCGGCCTTCTCGGGAGCCACTTTGCCGGTGACCGCGAGCGGAGGCGTTAGGCGAACCTTGATGTTGTTGAGATCGCTGCTGCCGACGTCGATGGGGACGCGTGCGGAAAGGCGCTGGGCTTGTTGCGGGCCGCGAGACTGAGCCATAAGGTAGTAGGCTCCGGGTTGGACGCCACGAAATTCAAAGGTGCCGTTCGCGTTGACTTGTGCCGCGCCACCGCCGCCCAGAATATTCGCGATGCCGGGCTGCTGCGGGGAAGAACTGCGCGGGATCAGTGTGAGGTTGATGCCGCCGGGTCCACCGGGGCCTTGCTTGCCTTGTTTGCCCTTGCCCTGCTGCGCGTTCTGCGGCTGCGCGGGAGCTGCGGGCATGTTTTCGACGACGCCCGTGATTGTGTACTTGCGGGCTTTGAGCAGGCCGATGTCGATGCCGCGTGCTTCGCTGCCAGGGACCAGGTCGATGGGTGTGGCTCCGTTGGCTTCGATGGCGCGGGGATAGTAGGTGGTGACGTAGGCTTCGGGGTTGGCATCGGCACCGCCGCCGAGAAGTTGGTCGAGGATTGCGCCGCGTCCACCTTGATTGCCGCGTCCGCCGCCTGGACCGCCTAGAGGACCACCCGGTCCGCCCGGACCACCGCCACCTTGGAGCAGGGCTTGCACTGCGCCGAGCAATCCACGGTCGGTGGCGTTGACGTAGTAGCGTCCGGGTGCGAGGCCGGGGATGCGGAACTCGCCCAAGTCGTTTGTGGTGGCTTGTTGCACAGTGCTGAGTTGACGCTTGCCGCCGGGATAGGAGTAGCGCATGGCTTGCACGCTGGCGTTCTGGATGGGATCGCCGTCCTGATCGTAGACGCGTCCGGCGATGACGCTGTGCGGGAGCAGTTTGATTTGAATGCTAGTGGTGGCTTTGCCAGTGGTCACTTCGATGGGGCGGGCCTGGCCGCCGACGCGGTCTTCGCCATAGGCTGCGCGGACGTAGCCGGCTCGCTCACCGGTCAGCGTATAGGTTCCTGGGTCGACGGTGGTGAAGCGGAAGTTGCCTGCGGCATCGGAGGTCGCGGTTGCGGGGGTGCCGCCACGCCCTTGGGGGCGCAGAGAGAGCGTGACTTTTCGCAAGGGCTCGCCGGTAGTGGAACTGACGACTTGTCCGGTCATGGAACCGGGCGGCTGCGCGGGCGTGGCTTGTTGCTGTTGAGCTTGACCTTGCTGTCCGGCGCGGCCTTGACCACCGCCTTGGGCTTGACCGCCGCCCGCTTGCGGGAACGCCGCAACGGCGAGGATTAGGCTGAGCGTAGCAGTAACCGCGAGGATGGCATGGTGTTTCATCATAAGTATTGACGCTTTCCCCGACGGGGAAGGTTGCTGGGGGGCGCGCCTTTTTACAATTCTTACAATAGCGCTTCCTATAATGGATGCGAATGGGTCGGCTGGCATTCCTGTTGGTGACGGTGTCCTGCGCTTGGGCGCAGTTGCCGAACTTGCGGCCGTAGACGAACCTGCTGGCCGAGGTGCGGGAGAAGATGCTCGACCTACTTCTCAACCAGCCTAACTACACCTGTTTGGAAACGGTGGAGCGGACGAGGCAGGCTCCGGGTGGGGGCGCGCAGGTGGACGATACGCTACGACTCGAAGTGGCGCTGGTGGATGGCAAAGAGATGTTTGCGTGGCCGGGGGCGAAGCAGTTCGAGGACAAAGACATTCGCGACTTGGTTTCCACGGGGATGTTCGGCAACGGGAATTACGGGATCTATGCGCGGATGTTGTTCTCGGCATCGGGCGGCCCGGATTTTGAATATCGGGGGGAAGAGTCGGTGCTGGGGATGCGGATGCTGCGCTACGAGTTTCGCGTGCGCGCGCCGCGCAGCGGGTATCACTTGAGCGTCAGCGGGCGCGAGGCGGTGGTGGGCTTTCATGGGTCGATGTATGTGGATCCGGCCGAAGCGGATTTGCGCAGGCTGGAGATTTTCGCGGATGACATTCCTGCGGAACTGGGGCTGACGTCGACTGAGGATCGGGTGGATTACGCTCGGGTGCTGATTGGGGATGAAGCGTTTCTGCTGCCGGTGGAGAGCGTGCTGCGGATGACGAGTAAGGATTCGATCAGCCGGAACCGCGTGCGGTTTTCGGGATGCCGGAAGTTCACCGGCGAGAGTTCGCTGATCTTCGACGATGCGGAGTTGGTGGATGTGACGGAGGCTCCTGTGGTCGTGGAGGTTGCGTTGCCCGCGAATGTTTCGATGACGCTGGAGCTTAGCAACGAACTTCGTTTAGATCGCGCGGCGGTGGGGGATGCTGTGACGGCGGTGTTGCGGTCGGATATGAAGCGAGGGAAAGAGAAGATCGTTGCCAAGGGTGCGATCGCGAAAGGGCGTGTGATCTTGCTGGACCGGTCGGCCGGTTCCTACACGCTGGGGATTCAGTTTCAAGAGCTGGAGTGGAAGGGCGGACACGCTACGGTGAATGCTCGGTTGGAGAGTTTGGCGGGGCTGACGTTCGCGGGGCGGACGAGGATTGTCGTTACGCCGGACGGCATGATTCAGGCTCCGGGGAGTTCACGTAACATGCGCGGGGAAACTTTGGTCTATAGGACGGTACGCTAGAGCGTGGCCTTGCATTCAGAGCAGTTGCTGGAACATTTTCAGAATCCTCGTAACGTGGGGCAGCTTGGGGCGCCCGCGGTCACCGTCGATGTGAGCAATCCGGCGTGTGGCGACATGCTGCGGCTAGCGGCTCGCTTTGAGGACGATCGTGTGGCGGAAGTTCGCTATCAGGTGCGTGGCTGCACGGCGGCGATTGCGGCGGGTTCGGCACTCACCGAATGGATGAACGGAAAGTCGCGAGCGGAATTGACAGCGATGACTCCTTCGGTGATCGCAGACGCGTTGGGCGGATTGCAGCCGGCCTCGGGGCACGTGGCGATTTTGTGCGTGGACGGCGTGAAGAAACTGCTGGGTGTATCCTGATCGAATACACCTATGGACCCGTTTGATTTCCGTCCCCGCACGCGAGTGTTGTTTGGAGCAGGAGAGTTTACACGGCTCGGCGAAATAGCGCGGGAGTTCGGCGGCTCACGTTGCCTGCTGGTGGCCGATCCGGGAATGGTCGACGCGGGTTATGTGCAGGAAGCCGCGCGATCCCTGAAGGCGCGACGCATGGCGGTGCATGCGTTCCACGATTTCAAGGCGAATCCGGATTCGGCGATGGTGGAGGCGGGTCGGGACTTCGCGGCTCCGCATGGCATCGATTTGATTGTGGCGGTGGGCGGCGGCAGTTCGATGGACTGCGCCAAGGCGATCAACTTCCTGCTGACCAACGGCGGCAAGATGCGCGATTACTGGGGTTACGGCAAGGCCGCGCAACCGTTGTTGCCGATGATCGCGGTGCCGACGACGGCGGGCACCGGTAGCGAGGCGCAGTCGTATACAACGATCACGGATACGGAGACAGGCACGCGCATGGCGTGTGGGGATCGTAAGGCTGTGTTCCAAGTGGCGCTGCTGGATCCGAAGGTGACGGTATCGCAACCGGCGGGGCTGGCGGCTTCATCAGGATTCGATGCGCTTTCGCATGCTCTGGAGACGTTGGTGACAACGCGGCAGACTGCGTTGTCGGATTGTTTCTCGCGCTCGGCGTGGCGGCTGATTAACTCTGGGCTGGACGGCATGATCGCGAATCCTAAAGATCTGGAGGCTCGCGGCGACCTTCTCATCGGTGCGCACTTCGGCGGGCTGGCGGTGGAGAATTCGGGGCTGGGCGCGGCCCATGCGTGTGCGTATCCATTGACCGCGTTCTATGGTCTGTCGCACGGCGTGGCGATTTCGCTGATGTTGCCGAGCGTGGTGGAGTGGAACATGGCTGCGGCCGCGGCCCGGTACGAGGAGCTGTATCGCGGCGATCTACCGGCTCGCTTGCGGCGGCTGCGGGAGTTGGCCGGATTGCCTGGGAATTTACGCGAGGCGGGCGTTCCAGCGGAGGCTCTGCATCGGCTGGCGGACGAGGCGGGCAAGCAGTGGACCGGCAAGTTCAACCCGCGTCCGTTCGACGTGGCGTCGGCGCTGGAGATCTACCAGGCTGCGCTGTAGCTCACTTCTTCTCGCGTGCGGCCAGCATGCGTTCGTAGGCTTCTTTGAGCGACTGCTTTACTTCCGGGGCCAGCGGTGGAGGCTCGGCGTTCGGAGTATACCTTTGGCCCAACGCGACGCTCTTCTTCAAGCTGTCGACAAACGCAACACACGGTTCACAGGAGCGGATGTGTTGCTCTAATTCTTCGCAATCGGCTGGCGGGAGTTCGTGATCGAGATACTCCGAGAGCAGGGCGAAGATGGTGGAGCAGTCGCGGTTTTGCATTAGGCGGAGACCCCTTTCGTGCTGCGGAGGTGTTCATCGAGGTGTTTGCGCAACGCGAGGCGCGCGCGGTGGAGACGGGTCTTGACGGCGTCGGTGGAGATGTCGAGAATCTCGGCGGTGTCTTCAGTGGAAAGATTCTCCGCGTCGCGCAAAAGGAACACGGCGCGGTAGATATCGGGAAGTTCGGCTACGGCGCGGTCCAGGGCTTGGCGGAGTTCGGAGTTCTCAGCCAATTCATCGGGGCGGAGCGACCAGTCCGCGATTTCGATGCTCTTTCCGTCGCCACCGTCTTTCGAGGGCTTCAGTTCGTCTAGCGATAATTCGGTCTTGGGCGCGAACACGCTCTTGCGGCGTTTCATCAAACAGGCGTTCTTCGCAATGCGGAAGATCCAGGGTTTCAGGCGCTCGGGATCGTGGAGTTGGTCCAGATTTTGAAACACTTTCAAAAGCGTTTCCTGGGCCACTTCTTCGGCATCTTCGCGCTGACGGCACATCGTGTAGCTGTAGCGGAAGATCTTGTTGTTGTAGGTATCGACGAAGCGGTCGAAGGCTGCGGGGCTTCCGTGCAGCAATTCGCGGGCGAGCTGCGATTCGTCTAAAGTGTTCACTCTTTCATCGTGTCACCAATGGAGGAAGAGTGCATCTCCTTGATAGGAGCAAGCTATGGAAGTCGTTATCAATCACTTAGGGGACGTCCAGTTTGAAGTGAAGGCGCGGAACCATACGGTGTATTGCGATCAGCCGGTGGAAGCGGGCGGCTTCGATGAAGGCATGACCCCGCCGGAGTTCTTCCTGGCATCGCTCGGTACGTGCGCTGGTTACTATGCCGCGCAGTACGCGAAGGCCCGGAACCTGCCGACCCAGGGATTGCGCATACGAGTGACGGCGGAAAAGGCGAAGGCTCCCGCGCGGTTGGACGATCTGCGGATCTTCGTCGAATACCCCCAGGCTTTAGATGCGCGCCATCGCGAAGGATTGCTGAAGGCCGTCCATTCTTGTTTGATCCACAACACGTTGTTGAGCCCTCCAAAGATCACTACCGAGATTGTTGCTCCCGAGGCAATGCCGCTGGCAGCTTAGAATAGCGAGTAGTGAATCAAACGTCGTTGGGTAGTTCCACGCTGGATGTATTCTTTCGTCCGCGTAGCGTTGCGTTGATCGGCGCGACGGAGAAACCGGATAGTGTGGGGAGGGCGATTTTCGCCAACCTCCAGGCCACCTCGTTCGGAGGTGCGCTGTACGCGGTGAACCCGAAACATTCCTCTGTGTTAGGCGCGCGCTGTTATCCCGATCTTGCGGCGATTGGCGAACCTGTCGACCTGGCGGTGATCGTGATTCCTGCCCCTTGTGTTCCTGACGCGGTGCGGCACTGCGCGAAGGCAGGTGTGCGCGGCGTGGTGATTATCAGCGCCGGGTTCCGCGAAACGGGTCCGGCCGGAGTCGCGCTGGAGCAGGAGATCCTGGAAATCGCGCAAGGTGCGGGGATGCGTATTGTGGGGCCGAACTGCGTGGGTGTGATTAGTCCACATCACGGCTTGAACGCGACGTTCGCGGCGTCCATGGCTCGGCCGGGGCATGTGGGCTTGATCAGTCAGAGCGGGGCGGTGTGTACCGCGATTCTGGATTGGAGCCAGCAGGAGAAGGTCGGGTTTAGCGCGTTCGTTTCGACCGGCAGCATGGCGGACGTCGAGTGGGGCCACCTGATTGAGTACCTGGGCGACGATCCGAATACGCGCTGCATTATTGCTTACATGGAATCGGTGCCGGATGCTGGGCGTTTTGTCGCAGCGGCTCGCAAGGTAGCGCGGACGAAGTCGATCATTGTCCTGAAGCCAGGACGTACGGAAGCAGCGGCGCGGGCGGCGGCATCGCATACGGGGGCGCTCACCGGTCGGGATGATGTTCTCGATGCGGCGTTCGAGCGATGCGGCATTTTGCGCGTCGACACCATTGAGGAACTCTTCAACTTGGCCGAGGCCTTGGGCAAGCAACCTCGTCCGCGGGGTTCACGTTTGATGATGGTGACGAATGCGGGCGGCGCGGGGGTGCTGGCTACGGATGCGTTGCTGGGTGCGGGCGGCGAACTGGCGGAGTTGGCTCCAGAGACCGTCGCGAAGTTGGACGCGGTGTTGCCTCCGCATTGGAGCAAGCACAACCCCATCGATATTCTGGGCGACGCCGGGCATGAGCGGTATGCGCAGGCGATTGAGATCGCGGCGCAAGATCCATCGGCGGATGGACTGTTGGTGGCGCTGGCTCCGCAGGCGATGACCGATCCGACGGCGGTGGCGCGCGAGGTCGCGAAGTACGCGAAGCTGCCGGGCAAACCGGTGATCGCATCGTGGATGGGCGGCGTGGCGATTGAGGCGGGTGAAGCGTTGCTGAACGCGGCGGGGATTCCGACGTATCGGTATCCGGACGCGGCGGCGCGTGTGTTTCAGGCGATGGGTCGGCATAGCGCGAACTTGCGAGCGTTGGAAGAGGTCGCTGAGATTGCGCGCGAGCCGGTTCCGACGCATCCGGTGATTGAAAAGGCGCGCGTACGCGGGCGCACGTTGCTGACCGAAGCCGAGTCCAAGCAGTTGCTGGCGGCTTATGAGATTCCGACCGTGCCGACGGAGATCGCAACCTCGGCGGATGAGGCCACCCTTGCGGCGGCTCGATTTGGGTACCCGGTTGTAGTGAAGCTGCATTCGGAGACGATCACGCATAAGACCGACGTGGGCGGCGTGCGGCTGAACTTGAAAGATGAAGCCGCGGTGCGCGAGGCCTATGCTGCGATTCGTGGCGCGGTCAAAGATCCGGATTTTCTGGGCGTGACGGTGCAGCCCATGGTTCGTGTGGACGGCTACGAATTGATCCTGGGTGCGAGCGCGGATCCGCAATTCGGACCGGTGCTGCTATTCGGTGGAGGCGGAATCCTGGTGGAAGTCTATAAGGATCGCTCGATCGGCCTGCCCCCACTCACCCCGTCGTTGGCTCAGCGCATGATCGAGCAGACGAAAACATACAAGGCTCTGAAGGGCGTGCGTGGGCGGAAGCCGGTGGACCTGACCGCCCTTAGTCAGATCCTGGTCCGCTTCAGTCAACTGGTGGTGGAACAGCCGTGGATCAAAGAGATCGACATCAATCCCTTGCTGGCATCGCCGGAGCAGTTGATCGCGCTGGACGCGCGCGTGATTCTGTATCCGGCGGATGCAGCAGATCCGGCGAAACCCGCGCTGCTTAGATACTAAGCACGGGGCAGGGCGATTCACGCACGATGGAGTAGAGATTCGACCAGATCCGTCCCAGTCCATCCTGGGCGTGGCCGCGGCCGGTGACCAACAAATCGGCGTTGTGAGTACCCGCCCAATCATGCAGAGCGTTGGCGATGTTGCCTTCGATCACGGCGTGGGGTGCATCGATCTTGAGGCTTGCCATCGTCTCGCGCAGTTTCTGCTGGGCTGCCAGTTGCAGATCGTTACGGATGGCGGCGTAGTCGATCTCCATGCTCATGGGCGGAAGGCCCAGCACGTTCACGACGGCGAGTTTCGCGCCATACGACTTGGCGAGTGCGGCACCTGCGGTGATGACGCTGAGCGCTTCCGGGCTCTCATCCACAGCGCAGACGATGGACTTGTAGTCCGGTTTGTGCGCGCCCGATGCCTTGCCCGTAGCGGTCCAAACGGCGCAACTGGCATCATGCAGGATCTTGGTGGTCACCGAGCCCAACATGAGGCGTCGCACGGGACCGCGGCCATGGGTGGGCAGCATGATCAGATCGCCGCCATGGCGCTTAAAGATGCCTTCCACGACGGTACCGGCTTCGCCCAGTTCCGCGAAACAGTCTGTTTCGATGCCGGGAAAGACCTCTTGCGCGAAATCGCTCAGGCGCAGTTGCTCAAATTCGCGCACTTGCTTGGGGAGATCGGGACTCGCCATGGGCAGGTCGACGAAGGACAAGCCTTCCGGCCCATAGGCGTGGATCAACGTCAGTTGTGCTGAAAAATGCTGCACTGCGTTCTTTACGTAGGGAACGATGGCTCGGCAGGCATCAGAATAGTCGACGGGGAAAATGATTTTGCGAAAGGGCAGCATTGCGATCTCCTGGGTTAGAAAGTAGCACGTCTAAGGCCACAACTCACTGGTAGAGGCCATGGCGGCGAATCAGCCACTTTTCAAATTCCACTGCCAGCAAGACCAGCGAACATAATAGCGCGACCAGTCCTAGTTCGGGGGCGGAGAGGGGAGCTGTCTTGAAGATGTGTTGCAAGGCCGGCATATAGATGGCTGCTAGCTGAAGCACGACGGTAAGTGTCACTGCTCCCAACAAGGCGGGATTGGAAAAGAGGCCGAGGCGGAATAGGGAGTGGGTTTCCGATCGCACTGCTAAAACGTGGGCCATCTGGGAAAGCGTCAGCACCGTAAATACAACCGTCTGCCAGTGGGTGGAGCCGGTGCGGATGGCATACGCCTGCGAGAAGATCGAAAGTCCGGCGATCAGCAGCCCGACCCACAGCATGTGTTGCCAAAGGCCATGCGCGAAGAGGCTTTCGCTTGGCGGGCGGGGAGGGCGCTGCATGATGGATGGATCTTCTGGTTCCGCCGCTAGCGCGAGGCCGGGGAGTCCGTCGGTGACCAGGTTGGTCCACAGGATGTGGATCGGTAGTAAGGGCACGGGGAGGCCCAAGAGGGGCGCCAGGAGGATGGTCCAGATTTCGGCGGAGTTGCTGGCCATCACGAACTTCACAAACTTGCGGATGTTATCGAAGATGTGGCGGCCTTCGCGCACGGCGGCGACGATGGTGGCGAAGTTGTCGTCCAGCAAGACCAGATCGGCCGCCTCGCGCGCGACGTCGGTGCCGCCGAGTCCCATGGCAATGCCGATGTCGGCTCGCTGCAGCGCGGGGGCGTCGTTCACGCCGTCGCCGGTCATGGCCACGTATTCGCCGCGTCTTTGCAGCGCTTCAACGATACGGACTTTCTGCGCGGGGTCGACGCGGGCGTAGACGCGAACGCGATGCACTTGGTCGTCGAGAGCTTCTTGGCTAAGGGCGGCCACTTCCGTTCCCGTAAGGGCGTGATCTTTGGAGCTAGCGATGCCCAGCTGGACTGCGATGGCGAGCGCGGTGGCGGGATGGTCTCCGGTGATCATCACCGGGGCGATGCCGGCCTCGATGCACAGTCGCACAGCTTCGAGGGCTTCGGAACGAGGCGGGTCGATGAGGCCGACCAGTCCAAGAAATTCAAACGAGGTTTCGACGTCTTTGTCTGCGGGAACTTTCTGCAAGCGTCGCTGCGCGATTGCGAGCACGCGCAAGCCTCGCGCAGCCATCTGTCCAGCGCGGGCGAGGATTGGCTCGGGCGATTGCTCAGTGCAGCAGCTCAGCACGGACTCCGGTGCACCTTTCATTAGGGCGACCGTACCCGAGGGCGACGCGTGAACGGTGGTCATGCGCTTGCGTTCGGAATCGAAGGGGAATTCGGCGACGCGCGGCCAAGTGGAAGAGAGCACTGCTTTGTCGTATCCGGCGGCGAGTGCGGCTTCGAGTAACGCGGTTTCGGTAGGATCGCCCGTTACGACGCCCTGCGAGTCGCGGGCCGCGTCGTTGCTGAGGGCCAGTGCCGTGTAGAGCAGGGTCTTGTCTTCTGAGGGTGAGAATACTTCGGTCACCGTCATGCGGTTTTCCGTCAGGGTGCCGGTCTTATCGGAGCAGATGTAGGTGACCGAGCCAAGCGTTTCCACCGCGGGTAGCCGGCGCACCAGCGTGCGCGCTTTCAACATGCGGCGCGCTCCCAGAGCCAGCGTGATGGTGACTACGGCGGGCAGAGCTTCGGGGATGGCTGCGACCGCGAGACTCACGGCAGTGAGGAACATCCGCACCAGCGGCTCCCCACGCGCCACACCCACAGCGAAGACAATGGCGCAGATACCGAGCGCGGCCAAGGCCAGGTAGCGGCCGAAATGGGCGAGCCGCTCTTGCAGCGGGGTCTTTACGTCCACGCGCTGTTCGAGTAACTCGGCGATGCGGCCCAGTTCGGTCTGCATGCCGGTGGCGACCACGATTCCACGGCCTCGTCCGTAGGTGACCAGCGTACCCTTGAAGGCCATGCTTTTGCGGTCGCCTAACGATTCGGCCTCCAGCGCGGCGGTGTGTTTTTCGGCGGGGTGACTTTCGCCGGTGAGGGCGGATTCGTTGATGCGAAGCTGCGCGGCCTCGCCCATGCGGAGATCGGCGGGGACCTGGTTCCCGGCTTCCACCAGCACGACATCGCCGGGGACCAGTTCGAGCGCCGGCAGCATCAGGATCTCGCCACCGCGCAGAACGCGTGCCTGATGCGCGGCGAGTTGCCGCAGTGCAGCCAGAGCCCGCTCCGCTCGGTATTCCTGCACGAAACCGATCAAGGCGTTGAGCATCACGATGACCGCAATGGCGACGGTATCCTCTGGTTCGCCCAATACGCCGGCGATCACGGCGGCGACCAGAAGGACAACGATCATGAAATCGGAAAACTGGGCTGCCAGGATGCGCCAAGGGCCTTTGGGTTTGGCCTCGCGGATGGTGTTCAGGCCGTGTTTGGCTTGGCGCCGCGAGGCTTCGTCGTGTGCCAGGCCGACACTGAGATCCGTTTCGAGATGCGTTTGCACCTCCTCAATGGACATTCCGTGCCAGGGAGGAGGGTTCATTTTAGCTGTCGACCTTGATGGCTTGCATTTCTTCCCGCAGCATATCGAGCAATGCGAGGCCAAGGGCTAGAGTGACGGGTCCAGCGAAGAGGCCAATAAGGCCGAATGCCTGGATGCCGCCCAGGATGGCGATGAAGACCAGCAGTCCGCTAACGGGGATGCTCGCCATGATGATGAGCGGGCGCACCAGGTTGTCCACATTGGCGACCAGCGCGGCTCCCCAGACAAGGAAGAAGATCCCCATTCCGATCTTGCCTTGCACCAGAAGCACGATGGTTCCCGGTATCCAGACCAGCGCCGAGCCGACCAACGGCAGAACCGACGCAGCCATCGCGGCCAAGCCCCAAAGTGCGGGGATGGGGAGTCCGGCGAACCAGGCGCCTAAGCCCAGCAACGTTCCTTGCGCCGCTGCGACCCCGACAACTCCATAGAAGCTGGACCGGATGACTTGGTGTACGGTTTCGAGCAGTGTCTGTGTCCGTACGGGACCCAGGGGAGAGTGGAGGAGCGTTTGCTCGTGCAGCCAGGCCCCGTTGAGCAGGGAAAAATGAAACGCTCCGACGACGACGATTACCTGGAGTACGCCCCCGGTAGCCACGCCTGCGGCCGACACAGTTCCACGCAATAGAGCGGCTCCCGCGGCCTGTAGGCGACCTTCGGCCATCTGCTGCAGCTCTCCAGGACCGGCTCCGAAACGGGCGGCGTAACTATCGACCCATAGCCAGAGTTTGCTCGCACCGTCGCCGACTCCACCGGGACCCAGTGCATGGTAGGCCTGCTGCAACTCACGCGTGATCGTCATGATCACCAAGACGATGGGGGCGATGACGGTGAGTACGACCAGCAAAGTTGATATGAGAGCTGCCAGGGACGGTCGACGGACATGCCTATGCAGCCGGACGTGCAGCGGGTAAAAGATAGTTGCTAAAGCTGCGCCTGCCAGTAGAGCTTCCAGGTACGGTCGAGTGATGACAAAGGCCGCGTAGCCGGTCACCGCCGCAAGTATCCCGAAGGTGATCCAAATAGCAGTGCGTTTTGGAATGGCAGAATGTTCCAGATTCAAAGGGTCCGTTCTTACACGCGCGTCTTCATCTCCACCACCTGTTCACGCTCAATGAGTTTGGCGACTTCGCCAAGTTCCCCGGCCAGCATGCGCAACAAGTCGTCGACTGTGATGATGCCCACTAGGATACCGTTCTTATCCACCACCGGCATGCGGCGGATCGCGTGGGTCCGCATTTGTTGCAGGCAAGCGGTGGCATCCAGGTCCTCCGTGCAGGTAATCGCGTCTTTCAGAAGGAGGTCCCCCAGCGTGAACACCGCCGGATCGAGTCCGGTGGCGACCACGCTGATGACGATGTCGCGGTCGGTTACGACGCCGACCGGAGCGTTCCCCTCCACCACCACGAGGTCTCCCACGTGGCGGTGGCGCATTTGTTTCGCGGCCTCAAGTACGGTTGTGCTCCGGGTGCCTGTAGCCACGTTTCTTGCACAGAGTTTTCCAACGGTCATGACGAGAACCTCCTCTTAGGGTGTTAGTAACGCAGGATGGCGCACACCGATTCGGTGATGGGCATCTGTTCCGCCGGCAGCAGATATACCTGGCCACCGTGGCGCAGAGTTTCGACGACGGCTGCGTTCACCAGATCCTCACTGGGAAGGTGTGCGTTGTTCAAATCCGCGTCCAAGGGCCCAAGTAATTCGGTGCCTCCGCGTGCGACCAGTTTGTGAACCCGGCCGGCGGCCGCTGCCTTCAGGACTTCGTGGGCATCGTTGGCGGTGCGTGCGCGGTCGCGCATTTCCCGGAAATCGGCGTACGTTCTTTCTCCCAAACGCTGGTATTCCCCTAATGCCGCCTTGGATGCGAGTGTCGCGATGTGTGCCGGTGTGAAGGTCTCGATGTTGCCGTCCACTTCGGCATGCATGAGGAAGTCGTAGTGCGAGACGCGCCGGTAGGCCGCGATCTCTTCCTTAACGCCCATCAGCAGCAGGGGCCGGTTGTGGAGCATCGGCCGCAAGCCTTGATCGATCAGGGCGCAATAGTGCTCCATCGCTTCACGGGCCGTCTCGCGAGCTCCGCCTGTGCCGAAGCGCACGCCAGCCATGTTACCCGCGCTGGAACCGGCCGGTGTCCGGTTCTCACCCTGCTCGCCGCCGCTATGAGATTGGCCCACGACTGCCATGCTGGTGGGAATTCCCGCCGGTAGGTCGATCTGCTTGCAGGCGCCATCCACGTATTCGAGCAATTTCAGATGTTTGCTGCTGAGACCCAGAACCACTAGATTGTGCGTGGCGTAGGCCGGAGTCAGTAGCGGCATCACATACGGATGGCTGGCGAGGACTGCCTTGGCGGAATCGCCCTCTACGGCAAAGGACTCGAGGGAATCCGGAGTGCGATAGATGGCGAGCCCCGGCCCGCCGCCCGTGGGAAGGGAGGTCGCAAGTTCTTCCAGAGGATTCTCAAAATCAGGGGGCCACGCCGCCGTCGGAATCGCAACAGCCCGTTGCTTGGCCGCCTTCACCAGTGTTCGAATATGGTTACGTTGGGACGCTTCGGGCATACCCGGATGATGGTCTGGCACCACTACCGTGAGGCAAGGCCCTTTCTTTCCTGCAATGCTTTCGAGTGTTGCGATGCTGATTCTCTTGGTCATGCAAAGTTATTAGCACGATGAATGCCGAAGTTCTGACGGGTTGGCGTTGAGAAGTTCGGTGGGAGTGGGTTATTTCGCGCTGTTTGGTGGGGCATGGGCCCCGAACCCCGGGGGGAGCTGGGGGGAAGATCGGCGCGCTGACAGCGCTGCCGCGGGTTTACACTGAAGATAGATGTTCCCAGAGTCGTTTCAGATCGGACCTATCAAGCTTCAGCCAGCCACCGTACTCGCGCCCATGGTGGGTGTGACCGATACAGTGTTCCGGCGGCTGATTCGTGCCCAGTCGGGTTGCGGGTTGATCATGACGGAGTTCACCAGTTCCCATGGGATCGTCGCGACAGCCAGGTCATTCTCCAAATCGGGCAAGCCGACCCGGACATTCCGTTACCTCCACTTCGATCCGGAAGAACACCCGATTTCGGCGCAGTTATTCGGAGCCGATCCCGAGGTGATGGCCGACGCCGCTCGCTATTGCGAGGATCAGGGCTTCGACATTATCGATATCAACTTCGGCTGCCCGGTCAAGAAAGTCGTACGTTGTAACGGTGGTTCGGGCTTACTACGGGACTTACCGCTGGTGGAAGAGTTGCTGCGCAAAGTGCGCGGGGCGATCAATATTCCGTTGACGATGAAGTTCCGGGCGGGCTGGAGCGATCGGGAGTTGGTACACGTGCAAATGGCCAAACTCGCCGAGGATTGCGGCGTGGCCGCCGTAGCGCTGCATCCCCGCACTCGCGAGCAAGGTTACGCGGGATTCGCCGATTGGACGCGCATTGCCGAGGTCAAGGCTGCGGTGAAGATCCCTGTCATCGGTAATGGTGACATCGTAACGCCGCAGGATGCGGTACGCATGGTCAAGGAAACCGGCTGCGACGCGGTAATGGTGGGGCGGACCGCTTCGTCCAATCCGTGGATTTTCCGCCAGATCGAGAGCTACGTCAAAACGGGCGCCTATGAGATCCCATCGGAGCAAGACCGTTACGACATCATGCGGCTCTACTACTCGATGCTGGTCGATCGGGGTTCGGCGGATGGAGTGGGCAAGATGAAGCAGTTCGCGACGTATTTCACCCACGGGGTGCGCAATGGATCCAAACTGCGGGCTCAAATCTATACGCTCCACGAGGCTCAGCCGATTGTGGATGCCGTGGACCGGTTCTTTGAAGAGGAACTGGCGAATCCCGCGATTGAGGTCGCGTTACCGACCGTCTAGGATTCGGCCTGTGCGATGGTCGCGATCCGCGGCCGCGTTGTCGCCCAATGCCCGGAACGACTGTGAGCGTGCGAAATAGGCTTGTGCGCTACCCGGTTCAAAGCTGATCACGCGGCTGAAGTCGGCGATCGCGGTTTCGTGTTGCCCCAAAATCTGGTAGGTGGCCCCGCGCTGAAAGATGTTGTCCATATTGGGCAGCAGTTCGACCGCGCGGTCAAAATCAGCAGCAGCCTTGCGGGGATCGCCCATGGCGCGCACCGCACTACCGCGCAGGTTGTACGCTAACGCTAGTTTCGGGTCCAGTTCGAGGGCGTGGCCGAAATCGGCCAAGGCCTCCGGCCATTCCAGCAAGGTCATATGGGCAGAGCCGCGGTCCAGCCATGCTTGCGGATCTTTGGGACGAAGCTCAATCACCTTGGTGAAATCCGGAATTGCGGCCACCGGTCTCGCCAACGCGATGTTGGAGCGACCGCGCATCGTATAGGCTTCGGCAAAGTCAGACTTGTAGCTGATGGCCCGATCAAAGGAGACGATGGCCTGCGAGTAACGCGCATTCTTGAGCAACCGCTCGCCTGCGTCGAAGGCGTCCAGCGCGTAAATGGGGTCTACGTTGCGTTTGTAGATCCACATGGCCAAACCCAGTATCAGGATTGCCGCCGTGGCAATCAGAACCACCCTGCGTTGCTTGCCCTTGGCGTGGTCCGCGGCGGTGACCGGAACCAGGTTCCACGGCTGGGCAGCGCTTTCCTCGTTAAAAGGAGGCGCTTCCGGAGTAGTGCTCTCGTCGAATTGGCTCTGGTCGTCCACTGTCTCTTATGATAGAAGATGCTCGGCTAACACGTATACAAGATGAAACGCATCCAATTGATCACTGACGGCGCCTGCATCGGAAACCCCGGTCCTGGAGGCTGGGCCTGTATCTTACGCTACAACGACCATGCCAAAGAATTGTCCGGAGCGGTTCCGCAGACAACCAATAATCGGATGGAATTAACGGCGGCGATAGAGGGCCTCAAGTTCCTGAAAGAGGTCTGCGAAGTCGAGGTGGTGACGGATTCCGAATACGTCAAGAACGGCATCACGAAGTGGATTTTGGGCTGGAAACGCAACGGTTGGCTGACGGCCGCCAAGAAGCCTGTGGTGAATAAGGACCTGTGGGTAGAACTCGACGAGTTGGCTCGGCCGCACCGCATCGAGTGGACGTGGACCAAGGGCCACGCCGACCACGTCGATAATAACCGCTGTGACGAATTAGCCACGCGGGCCGCCCGCGAGGGCGTGTAGGGTTAGGCTACAGAACCCATAATCAGGGCACCCAGGTTCCAGGCCACCACGATCGCGAACATGATATTCATGCGCGTGAGCAGGCGCTGTTTGCCGACCTTCCAGCAGTAGAGGCCCAGGCCGACTGCCAACAGCTTGACGATCAACAGGCCGCCCAGCGGATTCGGTGCGTATTCCAGTGCAAACCGGACCATCGGGTTGCCCTCTCTCACGCCCTGCAGCAAGAACGCGACGGTGGTAAGGAAGTCCAACACCTGTAAGTAAGAATATTGCAGCATGGCTTGGTTCACCCGGTGATTTGCCCTTTCGAATAGTATCTGACCCACTGTAGGGGAGGAACCGTGGGGCGTAAATGGAGCAGCGTAACCAGTACCGTTCCAAGGGTTTAGACCTTTAAGTACTGGTTCAAAAGAGTACCCACAAGTTTCCCGGCCACCATGCCGATAGAGGAATCGTGGCTATCTCGACTCCATCAACGTACTTAGCCGGGCGGCTGGACAAGCTCCGCAAGACGCAGAATCCGGACGGGGGGTGGTCCTTCTACGCCGGCAAGACCGCATCATGGGTGGAGCCGACGGTGTACGCTGCGTTGGCTCTGCATGGACAACCGGAGGCGGACCGGGCCTGGGCCCTCATCCGGGGCTGGCAGTTGACCTCGGGAGGCTGGAAACCGGCGGCGGATGTGCCAGGCGCGAATTGGACGACCGCTTTAGGCGTGATTCTCGGCGCGAGCCGGGGTGGCCAGAATGCGGCGGTGAGCAAGGGACTAGAGTGGCTGCACAACAACGGAAAAGACGGAGCCTGGTCGTGGCGGCGGGGGGATCTATCTGCCGTCGAGCCGACGGCTCTAGCTGTTCTGGCTTTGCGAAAAGCTGGGGTCGAAGTGCCTAAAGCAGGTCGCGCGGAGAACTTTCTATTGGCGGATAAACTGAGCCCGGAAACGTGCGGCCCCGCGTTGGCCGGCCTGCACGGATCTAGCCAGGTGCGGGGGCTGGTGCCTTTGGCCGAGCAATGGGCGGCGGAAACCACCTCTCCTCTTACACGGGCATGGATCACGATTGGTCTGCGCGTGAATGGTGTTGAAGTTGGCGATCCGAAGGAGGGCGCGGCGCTACCGCGCAATCTCGCCATCGTGGCGTTGGAAGCCTTGGCGGCAAGCGATGGAAACTACCGTTTGTTCCAAATGGAGGTGGCTGCATGAACCGGCGTGAGTTTATCCCCCTAGCGGCTGCGGGCCTGTTGACCGGCTACGCGGGGTTTCGCGGCGGACGGCAATCGGCTCCCCGGCGCGATATGCGTTCGTTGGTCACGCTGCGGAGGGTTTCCTCTTACGGCGACGATCTGGCGGCTTCGCTTCTGGAAGGCCTGCGCGGCAGTGGTGTGGATGTTACCGGCCAAAAGGTGCTTTTGAAGCCCAATCTGGCTGGATTCACCAGCGACGAATTCACGAATACGCACGTGGCCGTTGTGGCGGCCGCCTTCGCGGCATTTCAGGAATTGGGTGCGGCGGAAGTGCGCATCGGGGATGCTCCAGAGTCCCATCGCGATACCTACGCTTTGGCCGAAGCTGCTGGATACCGCGACCGGATCCCCAACTTTGACGACGTTTTCGTGGACCTGAATGGGGATGACGTTTCTCCGGTGCAAGGTCTCTCGGATGGCTCGGAGATCTATTTGCCGACGACCGCCTTGCGGGCGGATCTGGTTGTCTCCATCGCTAAGATGAAGACCGATTCCCGCATGGGCGCAGCGCTTTCGATGACCAATCTCTTTGGACTGATCCCTGGATCGGTGTACGGTTGGCCGCAAGAGAAGGCGCACGGACTAGGGACGCCCAAAGCGGCCACCGAACTAGCACGGATCTTCCGGCGCAGCTTCGCAATCGTGGATGGCGTCCTAGGCATGGAAGGCAACGGCCCCGTGGGCGGAACGCCGAAAGCCGCAGGTATCATCGCGATGGGAGCTGACTTGGCCGCCGTGGACGCCACCTGCTGCCGCGTGATGGGCCTGGATCCTGCGAAGATCCAATACCTGAAGCTGGCTGCGGACCGGCAAGGCGTGATCGAAGAAGCCCGCATCGACCAGCGCGGCGAAGCCATCCGCGACGTCCAGACAAACTTTCGGCCAGCCGAGCTTCGTTCCGTTTAGGGCACCCTGGTACTCTCAAGGTAGTATGCGAACTCCGGTCATTGCCGGCAACTGGAAGATGTACAAGAGTGCCCACGAGGCCTCGTCCTTCCTCAACGAGCTGGCTCCTCTCATTAAAGAAACGCGACGCACGGAAATTGTTCTGTGCCCGCCCTTCGTCGCCCTGCCCGCTGCGATTGCCGCAGTGCGCGGGACCAGTGTGGAAGTGGGAGCGCAGGATGTTTTCTGGCTCAAGGAAGGTGCCTATACAGGCGAAGTGTCCGCGCCCATGTTGCTGGCGATTGGCTGCCAGTGGGTGATCATCGGCCACAGCGAGCGGCGTCAATACTTCGGCGAGACGGACGACACGGTGTTCAAGAAGACGGTCGCCGCGATCGATTCGGGACTAAAACCGATCGTGTGCGTCGGTGAACGGCTGGATGAACGTGAAGCCGGGCAGACCGGCGCGGTGCTCGAAGAGCAGTTCCAGGGCGGACTGGCCGGACTCACGCCGGAGCAGTTTGCGCGGGTCGTGATCGCCTACGAACCAGTGTGGGCTATCGGCACGGGGCGCACGGCCACGCCGGAGATGGCGTCCGAGGCCCATGCGTTCTTGCGGGCGCGAGTGAAAGCGCATTTTGGCGCCGAGGCTGCGGCGGAGTGTCGCATCCTCTACGGTGGCAGCGTGAAACCCGAAAATGCCGCGGCGCTCAAAGAGCAGGATGAGATTGATGGCGCGTTAGTGGGCGGTGCCAGTCTGGATCCGAAGTCGTTCGCTGCTATTGTGAACGCCTGACATGGGGGCGTCCTTGCAACGACGGGACCGCCTCATTACGCTGACCGGACTTGCGACGCTAGCCGTTCCTGCTTGGTATTACACGGCTCGTGGCGCGTGGGACATGTACCACATGGCTCAGGCTCCCAACATGTGGATGCCCCATGGGGGTGCATGGACGCCGACCGAGTTCTGGCTGCTCTTCGTTATGTGGGCGGTGATGATGGCGGCGATGATGCTGCCATCTATCACTCCCCTGACGTTGACGTTCGCCTCCGCCAGCCGAGCCTGTGACCAGTGTTCGCCGCATACGGCCACGGCCTGGTTCGTCGGCGGCTATCTCGCCTCCTGGACGCTTTTCAGTGCTGTCGCAACGGCCGCCCAATACGCTTTGCACCAGACTGCGATCCTGTCTCCCCTGATGATTTCCCGGAGTCCGATGTTCAACGCCATGCTGCTGTGCGTCGCTGGAGTTTTCCAGTTCACGCCTTGGAAACGTGTGTGCCTGGGACACTGTCGAACTTCGGGAGCCATGATCCGCGGCTGTATCGAGCCAGGCCTGACACGGGCCTTCCGAGTGGGCTTCCGTCACGGTATCTGCTGCATGGGCTGTTGCTGGGCTCTGATGGCGCTGTTGTTCGTCACCGGCGTGATGGACCTGACGTGGGTGATCGCACTCTCCGTCCTGGTATTGCTCGAACGGCTGATGCCGGGCGGAAACTGGCTGGCGCGCGCGTCGGGGGCGGGGCTAATTGCCTGGGGCGTCTATGTTGCGACTCGGCCCTCCCTCTAGCGCCGGTAACCTCACATCCCCTCTGGCACGTCGTGTATCATCAGAGTTGTTTTTACAACGCGCTTTCACCGTTTGAATTGCGCCTAAGGTTGAGGAGATCGCATGTTTTCCTGGTCCGTGAGAGTGCCCTGCGCACTGTTAGCCGTGGTCATGTTCGCGGGGTCCGCGTCGGCCCAGCAAGCCCCACGAGCTGGATCCACCCTGCCGCGGACGGCGGCGGGTAAGCCGAACTTGCAGGGCATTTGGCAGGCCCGCAGCCGCGCGGCTTACGATCTGCAGGATCATGCCGCACGGTTCGGGATGCCTGCGGGCAAGGGCGTCGTCGAAGGCGGCGAGATTCCATATCAGCCTTGGGCCGCCGCGAAAAAAGTTGAGAACTACACGAATCGCCAGACGGCCGATCCGATGTCGAAGTGCTACTTCCCCGGCGTGCCTCGGATCATGTACATGGAATCTCCATTCCAGATTTTCCAAACAGCCGAACATGTCGCGATGACGTTCGAATGGACCCAGGTTTACCGTTTGATCTACACCAACGGGAAGCCGGCTCTGCATGAAGGATTCGAATCCTGGATGGGGAATTCGCGCGGCCGGTGGGAAGGCGACACATTGGTTGTGGACGTCACCGACCACAACGACAAAACGTGGTTCGACATGGCGGGCAACTTTCATAGCGCAGCGCTGAAAGTAACCGAGCGCTACACGCTGCTGGACAATGACACCATCCAGTACGAAGCCACCATCGAAGATCCCAAGGTCTTCACCAAGGCCTGGAAGATCAGCCTGCCGCTGGTTCGGCAGAAGAACATGGACCGGATCCTGGAATATCAGTGCCAGGCGGAAACGGAAGAATCCAACGGAGCCTTCGAGCGCGATATTCGCACGTGGTATCCGCAGCCGGGTTCGGCTCCGTCGCCGGTGAAACCGACCTCTCCGATGCCGCCCTCGGGCACGCTGGCGGAAGTTAAAGTCGGTGCCAACATTCGCCGTGGAGCGGATGGGAAGCCTGATCTGTCGGGTTACTTCTCGTCCAACGCGGGTGGGGCGAACTACGGTCTTGAAAAGCACGGACGCGATTTCCTCACGCCTGCTACGCGAGGTGTCGTAGTAGATCCGGCCGATGGAACATTGCCTTACCAACCCTGGGCGCGCGAAGAGCGCATCGCTCGCGATACGCCCCAGCGCGGCTACGACGATCCCACGGCGCACTGCTTTGTGGCCGGTGTTCCGCGGTCGACCTATGTGCCCTCGCCGTTCCAGATTCTTCAGACACCCGGGTATGTGGTCGTGCTGCATGAGCGCATGTCCTGGCGAGTGATCCCGATGGATGGCCGAGCGCACATTCCAGACAGCATCCGCCTGTGGCAGGGCGATTCGGTGGGCCATTGGGAAGGCGACACACTGGTGGTGGAAACCACCAACATGAACGGTAAGACGTGGTTGAATGAAGTAGGGGACGTGATGAGTCATGCCGCCCGCATCGTGGAGCGGTTTACTCCCACTGACGTGGGGAAGATCACCTATCGGGCGACGGTCACCGATCCGATTGCGTACACGCGACCGTGGACGATTGAAATTCCTGTGAACCAGGAACAAGAAGAACTGCTGGAGGTCGCCTGTCTTGAAGACAACGGGGATTTACAGCATCTCAAAGACGTAAGAGACGAATATCGGGCGCAGCAAAAGAAGGGGAAGTAGAGTTATGAAAATCAGAAATGCAGGTGCCATCCTCGCCATGATCGTGGCGGTTGCGGGAACAGCGCTTGCGCATCACTCGTTCACCGCGGAGTTCGATCAGAACAAACCCATCAAGTTGACCGGCAAAGTCATCGAGATGAATTGGTCCAACCCGCATGCATGGATTTATCTGGAAGTGGAGACCGACGGCAAGCCGGTAAAGTGGTCGCTTGAGACCGGCGCCGCGAATGCGTTGATCCGTCGCGGATGGAAGAAGACGGACCTTCCGGCTGGTACGGTGCTTAAGGTCGACGCCTGGCAGGCTCGCAATGGTTCCAACACGGCGAACGTTTCCAGCGTTACGTTTAGTGATGGCAAGCGGCTGTTCGCTGGGTCTTCCAACGAGACCAGTCAAACAAAATAGCGATTCAAACGGGCGCAGCTGCATCTAACACGGCATGCGCCCAAATTTTACGGGAACGTGGAAGTTAGTCCGGGGCGAGAGCGATTTTGGCTTTCTTCCACCACCCCGCCTGCGTGTCGATACCATCCTGCATGACGATGCGCAATTGCGCATTCAGACCCACCAGAAAGATTCCAACGGCAACATCACCGTTGCCCGCGATCTCACCATCGACAGCGCGCCTGTTGAAATCTCCATACACGGTCGGTCCCGCTGGATCCGCGCGTTTTGGGAGGATACGGTGCTGATCGTGGAAACGAGTTCCGAAGTGAGCGGCAACGCCCGCCAGATCGTGGATCGCTGGACACTAGATTCCGATGCCGCGTGGCTGACCATCGAACGTTGCCACGAGCAACCCGGGGGCGCTGTCCATCAACGCCTCCGATTACAGCGCCAGTTGAGTTAGCGAGCGTCGAGCGGGATTTCGAAGTAGAAATACGGTTGGTTCGACGCGGCGTCTTTGATCCCGGTCAGGTAGAGTTGCGCGCCCTTCACTTCGTCGGCCTCGAAGTAGACGAAGCCCTTGGCGGTTTCTCCGGGAGGCAGCAACTTCATCAGGAACGCACGGCCTTCGATTTCCGGGGTGTTCAGCGGACCCTTCTTGGGGGTGCGCACGCCGGGAAGCCGCTGGGTCGCGGTCTTGGTGCCTGGGCGTTGCTGGATCGCTTCGAAGCGGATCACGTCGTCCGGCGTCATCGCTTCCAGATGTTTGCCGTCCGCGGTTACGAATTCGGCCTTGAGGTCCAGAGCCAGTGCTTTGCCGGTGTCATTCTGCATGACCACCAGGACCGGCAGGATGCCGCGCTCATGCGGTTTCACTTTTCCGAACGCGGTACCAGCCAGTTCGGCGGTGTTGTAGGGCTTGGCGGCGATGGTGATTTTCTCCTGCGTCCTGTGGCCCGGATAGGACGCAGCCGGCTCGGGCGCGAAGCCGGGCTTCTTGTCCACTGCGAAGGCCGCGGTTATACTCAATAAAACGATTAAAGCCCGTCTCATTTTTCTCCTCTATCAGGTGCTCCAGATTGCGCTCAGTCCGCTGCTGGCCCTGTACTTACTCTATCGAGGATTTCGCAACCCCGCATACTTCGCTCGAATCGAAGAGCGGCTGGGCATCTTGCCCGCCACGTTTGATTCGACGGCGATGGGATCGCTTTGGTTTCACGCGGTTTCGGTGGGGGAAGTGTTATCCGCCGTGGAGTTGATCCGTCGCGTGCGCGCAGCCCGCCCCGATCTGGACGTCTTTTTGTCGACCGCGACGCTCGCAGGGCGAGCCACGGCGGACCAGCGACTGGCCGGACTGGTGCACGGGATCTTCTACGCGCCGCTCGACTATCGCAGTGTCGTTCGGCGCGTGTTGCGCCAGTTACGGCCCGCTGTAGTGATCGTGATGGAGACCGAGATTTGGCCGAACCTGTATCGCGAGTCGAAGCGCGCGGGGGCGGCGTTGATCGTGGTGAACGGTCGCATCTCAGATCGTGCGTTGCCGAAGTATCGCCGCTGGAACTGGTTCTTCCGGCATGCGCTGGCTTTGCCCGATGCGATCTGGGGGCAGTCGGCGCAGGATGCGGAGCGATACGTGATCGCGGGGGCACCGGCGGATCGCGTCACGTCGGCGGGAAATCTGAAGTACGACTTTCAACCGCCCAAGCAGATCACGGCGGACATCGCTGCGTTCCTGGATGGCGCGAAGCCGAACACGGTGTGGGTGGCCGCGAGCACCATGCCTCCAGCGGTTGCGAGCGATCCCGATGAAGACGACGTCGTGATCCAGGCGTTTCAGGAAGTGAAGCGCGAAGGACTGTTGTTGATCTTGGCTCCGCGTCGACCGGAGCGGTTCGACGTGGTCGCGGAGAAACTGAAGCGAGCGGGCATCTCGTTCGTGCGGCGCTCGCAACTGGGTTCGCTGGCGTTGCCTGGAGTGCTGCTGCTCGATTCCATCGGCGAGCTTGCGGCGGTTTTTGAACGGGCGTCTGTGGTGTTCATGGGCGGCACGCTGGCCAGTCGCGGCGGACACAATATTCTCGAGCCTGCGTATTTCGCGAAGCCGGTGATCGTGGGTCCGCACATGGAAAACTTTGCGGAGATGGCCGAGGAGTTTCAGGCCGCGAACGCATTGCTACAAATTCCCGATGGCGCGGCACTCGGCGCGGCAGTGCACAGGTTGATCGAAGCTCCGGGAGAGACGGGGCGACGGGCGCAGGAATTGGCGCTGGCGAAACGCGGGGTCGTCGAACGTGTGGCGGAGTTGGTTTTGCAGGCCCTGGGCGAAGGTGTTCCCGAACCACCGCGCACGTTGGTCGCGCGCATCGTGCTGACGCCGTTGACGAGTCTGTGGGCGGCGGGGCATCGGTTCAACATGGCGCGCGGGCAGGCGGTGGTCCGGGCGCTATCGACGCGGGTGGTCAGCGTCGGCGGGTTGACCATGGGCGGGTCGGGGAAGTCGCCTATAGTGGCTCATCTCGCGGCTCGTTTGAATGCGATGGGTAAGTCGCCGGCGATCTTAACGCGCGGTTACCGGCGCGAGGCGTCGGGTGGTCCGGTGATTGTTCCCTGTGGAAGTTCGGCGGAGGTCCAACGAACGGGCGACGAAGCGCAGATGTTTATTCGTCGCCGCGTGGCTCACGTTGGTGTTGGGGCGGACCGGTACGAGACGGGTCGCTTGGTGGAAGTGCAACTCGCACCCGATGTGTTCCTGCTCGACGACGGGTTCCAGCATGTGCGATTGCGCCGCGACGTGGACATCGTGTTGTTGGACGCGACGAATCCTTGGGGCGGGGGATTGTTTCCATTGGGTCTGCGCCGTGAGCCGTTGGAAGGGCTGGCGCGCGCGACCGCGATCATCCTGACGCGTGTACCGCTCGGGGCGGGGACCAGCGGGATTGAGCGGGTGATCCACCGCTTCAACACCACCGTGCCCGTGTTCCGATCGCGCATGGTGCCGGAGCCGTGGACCTCGGATGCTCGAAAGGTGGGCGCGTTCTGCGGCATCGGATCTCCCAGCGCGTTCTGGCGGACGCTCGATGAACTGGACCTCGACGTCGTGCAACGCGCGGCGTTCCGCGACCACCACCGCTACCAAACGGGAGAGCTCGAAGCTTTCGCGAGGGCGGCGCAAGCGGCGGGTGCCGAGGTTTTGGTGACTACCGAGAAAGACATGATGAATCTGCCTGATGGGCTCCGTCTGCCACTGCGTGTCGAGTGCGTGCGGATCGGAGTCGAGATCGAGAACGAAGAGGCGCTGCTGCGTCTAATCGAAGGATCGAAATGAGGCGCGCCATTTTCGGGGGGACCTTCGATCCGATTCATCGCGCTCATATCGTCCTGGCGAAGGAAGCGGCAAACACGTTCGGGCTGGATGAGGTGTTGATGATTCCGGCGGGTCGCCCTCCGCACAAGGGCACGGGGACGCCGTATGAACATCGTTTCCGGATGGTCGAACTGGCATGTGCCGGGGATACTCGGCTGGTGCCGTCGCGGCTGGAAGAAGGACAGGCCAAAAGTTACTCGATCCACACCATTGAACGCGTGAAGGCAGGCGGGGGAGAGCTGTTCTTCATCATCGGCGCGGACGCTTTCGCTGAGATTCAGACGTGGCATCGGGCGCAGGAGGTAATCCAAAGCGTGGAGTTCATCGTGGTCACGCGACCCGGTCACCATTACGACACTCCGCCCGGAGCGCGCGTGCATCGCTTGGATACGGTCGAGATGCCTGTCTCGTCCTCGGAGATTCGCGCGCAGCTGGCCCGCGGGGAGCGGCCGGAGGAGTTAGCGCCGGCGGTGGCGGAGTATATCGAGGCCCACGGGCTCTATCGGTAGTTTTACCCGAACATCTCTAACTGTTTGTCGGCGTCTGGCGGGGCCGGTTTGGTCTTGCGGCGGAGGGGGCTGCCGATGACACCCAGTACCTCGACCGCAGTGACCGCCTCGCGGGGCACGAAGATATGCTGGTTCTGAAACGTCGGATCCGGAGGGACGATGGCGAACCCGCCCGGATCGCCCAGCAGGTTGTTGGTCATGACGCCCTCCAGTAGTTCCCCGTCCCGGAACCTCAAGCGGACCCACAGGCCAGGGGCCTTGGGGCGACTCAGGAACGTCCGCTGCTTCTGCCACGTCTCTCCACCCTCAAACTCGCGAATGAAGCACACAGCGCGTACCTCGGCCAGTGGAACCCGGTTTAGGGCACCGGTCGGACTCAGGACGTCTAGGCCATCCGGGGTTAAACCTTCGGGCAATTGGGCGAAGCCTTCCAGCGCCGACTTGTCAAACCGGGCGATCAGGACCTTTTTGTTGGTGGAGGTAGACACTTAGGAGCGTTTTTGAAAGGATTCCCTTTCAAACAATTTCGCATGTATTGTATCATTAGCAGAATGTTGACGCCGCTGCGCGTGGCTGGTCCCGTGAGGAGACCCTTGTCTGGGCTTGCCCAGGGCTACCTCGACTTTTGTCGTGTGGAAAAGGGATTGGCGCGCAATAGCATAAGTTCGTATCGCATTGATTTGGAACGGCTTAACGAGAAACTTTCGGTCCTGGACCGGGATGCAACGGCGGCGGATTTGTCGGATTATCTGGAAGGCATGTACGCCCAAGGGTTATCGCCCCGATCTATTGCCAGGCACGTTGCAACTATAAGAAACTACTACCAATTCTTGACCACAGAAGGCACCATCCCGAGCGATCCGGCAGAATTCCTGGCTTCGCCCAAGCAGTGGTCGACCATCCCCAAATATCTGAACCGGGAAGAGGTCGAGCGGCTCCTTGTGGCTCCGGCGAGCTCCAAACCGACCGATTTGCGTGACAAGGCCATGATTGAGCTTCTGTACGCCACCGGGCTGCGCGTTTCAGAATTGTGCAAGTTGGAGCTTTCCAACGTGGAGCGCGGCAGGGGCGTGCTGAAGGTCATCGGCAAGGGCAACAAGCAGCGTATGGTGCCGTTCGGCGAATCGGCCGGGGACGCGATGGATCGGTATTTGGCCGAGGGGCGCGGGGCGCTGCTGAAGGGCCGCGGCAGCAAGTATTTGTTCCTTACGGCGCGTGGACAGGCGATGGTGCGGCAGACGTTCTGGCTGCTGTTGCGCAAACACGGCCGCAAGGCAGGGATTTTTAGGCGCTTGACGCCGCACGTAGTCCGTCACAGCTTTGCCACGCATCTAGTGGAAGGCGGGGCGGATCTGCGGAGTGTGCAGGTGATGTTAGGTCATGCGGATATTTCCACCACGCAAGTGTATACACACGTGGCACAGCGCAGGCTGCGGGATACCATTGACCGGCATCATCCCAGAAGTTAATCGATGAATATAAGTTTGAACAGATTGAGGATCAAATGAGCGACTACATGTTCATGCTGGAGAGCCATCTCACGGGCGAACAATACCGTGTGGTGAACCAGGTGCAAAAGGCGGCGCAGGATGCCGGGCTCAGTCTGTATCTGACCGGCGGAGCCATGCGCGACATTACGGGCGGCTTTCCGGTTCGGGATCTGGATTTCACAGTGGAAGCCAACCCGGCCAAGCTGGTCAAAGCCCTGGTGAAGAGCGCGGAGGCCGAAGTGGTCTCCGAGGACGAGAAGACCAAGTCGACCGAGATGAAATTCCCGGGCGGCGTGACCGTGGAAATCGGAATGGCGCACACGGAGAAGTTTTCCAAGACCGGCGCGAAGCCGCAGATCGCCGCGGCCACCATCTACGAAGATTTGCTGCGCCGGGATTTCACGGTGAACGCCGTGGCTCTGTCTTTGAACAAGGCGTCGCTGGGCTTGTTGATCGACCCGTCGAACGGCATGGGCGACATCGAGCGCCATGAACTCCGCACCATTAACAACTATTCCTTCTACGACGATCCGGGCCGGTTGCTGCGGCTGATCCGCTTCAAGGTTCGTTTGGGCTTTACGCTGGATGAACGCACGCGGTCACAGGTGGAGAACGCGATCGAAGCCGGGATGTTGGACAAGATCAGCCCCGAGGCCCTGGGTGCCGAGCTGCGGAACCTAGCTCGCGAGGCGACCCCGCACGATTTGGTCAAGGCGCTTGAGGAAGAGAAGTTACTGGGTCTCTATTCTCCGGCACTGGGCGCGGGCAAGGTCGATTATGCCACGCTCATGAAACTTCAGAAGGCGCTGCAACTGGTGCCCTTCGGTGTGGATTTTGAGATCGACTATTTGCCGCTGTTCCTGGAATGCCTGCTGGAGAAGTTGAACGCCAAGGACAGAGCCGCAGTCATCAAGGCGGCCGGCATCATGCGTGCGGAAGTGAACGCATTGGACAAGTTGGCTCCGGCGGCGAAGAAGCTGGACAAGGCGCTGCAGAGTGCTAAGTTGCAGAAGGCCTCGGCTCTCTACGAGCTGCTGATCGCAACGCCTGGGGAGCAGATTCTGCATCTCGCGGTGTTCTCGGGCCAGCGTCTGGTGCAGGATCGCATCAAGCATTACTTCCAGAAGTATTTGCCCATGTCGCTGGAGATCACCGATGAAATGGTGGCCGCAACGGGCGTAGCTCCGGGAACGCCGAAATTCAAGAAGGCCAAAGAAGAGATGATCTTGAAGCATCTCGATGCGCGGCCGAAGAAGGTTGCTCCGCCGCCGGAGCCTCCACCGCCACCGCCGCCGATGTCCGGGTTCGCCCGCGGCTCGGGTGTGCGGCGCGCGCAGAGCTAGTCATGACGAAGGGCGCTCCTTACGACCTGCAACGGTTCGTGACGGAGCAGGACCCTGTTTACGATGAAGTCTGCGCCGAGTTGCGCGCGGGTAGGAAACGCAGCCACTGGATGTGGTTCATCTTTCCGCAGATTCGAGGCCTCGGTCACAGCGCAATGGCGCAGCGGTTTGCGATCTCTTCGAAGGAAGAGGCGCAGGCTTACTTGAATCATCCAGTTCTCGGTCCGAGGTTGCGGGCGTGCACTCGATTGGTCACGGCAGTGGACGGGCGCACGGCACACGACATCTTCGGATCTCCGGACGATCTGAAGTTCCACTCCTCCATGACTTTGTTTTCTTGTGCGGACCCCGAGGATTCAGTGTTTGTTGACGCGCTGGCCAAGTACTTCGGGGGCGAAGGGGATGCGCTTACGTTGGAACGGCTTTAGGGGCCTGCCCACCCCAGCACCAGTCCGAGCTCGTGAAGAGTATTGACTGGGTGCTCAAGATGTCGCGGGCTCGCGGTTACTACAACTTCCGTCAGCCAACTAAGGGTTCAGATCTTGCGTGGTACAGGACTTCTGCCCTGGGAAGATGCAGCAACTGATCTGGCGACGAACATCATAGTCGGCTTCGACCGGAGGATCGATGTATTCAAGCCAGGGAGCTGCCTCCGGGTACTCCGCATCCTCGAAGAACCAGGGATCAGCGCGAACCTTCAGAAAGATGTTGTCGGCTTGTGTCATTCCCGCGATCCGTTGCGTCAGACCGTCGACGACCGCCACCGCGATTGGACTCTTCACCATCGCATAGATGTGAAAATTGTAGCCGGATGAGTAACGGTCTAGGCGGATTTGCAAGATTTTTACCGAAACACCCCCAGCAAGCACGACGGTGGGATCACCCTCGCCTCGTAGTTGTTCCACACGAAGGTCCGTGCCGTGGCGGAACGTCAATGTGGCCCGGTTGTCTACTGAAAATAAATAACCAACGGGTCCGGTAACTCGACGGCGCTGCATTCCTTCGATGGCGTCCCGATAACCGTCAAAGTGCAAGTTCGCGCCTCGGCCGATGACTCGTCGGGCGTCGGCCGTCGTGGAAACCATGATAAGTCGAACCAGATTTCGCTTCCCTTCAAAACGTGCGAGGAAGGCGTCGGAGTATTCTTTGGCTGACTCAAACGTCCAGTCCGGTTGGCGCATCACGACGTAATCCACAACCTTGCCGTCGTCATTCGCTCTTGCTTCCGCGAGTTGTCCCTCTACTGGCAAGCCGAGGAGCAACAGAAGTGGAATAAGTGAACTCAGATTCATAAGCCGCATCCGTCGACACCGACGTAGCCGGTAGCGTTCTTCCTCAACCACCCGCCGAAGTATTGGCAGTTCACGTCACTCCAGTCCCGCCTGCTTGAGCAGCGCTAGGAACTGCGGCATGGTGCGCATGTCGATGGACTGCGCCGCTAGCTTGCCGTCGCGACCGTAGATAAAGGTCTTCGGGATGCCTTGGACTTGGAACCGCTCAGTCACTTTGCCGCCGGGATCGAGCAGCACTGGATACGTCACCTTCTGCTGCGTGGCGATGAAGGGTTTCACCACGCTCGCTTCTTCGTCCGAGATGGCGAGGATCACTAGTCCGCGATCCTTGAAGCGCTGGTAGAGCACGTTCAGGTCGGGCATCTCTTTGCGGCAGGGAGGGCACCACGTCGCCCAGAAGTTCACCAAGACGACTTTGCCGCGCAGCGCTTTGAGCGTCCACTGCGTGCCGTTCAGGTCGGTGAGCGTGAAGTCGGCTTTCTCGCGGGCATCGTCGTCGGTCTTCAGTTGTTGCAGTGCCGCTTTGTATTGCGGGTCTTGCAAGCTGACCTTCATATGTTCGTAGCGGGAGAGCCGTGCTAATTGGAAGTACGTGGAGTTGGGACCGGTCTTGGCGGGTGCCGGCGGATACGTCCGGACGGCGGATTCGAGCGTGGTGGTCACGGTCTGCAGCGTGTCGCGTCCGAAGTCGCCTTCAGTGGCTAGGTTCGCGAGGGCGCTGGCGAGACTCAATTGGTCCTTGGTGGGGATGGTGCGAATCTGGTCGGCGAGTTGCTTGGTGACGCGTGCGCGAGTGGTGTCATCGAGCGAGCGCAGCGTCTTGATCTGGTTGTCGATGTCCTTGGCTTTGGAGGCCGGCTCGGCTGGCTGGGCCAGTCCAAAGGTGGCGAAGGCAACAAACAGCACAAGAACGTGGCGACAGTGCTTCATGGCTGCCAGCGTAACATGGCGACCGCTATGCCGTGGACTTGCGCGTACGCCACAAATCGAACAGGAGCAGGACGGCTCCGCAGAAGATGGCCGAGTCGGCGACGTTGAAGGACGGGTATTCGTAGGGGCCGAGGAAGACTTGCAGGAAGTCGGTTACTGTGCCGATGACGACGCGGTCCCAGAAGTTGCCGAGCGCTCCTCCGAGCACGAGAGCCAGGCCGAGAGGAGTCATCGGAGTTTCACCGCTCTGCTTAGGGCGGAACAGCAGGTAGCCGACGATTCCCATGACCGCGCCGGAGAGCCCGATCAACACGGCTCGGCGGACAGCCAACGGAGCATCGGCCAACATACTGAACGCGGCTCCGGGGTTTTCGGCATGGACGATGTTGAAGACGTCCGAGATCACCGGCACGACGTCGAACGGCGAGAAGTTGGTCTGGATGTAGATCTTGGTGATGCGGTCCAGAATTACGACGGCCGCGATGATGGCGATGCGCCCTTTCATGGGAGCATTTGGTGCAGCGCCGAAGCGCACGAATCGCAGACGGTGGCGTAGGCTGTGTCCTGGCCAACCGCAGTCGAATACTTCCAGCAACGTTCGCACTTGGCACCGTCGGCTTTCTCGACCGTGACTTTGAAGTCGCCGGGTTCGAGGATGACTTGGGACACGATGAACAATCCCGGTAGCTCGGCGGCATGCGCTTCCAGCACCTTGTGGTTGCCGATGGAGATGCGCAATCGCGCTTCCAGTGGGGCGCCGATCAACTTCGCGGCGCGGGCTTCTTCGAGGGCCTTGAGAACGGGCTCGCGGACCTGCATAAGTTCGTCCCAGGCGGCGAGTTGTTCGGCGGTGAGAGCGCTATCGAGTTCTTCGGGGGAGGGGAAGAGCGCCATGTGTACGCTCTCGGGCGCGCCCGCAGGTTTGGGCGTGTGCGTCCAAACTTCTTCGGCAGTGAAGGACATCAGCGGCGCGACTAAGCGGGTCAGCGCGTAGTGCACGCGATAGAGCGCGGTCTGGCCGCTGCGGCGCGCACGGCTGTTGGTTGCCGAGGTGTAGAGGCGATCCTTCAACACGTCGAAGTAGACGGCGCTGAGGTCAGTGGTGGCGAAGTCGTAGATGGCCCGGTAGACTTTGTGGAACTCGAAGGCGTCGTAGTGGACGATGCAGCGGCGGACCAGATCTTGCGCGCGGGCGAGAATCCAGCGGTCGATTTCGAGCAGGTCGGCCGGGGCGACGGAATCCTTGGCGGGATCGAAGTCGGACAGGTTGCCGAGGGCGTAACGGAACGTGTTGCGAAGCTTGCGATAGGCTTCGATCAGGCGCTCCAGGATGGTGTCGGAGAAGCGCACGTCTTCGGTGAAATCGATGGAGGCGACCCAGAGGCGGATGAGTTCCGCTCCATACTTGTTGACCATCTTCTCGACGGCTTCGGAGCCCTTCGATTTCGAGAGCGCGTGGCCTTCGCCGTCGAGCGTCCAGCCGTTGGTGGCGCTGGCGCGATACGGAGCCGCGCCTTTGAGGCCGACCGCTACTAGCAAGGAACTGTGGAACCAGCCGCGATACTGGTCGCCGCCTTCGAGGTACATGTCGGCAGGCCAGGGGAGTTCGTTTTTCGCGGTGAGCACGGCGAGGTGCGATGCGCCGGAATCGAACCAGACGTCGAGGATGTCGTTTTCTTTCCGGAAGGATGTGCCTCCGCACTTGGAGCATTTCGCATCGGGACCGGCCAGTTCGGCGGCGGTTTGCGTGTACCAGATGTCGGAGGTGTGCTCGCGGAACTTCTCGACCACGCTATTGAGGATCTTACGATCGGTGAGCGGTTCCTGGCAGCCTTCGCAATAGAAGACGGTGATGGGCACGCCCCAGACGCGTTGACGCGAGATGCACCAATCGGGGCGCGAGGCCACCATGTTGGAGATGCGCTCTTCGCCCCAGGTGGGCTTCCACTTTACTTGCTTGATGGCTTCGAGCGCCTTGGTGCGCAGGTCGTTCTTATCCATGCCGATGAACCATTGTTCGGTGGCGCGGAAGATGGTCGGTTTGTGGCAGCGCCAGCAATGCGGGTAGCTGTGCTCGATGTTTCGTTGGGCCAGCAAGGCTCCTGCGGCCTGCATGAGGCCGATGGCGATGGCGTTTCCTTCCCAGATGGTCTTGCCGATGAGTTCCTCGGGCAAGCGGCCGGTGGCGCCTTCGGCGTGGAAGAAGCGGCCTGCTCCATCGACGGGGCAGTAGACGGGGAGCCCGTTCTGGAGGCCGATGACGTAATCTTCCTGGCCGTGGCCGGGGGCTGTGTGGACGGCTCCGGTGCCTTGTTCGAGGGTGACGTGGTCGCCGATGATGCCCTTGGAATCGCGTTCGAGGAAGGGATGGCGATAGATGGTGCCGTTGAGTTTGGCTCCGTCGAATTCGGCGATGACGGTGGGGTTGGCCCAAGCGCAGGCCTCGGCGGTGGCGGTGAGTAGTTCGCGCGCGACGATGTAGACGTTGCCTTCGACTTCCACGGCGACGTAGGGGAAGCGCGGGTTGTAGCAGATGCCGAGATTGGCGGGAATGGTCCAGGGGGTGGTGGTCCAGATGAGGCCCCAGACTTTTTTGCCCGCGAGTTTGGGATCGATGGCGGCGGGATCGGAGGTCAGCGCGAAGCGGACCCAGATGGACGGACTGGTGTGGTTCTCGTGTTCGACTTCGGCTTCGGCCAGCGCGGTGCGATCGTAGATGCACCAGTTGACGGGCTTGAGTCCTTTATAGACGGAGCCTTTGTCCAGGAAGTCGACGAAGGCCTGCGCGATGACGGCTTCGTAATCGGCGCTCATCGTCAGGTAAGGATCTTCCCAGCGTCCGAGGACGCCGAGGCGGATGAAATCCTTGCGCTGCAGGTCGACGTATTTGGCGGCGTATTTACGGCAAGCGGCGCGGATTTCAGCGGGCGTCATGCCGGCCTTTTTGCCACCCAGTTCGCTATCGACCTTGAATTCAATCGGGAGGCCGTGGCAATCCCAGCCGGGGACGTAGGGGGAATCGAAACCCTCCATGGTCTTCAGCTTGACGATGAAATCCTTGAGCAGTTTGTTGAGCGCGTGACCCAGGTGGATGTTGCCGTTCGCGTAGGGCGGACCGTCGTGCAGGATGTAGGTCCGCTGCCCTTTACGGGCCTCGCGGATGCGATGGTAGAGGCGCGTTTCGTCCCAGTGCGCGAGCATCTTGGGCTCCATTTGGCTCAAATTCGCCTTCATGGAGAAGTCGGTTTTGGGTAGATGGACGGTCTTTTTCAGATCCAGCGGTTGAGTGGCGTCAGGCATTTGGGGGTATTCGTACCATGCTACCCGATCCGTCCGGTAAGCGCAAACCTTTCAGAATCAGTGAGGTAACGGGGCTAGCCGCTTTTCTATTGACACGTACAGGGCTTCGGGCTAACATGACTTGCTCCATCTAGAAAGTGATTTCTCTAGAGAAATCACCGGAAGCTTGAAAGTGATTTCCCTGCCAGGAATCACTAGCGGGCGATATTCGCGATTCTGCCAGATCTGCAAGCGAGGGCCTATCGGATGACTTTCCAAGTGGGAGAGCGCGTGGTTTACCCGAACCATGGCGTAGCCGTTGTCGAGAATATCAGCAGCCGGGCTTTCGCTGGCCAGTTTGAGCGCTTCTACTTGCTCAAGCTTCCCGCCAACAGCATGACCGTGATGGTGCCGTTTTCGCACGTCGGGGGGCTGCGTCTGCGCAAGGTGACGCGTAACGGAGAGATGGCTCGGGTGGTGCAGTTCCTGGCCGAAGGGCGCAGCCGCCGTTACGGGGATTGGAAAGACCGCTTCAAGGACAACACCGAGAAGATGGCCGACGGCAGTCTGCTCGCTGTGGCTGAGGTGTTGAAGAGTCTTCTGGAGCAGCAGGCTGCGAAGGTGTTGAGCTTCCGCGAGAAGAAGATGCTGGATCGGGCTCGGCACATGCTGATGACGGAGCTGTCTACGTCGCGGGGTATGAGTGAGCGTGAAGCGGCTGAGGTTCTGGAGAAGGCACTGGCCAAGTCGAAGTTGCATTTCCCGGAGGCGATGTAGGGAATTGGGTCGCAGATAATTGCGGATGAACGCAGATAGAACCTTTGCGAAGGCTCTATCTGCGTCTTGCTTTTGGGGGCCAGTTACGGGACCAGCGCTAGGGCGGTGCTCAACAACAGGTCTGATGCTCCGCAGCCTGAACGGTGCAGTTCAATCACGTCCCCGGCTTTCAGGGTGGGCAGGGTTTGTCCCGAGTGGGTGTCTAGTTCCAGTTCCCCGAAGTGAAACGTGTTCAGAACGATGTTGCCTAACGCGCTGGCCGCGAAGCACACCGTGACTTGCGTGGTCGCGGGCAGGTTCAGGTTCGATACCTCGGCACGGAGTTTGGTGCGGTCCGGGGTGCGTTCGAAGTGGACGCTGAACTCGGTTTCGAAATTCTCGATGACCCGTTTCGTTTCGCTCTCTAGCTGGGTCCGCAGAACGTCCTGTGGAGCGGCTGCCGGTGCCGCGCCGATGGTCGCGGAGAGCAGCAGTTCGCCGGTGCATCCGCCGCGGCGGAGTTCGATGGCATCGCCGGTCTTCAATGCAGGCACGGTTGCCCCGTTGCGGGAGTCGAGTTCCAGTTCTCCGGCGTTCAACGCGTTCAGAAAAAGGTCGCCGATGCGGGTCGCGTTGAGGCAAACGTCCAAACGCGTTCCGGCTCCCAGATTCAGGTTTTCAACTTCCACCGTGAGCTTGTCACGATCCGCGCGATGTTCCAGTTGGACGTGCAGCTCCGCTTGGAAGCCTTGGATGACGCGACGGGCGTAGGCCTCGATTAGCGAATCGCTCTGTACGGTGGTGCTGGAAGAAGCGGTGGCGGTGGGAGCGGAGCCTAGCGTCGCGGAAAGTAATTTGGTCCCCCCGCATCCGCCCTGGTTGAGTGTGAGGACTTCGCCGCCTTGTAAGGACGGGATGGTCTGGCCATTGCGCGAGTCAAGTTCGAGTTCGCCGAACTTCAGCGCTCCCAGCGTGATGTTGCCGATGGCCGTCGAACCGAAGCACACCGTTAGGACGGTTCCTGCGGGCAGGTTGAGGTTTTCGGTCTCGGCGCGGAAGATGGTCCGGTCGAAGCGGCGTTCCAGACGGACACTGAACTCGGCTTGAAATCCGTTCACCTGTGCTTCTGTTTTGCCTTCTGCGGAGGTTCTGGAGGTCGGCGTCACTGTTGGGGTGGAAGTGCTGGAGGGAGCGGTTGAGTTGGAAGAAGAGTCGACGCCGGTGACGCGGTCATCTCCGGTTTCGTTTTTGCGATCGTCCGTGCTGGAGTTGCCCGAGGATGAAGTGTTGCCGGAAGATCCGCTGCCGGAGGTGGAACTACTCCCCGATGAGGAGGAACTGCTGCTGGAAGATGACGAGTCGTCGCTGCCTCCGCCACCGCCTTTTGACGCGAGCAAGTTTGTACCGGCACTGGCTGCGAGAAGCAGGGCGAGTAGGGTTGCGGCGGAGCGCCGCTGGGTTGCTGAAGTTCGTTTCATAGATACATCTCCTAACAAGAATCGAAATGGGGCCAATCCCGTTTGCTCCGCCGGTACTGGTCCTACTTGCAAGGATGCCGGTGTTTGGGAAATCGTTTGTCAGGAGGATGTCAAGAAGTTGTAAAGGCTTGCCTACACCTTGCCTACAAGAGGGAGCTCAACAGCGGAGCCTGTGCCCGGGCACGCTGGGCCTGCAGGACGCCATAGGCAGCCTCCAACGTCATGGGCCGGTGCATGTAGTAGCCCTGCAAGAGGTCGCAGTGGAGGTCGGTCAACCACTGCAGTTGTTCCAAGGTTTCCACGCCTTCGGCGACCACTTGCAGCCCTAAGGACTTAGCCATTCCGATGATCGTCTCGGCCAATCGAGCCGAAGATGGTTCCTTCCCCATGGCCCGCACGAAGGACTGATCGATCTTGAGAGTATCCACGTGCAGCGTGTGCAGGTAGCTGAGGGAAGAGTAGCCGGTGCCGAAGTCGTCAATGGCGAGGGACACGCCCAGGTCGCGAATGGCGGTGGTGTGGCGCTGATAGTCAGCGATGCCGATGACCGCGCTCTCCGTGAGTTCCAGTTCCAGCAAGGACGGCGCGAGCCCGGACATCGATAGGGCGCGCTCCACCACTTCATGAAAATCTCCGCGCGCCAGTTGGGTTACCGAAACATTGACGGCGACGCGCACCCCAGGGGCTTCGTTCTGCCAGGAGGCCGCCTGCAGACAAGCTTGTTCCAGGACCCATTTCCCAATGTCCTGCATCAGGCCGGAGGCCTCCGCCACCGGGATGAACTGCGCTGGCGACACGCGGCCCAGCGCGGGGCTGAACCAGCGCAGCAAGGTTTCGAAGGCGGCGATCGAGCCGTCTTTGCAGGCGACCAGCGGTTGATAGTAGAGTTCCAGTTCGCCCAGTTCCAGTGCGCGCCGCAAGTGGAATTCGATCTGGAAGGTCTCGAGCGTGGAAGTTTCATTCTCGCGCGTGAAGCAAACGTAGGTGTTGCGGCCCGCGTGTTTGGCAGCGTACATGGCTAGATCCGCGTTACGGACCAACTCTTCGGCATCCTCGCCATCATCCGGATACAGGCTGATGCCGATACTCATTCCCAAAGGGAACTGGTGTTCGCCGAACCCGAAAGGTTCCTTGAAGGCCGCCAGTATGTCTCGGGCAAGTTCCTCGGCTTGTTGGGCTCTCTCGATATCGCGCATCAGCACCACGAATTCGTCGCCGCCCATGCGCGCAACCATGCCGCGATCCGCTACGCAGCCGCTCAATCGCTTGGCCACCATCTGCAGAAGTAGGTCGGCGGAGCGATGTCCCAGCGTATCGTTGATCTGTTTGAAACGGTCCAGATCGGCCCACAGCACCGCGACCTTCTTGGCTTTGAAACTACTGCCGGTCAGCGCGTCTTGCAGGGCCTCATAGAAATAAGTCCGGTTCGGCAGCGAGGTCAACGTATCGTGATGCGCCTGAAAGGTGAGCCGTTCGGTCATGGCGCGGTGGTTCACGCCCATCGCGAACAGCGTGGTCGCTTGCTCCAGAAGTTGCTTCAACTCCCGTTCCGGTTCACGGGATTCGGGCCGGTAAACGGCGATCATTCCCAGCAGGCGCCCGCCTGCGTTCAAGGCCGGACAACAGTACAAGGACTGGAATCCATGGGAGCGCAAGAGCTTGCACACCGGACCTGCCCCTTCCCGTTGTCCCAGATCCAATGCGAGGGCCGGACGCTTGATCGCCATGGCCTTGCGGACGCTTCCCGCTGCGCTGAATGTCGCCCCTCCCAGTTCCGAGGCCAGTTCCGTCGTAAGGCCACGCGAAGCAGCGTGCCGGAGCTCTCCACCGGAAGGCAGCAGGAAAGAGAAGGCCAGGTCCGGTGCCTGGCTGTGCAAGAGGTCCCCCAGGCTCGCCAGCAGGACCTCTTCCGGTTGGTTGAGTGCGACCAGTTCCAGGAACCGTCCCCGGTCCTCTTCCATACGTTTGGCGCGCTCCAATTGCGCATTGTTGGCTTTGAGGAGTCCTTCTAGCTCACGCGCCTCCTGCAATTCCGCCATCAACTGCGCAGCGTGAACATTGGCGTGTGAGAGCGCTTGCACTTCATTGCGGAGCCGGAGCAATTCGGCTTGAAAATCGATCGTCTCCGTTTGATCTGGCTGCATAGGGATTTACACAAATAGGGTCACGGTCGATTCGGAAGCATCCTGAAGGAAAGTGGCGGCCCCACCAATCTCGATGCCATCGATCAGTTCCTCGCGGCGGAGCCCCAGAACATCGAGCGACATTTGACAGGCCACCAGACGGACACCCAACGCACGGGCATCGTCGAGAAGATCCCCCGCGCTCTGTACGTTACGGGAGTGCATCAGCCAGCGGAAGAACGCTGCGCCCCCACCGCCAAAGTTCATGCGGGATACGGGCAGTTTGCCGCAGCCGGCTGGTAGCATGCGTGCAAGCATCCGGTCCAGCCACGATTTTCCGAGCCCACTCTTTGCTGCCGGCTTGCGCAAGGCCGAGAGGCCCCAGAAGGTGAAGAAGACGGTTGTTTCCAGACCACAAGCGGCCGAGGCAGAAGCAAGCGAGAGAGCAGCGAACATCCGGTCCATCTCACCGCTGAACGCAACGATCGTGGTCTTCCTGCGGAACCCCCGCAGAGTGCGCTGCACTTCCTCCCGCACCAGTTCCGCGATCCGTTCGTCTTGTTCGGCGGGAACCGTCATGAGTTGCCTCATCGGCACGGTTCACTGTTTTTCTAGAACGGCGAAGGAGAAAGGTCCGCTGGTGTCGAGTTCGAGCAATTTTTCGCCCCGCATCGTCAACCATGCTGTGAGATCCGGTCGAAAGGCCGCGTCGGTGGCTTCCACCCGCAAGATTTGGCCCGCGCGCATGCCCGCCATTTGCCGGCTGATCTGAATGATCGGCTTGGGACACTGCAGGCCTTTGCAGTCGAGAAGGATATCCGCCATGCCGATGCTTATCGGCAGCAATGGTCAGGTTATGAGGCCGCCGGATAAACGACTTTGGCGTCGCGCCACAGCCGTTCCAGATCGTAATACTGGCGGGCCTTCTCGGTGAAGATGTGGACCAGGAAATCGCCGTAGTCGATCAAGATCCAATCGGCGTTGTCATAACCTTCGATGCTGATCGGATAGCGACCCTTGTGTTTCAGGGTGACTTCGATCTCATTGGAGATGGCCTGGTTCTGGCGTGTATTGGTGCCGTTGCACACCACAAAGAAGTCGGCAAAGGAAGTGACTTCCCGCAGATCCAGCACGCGGATATCCCGGGCCTGTTTCTCTTCGGCCGCTGCCACTACTTCCCGCCACCCGGGTTCAGCCAGGACGGGCTCTTCTACTTCGATCTTCGCGACGGCGGGCTTGGCGGCAACCTTTTTGGTTACAGCCTTGGTTGCAGTCTTCGTTACAGCTTTGGTGGCAGCCTTGGTGGCTGCGACTTTCTTCGCTGCGGCCTTTTTCGCCGTTGGTTCTCTTTTTATTACGCGTGCCAGTGTGAGTGAAGCTCCCTGTTGGTATCGTACTACTAATGCCTACCTTGCGCGTACTGATTCCCGCGGCCCAGATTCAAGAGCGAGTAAATGCACTCGGTGCTCAGATCGACCGCGATTGCGGTCCCGGCCCGCTCTACTTGATCGGGACCCTCAAAGGATCCTTCATTTTCCTGGCCGATTTAGCCCGTGCGATCGATTGTCCGGTGCGCATCGATTTCATCGGCGCGTCCAGTTACTTGGAAGGCACCGAGACTTCCGGCAAGGTCCGGATCACCAAAGATCTGGACTCCTCCATTCAGGGCTGCGATGTCATTGTGGTCGAAGATATCGTCGATACGGGCACTACGTTGTCCGCCTTGTTGGAAATATTGGGCAAGCGCAAACCGAAATCGCTGCGGGTGGTTTCCCTGCTGGATAAGCCCTCCCGCCGCGAATGTGAGGTCCCGGTGGACTACGTCGGCTTCACCATCCCGGACGAATTTGTAGTCGGCTACGGGCTTGACGTTGCCGAGGATTATCGCAATCTTCCGGATGTCTGCGTGTGGACGAAGTAACTTCTGGTACCCTGTGATTTATGCTCGATAATTTTCGCCGCTTCCAGGCTGGTCCTGATCCCTTTGGGCGCACATGGGAAGTCGAATTCCGCTGGCTCCAAACCGGCATTTCCATTCGCCACGCCGATACGGTAGACGTCAAGTTCATCGTGTGGCTCAAGGGTGAGAACGGGGAGATGTTGGAACAACAGGAAAAGATCGTCGCTCTGCCCCACCCGGCCTTGCTCGAACTGAGCAAAGAGTCCGGCCATGCACTGACCGATCCGTGGTGCACTCGTCTGGCTGCACGGCACTTGGCTTATTCCTACGAATCCGGTGAGGATTTGGAAAAGACGCTGATGTCCGCGCCGCTTCCGGCGCTGCGCCGGGCCGCTGGATTATTGCAACCGGCCTAAGGCTAAAAGGGCGTTTCCCAAACGCCCGCGTGCGTGGTAAAACAAGATTCTGGAGTTGAGGCGCGTGAGCCGTCACGTAACGAAAGGGTGACGCGCCACCGAGGGAGGATTTAGCTATGGTCAACTGTCCGCAGTGCAATACCGGGATTGACGTGGACGAAGACGAATTGGACGAGGGGGATGCGCTCATCTGCGAGGACTGCGGCGCGAACCTCAATGTCACTGGAGTCTCTCCGCTGGAGTTATCCGTCGGCGACGACGAAGATGACGAAGATGACGACGAGGATGATGACGGCGAAGACGACGATTTAGACGACTTCGACGATGATGATGAAGATGAAGACGACGAAGAGGACGACGAAGAGTAGTCTCGCGATTCTGTTCGCGTGTCTTGCCTTCGGGTCCGTTGTTCAAACGCAAAAGGTTCAAGCGCAAAAGAAACAGGAGCCCTACGCGATCGTAAGCGGCTCCGTGTTTCTGGATTCCGGAGTGGCCCAGGCGGGGGCCAAGGTCGTTCTCAGTCCACGAGATCAGCCCGGCAAGAAATTGCAAGAGCAGACTTCCAGCCCAAGGGGTGAATTTTCCTTCCGTGTGCCCCCTGGCCCCACGTTGTACGTCCTCACTGCTACCATGAAGGGCTTCGAGCCCGCCTCGAAAGAGGTAGAAATCGTGGCCCAGGAACAGATTCACAAAACGTTATTGCTGGTTCCCGCATCTAAGTAGAAAGAGGATCTTCTTATGAACACCTACTTTTCGACGCGCAGCTCCCTTCGGGGACTGCTGGCATTGGTCGTTGTGCTGGCGGGTGTCGGGATCGTCTCCGCCCAGAGCAAGAAGGACAAGAAGGAAACAGCCACAGAGCGTGTCATTGAGGGCGTGGTCATGGATGCTTCGAACGGTCCAGTGCCGCGCGCGATTGTGCAATTGAAGGATATGCGTACGCTGCAGATTCGTTCCTTCGTCACCCAACCGGAGGGCACCTATCACTTTGCGGGTCTCCGCATGGACACTGACTACGAATTGAAGGCCACCCTGGGAGAACAGAACAGCCCGACCAAACGGGTCTCCTCTTTCGAGACGCGCAAAACGGTGACGGTCAATTTGCAGTTGGAGAAGAAGTAACTGTTTCCACGCATGATTCGCTGCTTGGCGATTCACGCTTTTCTCGCGGCCGCGGCAGTGGCTCAATCTCTCGTATTTCAGCACGTCACCGTCATTGATGCGACCGGCGGTCCGGCGATCCCCAACGTTTCGGTGGTCCTGCGTGGCGGGTTGATTGAACGCATCGCCCCCGACGTCGAGCCTCCTGCGGGATCCACCGTGATCGACGCCAGCGGCAAGTTTCTAATCCCCGGGCTGTGGGACATGCATGTCCATCTTACGGACCTGGCACCTGCTTTCCGAACACTGGTTGCGTACGGCATTACCGGCGTCCGCGACATGTATTCTGGCTTTGCCCCCGACGTGTATTCCCCCTGGCGTACCCGCCCGGATACTCTCAGGATCGTCGCGGCTGGAATGATCGACGCTCCGGTGCGTCCACCGTCCCCCGGCGCCTTGGGCGTCCGTACAGCCGAGGAGGCCCGCCTTGCGGTACAACTGTTGACTGCCAATCGAGCGGAGTTCATCAAGGTCTACAGCAGCCTCTCCCGCGACGCCTACTTCGCCTTGGCTGACGAAGCCCGGCGCATCGGCATCGCCTTCGCAGGTCACGTCCCGGAATCCGTCACGCCGTGGGAAGCCGCCGAAGCCGGCCAATTGAGCCAGGAGCATTTGATTAACGTCCTGCTGTCCTGCTCCAGCCGCGAAGAAGAGTTGCGGGTGGAGCGAGCCGCGTTGTTGGTCGATCCAAAGCTGTCCGTAATGGAGCGAGCCCGCCGTTTCGGGTGGCCGCAAGAAGAGGGCTTATTCGATACCTACGATCCGCAGAAGGCCGCCCGGCTGTTTGAGACCTTTGTGGATCACGGTGTTTGGCACACGCCCACTTTGGTGGTATCCAAGTATCACGCCGCTGCAAAGCCTGAGACGAAGGGCTTCATGATGCTGGATGGGTTACCCCCGGAACAGTATCCCGGCTTCACCACGCACGTCCAAGCGGTGCTGCGGCGATACCAGCAATTGGTCGGCGATATGCACAAGGCCGGAGTGCAGTTTCTGGCGGGTTCGGATGCGGGTCCGGCCACCGGCGTGCCGCTCGGCGTGAGCCTGCATGAGGAGCTAGAGTTGCTGGTGGCATCGGGTCTGACGCCCATGGAGGCACTGCAGACGGCGACTCGCAATCCGGCGTTTTACTTCGGCATCCTGACGCTGATGGGTACGGTCGAGGAAGGGAAGTCAGCGGACTTGGTATTGCTGGATGCCAACCCGATCGAGGACATCCGCAACACGCGAAAGATCCGCAGCGTGGTGATGCGAGGCAGATACTTTTCGCGCGCAGATCTGGACGCGATGCTCGCGGCTAGCCCCCCGCGCTAGCTCCCCGCGCCTGACCAGAAACGGCCTCCACCGTTGCGTACACATAAACATCGTTGCCGGCCAGATTCAGCGTCCGGCTCAGGGTAAATAGACGCGAGTTGTCGACCACGGCGGCGTGTACGGGAACACTGTAAACGAGCCATATGGGGCGCGGGTAGTGGACCAGGGACTGCCGGATTACGTTCAAGAATTCGGCCAGGATCACACCATCGAACGGGTTATAGAGAAAAAACACGTTCTCATCACCAGCTAGGGTGTGCTGGGTTACGTCGCCTTGCACGACCTCGATCGGGGCCAGAATCTTGCCTTTTGCGAGGAAGATGTCGATGTTCTTGCGTGCTTGAACACAAAGTGTCGCTGAAAATTCAAGTCCCACGACGCGTTTGAATCGATTTTGGTTTTGTTGCGCAGCCAGCAACAGAACCTTACCCTTGCCAGAGCCGACGTCGACAAACGTACTGCCCTCGGGGAGCCGTAGCTCCTTCAGTAATTTCAGAAAGGGCCGCGCCTTGGTGGGCTGGTAGGACACGGCGCGTTGCCGATTTGCGAGGTGCTCTTCGAATAGGCTCCAGTGCAGCTTGCCGCGCGTGTCGGTCCCAAAACGCCAATCAAAATAAAGGTCGGTGATGGAGCTTCCAGCGATCTTGGCAGTCTTGAGCAGGCCACGTCGGCGAACACTTTTGCTGGCCCAGCCCGATACCCGATTGAAGTTGGTGACGAGCGTTTGCATTCCCAAAGGGTCTAGTCTAAACCAACCCTCAGTCAGGGGGGCTCACCATTTGGTCATGGTACACGTGAAATCAATACTGGAGCCTCTTGCCTCAGTATCGCGGGCGTTCGCGCTCATAGGGCTTGGCCAAATACTTCTCGGCTTCTTCCAACGCACCCTGCGTGTTGTCGCGAGTTCTGGACGCCTGCCGGTACTCGTTCACCGCGCGATCGCGGCTGCCGGTGATGTCGAAGATCTTGCCCAGGTAGAGATGCGACCAGACTTCCACCCACGTCGGTTCCAGATCGCCTGCGATGGCTTCGCGGAACTTGTTGGCGGCCTCTTGCAGGTTGTTCTGCAGGAAGTAAACTTCGCCCACGCGATACAGCGCGAGGGAACTGTTGCGCTTCACTTGCAACGCCTTCTCGTATTCCTTGACGGCTTCTAGGAACTCGCTGATCTCGACGAACTGCTCGCCTCGGCGGATGGCAACGGCCACGCGCATGGTGTCGTCGTAGCGGAGGACTTCGCCGGCCGAATCGAGGACCACGTTGGTGGGTTTACCGAACGTCTCCACTGCGAACTCAGTGGAGGTTCCGGAGACGATGACCGTCTTCTCTTCCGGGTTGCCTTCGGTTTCGATACGGAGCTTGATGGGCATCCGGAACAGATCCAGATCCTGCATGATCTTGCCGTTCACACGGAAGCCATCCTTGGTGCGGAACGTCGCGTATTCCAGCGTGAATTCCGGCGCACCGCTCGATTCCACCCACTGCAGGAAGTAGCCGGTGAGGTTCTCCTTGGCGATGTCTTCCGCCGCCCGTTTAAATTGTTCGGTGTCGATCGATTTCCACGCGTACTGCTCGGGGATCTGCTTAAGCAGTTTGAAGAAATTCTCGTCGCCCATGATGCCGCGTAGCATGTGAAGCGTTGCCGCGCCTTTACCGGCGGTGATCGCCCAGTATTCCGGCGAGTAGTCTTCCAGACGAGCGGCCTGGATCATCGGCGGCTGTTCGACGGTGAGAGCTTCAACGTAGGTTTCCTTCACCAGCGTATTCAGCGCGCCCCTGCCGTCGTTCTCTTCGGCGTAGAGCAGTTCGGCGTAACGGGCCAGTCCGTTTTGTATCCATAGGTGATTGCGCGAAGCCGGTGAGAGCAGCACTCCCCACCATTGCCGCGCGACCTGGTTTGCGACCACACGGTTGTTGACTTGCGAGCCGATGGCTCCGGGGGACATGAAAATCACGCCGGGCGCGGAGTAGCCATTCGGAGCTCCTGCTTCGGTCTCGACGATGGTCAACTTGCGGTTCGGGGGCAGGCCGAAGAGACCGGTGAAGTACTCCATCGCCTTGCCCAACTCCTGCCCGTAGGCCGGAGCCATCTTCGATCCGTCGCGGAAAAAGAAGGTGCCGTTGATCCCGCCCGAGTTGACTGTTTGCGGATCGCCTTTCATCACCGCGAAGCTCCCCGGGAAGCCGGCCTGTGTGAATTCGTATTCGACGACGCGTTCGCCGCCGACGTCGTTGGCGGAAAGTTGCAGGCCGCTGGCCGCGACATTGAATCCAGCCGGAACCGTGACCTTCAAGTCCATCGCAAAGCGGTCCACGGTGTAATCGTTCACAGGGAACCACCGCGCGGGGTACATCAGATAGGCGTTGTCTTCATGGATGGCGGCGAACTTGATGCCCCACACGGGCGATTCTTCGGTCCCTGCCATTTTGCCTTCGTAGTCGAAGGTGAGTGAGGTCGATTTACCCTTGGGCAGCGCCTGCGGGAATTGCACGCGCATGTTGGAATCGGACAAGCGTTGGGCGTTCGCGGGCGCTCCACTTTCGTCGGTGATGGTGTGCAGTTCCAGGGCTTGATTGAAACTGAGCGTCATCTCCGTGGCGTCGTCCTGCGGAGTGAACGTCATCTTCACCTTGGCGGCGAGTGTTTGTTTGATGGGATCGACGTGCGCCTCGATGGCGTACTTTTCCACGTCAATGCGAGCGTCAGCGCGGCGCGCCTGGGCGAAGACGCACTGGGCGGCGATGGCTGCAACAATGGCAACTCGAACAGGGACGATTCTATTCAACATGTTTCAGCACCTGCGCCAACTCTTTTTCGATCGCGTCCGCCGCGGTTTCCATGGGATCGCGGTCGCTTCGCAAGCCTGCGACTATGTTCGCTAGTTCCGTCTGCATTTCTCCGCGCGCTCCTTCGTCCTGCAACAGCCGCAAACCTTCGGCGGCGATCTTTTCCGGCGTACAATCCTGCTGGATCAATTCCGCCACAATCTTCCGTCCCGCCACGATGTTCACCATGGACAGAAACGGCGACTTGACCAGCCACCGTCCTAAGTACCAATCTAACGCGTTTGCCCGGTAAAACGTCACCATGGGCGTTCCCAGCAGGGCGGCCTCAATGGTGACCGTACCGCTGGCGGCCAACGCCAACTCTGCGTGTGCCAAAACTTCCCAGGTGAGCCCTTCAACAACTTGGATTCCCGCCGCGCGAATCGGTTCCAAGAAATTGGAGTCCTTTGCGCCAAATCCCCCAGGCAAGGCCAGGACTGGAACCACGCCCGGGCCCAGTTTCTGTGCGGCATCCTTCAAGAGGGGAACGTGGCGGGACACTTCTCCTCTCCGGCTTCCCGGGAGCATGGCGACGATGCGCGATTCCAGCGGGATTCCGAGCTTGCCACACAGTTCGGCCCGAGTCAGCTTCGACTTGACCAAGCGCGCTAACGGGTGGCCTATGTAGGTGGTGGGGACGCCCCGGTTGCGGAAGAACTTCTCTTCAAACGGCAAGATGCAGAGCAATTGACGTAGCGTCCGACGCATGGTGTTCACGCGATACTCTCGCCACGCCCAGGCCTGGGGAGCGATCAGCTGCACCACAGGAATCCCCAGCTTCTGAAGCCGTTTGGCCACGCGCAGATGGAAGCCTGCGGAATCCGTTAGGATGGCCAGGTCCGGTTTCTCCTCCTCTGCGGCGTGTGTGAGTTTTTTCAGGATGCCGAAAATGCGCGGAATGTGCGGAACCACGGCCAGCAGTCCGATGACCGCAAGCTGCCGTTGGTCCACGATCACGCGGACCCCTGCGGCCTGCATCCGGGGGCCGGCTACGCCAAAGAATTCCGCGTCGGGGTGGCGGGCCTTGAGAATTTGCACTATGCGCGACGCATAGAGATCCCCCGAAGCTTCGCCCGCTGAAACAAGAATGCGCATCCGTGTAAATCCATTCTAGAGGGATCGCGTACGATAGGGAGAGCATCCATGGATTGGCTTCGACTGGAAAGTCCGGCGTATTGGATTACGTTTACTGCAAGCTTCCTGCTGGTCGCGGTGTGGGAATCCTGGCGTCCCAACCGGGAATGCATTGTACCGGCGGGCCAGCGCTGGAAGATGCACGGCATTCTGCTCTGCATCGTCATGGTCGTCACAACTACGATCTTCCGTCTGTCTCCGGTGGCAGCGGCGATCGCGGCGCAGGGGAATCCTTGGGGCGTGCTGGGTTTTGAATCGATCCCCTTTGCGGTGCGCGCCGTGGCCGGATTTCTGCTGCTGGATTTCACCAAGTATTTCACCCACTGGCTCTACCATCATGTGAGCTTCCTGTGGCCCATTCATCGGGTGCATCATTCCGATCCGGACTTCGACGTGTCTACCGGGGGGCGATTCCATCCTCTGGAGCCGCT
>CALQCC020000005.1 GCA_943328975.2 Bordetella parapertussis | reverse complement strand
GCTGTATCCGAAGCAATCCGTCGCGCGCCTTCTGAACCGGGCAAGGTCTATATCGTGAACCTGTCCGGCCGTGGGGACAAAGATACGGACATCTATAGAGAGAACCTGCCTGAACTGGACGCCGCTGACTCAAAGTAAAGATGACTCGAATCCAAAAACTATTTGAACGGACGCGTAGTGAAAACCGCGCCGCGTTCATCGCCTACCTGACCGCAGGCGATCCCACGCCGGAAACTACCCCGGCTATCGCCGCTACTCTGGTCCGCGCCGGCGTCGACTTGATCGAACTCGGGGTGCCCTTCTCCGATCCGGTGGCCGATGGCCCTGTGATCCAGCGCGCCTCCGCGCGTGCTCTCAACGCCGGAACCACCTTGCCCAAGGTGCTCGACATCGCGCGCAAGATCCGCGCCGCTTCCGAAGTGCCGCTGATGTTGTTCACCTACTTGAACCCCGCCATCCACTACGGCCTCGACAAACTTGCCAAAGACGCGCAGGCCGCAGGCATCGATGGCGTGCTGCTCACCGACCTCAGCGTCGAAGAAGCCGGCCCGTTCATGCAGCCTCTGCGCGCAGCCGGACTCGATACCATCTTCCTGGTCGCGCCCACCTCCACCGAACGCCGCCTCAAACTAGTCGCCGAATACTCCACCGGTTTCGTGTATCTTGTATCGAGAACCGGCGTGACCGGCGAACAAGTAGAATTATCGGACTCTCTCGGAACGCTGATCGAAAAAACGCGAGCGGTGACGACGCTCCCACTGGCCGCAGGTTTCGGCATCTCCACGCCGGATCAAGCCAAGGCAGTCGCACAGATGGCCGACGGAGTTGTCGTCGGCAGCGCGATTGTCCGCCAGATTGAGAAGGATTTGAGTGGCCTCGAAGCGATGGTGCGTTCGCTGGCCCAAGGAATGAAACGATGACACCATCTCCCATGACCCAAGACGACGCTCAGCGCCTGCTTGCGGAGAACCGAGCCAAGATCGATTCCCTCGACCGCAAGATCGTGGACCTGCTGAATGAGCGCACCCGCATGGTCGAAGATATCGGCCGCGCTAAGACCGTGCTCGGCACCGCAGTGCAGGAACCGCGCCGCGAAGAGAACGTCTTCCGCAACGTGACCACGCATAATCGCGGTCCTATCCCCGACGCCGCCCTGCGCCGCATCTACGAAAACATCATGATGGAAATGCGAGCGTTGCAGGGTATGCAGCGCGAACCCGATCAGAAGTGAGCCAGCCGTGAACACCATCGTCATCGCAGGCGTCGGCCTCATCGGAGGCTCGTTCGCCCTCGCCCTGCGCAAGGCCGGATTCACCGGTCGCATCGTCGGCGTCAGTTCCGCTGCCACCATTGTGAAGGCGCTAGCCGCCGGTGTCATCGACGAGGCTCTACCGCTCGCCGACGCCGCAGCCCAGGCCGATCTCATTTACCTCGCCCAGCCCATCCAACAGATTTTAGAAACCCTAGGATCCCTGGATGGTCGCGTTCGCCCAGGAGCCCTCGTAACCGACGCAGGCAGCACCAAAGCCATGATCTGCGCGCGCGCCGCCGACGTCATTCAGAAGGCCCGCTTCGTAGGCGGACATCCCATGGCCGGCAAGGAATCCCGCGGCGTCGAAGCCTCCGATGCCGATCTCTTCCAGGGCCGCCCTTACGTTCTCACCGCCCGCGAGCCCGAACTGGAAAAGTGGATCGAAGCCATCGGCGCCCGCCTGGTTATCCTAGATCCCACCGAACACGATCGCCTCGTAGCGCTGGTCTCGCACCTGCCGCAGTTGCTCTCCACGGCCCTGGCTAGCATCATCGCCGAACAGCCGGGAGCCGAAAAAGTAGCAGGTCCCGCTGCCTCCGATCTTACGCGCCTCGCCCTCAGCCCCTACGACATTTGGCGCGACATCTTCGCCACCAACTCGGCTTCCATCGATGCGGCCCTCGGAACCTACATCGCCCGCCTCGAAACTTTGCGCGTGCAACTCCGCAGTCCTGAGATGGAGCGCGTGTTCGACAAAGCCGCCACCTCCGCGCGAGCCCTGCGGAAGACTTCGTAGAATCCCAGCGTTATACTTGCGGGGATGTCATTCTCGAAACTCGTGTTTGCCTCCGCGCTTTGCGCTGGACTCCTCAGCGCTCAGACCACGCCGGTGGTCGCGCTGCAGAACCTCGCGCACGCGGTAACGGACCTGCAGAAGACCGTCCCCTTCTACCGCGACGTCCTCGGCCTTCCTGTGAATATCGCCCCCGGTCGCCCCGATCCCCTGCTGACCGTCCCCGCCGCACTGGATGCCAACATGTCGCGCTTCACCGCCACGCAAGGCGCCAAGTTCCGAGCCGTCACCTTCCGCATCCCCAACGCAAACTTCGGTTTTGAACTCACTGAGTTCACCGGCGTCGCGCGCAAAGCCGCCCAGCCCCGCATTCAAGACCCCGGCGCCGCGACCCTCGTCCTCCAAGTCCGCGACATGGATACGATGTTCGCCAAGCTCAAAGCCGCAGGTACAACGATCGTCACCGCCGGCGGAGCCCCGATCAATCCCGCAGGCCCGGGCGGCGACCCCAACAGCAAACTCCGCTCCGTAGTCATCCGCGACCCCGACGGCTTCTTCCTCGAAATCCTGCGACCCGATCCGCTCCCCGCCTCCGCCGCCACCGCCACCGGCGATATCCTCGGCGGCTCCGTGCAAGTCGCCATCGAAGACACCGACAAGGCTCTCAAGTTCTATCGCGACGCCTTAGGCTTCACCGCCCGTCCCAGCGGACCAATGGGCAGCAACCCGACCGTCGCGAATCTCATCAACCTCCAGGGAGCCCAGTGGCGCATCACCCACGGCAGCATCCCCGGTACCACGATGGACTGGGGTCTGATCGAATTCAAGGGCGTCGACCGTAAGCAGTTCATCATGGGAGCGCACGACCCCGGCTCGCCCGCCTTCACCATAGTCGTGCGCGACATCGATGCCGCCGTCGCCCAGTGGAAAGCCGCGGGCGGCACAGTAGTCTCCACCGGCGGAGCCGCCATCAAACAGCCCAACGGCGCAGGCAACGTCTTCGTCCGCGACGTCAACGGTTTCATGTTCGAATTGATCCAGCGGGCGGCGCAGTAATTCAAGGTGGGTTGCTATACTAGCGAAATCTAAGTCGTAACCTCACCCCGCTAAGGATTCCACCGCGTGAAAAAAGTAGCCACAAGCTTGCCCGATGTTTGGGAATTGGTCCCCGATGTGTTCAAGGATGATCGAGGTTGGTTCTTAGAAACTTACAGCCAAAAACGCTTTACGGACCTGGGTATTCCCGACATCTTCGTGCAAGACAACCACTCTTGGACGGCCAAGAAAAACACGCTGCGCGGAATGCACTACCAAGTGAATCATCCGCAGGCCAAGCTGTGCCGCGTGATCGAAGGCGAAGTGTTGGATGTTGCCGTCGATATCCGCCTCGGCTCGCCTACCTTCGGTAAATCCGTCAGCCTTGTGCTCTCCGCGGAAAAGAAGAACATCCTCTTTATCCCAGCCGGCTTCGCCCATGGCTTCCTGGTGACGCAGGGACCCGCACAGTTCCTCTACAAGTGCAGCGACTTCTATAGCAAGCCAGACGAGCGCGGCATCCACTGGGCCGATCCGGCGGTCGGTATCGACTGGGGTACCAAGGACGCGATCCTCCATATCCGGGACGCCGAATTCCCGAACCTCGCCGACGTGCCTCCCGCCGACCTTCCAACCTACCGCCGTTAAGCGTATACTCGCTATAGCCAAATGGCTCAAACGGAAGGCGGTGTTCTATGTTGTCTCCGGCAATGACGTCCCCGGCGAACCAACTCGCGATACCCAGCGCGGAATGGTATGAGATCAAAGGCAGGCTGTTCCGCTTCTTAGGCACCCACCCCGGCTGGACCCGTTGGCAGGACACCGCATCCGGCACCTGGAACTGCGGCCAAGAGCGAGACCGTGATGCCGACCTGGCCCGCGGCACCCGAATTTCAGCCATCGTGCACGACCCGCGTTCCATCCCCTCGCGCTCCATGCCCGAACAGCATGCCTTCGCCGACGTGACCGCCGCCGGCTGGAATCGCCTGCTGCTGGGCGTCTTCACCTACCTCGGCGGCCCCGCGCACCTCGACGATGTAGTCACCATCGCGAGCGTCCTGCTCCACCTCCCCGGCGCCGCAGCCCTACCCACCGGCTCCCCCGTGGCGTTTCCCGACCCGTCCCCGGAGCACCTCAGTTACGGACAAATGGACGCCATCGTCGACAACACCCTGGACGCCCCGGCCCGCGACACCATCACCGCGCACACCGCCACCTGCCCCTTCTGCGCCCGCCAACTGGCTTCGTATCAGTCGGCCGCAGAACAGGTCTCCGTGCCGCTTCAGAAGCCCAAAACTATCTAGCCTGCCCATGACGCGGAATGAATTTGTCTTGCGCTTGGTGCTCGACTCTATCTGTGACGACTATGAAAACGTCGACCAGATTATCCTCCGACAAGTGTCGGAAGATGCCGCGAAATGTGGCCTGATTGTCGATCGTCCGGAAATCGTGGAGGCGTTAGCTCGGTTGATCGAACGTGGCTGGTCCAAGGCCTATCTTTTGTCTGGAACGGAGCCCTTCTCGCGCGAACTTGAGGAGATGCCGTCACTCGACATCATTGAGGAACACTTCAAGACCTACTTCTACATCACCAAGAAGGGGAAAGAAGTTCAACTCGCCGACGAGAGTTGGTGGCCGTTCGATGAGGAAGGTAAGCTCCTGCCGAACTGGCAACTTGACGTTACAACGTAGCCGATTCCTCCTCCACCCGCGCTACCCTCGCGCGAGGACCACATGCGCACCCAATTAGCCCCCCATTCCGGCCCGCGAAAATATCCCCCACAACAAAACGAACCCAGCTTTTTGCCTGCATGCTCCATTCAACCCCCGCGTCCTGAACAACATGCCGTTTGCAGTCGTAAATCGCGCCTCGGTGTTCCGCCGACCCAACCCAGGGGGTCCAACTTAGGAAGACCTAAGTGTCGCGAAAGCTGGAGGGGATATGAAAACAAAGATTCTGTTATTGAGTAGTCTGGTTCTGTTCGGGGCGAGCGCCTATGCGGATACCCTGGAAACCGTGTACTTCCGCGCCGACATGGTCACGGCCAACGAATCGCCTGCCATCACCGGCCTGACCGCCTCCGCCCGCGCGATCCTCGCGGCCCACATTCGCCGCAACGACGCGGGAGCGATCGTCTCCGGTGTGGTCGACTTCGATGTGGACTATAACTTCGCCGCCAACGACGGCACCTTCACCGGCTTGCATATCCATGATGGAGCCTCCGGAGCCAACGGTCCCGTTACCATCAACACTGGCTTGGCATCCGCAGACGCCATCGCAGCCTCCGGCACGGGGAACATCTTCCGTGGAGCCCCTGCCACCAGCGCCGCCGCGCTCGCAACGTTGAACTCCATGTTGATCGATCCCTCCAAGCACTACGTCAACCTGCACACCACGTCGCACGCGGGTGGCGTGGTCCGTGCCCAGCTCTCTCGCGCCGAAATGCGCATCTCCCGCGTCACCATGAACCCGGCCAATGAAGTCCCCGTCGTCACCAACGATGGCAAAGGCGTTGGGAACCTGATGTTCCTGGCCACCCGCGACGCCAACGGCAACATCAACGCTGGCACCGTCTCCTTCGAAACCACCTACAGCTTCGGGACCCCTGTGACCTTCACCGGCTGGCACATCCATTCCGGTGTTGCAGGCGCCAATGGCCCAGTTGTCATTAACACCGCCATCTCCTCCACCAGCGCGGACGGCCAGAACGTCACTTCGGGTGTGATCCGCCGCCGTGTGGATGTCACCTCGGGTGGAGGGCTCACCGCCCTTCAGGGCATCTACTCCAACGCGGCCAACTACTACCTGAACATCCACACCACGGCGAATCCCGGTGGAGCCATGCGCGGACAATTGGAAGACACTGTCGTGAACACCTACCAGATCTCCATGACTCCGGCGAACGAAGTCCCCGCCGTCGCCGGACTGGATGCCAGCGCCATCGCGAAGGTCAGCGTCTATTCCAGCCGCAATGCCGTTGGGGCTGCGACCTCGGGCACCGTCGTCTTCGACGTCACCCATAACTTCCCGGCCAGCACCACTTTCACCGGACTCCATATCCACACCGGCAACTCAACCGTCGCGGGACCCGTATCCATCAACACTGGAATCACAGGTGCTGCTCCGGTGATCAGCGCCTCCGGAGTCGGGAACATCTACCGCACAGTGGACGTGAGTTCCACCGCGGCGTTGACCGCGCTGCAGGGCTTGCTCGCCAACCCTTCGGGCTTCTACATCAATCTCCATACCACCGCCAATGGCGGCGGGGCCGTGCGCGGACAACTGGGATCGGCAGCTCTCAACGCTCCTGTCCTTGTCTCGGGTGGTGCACTGAACAACGCCAGCTACAACCTGGCTGGCACTTCCGTTGCGCCGGGTTCCATCGCCGCCGTCTTCGGCTCTGACCTGACCAACGGAGCGGTGTGCCTCTACACGCAAGGCTGCAACCCTCGCTTCGACGCAGGCAAGATGCGCTCGACGATGGCCGGGACCACAGCTACCGTCAATGGCATCCCTGCGCCCATCTTCTATACCCTGCCTGGCCAGATCGGAATCCAGATCCCCGTCGACGTCACAGGGTCCAGCGCGTCCCTCGTGGTCAATGCGGAAGGTCAGGCCAGCGTCGCGCAGACCATCTCTCTTGACCCAGCCGCACCCGGAATCTTCTCCACCACTGGAGACGGTCGGGGTGTCGGGTCCATCACGCACACCAATGGCTTCCTCGTCAGCGCCGCTAACCCGGCCACGCGCGGTGAGACTCTCGTGCTGTATGCCACTGGCTTGGGCGCGTTGACACCCGCTGTGGCAACCGGAGCGATCGCCACTAGCGCGTCACAGCTGGCCACCAAACCAGTCGTGACCCTCGGCGGCGTGCCGGCCACCATCGTATTCGCCGGACAATCGGGCTGCTGCGTTGGCCTCAACCAGATCAACTTCACCGTACCCGCCGGAGCCCCCACGGGCAACGCCGTCGCGGTTGTAGTCTCGGTTGGAGCGAAGGCGAGCAACTCCGTCACCATCGCCATTCAATAGCGTCCCTCATCGAAGGGTCCGGCCTCTCCTGTAATGGGGAGGCCGGAATCGTTTATGAACAAGATCCTATTTCTAACCGCGCTAGCCGCGTTCACCGTTCACGCTCACGAAGTAGGCACGCTCGAAACCGTGTACTTCCGCGCCGACATGACCACCGCGAATGAGACACCGGCAGTCACCGGCGTAACCGCATCCGCGCGAGCCATCATCGCCGCGCACATCCGCCGCGACGAGGCCGGTGTCATCACCTCTGCCGTAGTGGACTTCGACGTCGACTACAACTTCGACGGCGACGGTACGTTCACCGGCCTCCATATCCACGATGGCGCCGCTGGCGTGAACGGTCCAGTGACGATCAATAGCAGCCTGGCCGCCGCCGACGGCATCGCGGCTCAAGGTGCCGGGAACATCTTCCGAGGTGCCCCGGCCACCAGTGCCGCGGCCCTTGCGACGCTGAAGTCCATGCTGGCCGATCCCTCCAAGCACTACGTCAACCTGCACACCACCTCCCATGCGGGCGGCGTCGTGCGGGCGCAACTCTCGCGCGCCGAAATGCGGGTGTCGCGCGTGACGCTGGATCCCGCCAATGAAGTCCCCGCAGTAGCGTCCGATGGCAAGGGCAGCGGCAGCCTGATCTTCCTGGCCACTCGCGACACCAATGGCAACATCAACGCCGGGACCGTGTCCTTCGAAACCACCTACCGCTTCGGCAGCCCCGTGACCTTCACCGGCTGGCACATTCATTCCGGTGGACCCACCGTGGCCGGCCCCGTCGTCATCAACACCTCCCTTGCATCCACCAATGCGGACGTCCAGAACGTCACCGCTGGCGTGGTCCGGCGACGCGTGGACGTAACCTCCGGTGCCGCGCTCACCGCCCTCCAAGGCATCTACGCCGACCCCACCAACTACTACCTGAACATCCACACCACCACCAATCCCGGCGGCGTCATGCGTGGGCAGTTGGAGCCGACCGTGCAGAACGCTTTCCAGATCTCCATGGAAACCGACCAAGAGGTCCCCTTCGTGGTGGATCTGACGGCAGAGGCGACCGCCAAGGTCACCGTGTTCTCCAGTCGCAACGCCGCAGGCGCACTCGCGTCGGCCACCGTGGTGTTTGACGTGAACTACGAGTTCCCGGGGAGCACCACATTCACCGGGCTCCAGATTCATGCCGGCGATCTCGGCGTTGTAGGTCCCGTGGTTGTCGATAGCGGGATCGGCGCCGCTGCTACCGTGACCGATTCCGATGGCGATGGCAATGGCAACCTCTACCGTGTCGTGGATGTCAGCGCATTGACATCCACCGTGCTCGCCGCAGTGCAGGCGATGATGGCGAACCCCGTCGTCCACTACCTCAACCTGCACACAACTGCCAACCCCGGCGGAGCGGTGCGCGGACCAATGGGGCCCGTTCCAGCCACGGCCCTTATCAACAGGGGAGCCATCTTGAACAACGCCAGCTACAACCTGGCCGGCACCAGCGTGGCTCCCGGTTCCATCGCCGCCGTCTTCGGCACAGGCCTCACCAACGGAGCGCAGTGCCTTTCCACCGAGGGTTGCAGTCCCCGGTATTTCGGAGGCAATATGGGCACCTCGATGGGCGGGACGTCTGTGACCGTCAACGGCATCCCGGCGCCGATCTTCTACGCGACGCCCACGCAGTTGGGAATTCAGATGCCTGTGGAACTCGCCGGGTCCAGCGCGACCGTTGTGGTCAACGCAGACGGCCAAACCAGCGTGCCTGAAACCGTCGCTCTGGAATCTGCTGCTCCGGGGATCTTCTCCACCACCGGCGACGGAAGGGGAGTTGGCTCAATCACCCACGCCAACGGAGCTCTAGTTACCGCCGCGAATCCAGCGGTGCGAGGCGAGACGCTGGTGCTCTACGCCACAGGCCTGGGATCGTTGACACCTTCGGTCGCCACTGGCAACATCGCCACCAGCGCGTCGCAGCTGGCCACAACATCCATCGCCTGCAACTGCGCACTCTGGGCATTCTGCGCCCGCAAGAATTGCTCCCAACCCACTCGCTGCGAGAACAGGTACAAGAAGGTGGTCGTGACAATGATCGACAGCAGGATCGGCACATACCAACTGGGACGCTTGGCGATATCGGCGAACGCCTTGCCAGGGGAGAAAAACACTCCCGCCAAGCGGCCAATCTCGCTCATGGGAGCCACTTCTCGAGGCGCTTCAAAATCCGAGAATTCAGGTGTAGGAATCATCGCTTTAGGTTGTACGAGAACCATCCAGGCGCGGTTCCGTATTTGTGAGTGTAGCCCAGCGAGTGAGGGCGAAGGGGGACTAGTGCAGAACCTGGTCGGCCGTCCAGCCATTGTGCTGGCGAAGGCGGATTCGGGGGGCGGCATCTTCGGAGAAGTCTCCGCGATCGATACCGAGCAGGGGCAGAGGTTTTTCGAAGCACTCATGCTTCACCACAACGCCCGTCTTGGCCTCGAGGATCTTGACGTCGGCATTCTCGTCGGTCAGTTTGCCGGCCTTCTGGATCTTGACGTTGAAGTAGCCGTGCAGCTGAATGTAGGGGTTGGAAAACTTGTGGTCGCCCATACGGACGTCGTCACCGAAGTCCAGGGCACGGCCAGCGGCAGTGAGCCGCCCTAGGGCGCCACCACCATCGATCTGGTCCACGGTCCACAGGCCTTTCTTCTCGCCACAGAGGATTTGATCCGGCGTGAGCAGGACTTGCTCGCCGCTCAACTGGAGCTTGGTCGCCTCAATGACACCCTGCGCCGCAACCTCGTCGAAGACGCCGCTGTCGCAGCCGGTGAGGAAGAGTCCGGACAACAGGATGCTCGCGATTTGGACCAAGGATTTCATTACTGTGGCTATCGACGGTTGGGGGAAACTTCTATAGAGTAAGGCCCATTGCAATCGAGGAAACGCCATGCGACAATGGCAAAGTTTTGCAAGAGGAGTCCGGCCAAACCGGAGCAAAAAGGGAGATTTAAAGTAGTGAGAGAAAAGGGTATTGTGAAATGGTTTAACGCCGCCAAGGGCTTCGGTTTTATCCAACGGTCCAGCGGTGAAGATGTGTTTGTGCACTTTTCGGCGATTCAGTCGTCCGGCTACCGGACCCTGGACGAAGGCGCCGAGGTGGAGTTCGAAGTGAAGACGGGGCCGAAGGGCTTGCAGGCGGAAAACGTCGACCGTCCGTAACTTCCAGACAGTTCCAAGTTGAGCAAAAGGCCGTCTCCTCCTCCGAGAGAGAGACGGCCTTTCCCTTTACTGGAGGGCGATCGTGACGGCGTTGCTCGGCTTGGCGCCCACCGAGACTACGACCGCTACAGCGTTGCCCGTGGGGGCTCCGGCTGGAACCGTGAAGTTGATCTGGTTGAGGCCGACACAGCAACCCGACTGTCCGGCGAATACTACAGTGGCGGGTACACCTCCCAGGGACACGACTGGCTTTGCGGCGGCACGAGCGCAGGCAGAGGCGGTTCAGCTCCGGATCACCCCCTACATAACCTGGGCCGGCGGGTTGCTGGGGCCGCTACTCAGTTCCTTGGTAATCGCCGTCGTGCTGAAGTTTCTGGCGGATACGGTGATGGGGGCGGGGATCGGGTTCAAGAAGACGCTGGCCGTGGTCACCTATGCTCGTCTGCCGTATTTGTTGAGCGCGGGGCTGTCGATCCTGGTGATGTATTTGAAGCCAGCGGACGAGTTCGATTTGAGCAATCCCTTGATGGTGAACGCGGCGGCGTTCTTGCCGGCGGCTTCCGCGACATGGATGAAGGCGCTGGGCGCTGCGTTCGATCTATTCACCTTCTGGTCCATGGCGCTGATGGCGATCGGCTTCGCGGCGGCCGCAAAGCGCATGTCCACCGGCAAGGCGTTCGGGATGATTTTGTTCCCCTGGGCGCTCTATGTGATCCTTTCTGTTGGCGGGGCGGCTGCGTTTCGCCGCTAGTCCGTACGATAAGATGAAGGCTTGATCGATATTCATAGCCACGTACTGTTCGGAGTGGACGACGGTGCACGCACAATTGAGGACTCGCTGGCCATGGTGCGTATGGCCGCCGAACACGGCACGACGGACATCGTAGCCACGCCTCACGCCAGCCCAACCTACAAGTTCGATCCAGAACAGAATTGCGATCGGCTCGCGCAATTGGAAGAAGCGGCGGGTGGGGTGTTGCGCCTGCATACCGGCTGCGATTTTCACTTGAGTTTCGACAACATCCAGGATGCGATCGCGAATCCGACCAAGTACACCATCGACCACAAGAACTATTTGATGGTGGAGTTTTCCGACATGCTGGTGTTCCACAACACGGCGGAGATCTTCGGGCGCTTGATGGACGCGGGGATGATTCCAGTGATTACGCATCCGGAGCGCAATCCGCTGTTGCGCCAGCGCATCGATACGATGGCGGAGTGGATCGCGGAGGGAACCCGGGTGCAGGTGACGGCGCAGAGCCTCACGGGGCGATTCGGGAAGCGCGCGGAGGCGTTTTCGAAGGCACTACTCGACCGGGGCATGGTACACGTGATCGCCAGCGATGGACACGATATCGAGCATCGGCCTCCCTGCATGGACGAGGCGTTCGAGTGGTTGAAGAAGAACTACTCCGCGGCGACGGCCGAGTTGCTGTGCATCACGAATCCAGGGGCGGCGTTGACGTCCGTGCCGATGCGGGCCGCTGCTGTTGAGTCGCGCCCGGCGCGCGGGAGCTGGTTCAAGTTCTGGTAGCGCTAGGAATAATCCGTAACTCGTTCGTCCCGCCTCTAGTCTCACCGCCAGCCTCAGGGAAATCCTTCTCCCGCTAGAGCTCTTTCCAGCCGTTCTACAGCCTAAGTGCAGCCCCGATGTTCAATCTTTCGAGAGAATAATCTCGGCTGAGACGAATCGCTGAGTTTGCACACAAGATCTCCGTAAGGGCCTTCAGGGAACTCCTGACGGCGAACAAGCAAGAAGCCAAAAATGGGACCCACAGTGCGTGAGCTATGTCCGAAACCCGGGAATGGGGCTGCGTTCGAGCCGCGATGGTACGCGCTGAACGTGCGGCATCAGCACGAGCGACAGACCGAGCGGGTGTTGCAGTCGCAGGGATGGGAGACGTTGGTGCCTTCGTATAAGAGCCGGCGGCAATGGTCGGATCGTGTGAAAGAGATTGAACTGCCGCTGTTTTCTGGATACGTGTTCTGCCGGTTTTCACTAGCGGATCGAGTTCGCGTTGAGGATACACCGGGCGTCGCACAGATCGTGAAGTTCAGTGGGTTGGCGGCCGCTCTGGACGACCGCGAGATTCGTGAGATCCAGGCCATGCTGGCGGCGAAGGTCCGGTTGAGCCCGTGGCCTTACTTGCGGGCAGGAGACCGTGTGCGAGTGGAACGGGGTCCGTTACGAGGCCTGGAAGGCACGCTGTTGCGGGACGCCGGTGAGGCGCGGTTGGTGGTGACGGTAGAACTGCTGCAGCGGTCGATTGCGGCGGAAGTGGATCCGGAGATGGTGGTTCCGCTGAAGGCTTTAGGAAGAGGTGTATAAATGCGCAAATACATTGTGATGCTGGTTTTGGCGGCGGTTTGGGGGAGTGCCCAGGGTCGTCTGCCGGCGACGCCTGCCGATTCGGGCGGCAACCTGCCGGCACAGCCCGTGGGTGCCAGCGATCTACTGTCTATCAATGTTTACGGCGCGCCGGAGCTGAGCCGCACGTTGCGCGTGACGCCGGAAGGCTTCATTCGGTTGCCGATGTTGAAGCAGGCGATTTCGGTGCGTGGGTTGATGCCGCTCGAAATCGAAACGCGGTTGGCGGAAGGGTTGACTGCGGAACAGATTCTGGTGGATCCGGTGGTTACCGTGACGATCGCCGAGTTTGCGAGCCGTCCGATTAATGTCGCGGGAGCCGTGAAGAAGCCGCTGACGTTTCAGGCGAACGGGCGGACGACGTTGCTTGATGCGCTGACGCGCGCTGAGGGATTGTCTGCGGAGGCGGGGCACGAGATATTGGTGACGCATCCGGCCAAGCCGGGTAGCGCTCTGCCGTTCACCCAACGTATTGCCGTCCGGGATCTTCTCGAGAAGGCTGATCCGGCTGCGAATATCGCTCTGGACGGAGGGGAAGAAGTGCGGGTTCCCGATGTGGGCCGGGTGTTTATCGTCGGCAACGTATTGAAGCCAGGTTCGTTCCCCTTGAACGCCGCGGGTGGAATGTCGGTGATGAAAGCTCTGGCGATGGCGGAGGGGCTGTCGCGCTTCGCGACAAAAGAGGCCTATATCTATCGCCCTGCCGACGGGGTGTCCAAACAAGAAGTGTTGGTGGAGCTACGCAAGATCATGGACCGCAAAAGTCCTGACGTGGAGTTGCTGGCCGGCGATATCTTCTACATTCCGGACAACCGCAAGGGCCGGTTGACCTCCAACGTGATTGACAAGATTGTTTCGTTCGGCGCGGGCACCGCGTCCGGTGCATTGGTTCTATCAACCAACCGCTAGCCGTTTTTCAAGGAATCCCCATGATCCCACACGACCCGGATCGGCTACCCGCCGTTATCGATCTGGCGCGCGCCCACTATGCGCCGCCCTTGCCATTTCAGCAGCAGGATGAAGAGCCGGAGGAGGCTCGACTGCCGCTTTCTCAATACCTGTGGATACTGAAGCGGTATCGCTGGCGGATCCTCGGGTTTGCGCTGGCCGTGATGATCGCGACGCTGATCATCTCCGCGAGGCTCACGCCAATCTATGAAGCTACGACGACCGTCGACATCGACCGTGCTACTCCGTCCGACGTAGTGGGACAAGACTCCGCGAGAGGCGCGTTCACAGACGCCGAGCAGTTCTTGGCAACGCAGATGAAGCTGATGGAGTCGGATTCGGTACTGCGGCCGGTGGACCAGCGCTTCGGTTTACGCAAGTTGGAGCAGCAGTCGGCTGCTAATGGGTCGGCTGAAGGCGAGGCCTCGCCGATCAAGCTGAAGCAATTGAAGGTGACGCGTCCGCCCAGCACGTATCTGATGTTGGTGAGTTACCGTTCGGCGGATCCAGTACTGGCGGCGGATGCGGCCAATGCGATCGCGCAATCGTATCTGGAACACACCTATAACATCCGCGTGCGCAGTTCCGCCAACGTTGCGAAATTCATGGAGCGGCAGCTGGAAGAACTCAAGGCCAAGATGGAAACGTCGGGCAAGGCGCTGGTGGGGTTCGAGCGCGAACTGAGCGTGATCAATCCGGAAGAGAAGACCAACGTTCTCGCGTCCAGACTGTTGCAGTTGAATACCGATTACGCAGCAGCCCCTGCCCGCAAGCTCGACGAACTGACGCAGATCCTCATTGAGAGCGAGAGCCACGTCAAAGACCAATCCCCCTCGCGCGACGTCTCTCCGCTAGAAAGTCAACGCGCCTGGGAGCGCCAAGCCGAAGAGAACGTGCTGTCGCGCCTCGAAAAGAGCGGTTTCCTCGCGCCACCGGGACCCGTCGACGACGTCCTCAACACCGTCGTCGACAACCTTATTATTTCCGGCAAACTCAGCGTCGACGCGCGCTGCCGCGTGCTCCTCACGACGCCCATCGAAACCTTTAGCATCGGTCACACGATCGTGATCAGCCGCGGACTAATCGACGTCTTGCCGGACGAGACCAGCTTGGCGCTAGTGCTCGCGGACGAACTTTCCCACATCGCCCTCGGCCACCGCACGCCCACGCAATTCGCCTTCTACAACCAGACCATGTTGAACGACGCCGATCTGCTCGGCCGGCTTCGCTTCGAACGCACCGCGAGCGAACTCGACGAAGCGGGAGCAAAGACCATCGAAATCATGCGAGCCTCACCGTATCAAAAGACAGGAAACGCGGGATTGTTTCTCAAGGCCCTCGGCGGCCGCTCCTTGGCTCTCCCGCGCCTGCTCGCAGCCAACCTAGGTAACCAGGTCGCTAACACCCGAGCGTTGGAGCGTCTCGCCGAGTTCACCGCGACAGCCCCAGAACTAGAAGAAGCCAAGCTGGAGCAAATTGCTGCGCTCCCGCTTGGCTCCCGTATCAAACTAAATCCTTGGAACGACCAGATCACGTTGGTCGAGACCAAGCCTGCTTCATTACTCTCGGCACGAGAGAAGATGCCCTTTGAAGTCACCCCCTTCGTGCCGTTCCTAACCCTGGCGCACTAAACCTTCTGTAACTCGGCCAGGTGCTTCGCGGTTTCCGCCTCGACATTCGCATGTAAGCTGTTGCCGTGCGAATCCATAGTCACAATGGCAACGAAGTCGTGGACCCGCAGATGCCACATCGCCTCGGGAATCCCGAACTCCAACAAGTGCACATCCAGTACTTCGTCAATCGCTCGAGCATAATACTGCGCCGCCCCGCCGATCCCGTTCAAGTAGACCGCGCCCGACTCCTTCAACGCCGCGAGCGTCTTCTTTCCCATTCCGCCCTTGCCAATCACCACGCGCACGCCGTAGTTCTTGATCACATCTGCCTGATACGGTTCTTCCCGAGCGCTCGTTGTCGGCCCCGCCGCCTTCACCGTCCACTTTTCGCCCTGCTTCATCATCACCGGACCACAGTGATACAGCACACTCCCGCGCATATCCACCGGCGGAGCGTTCTTCATCAAATGCGCGTGCACCGCATCCCGACCTGTGTACATTTCGCCGGTGATCAACACCACATCGCCGACCTTCAGCGCTCGAATCTGTTCCTCCGTCACCGGAGTCCGCAACACGATCTCGCGTCCCGATAGCGGGAATCCTTCGCCTTCGGTCATCTTCTGGGCCGGGCGAGCCGGATCCCGATACAGCCACTTTGTAATCGCGCCGCTGCCCGCGTCCAACCGCACCCCGAGCCGCCGATACGCCCAGCAATCATATGCAACGCTTACAAAGAAGCTCGCCGGCAACCGATTCGCCGCCGTGATCTTGCAGCCGATCAGCGAACTCTTCCCACCAAACCCCATCGGTCCGACGCCGACCGTATTTGCCTGCGTCATGATCTGTGCTTCGAGTTCCGCCAGCACCGGATTCTCATTCACATCGTCCAGCGTCCGGAATAATTGATTCTTCGCGAGCACGTACCCGTGCGCTCTATCGCTCCCGATGCAAACCCCGAGTGCCCCCGGAGCGCACCCCTGTCCCTGTGCCTGCCACACCGCGTGCAGCAAACACTTCCGCACGCCCTCCAGGTCCCGACCAGCCTTCCCCAGATGCTCCAGCTCACAAGGCAGCGAGTACTGAATATTTTTGTTCTCGCACCCACCGCCCTTCAGGATCAGCTTTACCTCAATCTCGTCCTTCTCCCACTGCTCGAAGTGAATCACCGGCGTCTCGATGCCCAGGTTATCCCCCGAGTTGTGCCCCGTCAGTGAATCGACCGAGTTCGGCCGCAACTTCCCACGCTTGGTCGCCTCCGCCACCGCCGCCCGAATCGCCTTCTTGACCTCGATCTGACTCACCCCCACCGGAGTATGCACGTCGAACGTCGGCATCCCGGTGTCCTGGCAAATCGGCCCTTCATCGGACTCCGCCATATCGATATTGGAGGCAATAATATTCAGGGCCTGCGCCCCCTGCGTCCCCGGCGTTTCTTCGCGCAGCGCGATCCCCATCGCCTCCCGCACATCCGGCGGCAGATTCGTCGAGGTCTGCGTAATCAGTTCTATGAGGCTCTCTTGTAGAAATTGCATGATGGATCTTTGATTTTAGCGTGGCCGCAACGGTCTCGGCTGTGGCTGTGGAAGTTTTGGATCGTGGTGGGTCAGATCCCAAACTTAACGGAAGAAAATTTGATTTCGCATCTTTGCGTCTTTAGGGGGGGACTAACCACTTCGATGTAGAGCCGGATGTTGCCCAACCAATTAAACCAATCCATCCCGCCTGGCATCGATTTGAAGTTTCTCCCGCTCAAGCCAAGTTTGCATCTTCGATGTTAGATCGCAAACGACATAGGCGTAGAAGCGCGCATTATTTTCGATTTGCATCGGTCAGCCCGGTGGACTAAAATCTCTGCCTTGCCGCCCGTTTGGACACGACGTTGCTCACACAGGCAGTTCCAAGGCCGCCTATACGTAACCACCGCCCCCGGCATCCCAGAGATCTCGCCCAACCGCAAGCCGCTATACGCCGTCTCACGCGACAACGCCCTTAATAAAGACTGGATCATCGCTCTCCCCCTGCTCTCCCAAGGCGCGAAACCGCGCGCAAAATAGCCGCATCACCACCCGCCGAATGGCTTCTTCTGATCGAGCAGAGGTTGTGATAGACTGAATGCCGACCTAAAAGGACCGGTTTACCGGCGGAGGATTTGTGCGCAAAAGGCTTCTTGTTGTCAGTTTTGTAGTTACCTGTATGGTGCCCATGTCCGTTGTGCTGCTTTCTGGGCAGTCTTCCGGGACCGCACCTGCACCGAAAGCAGCTGCGAGTCCTGCCGCAGCCAAGGCGCCCGCGCGCATCGTTGCAACCTCCGTTGCTCCCGCCGCCGCTGCTCCCGCCGCGATGCCGTTGGATGCACAGCGCAAGCTCCTCGACCAATATTGTGTCGGTTGCCACAATGCGAAGCTGAAAACGGCAAACCTAATGCTGGATCAGTTAGATCTGGCGCACCTCGCCGACCACGCCGACATTGGCGAGATGCTTGTCCGGAAACTTCGGGCTGGCATGATGCCGCCCACCGGATTGCCGCGCCCGACGCCCGCCGTGCTGAATTCGCTCATCACTTCTATGGAGAGCGAGCTCGATCAAAAGTCGTCGACCTATCTGCCTGCACCGGGCATGCATCGCCTCAACCGCACTGAATACACCAACACGATTCGAGACATGCTGGCCCTGGAAGTGGATGCCACCAAGTTCCTGCCTTCCGACGATTCCACGCGTGGCTTCGACAACATCGCCGGCGCGCTGACGTTGTCCCCGGCCTTGATGGAAGCGTACTTGTCCGCTGCAGGAAAGATCGCCCGTCTGGCGATTGGCGACGTATCCGCTCCTTCGCAGGCGGTCTTCGAAGTGCCTGCTGACACAGCGCAGAACTATCATATTGAGGGTCTACCGTTCGGAACGCGTGGCGGAATCCTGATCAAGTATCAATTCCCGGCCGACGGCGAATACACGTTCAAGGTCAAGGGTGTTACCGGTTACTTCCAAGCTGTCCTCGGTGGCGTGAAGGGCGAACAACTCGAAGTCACCATCGACGGCGAGCGCGTGAAGCTCTTCGATTGGGATCGCGAGATCGCGAACACCACCGGCAACGGTAAATCCACTCCGCGTATTCCGGTCAAGGCTGGTCTGCACACTGTCGGCGTGACCTTCCTCGCCACCAATGACGTTCCGGGCAGCGAAATGGACAAGCCGTTTCAACGCACGATGAATACGCCGGGCACCATTCCTGGCTTCTTGTTCTATCCGCACGTCGGCCAGGTTTGGGTCGAAGGTCCTTACGATGCGAAGGGTGCCAGCGACACGGCGAGCCGCCGCAAGATTTTCGTCTGCCGTCCCACCGCCGGGAAGGGCGATGACGCGACCTGCGCTCGCACCATTATCTCGACGCTGGTGAAACATGCATACCGCCGTCCAGCTACCGCCGCCGACATCAATTCGTTGGTCGCGTTTTATGAGTCGGGCCGGAGCGACGGTGGAAGCTTCGATGATGGCATCGAGGCGGCACTGCAGCGCATCCTGGCGGACCCGGAATTTGTGTATCGCGAAGAGCAGGAGCCTGCCACCTTGGCCGCAGGCAAGAGCTATCGCATCAGCGATCTGGCGTTGGCCTCGCGCCTCTCCTTCTTCCTGTGGAGCAGCATCCCCGACGACCAATTGATCGACCTCGCCGCGCAAGGCAAGCTCAAGGATCCGCTCGTACTCGAAAAGCAAGTGCGCCGCATGTTGGCCGATCCGAAGGCCGAAGCGCTGATCACCAACTTCACCGGTCAGTGGCTGGGTGTACGTACATTGAAGGCCAGCGAGCCGGTCGTGAATCTGTTCCCCGATTTCGATGACAATCTTCGCGCCGCCTATCAGCGTGAAGTCGAACTCTTCTTCGGCAGCGTCGCTCATGAAGATCGCAGCGTCATCGACCTGTTGACGGCGAATTACACCTACGTCAATGAGCGGTTGGCGAAGCACTATGGAATCCCGAACGTCTACGGTCCGCAGTTCCGCCGCGTAACGTTGCCGCAGGAACTCGACATGCGCCGCGGCCTGCTGGGCAAGGGTGCGTTGTTGACGCAGACCTCGGCAGCGGCCCGCACCTCGCCGGTTACGCGTGGCAAGTGGTACCTGCAAACGTTCCTCGGAGTGAGCCCGCCGGACCCGCCGCCAAACGTTCCCGCCATCAAGGAACAGCCAGTGGATTCCACCGGTAACGCAAAGAAGCCGACCATGCGCGAGACGATGGCCATGCACACCACCAATCCGGTGTGTGCGACGTGCCACAAGATCTTCGAACCGCTAGGAATCGCGCTCGAAAACTTCGACGCGGTGGGCGCCTGGCGCACTTTCGATGGCGATAGCCCCATCGATACAAGCGGTGTGTTGGTGGACGGAACCAAGGTGACCGGCGTTGCAAGTTTGCGCGAATCCCTAGTCGGCCGCTCCGATCAATTTGTCCGCGTGGTGACCGAGAAGCTTCTCATTTACGCACTGGGTCGTGGTGTGGACTATCAGGACATGCCGAAGGTGCGGTCGATCGTTCGCGATGCTGCCGCCAGCAAGTATAAGTTCTCTTCACTGGTCTTAGGCATTGTGAAGAGCGCTCCGTTCCAGATGAATATGAAAACAGCAGAAAGCCCCCAACAGCGGGCGGCTCGTTAAATAGGAGACAGCAACCATGTTTATCACCAAAAAACACATCTCTCGCCGGACGGTTCTGCGTGGAGCGGGCGCGACACTCGCTCTGCCTCTTCTGGACATGATGATTCCCGCGGGCACAGCGCTCGCGCAAACGGCGGCTGCTCCCAAGCCCCGGTTTGTAGGCTGCTTCGTTCCCCACGGCATGGCACCCGGATATTGGGTTCCCACCACCGAGGGCAAGCTGGACGCTACGCTCCCCTTCAATTTCAAACCGCTGGAACCGTTCCGCGATCACACCGTGATCATGAGCGGCTTGCACTCCCGTTCGGCCGAACCGCCTCCGGGCGCGACCGGCGCGGACCACTGGGTGGCTGCCGCGTTCCTGTGCGCCGACAAACCGAAGAAGACCGCCGGAGCCGACGTTTTAGTTGGAACCACGATCGACCAAATCATCGCGCAGAAGATCGGCCGCAGTAACCTGATGCCGTCGATGCAGCTCGCGGTGGAAGACCCGGGCGCGAACTCCAGCAACTGTGGCGAAGGCTACAGCTGCACCTACACCAACACGATCTCCTGGTCTTCACCGACCCAGCCGCTGCCGATGGAACTCAATCCGCAGGCAGTGTTCGAACGCATGTTCGGCGATGGCAGCACCGTGGAGCAGCGCGCCGCGCGTCGCAAGCGTGACCGTAGCATTCTCGACTCCTTGACCGGCAGCCTCTCTCGTCTGCGTGGTCAAGCCAGTGCCGCCGATCGTCTGCGGATCGAAAACTATACCGAGAATGTCCGCGAGATCGAACGCCGTTTGGAAATCGCCATGAAGGCTTCCACCTCCGCGCCCACCGAAATGCCGGTGCCGGTCGGCGTCCCGCAAACCTTCGACGAACATATTAAGTTGCAGTTCGACCTTCTCGCGCTCGCCTTCCAGGCCGACATCACCCGCGTAGGTACCCTGCTTTTCGCCCGCGACCTCACTGGCCGCACGTACCCGGCGAGCGAAGCTCCCACGGTCGGTTTCCATGGTGGATCGCATCACGGCGAAGATCCGCGGCGCATCGACGAACTTGCCAGAATCAACCAGTATCACGTTAAGATGCTGGCCCACTTCATCAACCGTCTGGCCACCACCAGCGACGGCGACGGAACCTTGCTGGATCAATCGTTGGTCCTCTACGGCAGCAACATGGGCAACTCCAACCAACACGTCCACTACGACGTGCCGCACGTCCTCGTCGGCGGGTTGAACGGAAAGCTCAAGGGCGGCCGCCATCTCGCGTATCCACGAAAAGAAGTTCCGACCGGCAATCTATTGCTGAGCGTGCTGGATATGTACGACATTCACCAAGACAAGATCGGCGACAGTACGGGCCATCTGGAGAAGCTGTAGGAAGGGATCCTCTATGAAACGCATCCTAAGCAGTGGTGTCGTATTTCTAGCGCTTTCGGTGGGCGGCTTCGCGGCTGTGCGCGCGGACGTCGCCGAAGCGGCCAGCCGTGGCGACAAAGCGGCTATCCAGAAACTGGTGGCGCAGCGCGCCGATGTGAACGCGGCACAGGCCGATGGAGCGACTGCGCTTCACTGGGCAGTGTTCCGTTCCGACAAAGAGATGGTCGACCTGTTGATCAAAGCGGGCGCGAATCCCAAAGTCGCGAATCGCGAAGGCTCCACGCCCCTGTGGCTGGCGAGCGTGAATGGAGATGCGGCCATTCTGACATCCCTGCTAAACGGCGGAGCCGATGCCAACGAAAAACTTCCGCTGGGACGCACGCCTTTGATGGCAGCGTCGCGGACGGGCAATCTCGAAGCGATGAAAGTGTTGCTCGACAAGGGCGCGAAGGTCAACGTCGCGGAAACCTTGCGCGGTACCACTCCTTTAATGTGGGCCGCGGACGAAGGCCATGCGCCTGCGATCCAGCTTCTGTTGCAGCGCGGTGCCGACATCAAGGCTCGGTCTGCCCTGGTCGAACGCGGCAGAGGTCCGGCGCTCGGTAAAGCGAACGATCCCAGACGACAGGTTGCGGCCCAAGGTGCTGCACTGGCTGCGGGGAACGCGTTGGGCCTGGGCGAAGTGAGCGCACTTCGTGGTGATGGAAATGGAATCGCGACTGCCGCAACCGGTGCCGCCGCCGCTGGTGGTGGACGCGGAGGAGCAGGGCGCGGCGCAGCTGGTGCCGCGGGACGTGCCGGTGGAGCCGCTGGCGCAGGTCGCGCAGCTCAGCCTGCCGCTGGTGCCGCTGCTGCTGCCGCAACCGCGGGTGGGGATCAAGGCGACGACGCTGCTCTGGCCGCTGCGGGAATCTTTACAGGCGGAGGCCGCGGGCAAGCTGCCGTGAAAGACGGCGGAGCTCTGACGGCGCTGATCTATGCGACTCGTGCGAACGATCTGGAATCGGTGAAAGTTCTGCTGGCTGCTGGAGCCGACGTGAACGAAGTGTCCGGCTATGGCTGGAGTCCGTTGCTGGTTGCGACGCAAAACCGTTACTACCGGTTGGGCGCGTATCTGATCGAGCACGGTGCCGACGTCAATCTTGGCAACAAAGGCGCTTGGGTGCCGCTCTATCTCGCCACCGATAATCGCAATATCGAATCCGGTGACTATCCCGTTCGCCAAGGCGACATGGACCATCTGGAGTTCATCAAGCTCCTGCTGGACAAAGGCGCCAACGTGAATGCGCGGATGAAAGACAGCTCGCAGACCCGTACGGTGTTCACCAATCAATGGCTGGACGAAAACGGCGCGACCGCTTTCCTGCGTGCCTCGCAATCCGGCGACGTTGTCTTGATGAAGTTGTTGCTGGCTCATGGTGCCGATCCGAAGCTCGACACCGTCCTGCACGTGACGCCGCTGCAAGTGGCCGCTGGGATTGGTTGGGTGGAAGGCATCACCTACGAATGGTCTGAAGATGCCACGCTGCAAGCCGTGAAGCTGCTGCTGGATCTGGGCGTCGACCCGAACGTGCAAGCCGACACCGGTCGCACTGCACTGCACGGCGCTGCCCACAAGGGTCGTCCCGCAGTTGTACAAGCACTGGTAGACAAGGGCGCCAAGCTCGACATCCGCGATTACGGCAACACCGATAACCGTGGCGGTAAACTCTCAGTCCACACCTGGCAACCGGTTGACTACGCCGATGGCCTGGTTCGCGTCGGTGTACAATCGGCCATCCCGCATCCCGAGACTGGACTGTTGCTGCGCAACCTGATGACGGCTGCTGGACTTCCTGCACCGCCCATGGGCCGCACGCTCGAGTCCATCTGCATTACCGAAGCCTGCGATTAAGCTTCGAGTCTACGTTCTACATACTTCGGCGGGCTTCGCGACCAATACATCGGTCGCGAGCCCGCCGAAACTGTTTAGAGGTCTTATCGAGGCTTACAGTTGCCAGTCGATCCCAATTAACGGGAACAGGCCGATCTGTTTGTTCACTTGCAGTTCATTGCTGTTCCGGTTCCACGTATAACCCGCAGTGTTCTGCCGATTGATCACGTTCTGCGCGCCGAAGAACACGCGTAACGGCTTGCCTCGGAAGGTGAGCATCCGGTCCACGCGCATGTCGACCCTGACGTAGTCCGGCAAGCGGATTCCGTTCACTTGCGCCAAGTCGTAGATGCCTCGCCGCTGAGCCTGTGAGGCCGCAAGATTGAATGGCGTATACGGGCGTCCGGCCAAGTAGGATGTTCGAAGCGCGAATTCCCACTTTGGGTTCAATCGATACCCTCCGGTCAGGTTGAACACCTTTGGATAGTTGAACGAGGCCGGTCGCTGCACACCATCCAAGCCGGCCTGCGTGGCCGACGAGAACGCCAAGTTCGCTTGCCCGTACCACTTCGTCGAAAACTTCTTTTCCGCGAAGAATTCGATGCCTTGCGCCCGGCCTCGCCCCGCGCTGGTCATCGGGAACAAGATGTCGCGCACATTAAATGTGTCTCCCAGGTTCGCCAGCGATAGGGAAGGGAACTGCGTTGCGACTGGATAATCCTTGTAGTTCTTGCGGTAAACTTCGACGGACATTCGCAGATTATCCGAGGGCGTGTAGGTGAATCCAGTCACGTAGTGATCGGCGCGGAACGGCACCGCTCCACGGTTTTGCGGGAACGCAGCCAGAAACAGGAAGTACGGCTGCTGATAGTAGCCCCCGTAGCTTGCGCGCCAGGAGAGCTTCCCCGAAAGTTGATAGCTGAGTCCCGCGCGAGGGCTGAATCGAGCCGACTGCAGATAGCCGTAGTGATCCACGCGGCCGCCCCACGTTATGTTCAGGCGCCTGCCGTAGTTCCGTGTGCCCTGAAGATAGGCACCCGTCTGTCGAGCTGCAATGCTGCGCCGCAGCGTAAACGGATTCAGGTCGCGCTGCAGCGAATACGGCGAGTCCGCGCCGAAGGGCGAGTCCGTGTTGTAGCGGATTTGGAAGGATTTGAAACTCCCGCCCGCTTGCAGCTTGCCGACCAAGGGCGCGTACAGCGTGAGATCATATTTGACGGTCGCTTCCCCTTCCCGGGAATCTTCAGAGAACACCACCGGGCTGTTCGCGATCAGCGCGTTGATGTTCGCGCCGGGCGGCCGGATTCCATTTCGCGCCAGATCCTTAATCGAATCGTTCAGGCTGGCTTGCGAGTAGGTAACTCCCAATAGACCCACGCCGCGCGATCCGAACAGTCGCTGCCAGTTAAAGCCAGTCGCGTTACGCCAGCCACTGTAGCGGATGTCGAAGTTCGCGACCTCTTCGTCGTTCTTGTTCCCCTCTTTGGCGCCCAAGCGGATACTATCCACCGCAGCTAAACTCGCCACCCACACGCGATCGCGCGGCGTCAGGTCATAGAGCGCCTTGCCGTTAAACGTATAAGTCTTCGGAACGCCGCCGAACCCCAGGTCCTTTGTGAACAGGTCCAAAAAGCTGCGCCTTGCAGATACCACCCACGACCCACGCTTCTTCCGCAGTGGTCCTTCGAGGATCGTGCCCACACCGGCGAATCCCAGCGTAATGCGGCTGCGAAGTCGCTCGCGGCTGCCTTCGCGTTGCGTGACCTGCAGGACGCTGGACGTCCGATTGATGAACGGGGCAGGGTAGCCACCGGTAAGGAAGCTGACGTCCTGGATCAACGCAGCGTCCAGGATGCCGACCGTTCCTCCCGCCGATGCAAAGTTCGCGAAGGTGTTGATGTTCGGGACCTCAATGTTGTCGACGATGAAGAGGTTCTCCAGCGGGCTGCCTCCGCGCACGATGATGTCATTGCGGAAATCGTCCGCGCCGATCGCGACGCCCGGTAGAGACTGCACGTAGCGCGAGACATCCTGCAACGCGCCAGCGCTCTGAAAAATCTCGCGCGATTGGATCAAGTAGCCTGAGTTCTTGATCTCTTCCGGCTCCAGGAACACTGAGGCGGTGACGGTGACAGACTCCGAAGTTGCATTCAAGTTTGGCAGTGCGATATCAATGCTCGCTTCTAACCCAGCCCGGACTTCAATGTCGCTGCTCAACATCGTCTTAGTTCCAGGAATGGAGACCTCCAGCCGGTAACTTCCCGGCCTTAGATCCGGCAATCGGAACGCACCGTTCTCGGAGGAGGTGGCGCACCGCTCGGTGGCCATCACGCATGCACGGACGCCCGAGGCCGGTTGGTTGGCGCTATCGCGCACGATGCCGACGATGGTTCCCACTCCTGCGGTGTCTTGAGCGAGTAGGGCAGAACAGGAAAAAAGAAAGCCTGCAAGCTTGCGGAATCTAACGACCATCCAGAAAACTCTCCAAAGATTGTAGTTTGTCGCTGCTAGCCGTGCCCTCCGCACGCCACAGCACCTCCCCGGCTTTGTTCACCAGCAAAACGTAAATCCGGTCTTCCGTGGCGAGCCCTAAGGCATCGCGGAACGGTTTCTTATCCAGATGGAGCGTGATCGTGCGAGCGCGCTGCGCTTTGTCCGGGATGCCGCCCCGCATGCCTGTGGCGATGACCCAGCGCAGCATGAAATTCGATCGCGCGATGACCGGGAGTTCGTAATAGGCGAGCTTTGGATGACTTTGAACGATCGCCGGCAACGAAGGCAGCCACGTATCTATATCGTTCTGGTGCTCGCGCAGGAATCCGATCAACAGTAAGTTCCATTCGCCTTTCAAGCCGCCGGGCAGTTGAACCTCTTGTTTGTTCAGGTCGGACGCCTTGAGGGAGGGGAACGTTGGATTACTCGCGGCCAAGCTGGGCATCATGGATATGAGTTGGCAGAAGGCCAGAACCAGAAGTGCGCGCATGCGTCGTTGTCCTCTCAAGCAGGTGTTCGGGAAGAGCGCGGCATGTGTCGCTCCATTCGATCCCGCAGTTCGGCGCGAGCGCGGCTCAAGCGGCTCTTGATCGCAGGCTCAGATACGCCCAGCCGTGCGGCCACTTCCTCGGTGGACAATTGCTGCAGATCCCGAAGTACGATCACTTCTCGGAGCAGGGCAGGCAGCTTCTGCACCTCGTTGTTCAGATGCTCGCTCATTTCATCTTGGCTGAGCGTCGTCTCCGGTCCTGGGTCGTTCGATGGGACCTGCATTGTCCGGCCGTCGTCATCCGATTCATCCAGCGATGTGAGCCCTGCGCGGCGCACCTTGCGCAACCGCATCAAGCTTTGGTTCAGAACGATGGTTCGAAACCAGGTGGAAAACCGCGACGCTGATTGGAAAGTAGGCAGATTGATCCAGGCCTTCATCAACGAAGTCTGGACTTCATCTTCGGCTTCCTGGCGATCCTTCAATACCGAAAGCGCCAGCCGAAACGATGCGGAGGCATTGCGGTGCATCAGCTCCGCGAACGCATCTTCATTGCGTTTCTGTGCGAGTTCAATCAGCTCCGCTTCACTGGTCTCGGAATAAGGACGGTAATCCATACTATTCAGACCCTATGCGTTTCGGGCCGCAGAGCGACTCATACTCGGGACGGTCGGCCGCGCTCTGATGGCGAAACCGGCGTGCGATCAGGCCCTTGTCCAAGTAAAACACACCAGGCATCTGCCGGAAATCCGCAGCGGGCGTGCCGCGCCCGTGGCCCCGCACCACGCCAGCCATGAAGCCGCGCCACCACACTTTCCATCCCGCCAGTTGACGAAGGTTGCCGCGCCGAAGCCCGAATGCATCGTACAGAATTTGGTCGGTATCGCAGATCCGTTCCACATCTTGTAGTGCGTACTTGTCGATCAAACTCACCATCGCGGCCCGGTCGCCCATATGCACCAGGACGATGCGCGTGCCTTTGGCCTCGATCTTTCCCCGCGCTTCGGCAATGTCCGCCACAGCTTCACGGCAAAACGTGCAGCCTGCGTGGCGAAGAAATACCAGCAGCAACGGGGATTCCTGTGCGAGATCGACCAGGCGATGCCCGGATTCAGTGGAGACTTTCTCCAGAAGACTGGCAACCGAGTGGACGTCAAAAGAGGCCGCCTGCTGCGGTTCACAGAGCGGTTCCGACTGCTTCATGGTCTTGAGTCCCAACGCTCACCTCCTCGTGTCCAGCTCGGTGTGCCATAGGCACGCACCGCGCTTACATAAGTGGATGGTGATGGGAACATCCGGGTCACATTTTATTTTGGCAAATTATCCGCACAGCGACCTCCCTTTTGAGGGACAATAGAAGTTCACCCTCCGTTTTGGCCCTCTTACTCAATACCAATAAAGTTTCGAAGTCCTTCGGCGCCAAGCCGTTGTTTCGCAACATCTCCTTGACCATCAACGATGGCGACCGTGTCGGCCTCATCGGACCCAACGGTTCTGGCAAGTCCACGCTGCTGCAGATGCTGGCCCAGCGGATCGATCCCGACTCGGGCGAAGTGGTCCATCGCAACGGTCTGCGCCTGTCCTTCGTTCCTCAAGATTCCGAATTCGAACCCGGCCTATCCGTCCGAGACGTGATGCGCCGCGCGCTCAAAGCTGCCCGCGTTCCGGAATCGGAATGGCAAGCCCGCGAATCCGAAACGCTGGGCCGCTCCGGCTTCAAAGAGTTCGATGCCGAAGCAGCCAAGCTTTCCGGAGGTTGGCGCAAACGCCTCTCCATCGCTGAGGCCTTGGTTCAGAACCCCGAAATCGTCCTGCTCGACGAGCCTACCAACCATCTCGACCTAGCCGGCATCGAGTGGCTCGAAAAACTACTGCAAGGCGCATCCTTCGCCTGCGTCATCGTCAGTCACGATCGCTACTTCCTCGAAAACGTTCCGACGCGCATGGCGGAGCTCAATCGCGTCTATTCCGAAGGTGTCCTCTACGCGCCCGGCAACTACAGCGCCTTCCTCGATTTCAAAGCCGACTTCCTGCACGCGCAGAACAAGCGTCAGAGCGCTCTGGAAAATCGTGTACGCATCGAAACCGAGTGGCTCCGCCGCGGCCCCAAGGCCCGCACCACCAAATCGAAAGCTCGCATCGACAACGCCGGGGAGTTGATCTCTGAACTGTCCGATCTTCGGTCGCGCAGTCAAACATCCAGCGCCGGTATCGACTTCGTCGCCAGCGGTCAGAAAACAAAACGCCTGGTCCACTTCGACAAGGTCACGTTTGGCTTCGGAGAGAAGCCGCTCTTTGAAAACCTCGACTTCACCATCACCTCGGGTATGCGCGTTGGCCTGGTAGGAGCCAACGGCAGCGGCAAGACCACGCTACTCCAACTGCTGCGCGGAGAACTCACGCCGCAAAAGGGCGAGATCCAAACCGCCGAAGGACTGCGCATCGTTTACTTCGATCAGCGCCGCCAGATCAATCCCGATCAAACTCTGCGTCGAGCCCTCGCGCCCGATAGCGACTCTGTCATCTACCGCGACAACGTCATCCACGTAGCATCCTGGGCTGCGCGATTCATGTTCACCAACGAACAACTCGACCAGCCTGTCCATAAATTGTCCGGCGGCGAACGCGCCCGCGTATTGATCGCGAACCTGATGTTGGAACCCGCCGGCCTGCTCCTGTTAGACGAGCCGACCAACGATCTCGACATCCCCACGCTCGAAATTCTGGAAGAGAGCCTACTCGAATTTGAAGGCGCACTGGTCCTGGTAACCCACGACCGCTACTTGCTTGACCGTGTTTCGACCGTCGTATTAGGCCTGGACGAAAGTGGCCAGCCCGGTCGCTATGCCGACTACTCGCAGTGGGCCGCCGACCAAGCCGCACGTAAGCAGACCAAGCCCAAAGCGGCCTCGCAAAAGCAGTCTTCCGCCCCGCCCGCGAAGAAGAAGTTGTCCTTCAACGAAGCGCGCGAGTACGATGCGATGGAGCACACCATCGCTGCGCTGGAAGATGCCCTGCACGCAAAACGCGACTCCGTACAAGAGGTCGCGCTCAAAGACCCCCGTAGTTTAGGCCAGCTCTACAAAGACATCGAAAAAGGGCAAGACGAGATCGACACTCTTTACGCGCGCTGGGCCGAGCTCGAATCTAAGAAGTAGCTACTTGCCCGCTGCCGGATCGCGAATTCGCTTGTTGAATTCCTTCTCGTCCATCGGAGCGAAGATCATCTCCAGCACTTCTTCCCCGCGCTGCCGAGTGAACACCACAGGCGCGCTGGTCCACGGTTTGGTGAACGTCACCGGATCATTCACCGTAATCGTCAACTCCATCCGATCCGCAGTAGTCTTCTTCCACCGCTCCGTGATCCGAGCTTCACTGCTGAACGACGTGCCCCATTCGTCCATCCACGCCCGATCGTCGAGACCCAGTGTCTCCACGACTAGCGTATCGCCTTCCCACTTGCCCACCGAGTAGCCGTACCAATACGGACCCGCCGCGACATCTTCCGGAACAGGCCGCCCATCAGTCCAGATCACGCGCCAGATCTTGGCCCATTCGAACAACTGCACAACTTTTTCGCCCGTCTGAACGAACTCAAACGGACGGTTATAGATCAGCGTCCGATACAACCCCGGAGGATTCGCCTCGCCCAACGGATCATTCCCCAGCGCCGGAGGAATCTGCCGCGGACCCTTGCCCGGCTTGTTCGCATTGAACCTGGCCAAGCCCGCGGGCGTATACGACGGCAGTTCGCCGCCCCACTGCGTAGCGTTCTTCTGCGTGTTCGCCCCGCCGCCCGCACCGCCACCCTTCGACCACATCCCGTTGAAATCCGGCGTAGCTTTCTGCGCGAACGCAGCCGGAACCAGAAGTGCAAACACTAATAGAGAACGGCGCATGGTTACTGTTTCCCCTTGCCCTTCGCCTTGCCCGCACGGTCGCCCGCTGGATCCTTGCCGTCCACCAACAGCTTGCAGCCCAAACATTCGCCCGAAGCCGTTCCGGCCAGCGACGGGTGCACTTCGATGTCCACCGCATCACCCTTCTTCAATACCGTGCGCGTGTAGCCTTGCTTCACCATCAAACTGGGGCTGTACATCTCGATCGAATAATTCACCACCTCACCGTTCGGTTGCTTCACGTCCAGGAACAGCGCGCAGTGCGGATTGCGCCACAGGAACTCGGTAACGGTACCCTTCAGCGGAACCCACTTGTTCTGATCGTAGGACGCGGCTGTCCCGTGATGCGCCGGCAGCGGCGTCAGCCCCGCGACAAATCCCAGCACCACAGCCATTAAGCTCGCCCGCACGTGTGTCCGCATTCCAGTTCTCCTTCGCATCAGTTAGAGTATACAAAAGACCCATGCGAAAAACTGCCGTGTTCCTTCTGCTGGCCGCCGCTCTGTGTTCGGCCCAAGCCCCCGCCAATGCACACTCCGAAAACGCTCGCCGCATCGCCGGGACCCGCTGGTTGCCCGCCTACAACTTCTTCTGCGTCGCCCCGCGAGCCAATGCCGCCGACGATCCACCCATCGCGCCCACCAAGATCTTCGATAACCTCTACGCCATCGGCGACTCCGGCACCACCGCCTACGCACTCACCACGCGCGACGGCATCATCCTGATCGACTCGCTGCCCGCGAATCAAACCGAGACCGTGCTGCTGCCCGGCATGAAAGCGCTCGGCCTCGATCCTGCTGCGGTGAAGCTCATCATCGTTACACACGGCCACGGCGACCACTCGGGCGGCTCATTCTATTTTCAGGAACGCTTCGGTGCCAAGGTCGCGCTCACCTCGCAAGACTGGGACATGCTTCGACCCGCCGACGGCAAAGGAAAAGCGCAGAATAACGCGCCCCGCCGCGACGTCATTGCAGTGGAGGGTCAGCCTCTCACCTTGGGCGAAGTCAGCGTAACGCCGGTGCTCACCCCCGGCCACACCCCCGGATCGCTCGGGCTCATCTTCCCCGTCAAGGAAGGCACCACCACGCACGTAGCCGGACTCTTCGGCGGAACGCTTCTCCTACCGATGCGCCCCGACGTGCCAACGATCCAGACCTACCTCGCCTCTATTGCTCACTTCAAAGAGGTGGCGCTGCGCATGAAGGTCGACGTCGAAATCCAGAACCACCCGCTGATGGACGGCATCGCCGCGCGCCTCACAGCCCTGCGCGACCGCAAGCCTGGCGCTCCGCATCCGTTCGTAGCCGGAGCAGAAAACTACGGTGCGTTCTTGGACGTCATGTCCGAATGCCTCCGCGCCCAACGTTCGGACTTGCCGTAACTACTTCCCGCGTTCCAACCCCAGCGCGCGAATCCTCTTATGCAGATTCGTCCGTTCCATCCCGAGCACTCGCGCCGCGCTCGACACATTCCACTTGGCCTCTTCCAGCGCCTTGAGGATGTGTTCTCGCTCCGCTGAATCGCGCGCGTCGCGGAGGTTGCTCTTAGTCGCCGAGCCCCGCGCGATGCGGATCTCTACGGGTACAGCCTCCTCATCGATCACGTCGCCGCGCGAGAGGATCGCCATGCGCTCCACCGTGTTCCGCAACTCGCGAATGTTCCCCGGCCACGCGTAGTCTTCGAGTACCGCCAATGTTTCCTCGCCCCACTTCTTCGCCCGAAAATTGTTGCGTGCGCAGAACTCGCCCAGGAAGTATTCGGCCAACGGAGCGATATCCTCGCGCCGTTCCCGCAAGCTCGGCATGCGAACCGGGACCACGCACAGCCGGTAGTAGAGATCCTCGCGGAACTTCTGCTGGCCGACCATCTCCAACAAATCCCGATTCGTCGCCGCCACCACGCGCACTTGGACTTTGATCGACTGCTCCCCGCCTACGCGATGGAACTCGCCCTCCTGCAATACTCGTAGCAACTTCGCCTGCGACGAGCCGTGTAAGTCGCCGACTTCATCGAGGAACAACGTGCCGCCATCCGCCAACTCGAACTTGCCCCGCCGAGCGGACGTAGCTCCCGTAAACGCGCCCTTCTCATGCCCGAACAGTTCGCTCTCAATCAACTCCGTCGGGATCGCAGCGCAGTTCACCTTAATGAACGGACCGGCGGCAAACGGACTCTCGGCGTGAACGTGCGCCGCTAGAAGCTCCTTGCCTGTTCCTGACTCGCCCGTCACCAAGACACGGGCATCACTCCGAGCGGCCAGTGTTGCTTGTTCCAGCACACGCTCGAACGCCGTACTCGCTCCGATCATTTTCGCCCCGCCTACGATCTCCTTTAGGCGCCGATTCTCTTCGTGCAGCTTCGTATGTTCCAACGCGCGTTTGAGTGCGAGCAGCACCCGCTCGCGGCCCAGCGGTTTCTCTAGGAAGTCGAACGCCCCCGCGTGTGTAGCTTCAACCGCATCGGCGATGGTGCCGTGTCCCGATATCATCACCACCGGAGCGTCGCTATCGTTCGCCTTCAACCACCGCAGCAAATCGATGCCCGTGCCATCCGGTAACTTTACGTCGACCAGGTACGCATCCGCGCGATACGGCAGCGCCCGTGCCTCCGCGATGCAAGACGCGAGGCTCACGGTATAGCCCTCGCGTTCCAAGATCAGCCGCAAACTTCGCCCGATGTTCTCTTCGTCGTCGACCACCAATATGCGCTTATTCGCCATGTGCTCCCACCGGCAGGATCAACCGAAACCCCGCGCCGCCCAACTCTCCCGCAAACGTCTGCAAATCCCCGCCACACAAAACCGCACTCCGCCGAGCAATCGATAACCCCAGCCCCATCCCGCCCTTCTTAAACGAAATCGTCGGCTCAAACAAACTCGACTTCGCCTGAGCGCTCAACCCCGGCCCGGAATCCAGCACCTCAATACTCACCCGTCCCGCGTCTTCCGCAGTCCGAGCCAACACCACCCCACCCGCCTTCGCCGCCTGAGCCGCGTTTTCCAACAGGTTCGTGAGCACGCCCTTCACCAGGTCCGGATCCGCAAGAGCCAACAGCCGGTCCGCACTCAACCGCATCTGATAGGTGACCTCCGGATGCGCGGCCTTCAGGAACGCAACCCGTTCCTCAATCATCGCGTTAACATCGATCTCCATCGGCATCACCGGAGGCTCCGCCGCAAAATCCGAAAACGCCCGAACGCGCTTCTCCAGCGTAGTAATTTCATCCGTCACGATCTGCGACGCCTGCTCCATGAACGGATCGTTCCCGCCCTGGCGGCTCGCGATCTCCTCCACCGTCAATCGAATCGGAGTCAGCGAATTCTTCACTTCGTGCGCCATCTTGCGAGCCAGTGCCTGCCAGCTCGCGACGCGTGTCACTTGGATCAGGTGCTCGCGTGCCTGCTGCATCTGCCCCGCCATGTGATTGAACGCGACCATCGCCTCGCCGATCTCGCCATCCCCGCTACTCTCCACGCGAGCCGTCAGGTCCCCCGCCGCCACGCGACCCAGCCCTTGCGTGAGTTGCCGAATAGGACGGCTGATACGAGCGGCCAAGAAGATCAATCCAGCCACAGCAGCCAGCCAGAGTCCCGCCGATACCAGGATCAACGTGCGACTGAATCCGCCTCGCACGTCCCGAACCGCCGGCACCTCCAGTGCCTTGCGAGCCTCCGAAATCTGCCCCGTCAGTTGCTGCAAGGGAACATGCAGCGCGCGAGAATACTCCAGCACCGCGCCGTTGCGTCGCACGTAATAGTGCAGCTCATCCCCGTGCGTCCCGCCCAACACAAACGCCTCGTCCGACCCCGCGTCCAACGCATCCGCACTCGCGGTTTTTCCCTCGATGCGTCCCTCCGCCACGTCCTTACGTAACGATTCGCGAGCCTGTTGATACAGCTCGCGCCCAGTCTGTTCTAACGCTTCGGTAACGCCCTTCAATTCATTGAGAGGCGCGAGTTCCAAGCTGCGATCCACCAACTGCAGGGAAGTCCACAAGGTCAAGCCAAGCGGCAAGATGGTGGCGAGCACAAAGACGGCGATCAGCCGCGTGCGAAGTCGATTCATGCGCGGGTGATCACCCTCCGCGCCGTAATTGCTCCAACGTGACCGGCCCCGCTTCCACGGTCCAATGCGGCTGCGTCGCCTTCGGGGGCATGCTCAAACGCTCGATCAGACTGGTCAGGCTGATCCCCGCGTCGGTGATGTTGCCTCGACCGAACAATCGCGACTCGCGTTCGTCCTCCGCTCGGATGTCCATGCGCGCCCATAGTTGTTGATTCGCAGCGACCCCGCTCAGATCGAGCAGCGACATTTCCTGCACACACCATGCTTCCGCTTCCAGCGCGGTTAAGTGGCTCGCGGTTTTACGCGCCGGCGTGACCTTGGTCACCGCGTACCGCTCCTCCCACAAATCGTAACTGATTACGAAGCGAGCCGTGTTCTGTTTCACCACATTGGTCTGTGTCGATGCCGCCAGCGTCACTTGAAAGTCAAACGCGATCGGTTCCGCATTGCGCAGACGGGCCAACGGGCGGCCGGTCAAGTAATGCAGGCGCGGGGCAGAGAAGTCGATGCGATTCCCCTGCGCGCGCAGGATCAGTTCCTCGGCGAACATAGCTGTCGCCACGCCGCATAGGAATGCAGCGGCGATCCACCAGAACCGTATGCGTCGAGTGCGGTTCATGTGCCTAGAAGTTCATCCCCACATACACCACCGGATTCGCATGCCCCGTCTTCACCGGGAAGCCGACCGCGAGTTGAAACCCGCCAGCCTGTAAGCCCACGCCCAACGACTGCTTTTGTTCTGGATCTTCGCCCGCGTTCCAGCTCGATCCCGTGTCGTAGAACAGCAGAAACGCGCGGTAATTGTAATCGATGGATCCATGCACCACGCGCGTCGCGCCCATCGGATTCACGTCGAACTTGTTCCACCCGCGCAGTGTTTCTGAATTCCCCAGCACCAGGCGCTCAAACATCGGAGCCGTCCCCGCAATCCGCCCGCTCAGGAAACCGACCTTCACCGTCTGATGCGCGTGCTTCATGCTGTACTGCGCGTCGCCGTACTGCCGTGTGAAGATCGCGTCACTCTCCAGGAATCCCGTGCCGCTGCGAACGCCATAGGATGCCGCGATCTCCTGCTTGTATTCCGAATCCGAATCCCAACGCTGCCGGTAGCGCAGAGTTGTAACCGCAGCGTTGGAGGATTCGGTCCGCGCGCCAGGACCCAGGGCAACCGGGTTGGGAAGAAAGGTTCTGTAACGCGCGAAGTCAAAACCGGCGGACAATTCCAAAGGCTCGGCGAGCCTGACCGTCACTTCCGGTATAAAGTGTTGCCGCGTCCGGTAGAGTTCTCCCGGCAGCGAAGTTTCTAGAGTGGTTCGATTCCACTGCTCGTGATAACTGGCGAAGCGAAAGCGCAGGCCCACGCGATCGGTTCCCACTTTGCGCCGCTCAAACCCGGCCTGGATGCCCGCGTAGCGTTCCATCAAACGGTCCGCATCGCTGACCATCCCGAACGTCAGTTTGTTGCCGTGCAATCGGACTGACGCGCCACCTTCTCCGGTCCAGCCTTGCTTCGAGTGATAGAGGAAGCGCTCCACGTCGATATCGAACGCATGCTCCCATTCGCCGGCCTCGAAAGTCACGCTGACCCGATCCGGCATCCGGCCCTTGGAGACGTGGATTTTTACGTCCGGAACATGCAGTTCCTTTTGCAGCTTCGCGGCCAACGATTCCAGCATGGTCTGGTCTAGGTTCTGGCCCACCACTTGGTCGATCTCTTTTTGCAGCGGATTACTGACGCTCCGGCTGGACCACAGGTCGCGCTTCAGCACCACGCGCTCCACCGTGTAGCGAGCATTGACGTTCAAGGTCGCGTCGGGGGCCTTCTCGGGCGCAGGCAGTTCGTCCTGGCCAGTGCCCGCCCAAGCAGAACCGGCCACCATCACCGTTAACAACAGCTTGTTCATACGTGAAACCATTAGACGCACGTCGGCACCCAAACGGTTGCATGTGTATTTTCAGAGAGTTAACCGCGGGTGAGGTGTGCCGTTGATTCACAGCGGCGGCACAGGTGACAAAATGTCGATGTTTGGGGGCAGGACGGTAAGGCTAGCACGCCGCCGATAACGCTACGGCGGCGTGCTAGCCTCTTTAAATTAATGGCCGAAGTGTTCCGGTTGCTGATCCTTGGTGGCTACGTGCGCCGGGATCTTCAGCTTGTATTCGGCATGGCACGATTCACAGGCCATCACAAGATCGTCTCCCCCCGCCAGTACGCCCGGCAGGTTCTTGCTATCCACTGCCAACTTGATCTTGAGTGCGGCGTTGGTCATGTCTTGATTTAGCTTGCCCCACTTTGCTTCCTTGGCCCATTTTTCATCGCCAGGAGCCGAGCCGCCCACGGTCAGAATGCTTCCGGCCGCCGCCAGCGTCGTTGCCGCGTGCTCCAGATTGTGCCAGTCAGAGTCATTCTTAGGCGCCTTCTTGTCATCGGCGACGTTCCATAGAACGTGGCTGTTATGGTCCACCACGGAAACCATGGCCTCATTCACGCTGATCACCGGTTTGAATGTGGGGCCGGCCTCGGCCACCGGCGCCGCCGGTGGTGCCGTGGCACACCCACTCAGAGTCATCAAAACAGGTACGGCCAGAGCCGCTCCCCATAATTTGTCAAATTGCATCTATATCTCCTTTTGGTCAACGAATTGTCTGTAACTGCACCACTACAAACCGCTCAAAACGGCGCTCCCAGCGCCATGGGGTGCGCTATCTCGCGCAGTCCCTATTGCCCTGCGGGGCCTCCCCCGCTGGGTTCATTCGCTCCGAACGACTGCAACGCCAAGTAACTAGGCCCAAACCTCCGGATGTTGTCGAGTTGCTGCTCGAATTGATCGAAGTGGGTCTCTTCGTCGCCCACCAATTCCTCGAATAATTTCTTCGACGCCGCATCCTCATTGGCGGAACACGCAATGGCGGCCTTGTTGTACGTGTCCATGCCGTCCTGTTCCATGACCATCGCCTGCTTCAGGATTGCCTCCGGTTCCTGCACCTTTGTAACAGGTCCAGCTGCCACCATTTCGATGTCGCCCTTCAAGAAAAGCACCCGATCCGAAAGCCGTTCCAGATGACCCATCTCCTGAATCGCGATTCGTTTGAACAGGGCCGCCAAGGGGCCCAATCCCTGGTCATCCAAGTGGAAATGAAAGTACATGTATTGGTGGATCGCCTGTAGTTCATCGCCCACCGCGTTGTTGAGTAACTGGATGCTCTTAGCTTTGTCCATAGTGTCGATCCCTAGATGAAGCACGCTGCGTGCCAAAGCGGTTCATGTGTTCCGGGGAATCTGATATAGTGCCCGCATGCGCAGCCTAGCGATCCGCCTGTCCGCCGCGGTCCTCTTCTTCGCCGGAGCCTGGCTGGCCCATACCCAGACGCCTCCTCCGCGCCCCGCCACCGCCCAGAAGGTCAAAGACAACCTCTACATGATCCAGGGAGGCGGAGGAAACGTCGCCCTTTACATCACCAGCGACGGCCTCATCCTGATCGACGACATGTACGATCGCGACTATGCCTCCGTCATGGAACAGGTCCGCAAGCTGTCCGCGTTACCGGTTCGCTACGTCCTGAATACCCACCATCACGACGACCATGCCGGAGCCAACAACAGCATGCCCGCGTCGGTCGAAATCATCAGCCATCGCAACGCCCGCACCCAGATGCTGCGCCTGAAGCAACCCGGCCAGCCCCGCCTCACCTTCGCCGACGAATTGGAAGTCCACCTGGGAGGCAAGGAAGTCCGCGCCTACCACTACGGTCGTGGCCACACCGACGGCGACGCCATCGTCTACTTCCCGGAACTCAAGACCATCCACAGCGGCGACATCTTCCTCACAAACGCGACGCCCACCCGGCCCGCGCTGCCCTACATGGACTACGAAGCAGGCGGCAGCGCCCTGGAATGGACGCGCGTCATCGACGAAATGTCCAAGCTCGATTTCGATACCGTCATTACCGGCCACGGACCAGTCAGCGACCGTGCCGGACTAGCAAAGTGGCGCGCGGCCTTCGTCACCATGCGCGACCGCATCGGCGCCATGGTCCGCCAGGGCGAATCGAAAGACTCCATCTCCAAAGTTCTCCTCGACGAATTCAAATGGCCTGCCGGCGGCCTTGCCATCGGACAAGTGGACGCCTTCATCGCCGAGATGAAATCCGCAAAGTAGCTGGGGCTGGCTATACTACAGCTTGTTCTCCATGCCACGCGCTCTTCGCCGCTTCGGAATCCTGCTCGCGCAAACCGCCGACAAATGTCAGCGCGACAACACCCCCATGCTGGCCGCGGGACTCTCTTTCTATACGATGCTCTCGCTCGCCCCCGCTCTCTGGATCGTGGTCGCCGCCGCCGGAGCCATCATCGGTCGCGACTCCGCCCACGCCGCCGTCCTCAGTTGGATGACCCGCAATATCGGCTCCAACGCCGCTGGGTACTTGTCCGACATCGTCGACCAGGTCAACGAGTCCAGCCGCATCGCGACCATCGGCGGCGGCCTCGCGATGTTCCTGGGTGCCACCGCCGCCTTCGGAGCCCTGCAAGACAGCCTGAACCGCATCTGGCACCAACCCGATTCCTCGGTCCTCGGCCTCCTCGCCACCATCAAAGGCTTCACGCGCGGCTTTGTCACCCGCCGAGCGCTCGCCTTCGTGATCATGCTCCTGCTGGGCGCGCTGCTCCTGGCATCCTTATTAGCCAGCGCAGCCCTCACCTTCATCGCCCGTTACGTTCCAGCGAACCTGCCCGCCCCGAACTTCCTCCTGCAAGCCGCCGACTTCGTTGTGTCCTTCTTGCTGATGATGCTGCTCTTCGGAACCGTCTACCACATGCTTCACAAAAAGGCGTTCGGCAAGGTCGGCCTGTGGACCGGAGCCGCCCTGACCTCTATCTTGTTTTCCGTCGGGAAAACTTTGATCGGGCTCTATCTCGGCAGCGCCGGACTACGTAGTGCCTACGGAGCCGCCGGATCCTTCGTCCTACTGCTGCTGTGGATCTACTACTCCGCTCAGATCTTCTTGTTCGGAGCCGAATTCACCGAAGTCTATTCCCGTCAGCGCGCCAGTCAATCCAGCCAGCCCCGCCAATAGTGCGCGGTCGCCGACCAGAGCGGTCATGCCAACACTGTCCGCCGGGGACGTGGGTAACACAGAACCGCGACCGTAAGGGACCGGGCAGACTCGATAAACGCTGGGTTACGCGACGTCCAGCGTTTGCCCACTCTCTCACGGTCGCGGTTCTGTGTGTTGCAGTCCCGCGCATCTAGCTATGCTCAGACGACTTCGCCGTTTCCATCGACAAACCGCCAATGGACTATTGCGGCCCGCGACGGCATCCGATAACATGAAGGTCGGATGCAGAATCGCAACCAGTCCGCGTTGGTGCAGGTTTGCCTCGCCCTCCTGTGTGCGCTCGGCGCTGGGTTTTCCGGCGATATGCAAGCGCGCCACGCCGGACAAGGCAGCCACCATGCCCGTCATGCGCGCGGTGGCCACCATCGGAATGCCCGTTCTTCCGGCCGGGACAATAACGGCGATCATGCGCACGAAATCGATCTTGCCCAGGATTCTGTAGCCTCAAATCCATCCGCCATCGGCACGGCTGGTCATGCCTCCGTTGCCATCCTCCCCAAACTCCCTTCCATTCGTCTGGAATGGATCCAGGTAGGTTCTGCGCTTGCCGTATCCGCCGGATTCCCGGCTGTTGTTGACGTTCTCTCTATTCCTTCTCGCGGTCCCCCCGCGCTCTCCTAAATTCGCCCCAATCCCTGCTCATTGCGCAAGATCGTGTGTTCACGACAGGTGCGCGAGCTGTTGTGTCTAAGGAGAGTTCTATGAATCCGTTTAAATCCGGCTATCTCAAGTTCCGCCGGGAAGTCTTTACCCCCCAAGCTGCGAAGTACAGAGCACTTGCAAAACATCAGAGACCTCATACCCTGTTCATCACCTGCGCCGATTCGCGCGTGGTGCCTTCCGTCATTACCCAGACCGAACAAGGAGAACTGTTCCAGTGCCGCGTGGTCGGCAATCTGGTTCCGGCTCACGGCAACGCCGCCGGAGGCGTGACCTCCGCAGTGGAATACGCGGTGATGGTGCTGGGCGTCCAGCACATCGTGATCTGCGGTCATTCCGATTGCGGAGCCATGCGGGCCTTTGCTCATCCCGAAAAACTCGTCGAACTAAAGGCAGTCCAGGCCTGGATCGAACATGCTGACTCTGCCATCACCATGGCGAAGGAGCACTTTGGACATCTCGAAGGGGACGCCTTCCTGGCGGCTCTCACCAAAGAGAACGTCATGAGCCAACTGCAGCATCTCCGCACCCATCCCTGCGTGGCCACCAAGCTCCGCAAGGGCACGCTGGAGATCCACGGCTGGTATTACGACATTGGCGAGGGCACGGTCCAGCAGTTCGATGAGGCCACGGAAGCCTTTGTTCCTCTGGATCAAGTTGATGACGTAGTCGCAGCACAGGCCTCGTAAACACCATGAAGACCACCATCTCCTCGTTCCGCGCCACATTTCCGCAAGATGCTCTTGCCTCCGTTGTCGTATTCCTTGTGGCCCTGCCCTTGTGCATGGGCATTGCCATCGCTTCTGGTGCTCCTCCAGCGGCCGGCCTCATCACCGGGATTATCGGAGGTCTTATCGCCGGGTCTCTCTCTGGTTGCGCCCTGCAGGTCAGCGGCCCAGCGGCAGGCCTGGCGGTTCTTGTCTACGAACTTATTCAGGAGTACGGCATCGAAACCCTCGGGCCCATCGTCGTCGCCGCTGGTGTTCTGCAAATGGTGGCGGGGTTCTTCAAAGTGGGACAGTTGTTCCGCTCCATCGCTCCCGCCGTGGTCTACGGCATGTTGGCCGGTATCGGAGTGCTAATCTTCGGTGCCCAGTTCCACGTCATGGTAGACGATGCGCCGCGGACCAATGGCATCCGCAATCTGCTGGCGATTCCGGAGGCCGTCTACAAGGGGATCATGCCCTCGGACGATACCGTCCATCACCTGGCCGCCATCGTCGGCCTGACCACCATCGTGGTCCTCTTCCTGTGGTCCAAGTTTGCCCCGTCCAAGTTGAAGTGGGTTCCCGGAGCCCTGGTCGGAGTGGGCGTCGGGACCGCGGTTGCACATGGCTTGGGCCTTCCCATCAAGTACGTCGACATCCCGGATAATCTCTTCAGTACGCTGCCCATGCCCAGTCTGGGGATGTTCGCCCGCTTAACCGATTTCCATCTACTGGTAGCGGCGGTCACGCTGGCCTTCGTCGCCAGTGCCGAGACCTTGCTTTCCGCCACAGCCGTCGATCAAATGCACCATGGCCCGAAAACCAACTATGACCGCGAGATGTTCTCGCAAGGTGTCGGTAACTTCCTCTCCGGACTGGTCGGCGGTCTGCCCATGACCGGCGTCATTGTGCGTAGCGCTACGAACGTGACGGCGGGCGCCAAAACACGTCTCTCCGCTGTCTTGCACGGTGTTTGGCTGCTGGTCCTGGTGGTGGCCGCGCCCTCGGTGCTCCGTCTAGTGCCCACCGCCAGCCTCGCAGCGGTGCTGGTCTACACCGGCTACAAGTTGGTCAACGTGGAAAACATCCGCAAGCTGTTGCACTACGGCCGCATGCCGGTTGTGATCTACGCCGTCACACTGACAGTGATCGTGGTCGAGGACCTGCTCACCGGCATCGTATCCGGATTGGTCTTGTCGCTCGGGACCATCATTTATTCCGTGACTCACCTCGCCATCCGCGTCGAAAATGACGGCCAGCGTGTCGATGTGCATTTGGAAGGCTCCGCCACATTCCTCCGCATGCCCAAACTGGTGGATGCCCTGGAGCAGTTGCCCCACCACATCGAAGCCCATGTTCACATCCATAAGCTGACCTATATCGATCACGCTTGCCTCGACGCCATCGCCAACTGGGAACAGCAGCGCAATCAGAAGGATTCAACCACCGTGGTCGAATGGCAAGAACTGATGAGCAACTATCAACGGGCCAACGCCCTAGCAGGAACATCCCCGGGTCGCCCGCTGGTAGGCGCTGGCCATTAAAATAGCCACTAGAATAATAGGACATGCCTACTGCCTACGTTTGTCAGGGTGTCCGCACGCCCATCGGCCGCTTCGGCGGCGCACTCAGTGGAGTCCGTGCCGATGATCTGGCCGCGCACCCGCTGATCGCACTGAAGAAGAAGTTCCCCCAGGCCGACTGGGCGACCATCGACGAAGTCTACTACGGCTGCGTCACCCAGGCCGGTGAAGACAATCGCAACGTAGCGCGTATGGCGCTGCTGTTGGCCGACCTGCCCATGTCCGTCCCCGGCGTCACCGTGAATCGCCTGTGCGCCTCTGGCATGGAAGCCGTGGCCGCAGCCGCGCGAGCCATCGGGACAGGCGACATGTCGCTCTCCATCGCCGGTGGCGTCGAGAACATGAGCCGCTCCCCCTGGGTGATGGCCAAGCCCACCGCAGCCTTCTCACGCGAGCCGCAAGTCTTCGACACCACACTCGGCTGGCGCTTCGTAAATCCCTTAATGGAACAGAAGTACGGCACCATCTCCATGGCCGAGACCGCTGAGAACGTCGCCGAAAAGTACAGCATCAGCCGCGAAGATCAGGACAAATTCGCCTTCGCCTCGCAGCAGAAAACAGCCAAAGCCAAAGCCGCGGGACTCTTCGCCGATGAAGTCGAGCCCGTCTACATCCCAGGCAAGAAAGGCCAGGTCACGGTAGTCGCCGAAGACGAACATCCCCGCGCAGACACCACCCTGGAAGGACTCGCCAAGTTAGCCGCCCCCTTCCGCAAGGGCGGCAGCATCACCGCCGGAAACGCCTCCGGCATTAACGATGGAGCCGTAGCTCTCTTCGTGGCCTCCGAAGCAGCCGCCGCGAAGTTCGGCCTCACCCCCGTAGCCCGAGTCGTCGCCGCCGCAGCCGCCGGTGTCGATCCCAACTACATGGGCATCGGCCCCATCCCCGCCATCCAGAAGTTGCTAGGCCTGACCAAGCTAACTATGGACGACGTCGACGTCCTGGAACTCAACGAAGCCTTCGCCGCACAAGCCCTAGCCTGCACCCGAGCCTTCGGCTTACCCGACGACAGCGAAAAAGTGAACCCCAACGGCGGCGCCATCGCCCTGGGACATCCACTAGGAATGAGCGGAGCACGCCTGGTGCTAACCGCGTCCCTCCAACTAAAACGCACCGGAGCCAAACGAGCAGTATGTTCCATGTGCGTAGGCGTAGGGCAAGGAATGGCCCTGATGCTGGAGCGCGTGTAGCTACTCCGGCCCGAACGCCAGCAACACATTCCCAAAATCGCCCGCACCCACACCATACCCCGAGCCGACGTACATCATCCCGCCGGCGAACACTGGCCCCACCGATGAGATCGCTCCGCCATTGGCACCCGCGACTTTGTTGACCGTCTCAAAGTCCTGCGAGGAGTTGAACTCCCACAGTGTGCTCCCGTCAGTGGTGTTCAGGGCGTGCAGAACGCCCGTAGCGCCACCGACAAAAATAACCCCAGGGATCATCGTAGCCGCGGCGTTATTGCTCCCGCGCGTGCCCGGAGCGTTCACCGGACTAAACCAAACCTGCTGCCCATTCGACATCTTGAGCGCAGCCATGCCGCCGCTGCCCATGCCATAGTAAACGTTCTCGTGATCGGACGCCCCGCCCCACACGATGCCTCCACGCCCGCCGCCCGTGTTCGCCGCGACACGCCACATCAGCTTGCCGCGATTGTCTGGATCCAGCGCGAACACGTCTCCATCTTTGGTCCCATTGATCAACACCCGCCGACCGTCCGGCAGCGTCCGCAGAATGGGCGAGTTCCCGATGTCCGCATCCGGCCCCATCACTTCCGGACACGCCTTGCTCTTCGTCGCTCCGAAGCATCCGCCCATGAACGCGTCGTTGGGTTGCGCTTGATACGACCACAATATCTTACCCGTATCGATATCCACCGCGACAATCGCGTCGCCCAGCGGCTGCGCAGGCTCCGTCTCCGTATCCCCAGTGCCGAAGTAAACCGCATGCCGCACCGGATCAATCGTTGGCGAATTCCACACCGACCCACCCGCCGGCCCATAGAGCTGGACCCCATTCGAGTTCTTAACCGTGGGCTTGGTCTCACCCATCACGTACGTCTTCCAAACCTGCTCGCCGTTGTTCGCGTCCAGCGCAACCACGCTCCCGCGCGAGGTGCAGCACTCGTAATCCGGATTGCCGCTCTGCCATTCTTCTGACGACGACACCGGCACGAACAGCTTCCCGTCATACAGCTTCGGAGCCGCTGTGATGCGCGCCAGGAAGTGATCGTCCACCTTGCGCGTCCACAATTGCCGACCCGTCTGCGCGTCCAGCGCATACACATTGCCCTTCGCATCGCCGAAGTACACCGCGTATTTTGCCGTGCCCTGTCCCGTAATCGGACCCACGCTCAACGCGCCGCGCACCGTCACACCGGTTTCAAAGCCCCAGTAGTGGCAGCCCGTCTTCGCATCCAGCGAATAAATCCAACCGACATCGCTCCCCGTGAACACCCGGCCGCTCACAATTGCCGGCTGGTTATACGCGCTGATGCCCAACGGAAATCCGAACGCCCATTTCAACTTGAGCTTCGGCACGTCGGCCTTGGTGATCCCCGCGTCCTCGCTCCGTTGATAGCGAGTGTTCGCAACGTCCGCTCCCCACCCATTCCACTGTGGACCCGTCGACGGATCCTTCATCGGAGGATTCGCCGGGCACGCATTCGGGAAGTTCTTCGGATTGCCCGCCTCCGCACTGCCAATCTGTCGGTACCCGCCCATGAACTCCGACATGCGCCGCTTCTGCGCATCGGTCAGCCCCGCATCATGCTCCGGACGCGACGGCTTCGACACCACAGCGTAGATCTGCTCCGGCGACAGTTCCCGAATCCGCCGCGCCGTCGGAGCCTTCGTGCTCTTCTCCGAATGACACGTCATGCAGCGCGTCTGGAAGTACGTGAGCCCGTCCTCCATGCCCTGCTGTTTCGGAGCTCCCTTGCCCGCAGGCAGCTTTCCCTTGGCATCTGCCGGAGCCTGTGCCTCGGCAGACGTGCTCCAAATAATCAGACCGGCGAACAGTGCCGCGGTCGCGAGGGAGGCGAAGTGGAGATAACGCTTCATATCGTGAACACGATACCACAGCTAGCGCCGAGCCTCAGTACCCTAGCGCCGCCCGTGCAAGTTCGACGGACGATACGTGTCTGTCTGCGGAGTGCGGTGCAACAATGAGCGCCACAAATGAACGATCCATTTCCACATGGTGCGACCTCTCACCCGGAACGGTAGCACAACGCGTGGTGGGTGGCCATGGGTCGTCACGGCGCCCTCAGGTGTTGACCCCTATCCAAACTTTCTATTTGAATTGCGGCCGGTTTCCCCGTATTCTCAGGGTGTAGAGCAAATCGTTGCTCGCTGCAGTAGCCCTCGACGGCTTCCTTCCTCTTAATCTTTCCTCGCTGAAGATTCTCTAGCAATCACCATCAGCTCGCCCATACGGCGATTCGAAAGGAATATTCTCATGAAAAAGACACTTGTATTTGCCGCGTTCTTGACCGCTTCTTTGATGGCGCATGCCGAAAGCATGACCATGCACCTCTCCTCCGATTTAGCGACCACGGGTATGATGTTGCCTGCGGGCGACTACACCATCTCGCCGGTGTCGGGTAATTCCAGCGTCCTACTGGTGAAGGGTAGCGGACTGCACGCCTTCGTCTTCGGACGCGTGATCGCCAGCAGTTTGCTGAATCCCAAGCCCACGGTGGAATTCACCAAAGACAAGTCCTTCGGGATGAGTCCGGTAGGCAAGGCGTTTGCGCTAACTTCGCCTGCAAAGTGAGGTGACAAGGGCCCAGGGACGGTGACAGGGCCGCCCCTGGGTTCTTACAAACTAAGCTTTGTCCTTCTTGCGCCGTCCGAACGGCTTGCTCTGCTTTTCCTTCGCATCCGCCCGGGCAATCGCCTCCATGATCAGGACCTCGGCCTTATCCCGATCCACCCACTCCCCGATGCGCGTCCACTTACCGTGCTCCAGATCTTTGTAGTGATTGAAGAAGTGCGCCGTCTGATCGCGCAGAATCTGGGGGAGATCCAAATACGATGCGATGTCGTTGTAAAACGGATGCAGGTCATCGACGGGAACCGCGATTACCTTCTCATCCAGGCCAGCTTGGTCTTCCATCAGCAGTGCGCCCACCGGACGGCATCGGATGATCGCCCCCGACACCACCGCCACCGGAGCAATCACCAACACGTCGATAGGATCGCCGTCTTCCGAGAGCGTCTGCGGAATGAATCCGTAGTTGCCCGGATAAAACATCGCTGTGTGCAGGAACCGGTCAACAAACATTGCGCCGGACCGTTTGTCGAGTTCGTACTTAACCGGCGTGCCGCCGACTGGAATTTCAATAAGAGCGTGCAGGTCTTTTGGAGGATTGCGGCCTGCGGAGATTTGGGTAATATCCATAAATTCTTTCTAGATGTGCGCCGCGAGAAATTCGCGTGCATCGTTTAATTCTTCTTTACTCACCACGTGAGGGCGGCCGGGATAGATCCGCATCTCGACGCTGGCTCCCAGTTCCTGCAGAACCCTGGCCGTCTCGCGCGTACGCGATTCCTCGATCCATTCATCCACATCGCTGCCGGTGAGAAACACGTTCAGGCCCTTCAGAGATTGCCCGCCCGCCGTTTTCCATTCGGTCCCCGCAGGACCCATCAGTCCGCCCGTGAACACCACGATCGCCGCAACGGAGGTGGGGTGCCGCAACACATATTCCACGGCGACGCACGCCCCTTGCGAAAATCCCACGATGAAGATCTGCTCCGGTCCCAGCCGCCCGCCCTCGGCCGCGTCCATCACCAGCCAATGCGTGCGCTCCACCGATCGAGTGAGTCCCGGTTCATTCACCTCTAATGGATCGACCAAACGGCCCGGATACCACAGACCCTTGCCCGCATAAGGTGCAAGCCAGCGTGTACCGCCGACTTCGAGACCTGTAGTCAGGTCCAGCATTTCTTGCTTGGTGCGGGAGCGGCCGTGGAGAAGGATTCCGGCCCGATCGGCGAGGCCCTTGGGCTGGCCCGCCTCACGGAGGCGGACCAGCTTAGGTTGACTTGGAGGGTTCAAACAACTATTTTACAGCTTTATTGCAGGTAATTACTACTTATCGCCGCCCACGAATTCGTTCCCGCTCGCGCGGTGTGAGAATTTCGTGGCCGCAGCCTTATTCGCTGCTTCCACCGCCGCCCGGTTCACGTCGGCGAGCATGGCTTCCGCGTGTCCTTCGGCGATATTGCTCTCCGGAACCTGAATCGGCTCCAGCATAGCTTCGATTTCCTTGCGCTTTTCTTCAAACCACGGCGGAAGCAGTAGTTCAAAGCCCAAGCGATCCGCTGGCTCGTCGCGGGCGAAACCGCCCACTGCGGTCGCGGCGCACTCCACCAGAATGCCACCAGGGCAGCGGCAATAGATCGAATGGAAGTAGTTGCGATCCTTGATCTCAGAGCAGTCGGTGTAGCCGAGCTCTTCGTACAGATCCTTCTGCTTGGCCAGGTTCTCGTCCGTGCCCACGTCCAGCGCCATGTGATGCGCCGTACCTGCGCCAAACGTCCAGCTGCCGGCCGGTAGATCGGCATCGTGTTGCAGAATCACCGTGCGGTTCGGACCGCCCTCGCCGATCTCATAGCGATGCAGGTTCTTCTCGACGCCGGTTTTCTTGAAGCCCAGCGCATCGATGAAGAAGCGTTCGGTCTCAGGAATTTCGCGAACCGAGAGCACTGTGCCGGAGAAACCGCGCATGGCCGTATCGGCCTTGATCTCGCCCGTATTCCAACCGACGCGCGTATCGCCTTCGGTCTCAATCGCGTCGAACTGCAAGCCAGAAGGATGGCTGAAGCGGATATACTTCTGTCCGAAACGCTCTTCGATCCCGGAGTGCGGCGTGTTGTAGCGATCCAGGTGTTCCTTCCAGAAGCCGACCGAACCCTTGGGAATCGTGTAGGCCGAAGAAGAAACCTGACCCGAGCCAGTGCGCCCCGGAACGCGCTTGTAGGGGAACGTCGTCATCACCGAGCCCGGCTCGGCGTTCGCGTTCGAATAATAGAGATGGTAGTGCGCGTAGCGGCCGTCGAATAGGACGGTCTGCTTGATCATGCGCTGCCCCACAACTCGTGTGAAGAAATCAATGTCCTCTTGCGCGGTGGCCGCGCAGAGGGTGATGTGATGGAAACCTGTAACGTTAGACAACGATCATACCTCCGGGGTGGATTATAGCAAACGGCTCAGGGACTAAAGGAGTCTTATTTTTGAGCCAGCGAATCCAGCAATGTTTCCGCCATTTGACGTTGTTCGCGACTCGTCGCGGTCCGCAGCGCCCGCTCCAGCGACCCACGCGCGCCCATGATGTCGCCGCGCTTGTTTTGCGCGTACCCCAGCGAATACCACGCGTACGATTTGCGCGGCATCAGGCGCGTAGCCTGCTCCAGATGCGCCAATGCCCCGTCCAGGTCCCCATCGTCGGTGAGACGAACGCCCAGTAGCACGTGCGCCTCCGCCAGGTCGGGATTGAGTTGCGCCGCTTTCTCCAGCGCCGCCTCATCGTTTTCCATCAGCGCCCACTGAAACCACGCCAGCGCATCGCGATCGTTGAGCTCCAGCGCGCGCTTCAACTGCGCCAGCGCCTCATCGTGCTTGCCGTCCGCAAACGCCAGCGTCGCCAGTCCCGTCGCCGCCGAAGACGAATTCGGATACTCGCGTGCCGCCTGCGTGTAGAGCGTACGTGCCAACTCGGGATGTTGCGACCGCAGCGCTAAGTCCGCCCGCAACAGCAGCGCGTTCAGCGCGCTCACCGGTTCCAGCGAAGCCGGTTGCGCAGTGGACGCCGCAACGTTCACCGCTGTAGGTCGCATCGTGCGTAAATAGCGCCGTAGGTCCGTGAGCATCTGCGGCGTGACCTTGTCTGGAAACTGGGGCTCTCTGCGCAGCATGTGGACCAGCGCCCAGCTCTGCGCGTAGAAGAGTTCGTCCAACTCCCGCGGCTCATTGAGTCGCTCCGCCGTCAGCCAAGTCCTCTGCTCCAGCAACTTCAGATGCTCAGGTATCGGAAGGCCCACTTGCTTCCCGTTGAAGTCGGAGTAGAACTCCGCCAGCCCCTCTTCCAGCCAAGTGGGCCGATTCACGTTGCGTTGATGCATCGCGAAATGCGCGTACTCGTGAAGGACCACGCGCGGCACGGCTCCCGCATGCATCGCGATGTAGTCTCGCTCCATGCCCGATCGGTAGAATCCCGCCGCCGTCGCGTCGGGAGCGTAGGCGCGATACTCGCTCTGTTTCGCGAAGAGAAAGACGCGAAGGGGAATTGGCTCCGGCTCGGACGACGGCGGCAAGATCCGCCGGATCTGTTCCAGCCGGTCGAGCGCTAGCCGAGCTGTCTTCTCAGGTGCGTCCGAGACCAGTTCCACGCCCGCACCGCGCAGCGCGATCCAGTCTGCGGCGTGCAGGGTAGATGCGATGAGAAGCGCGGCGAGTACCCGCATGGCACTACAGTTTCGTCACGCGGCGATTGAACGCCATGAAGTAGAGCCCCAAGCAGAGCAGCAGCACGCCCGCTCCGGCAATCACGTAGCGTGCACCGTACACGGGAATGAGAGATCCAACGATCAGCGGACCAATCGCCTGTCCTCCGCGGACAGAGAGATTGTAGACGCTCATCACCCGACCGCGCATGTCGTCCGGGACGATCATCTGCACCAGCGACGTGTTCATGTTGAACACGGCCATCAGCGCGATGCCCGCCAGAAAGATCATGCCGCACGCCACAGGAACCGTCGGTGAGAAGGCGAATCCGAACGTCAGCACGCCCAGCATGATCAGTGCGATCAGCGAATTACGGCCTTGATGTTTAGACTTCCCCAGCGCCGCGACGATCAGCGCGCCCGTAACAGCGCCCGCGCCGGAACAACTCAGCATGGTGGTGTAGACCTGCGGTCCTGCCTGGAAGGCTTCCTTGGCGAACACCGGAAGGAATGCCACGATCTGGAATCCCAGCAGCGTCACCATGAAGCTCAACAAGATCAAGGGCCGCATGGCGGGGCGGTCTTTGATAAAGCCAAAGCCCTGCTTCATGCTGTCCATGATCTTTCCGCTGGAACGCTGCGGCACAAAGTTCACGTTGATCATGTACAGCGTGGCGATCACTACCAGAAACGAAGCACTGTTCAGTCCGAAGCACCAGGCTGCACCCACGGTGGTCAGCGCGATGCCGGCAAACGAAGGTCCGATCAAGCGCGCCAGATTGAACTGCATCGAATTGAGCGCGATGGCGTTGGGCAAGTGCTCTCGCGGCACCAGCGTAGGCACCAGCGCCGAATACGAAGGGCCGCCGAAGGCCTGCGCGGTCCCAACGACGAAGGAGATGCACCAGATGTGCCACACCTGCAAGACCCCGGTGAATGCCAGCAGGGCCATGACGAACGCGCACGTCATCTGCGTGTACTGCGAAGAAAGGATCAGGGTCCGGCGATCCCTGCGGTCGGCCAGAACGCCCGCCAGCAGCGTGAAGAGCACGATCGGGATTACGCCCAGCGATTGATCGATACCCAGGTAGACGGAGTTGTTCTTCGATAGCTCCAGCACCGTCCAGCTCTGCGCCGCGATTTGCATCTGCGTGCCCACTTGGGACGTGCAGGCGCCCGTGAACATGACACGGAAGTCCCGGAAGTGGAAGGACTGGAATGTCCGCTCGAAAAAGCCTTGCTGGGCTTGTACAGGCGACGTTGGCTGTTCAGTGGACGAGGGCAGGTTGTGACTCCACGCTATCGAGGTTCAGACGTGATTCTACCAGCTTTCGGTTACCGGGCGCGTTCGGGAGCACACCAACGTTGCACCGCTTCCGCCGTGTCGCTGGGTCTGGTGTTGAAGCACAGCTTGGCCTGAGGCGCGTGCTCGTGTACAACATTGACCAGCTTCTCGAACAGGAGGAAGAACTTCGGATGGATTCGAACGCCCGCGCCGATGAGGATGCAGTCATAGCGCTTGCCTCTCAGGCGGTCCGTCACCACCGCCGCCGCAGTTTCGCCTAAATCCGTCAAGCACAATTCCGCGTCGTAGCCCAGCTGGTTTAAGTGGGCCGCGTCGGCTTGTAGTGCCGACAAGACCTTGGCCGCACTCATATCCGGCATGGCCGCGTAGGCGGGGTCGGAGAAGTCCAGCAGTGTGGGCTCCAGGCCGATGATCAGGACGCTCGCCTTCATCGCTAGTAGACCTGAAAGCTGAAGACTTGGTTGGAGCCGCTGGGCGACAGCGAGTACTCGCCGTTGGGGAGCTGCTCCGAGGTTTCGATCTTGTACAGGTCCTTGCCCAGCTTGGTCACCGCGACGTGCAGCGGGTGCGGGTCGTTCTTGCCGGGCCGGTCCTTAATCTCGAGCTCACGGCGCGACTTGGTGACGTCGAAGCGGTACAGTTCGATCTTCTCGGCGTTCAGTTTCTCGGTGCGGATGATGAAGATGGGCTCGGCCAGCGGCGTACGGGCAGAGGAGGCCGCGCCCTCCACCGAATACACGGTGGAGCCCTTCTTGGTCTCCTGCTTGGCCTCGCTCACTTGGGTCTCGACCAGCGTGGAGGCGTGCAGCAGATAGGGCACATCGGCCTTAGGCGGCGTCGGTCCCGTGTAGTCTTGTGCCAGCAGTGCGGTGGCCGTAAGCGCGAGCATCAGTATGCGCATGTCTCTATCTTAGACGCATTTAGCGGCAGGAGGTTGCGCGATAGTACCTCGGGTGGCGGGACTTCCGATCTACGGGGAGGGGTCAGGGGTACGCCCCCGATTTGGTCCTATAGTGCCTTGTTGAGGACACGGCGGGAAGGCAGAATTGCTACATGAGAAGGCAGTGTCCAGATTGCAAGACGGTAACCGGTGGCCATGCGGGCTATTGCGGGTCTTGCGGGTATCGATTTACGGGAATCCAGGATCCGGTTCGCGCGATGGCCTTCAAGCCCAAGACCGAACACGCCGCGGCGGCGATGGTCGGGCTGGCTGTGGCTGTGTTGCAGTACATCCTGACGCGCTAGGCGATGTCGTCCAGAAGGAAGCAGCGTTTGCCCTCGACGGCTTCGGCCGCGAGGTAGCCGCTGCGCACGGCGCCCTCCATGGTGGCGGGCCAGCCGGAACGGGTCCAATCGCCCGCCAGGAACAAGTTCGCGATGGTGGTGCGCGCTACGGGGCGGCGCGCATCCAGGCCCGGCTTGGCTGAGAAGGTCGCGCGGACTTCCTTGACCACGTGGGCTTTCTCTAACTTCGCCTTCGCTGCTTCGGGGAAGAACTCTGCGAGTTCCTTGAGTGCGAGCGCGATCACATCGGCGCGCGGCATCTCCAGCAGACTGCGGCTGGCACTCACCACCAACTGAATCGCACGACCCTCTCCCTTGTTGAACATCCATTGGATCGTGCGGTCGAGCAGCGTCGCATGAGGCAGGTCCGTGATGGGGCGGTCGAACCACAGGTGAATGCCGGTGATGGGCGAATGCTCGAAGCCTTCGAGGTCCAGTTTCAGGTCGGGGATGATGGCCGACATGCGCTCGAAGGGCAGCGCGCTGACGTAGCGGTCGGCACGGTACTCGGCGCCGCCTGCGATGACGTGACTGACCTTGTTGTCTTCGATGACCACGCGTTCAACCGGAGTCCGTGTGAGGATCTCGACGTTGCCCAGCTTGGTCCAGGCCTCGGCTCGATAGAGCTGCGCCAAGGGCACTGCGGGGACTCCCATCTCATAGGAGTTGCGACGGGCTAGGAAGCCCAACTGGAAGACTTGGAAGCCGTGACGCGCGGCCATCTTGTCCAGCTCTTCGTTGATGGCACTGACCAGGATCTGGCGCCAGAAGCGCTCGATGGCTCGTGGGGGCTGGCGCTGTTCGTGCAGCCAGTCGAGCATGGTGATGTCGTCGAGGTCGGTGCGCTTCTTGATCTGGCGTTCGATGGCACGGATGGCTCGCATGACGGCGAGCTTCTCAGAGAGGTTGAGAAAGCTGAGGCTGAGGAACGATTCGGCGAAGTGAGCGGGGCGGGGGAACCATCCGGCGCGGAAGAGGCTGCGGCGGCCACCGGGTTCGATGAAGACGAACTCGCGGTGGAAGGCGATGTCGGATTCGACGCCCAGGCGCGTGTAGAAGTCGAGCAGGTTGACGCAGCAGCGCAGCAGGATGTGCTGGCAGTTGTCGATGGTTTCGCCGGCGGTTTCGTAGGAGGTGGCTCGGCCTCCGAGGAAGGGTCGGGATTCGAGGACTTTGACTTGATGGCCGGTGCTGGCTAGGGCTGCGGCGGTGGAGAGTCCGGCTAGGCCGCCGCCGAGGATGATTACGCTAGGCACGGGGCCTCGGCGTTTACGAGCGGACGGGTACAGGCATGCGACCGCGCTTGCCGCCGCCGCTGTCGCTGTCGATCAGGTAGACGATGATGAGGGCGATTAGGGCGAAGAAGGCGTAGTCGGCTGGGAGCATGTGAAGTCGTAGTGTGCATCATCAAACGCTAGGTTGGGAAGGGGACTTGCGGCCTAGGACTCTCACTACGTTTTCCATCAAACGCAGACCGCATTCGCCTTCTAGCGTGAGGATGGATTCGGGGTGGAACTGCACGGCTTCGAGTGGCAGGTCGCGGTGGCGGATGCCCATGATGATGCCGTCTTCGGTCTCGGCTGTGATCTCGAAACACGCTGGGAGCTTTTCGCGGATCGCGTAGAGGGAGTGATAGCGGCCCACGGTGAAGGTGCTGGGAAGGCCTGCGAAGACTCCCTTGCCGGTATTGTGGACGGGGGACGGCTTGCCGTGCATCGGGTAATCCAGCACGCCTAGTTCGCCGCCGAAGGCTTCGACCATGCCTTGCAGGCCCAGGCAGACGCCGAACGTGGGGATCTCTTGTTGGGCGGCGTAGCGGACCAGGTCGGGAACGCCGAAGTCACTGGGGCGACCGGGGCCGGGGCTGACGAGGATCAGTGACGGGGCGACCTCTTTGATCATTTCCAACGGGAAGCCGGTGCGGTAGGTGACGACCTCGGCTCCGGTCTGGCGCGCGTAGTTGGCCAGGGTGTGGATGAAGCAGTCTTCGTTATCGACCAGCATCATCTTCACGCCGGTGCCTTCCGATTTCTTAGGGACGTAGGCGGGTGTGGATGCGGGCTCGACGTTGAGTGCGCGGAAGAAGCCGGTGGCTTTGAGGCGGCACTCGTCGTGTTCGCTCTTGGGGTCGGAGTCGTAGAGGAGAGTGGCTCCGGCGGAATAGTTGGCGATGCCTTCGCGCAGGCGGACCGTGCGGATCGCGATGCCAGTGTTGATCTCGCCGGAGAGCGTGATCATGCCGACGGCTCCACCGTACCAGCCGCGGGCGTCGATTTCGAGTTCTTCGATGGCTTGGGCGGCCCACTTCTTGGGGGCTCCGATGATGGTGACGGCCCACATGTGGGTGAGGAAGGCGTCCAGCGAATCGAAGCCGGGGGCAAGGATGCCTTCGACGTGATCGACGGTGTGGAACAGGCCGGCGTAGCGTTCGATCAAGCGGCGGGCGATGACTTTGACGGAACCGGGGATGCAGACGCGGGACTTGTCATTGCGGTCCACGTCACTGCACATGGTGAGCTCGGACTCTTCTTTCGGAGAGTCGAGCAGGGCTCGGATGTTGTCGGCGTCCTTTAAGGGATCGCCTGTGCGGCGCGCGGTGCCGGCGATGGGGCAGGTTTCTACTCTCCAGTCACCGTTGTCACGCTTCTCCACCCGCACAAACATTTCCGGAGAAGCTCCGATCAACTGCTCTTCGCCGAGCTGCAAGAAGAATTCGTAGGGGCTCGGGCTGGCTTCCTGGATGCGCTCAAAGAGTTCGCTAGGCGAGCCTTGATACGGCGTGCGGAAGGTCTGGCGGAGGACGACTTCGTAGTAGTCGCCGCGCTTCATGCCTTCGCGAACCTTTTCGACCTTGGCCATGTACTGCTCGGCTGTGTGGTCGCTGGCGACCGGGGCGGGCTTGAGCTTCGGAGCCTTCTTGATGCGTTCGGCTGTGCGTTTCTTGCCGACCGTTGTATCGGTGTGGCTGGCGAAATCGAACTGGTAGTGTTCGATGCGCTCGGTCTTGCGATCCATGAAGTAGATGTCGTCGCAGAGGAACAGGTGCAGGTCTTTCACGTCCTGGCGGGCGTGTTTGAGGGCGATGGGATCGAACTGAAAGATCAGGTCGTAACCGAAGGCTCCGACGAGCGCGAGGCGGCCGGTGATGGGTCCGCGGAATTCGTGGATGAGCGCGCGGAGGATGCTGAAGGCGGAGGGCTGCTTGCTGCGTTCCTCTTCGGGGAAGAGGGCGGGCAACGGGTTGAGGCGTCCGCGGAGGCAGTTGTTTTCGAGCTCGAACGATTCCCAGTGCGGATGCGCGCGCAGGACCGGATCGAGCATGCGGTTGAGGGCTTCGCCGCGTTCGTTGAGGGGCTTGAAGGTGACGTCGCGACCGGCGGCGATGATTTCGATGGGCGGCGCGGTGGCGGCTACGTCCCAGCGAGAGTAACGCTCGGGGTATTCGTAACCGGAGGAGAGATAGATGCCGCGTTGCGTATCGAGTTTGCGCAGCAGGGGTTTGAGGCCCTTGTGGAAGGGGACCTTGGAGATGGTGCGGCTGACGGTGATGCCGCTGGGTGTGATGAATGTTTCAGGACGCATACAGGGGCCGCGCGGGGATAGTGTCATTGTAGCGTGATCCTGCGTAGGGCGCGTTTTTTGGATGGAACATTCATATGGTTGAGGGGGTGGAAGTTGCAGTCGCGGAGTCCGGAGGAAATCGGCTTTGTTTTGTCAGGGGAGATTTTTCGCGGAGTACTTGGAGTTGTCGGAAGGCTCGGTCATGGGTTCGGGAGAGGGCGGCATCGTGGCGGACGAGGGCGGAAAACCCGAGGCTGCGGAGGCAGAGGTTGTCGAAGGCCGATACGATGCGTTCATCGGGGGTGAGGTCGAAGCGTTCCAGTTCCTTGCGGCGTTCGAGGAGATCTTTGTTGTAGAGGCCGGTTTCGATCGCGGTGAGGCGGCGGTGGCGCCAGCGGGATGCGGCCATGACGGTGACGAGTTCGAATTCGAGGGAAGTTTGGGGCTGGAACTGGTCGATGTAGGCGTTGAGGAGGTGTTCGTAGTCGGCCTCGGATTCGCCGGGCAGTACGATTTGTTTGGCGCTGAGGCCGTGTTTGCGGGCGTTTTGAGCGACCTTAGATTTTCCAGCGGGGGTGACGGGGCCGGTGGATTTGGCTGCGTTGGCTCGGTTGGCGGTGGTTTGTGCTTGGCTCATGTGTCCTCGCGCGGAGGGTAGCGTGGGCGGGCGGGGAGAATGATCGGGTGCGGGGGGATGTGCTTGAGGGGGTGGTGTTTAATCCGACTTGATCAAAGTTAGTACGACAAATGGTCGTATCGGAAGTACAACAAAAAGGCCGCAAGGACACCGGTGTGTGCTTGCGGCCTGAATTGCGCGTGTTGCGCCCGTTCTTAGAACGAGAAGCGGGCGATGAACTGGCCGGCGCGGGGGACGCCTAGCTGGTTCGCGGTACGCAGGTTGCCGAAGGTGCCGAAGCCGGACGTGTAGCGTCCGTCGGTGGACTTCGTGTAGGTCGGATTGGTGAAGTTCAGACCGGCGATCTGCGGGACCGGCAGGAAGCTCCGGTTGAAGATGTTCTGGAACTCCACGCGGATCTGCAAGCTGTAGCGAGATTCCCGGCCGAAGCGGAAGGTGCGAGCCACGTTGGCCGCTTCGTTCGGGGTGCGCGCCCTGCGGAAGTCCGGCAGTGTCTGGGTCTGGGCGGCCCACTGGCCATCGGGCACCGCTTCCCAGGCGTTGGGATTGAGCACGATGGTCTTTTCCGGATCGAAGCAGTGGCAGTTGATGTCGAGGGGATCGGTACGGCGTGTGCCGGAGTTATCCACCCAGTCGGTCGACCAGGGGCTCATGTAGCTGCCGTCGGCGTTCTTTTTGAGATTCGCGCCACCGGGGCCGCGTCCCAGCCAGCGGCTGATGGGGTTGGCGGAGCCGGCGAGCGGGCGACTCAGGTAGGTGCCCGACTGGTAGAACAGGGAGGCCGACAGCCCCCATCCGCCGATGGCCTCGCGGACCCAGCGATTGCCAAGCACGGGGATGTCCGCCGAGGGACGCTGCAGTTCATACAGGAAGGACAGGCGCAGGATCTGGGGCGGATTGGTTGGGACGATGTCTTTGCCGTTGGCGCGGTTGAAGACGTCGAAGGCGCTTAGCTGCTGCAGGTTCTTCGAGAAAGTGTAGTTGGCGTTCACCTGCAGGCCGTTGGAGTAGCGCTTGGTTACGGTCAGTTGAAGCGAGTCGTACCACGACTTGCCCAGCGGCGCGACCGGGCTGATCGCGTTGCTGTACTGCGGGTAGGGCTTTAGCGATTGGAGCACGGTCTGTGCCGAGGTCCCGGTAACAGGGAAGCTGCTGTACGGCAAACTTACGCCGCGGGCGGCCAGCGTGGACCGCTGCGCCGTGTTCAGTAGATTGAAGCGCTGGTTCAGAATGGTGGCATCGTCCAGGTTGCCGATGGTGAAACCGTAGCGGGACAGGTCGGCCGGGGAAATGGCGTTGAAGTCCAGCATGGTGTTCCCAGCCGCGGTGCTGGAAGGCAGCCACACGGCGCGATTGGCCGCGTAGGAAAGTTCCACGACTAAGTTGCGGCTGATCTCGCGCTGAATGCTCATGTTCCACTGGAAGACCCGTTCCGGGCGGCCGGCATTGCGGTCCACGAGGTTGGCCAACGTGCCGATCACCGCGCCGTTGGCATGGCCGAGCGACGCGCTGTAGACGGGCCACTGCGGCTGCAAGGCGGTGGGGTAGCCGTCGCGCAGCTTGAAGGACTCTTCGCCGTCCTGCACGTTGGCCGTTACCGCGTTGTTCTGCGCGGTTCCGGCGACAGTCCCGGTGGAACCGTAGGTGAGGCCGAAGCCACCGCGAATCACGGTGCGGCTATCGAGAGTGTAAGACACACCTACGCGCGGACCGATGCCGAAGGGATAATTCTTGGCGAAGTTGCACTTGCAGGTGGCTTCGTAAATCAGAGCTCCGGGATGCCCGCCGGCCGAGGAGTTGGGCTCCGTCAGGCTCAGGTTCGCGACGCGCCCGTAGTCTTCTTTGGTGTAGGTTCCGTAGTCCCAGCGAAGCCCGAGGTCGATGGTCAGGTTGCGGCGGGCGCGCCACGTATCTTGAGCATACGTGCCCCATTGCTGCTTGGATCTGCGGTAGCCGACGGGGGTGCCCAGCGTCATGCTACGCACGCTGCCCAGGAGGAAGTTTGCGTAGTCAAAGCCCAGGTTGGTGTTTCCGGTAAAGCCCGAGATGCCCAGCAAAGAAGATTGCCAGGTGGCGCCGTTGCCGGCGAACACCAAGTTGCCGGCGGTATTGGTGAAGGTCCGCGTGGTCAGCATGTCCTGGCGGAAGTCACCTCCGAACTTGAAGGTGTGGTTGTCCTTAACCCAGGTGACGCTGGCGGTTCCCGACGGGCGCTTCTCCGGCGAGGAGCCTTGCGGGCTGGGACCCATGGCATTCATGCCGCCGATGGGCGGGGTGCTGACGAAGGTGGCACCGATGCGGGGGAAGTTGCGGTTCAACGTGGCACCCTTCAGGCCGATGTCCGCCTGGGGATTGTAGTCGGTAATGAGCGCATTGTCGGCGAAGTTAAACTCCGACCAGCCGGCGCCCAGATGCAGGTTCACGGTGGGGCGGAGTGTGTAGTCGAAATTCGCACGATACGTCGGCGAACTTTCGTAAGTTCCCCGGTTGGTGCTGATGACCGAATCGAAGCCTTCCGCCAAGCCGCCGAGGGCCTGCACCGGAGACTGCGTATGATTCTCGGTGTAGGTGACCGAAACGCGTCCCTTGGTGGAAAGGTTGTGGTCGAACTTCAAGGCCGGGGTGCGGGTGGTGCGCCAGGTCTTGAACGGCTTGTAGTAGTTGTTGATCAGCGAACCGGCGTCCGCTCCTGGGCCAGAGGGCAAGGGGATGTATTTGTTCTGGATCGCCAGCGAGATGGGGTCCAGCAGGGTGGTGGGAACCACATTACCGGGGAACGCGGTGCGGACGTTGATGAGTGTTCCATTGGTGCCGCAATCGATAGACACGGCAGTATTGCAGGTCACCTGCCGGGTGGATCTGGGGTCGTATACGGTGCCCAAGCGGGCGGCGGCGCCCAGCGGATCCAAATAGTCGTGCGCGGCTGCTCCTCCCGCAACAGCGGCCATGCGCAAGTTGACGTTGCCGGAGGCTGCGAACAAGCCGCCGTAATTACCGTCGCGGTAGGCTTGCGTGGGCACGGTGGGGATGACGAAGCCGGTCAGCTGCCGTTGGACGTCGCGGAACTGCTCCCAGTTGGCGAAGAAGAAGGTCTTGTTGGTGCCGTTGTACAGGTGGGGGATCTTGACGGGTCCGCCCACGTTGAACCCGTAATCGTGGCGGCGTACGCGGTTCTTGGCGCCCACCGTGGGGTCGTTGGCGTTCAGGACTTCGTTGACCGTGTAGTCATACGCGGTGCCGTGAATTTGGTTGGTGCCGGACTTGAGAGTGATGTTGAACAGAGCTCCGGAGACGGAGCCAAACTCGGCGGCGAAGTTGCTGGTCTGGACGGCGACTTCTTCGATCGCGTCCGGGCTAGGCTGGGTACGTGTGGTGATGGCGGCTGCGGCTATGTTCCCGAGCACTTCGCCGTCCAGGCGGTACTGGTTGGTTGTGCCGGCCAAGCCGTTCACGCGCATGGTGGGTCCGGCCAAGCTGCCCGGCGGAGGCACGGTGTAAACCACACCCGGCATCGTCTGCACCATGGCGAAGGGATCCCGAATGAAGCCGCCTACGGGCAGCAGGGGCAGAGCTTGAATCTGCGCGGGGGTAATGTTGTGGGTCAGGGTTCCGCTCTCGGTCTTGAGGAGCGACGATTCCGCGGTGACGGTGACGGACTCGGAGGCTGTGCCGACTTCCATGATGACGTCCAAGCGCTGAGACTGCGCCGCGCCCAGAACAAGACCGTCGCGGTGAAAGGTCTTGAAGCCCGGCCTTTCCACCGTGATCTCATAGCGGCCCACCAGCAACTGGGAAATCGAGTAGTTGCCTGTGTCCGACGTGTTTCCGGTGGCGGTAAAGCCGCTGTCGACGTGCAGGGCCACGACAGTGGTGTCGGGCAATGCGGCTCCGGTCTGATCTGTCACGACGCCGGTTAGCACGGCGCGCGCCGTTTGCCCGTAGGTCAAAGCGGTCGCCAGGGTAATCAAAAGAATCTGTGCGCGAAAGTACACTGTTCCCCTCCTCATTCAAATAGGCTAGGCATGAAGCCAGGGGGCAAGGAGATGCAGCCTTGGGCCCTCGCTTCAGACTGCTAGAGAATCCGGGTAAATATACTGAAAACGCAGGTGGGTGTCAATCCCCCCCTCTCGATGGTCACTGAGGTTTGGGGATTTGATCGAGGGGTTTGAGTGCCTGCCTGATAGGCGGCTGCAGGCAGGAGTGCCTGCCTCACTGGGGGGTCAGAATACGAAGCCGAGGGCGGCTTGATAGGCCCTCGGCTGGACGAAGTGGGTGCCGCTGAAGGTGGAGAGGAAATTGTAGAGCGCGGCTTTGTTGGTGAGGTTGGTGGCGGTTAGGCGCAGGGTGGTTTTGAAGTGGTCCTTGTGAAAGAGGTTATCGGTGCCGGCGCCCATGTCGAAGACGTTGCGGGGGGCTACGCGGGCGGGGTCGTGGTCGTAGTCGGGGGTGGTGCCGTTGGCGAAGCGAAAGCGAGTGGCGGTGAAGTTGGACGCGTTGCACTGCGCGGCGGTGAGCGGGGTATTCAGTGTCGGGTACGCGTTGCCGCAGGAGAAGCCGATGGCGGATTGTTGGGCTCCGGTTAGGGCGAGTGCGTCGTCAAGGGTGTTCACGGCTCCGGAGGCCAGGCCGCTGTCGTAGCGCCATGTAAAGGAGATCCAGGGTCCGGCCTTGCCGAGTTGGTAGTGGAGATTGGTGGTCTGCTGGAAGGCTTGGTCGTGGTCGATGCGGAAGACCGATGCGTCGCCCAGATCGTTGTTGAAGACCAGGCCGCCGGTTTGCGGTCCAAAGTAGCGCGCTCGGGTGTGGCCCATGGTGGTGTACCACTGGAAGCCGCGGATGGTGGTGCTGCCGATGCGCACGGCGACGCCATCGAGTTTCGATTTTTTCAACGCAACGGGGAAGGCGATGGGGGTGTTGAAGAGATTGCCGAAGTCGTAGGCGTTGGTGGTGAACTTCCAGAAGTAGTCGGCGCTGGCGACGACGTAGCGTCCGAAGCTCTGTTCCAGGCCCGCGTTGTATTGGTTGCGGTTGCCGGGTTTGAGTGGGACGCTGGCGGCGCCGAAAGCATTGGCTGCGAGGCCACCGACTCCGGTGGAGCTGGAGAGAATCAAGTTCTCGTTATAGGGCGTTTCAAACGTGCGCGAGTAGGAGGTTCGCAGGACGGTGCCGGTGGTGGGTATCAAGTAAGACACGCCGAGGCGGGGTTGCAGGCTGGAGGCGTGGGCGATGCCGTGATAGACGTCTGCACGGAGACCGGTTTGCAGCATGAGGTTGCCGAACTTCATGGAGTCCTGAATGAAGAACGCGTATTGATTGATGTTGGCTTTGCCGGAGAAGTTGAGTAGCTTGCCACCGCGCGTAAGATCGTAGGGCAGCAGGCCGGGGGATTCGACGGGATCGACGAACGTTGGGTCGGTGACGCCGAAGGTGAAGCTTTCGTTCAGGCGGGTTTGCATCAATTGTGTTCCGAGGCGGAGGTTATGGCGTCCGGTCGCGATAGATAGATCGGCTTTCGCTCCCCAATTGGTCAGCGTTCGATGTTGTCCCAGAGTCGCGGGCGTGTCGGCGAAGGGATCGCGGCTGGGGTAGTAGTTGACCGAATCGGTGCGGACGAAGGGGTTGATGTTGAGGACGGTCTTCAAGCCGATGATGCGTTGATAGCCGGGGGCGATGTTGAAGGTCTGGGCTTTCTGGCGTTGGTCTTGATTGGGCTGATCGTAAGTGTTGGGGATCTGGAACCAGTTGCGGGCTCCAGAAAGGTTGAGGTGGAACGCGTCGGCGCCGGTGGGGTGGAAGTCGAAGTGATCGAAGACAGTCACGTTGTTGCCGATGGCGTGGAGGGGCGTGAATTCGGGCGTGTCGAGAAAGCGGCCGGAGCGGAGCGAGTTGATCGCGATGAAGTTTCCGAGCTTGGCTCCACCGGCTCCGAACGTGGCCTCTTCGGCATAGGTGCCGAACGAACCTTGTTGCGCGAGGAAGCTGCCGTTCGGTTTTTGACCGAGACCGGAACGTGTGACGGCGTTGACGATGAGGCTGGTCTTATCGCCATAGTCGGCGGGGGGCGCGCCGGAGATCAGTTCCATCGATTGGATGGCGTTCAAGGGGATCTGGGTGGAGAAGTTCTTGCTTTGTTGATCGCTGATGGGCTGGCCGTCGAGCGAGAAGCTGGTTTGCGCGTGATCGCCGAGGGGATGGAAGAAGCCGTTGGAATCGGCGACGACGGCTCCGCTGCTGAGGATGATGGCGTCGCTCATGCCGGAGCCTGGGGACGTCATCGGGAGCTTGGCGAGATTGGCGATGCTGACGTCGTTGTGCGCGTAGGGGACGTTCTCCAGCAAGTCCGCGCCTGCAGCTTCGACGGTGACAGACTGGCGGGTGCCTGCGACTTCGAGTTGAATCTTCATCAACAGGATGGGGACGCGCGTGCGGACCTCGACGTCCTGCTCTGCTGTGGCGAAGTTGGGCGCGGCTACTTCCAAGTGATAGGGGTTGGGCGGGACGTTGGTGAAGCGGAAGACGCCTGCGGCGTCGGTGGTGGTCTCTTGGTGATAGTTGCTGACGCGGTTGAGCATGGTCACGGCGGCGTTGGGGAGGGCGGCTCCGGTGGGGTCGGTGACGGTGCCTTCGACGGTGCCGGCGTTGCCGACGGTTTGGGCGAAAGCCGCGGCACACAGCAATAGCGCAACGCACAGAAGTCTCATGCGACCAGTATTTGGCCTCGGCGGGTTATTCGGTCGTAGAATCTTGTGAGTGGGCCGCTATATCGGGTGAGCGGGACGGTTCGGGCGGCGGGCGGACCGCGCTACTGAAGTAGACGCCACTTCGTACGCGTGTAGGCGATCTTGAAGCCGCGCCGCTCGGCGTTGCGTTGAGAGTTGCTGCCTGTTTCAGCGACCATCATCGCGAGGTCACACTTGTGGTCGAAGGCGTAGAGGAGGCGAGCTTCGACTAACGCAGATTGCAGACCACGGCGGCGCATCGCGGGTAGAGTGGCCGAACCGCCAAGCAAGGCGACGCCTTCATGCAAACACAACGAACCGGCCGCGCCGGGTTGGCCGTCGAGTTCGGCGATGAAGCTCGGGCTGTGTTCCCGGACGGCGGCGATGGCGGAGGCCTCGCGGAGGAATTCCAACAGGTCGGGGTATTCGTTCGCCCAAGCCTGGGCGCTGATTTCGCCCCACAGGGGGGCTTCGCCGGGTCGGATTTCGCGAGCCGTTGCGCTGGATTCGGGTGCAGGCTGCGGGCGGTCAACAAGGCGATACAGCACACTGCTGAGTTCGACGGGGCGGTAGTTGCGGGAGCAGAGCAGGTCGAGCGTGGCGAGTCCGGCGAGAGGGCTGACTTCGTGGTTCACGGGAGCGCCGCGTTCGAGGAAGAAGCGCTCGACGGCGTCGAGCTTGGCCGGCGTGAGTTCCTCGAAGAGGCCAAGCCCGAAAGATTGGGTGGTGGGGGAATCGGCTCCATCGAAGACGGCGATGGCTCCGGCGGATTCGATCCATTCTGAATTCTTGTCCGGGTACACGCGGCGGCGAGCCTCGGCGAAGCGGGCGCAGGCGGTTCCCTCAGTTCGCTCCAGGCGTCTGGATAACGCGAGATCGGAATAGAGCGTCATCGAGGTTGACGTTCGAGTGCGAACTGGGCGGCTCGGGCGCAGTTGGAGAGGACTTGGAAGTAGCGCTGGACTCCGGCGGGTCCGACGTCATAGGGATGCGGGCCGTCGCCGCGTCCGGCTAGCATGCGGTTCTTGTCGACGGCGTTGTCGAACTCGGAGTGATTGGAGAGGATCACTGTCGCTCCGATGGATTTTTCGGCCATGTGCTTTTGCGAATCGATGTAGGTTTGGAAGTTGCGGATGCCGGGGTCGGGGGTGTTGTTGACGAAGTTGAAGGCGGTGCCGCCGGAGTAGGCGACGTTGACGGGCTTGCCGCGGTCGAGCACGGTGAAGGTGTAGGAGAGCGTTCCGGGGGTGTGGCCGGGGGTGAGCCAGATGTTGACGGTCGCGCCGCCGAGCGTGATCTTCATGCCGTCGGTGGCGACGATGTTGCGTTTGGGGGCCATGCTCTTGAAGCGGTTCGGGTAGCTGGCGACGCTGTCCCAATCGGGGGCTCCCATGACGATTTGCGCGTTGTACTTTTTCTGCAGCATCTCAGCGCCGCCGATGTGGTCGGCGTGGGCGTGGGAGACGATTACGTACCTGATGTTCTTGGGGTCGAGGCCGACTTTGCGGAGGCCGCCTTCGATGAGTTCCTCGGAGTTGTAGGGGAAGATGGTGTCGATCAGGATGATGCCTTCGGGGGTGTTGAGGGCCCACGAAGAATGCTGCTTGCCGCCGACGAAGTAGAGGTTGTCGTAGACCTTCGCGGGCTCGGCGAACCAGGTGTCGCGCGCTGGGGCGGCGGCGGGATTGTTGATGTAGTTGGGGAGCCTGTCGGAGGTGTCTTCGCCGCCGGTTTGGGGGAGGAAGCAGGTGCGCACCAAGGCTCCGAGGAATTCGGTGCCGGCGGCGGTCTTGGCGGCTTGCTGCGCGGCGCGGATTTCGGCGTCGAAATTGCGTGGGCCTTGGGCGAGCGCGATCGCGGCGGTGGCGAAGGCTAGCAGCAGTCTTGAGGTCGTCATGGGTATGACGATGTTATACACCATCAAGCGAGCTGCTGTCGGAGAATGTTCGCGGCGCGGTCGCAGTCGGCTCGGGAGACGTCGTAGTGGGTGACTAGGCGGACGCGTTGGCCACCGATCGCGCTGGCTAGGATGCCTTCGGCTTTCAGCGCTGCGATGAATTGCGCTGGGGCGGTTTTGATTTCGAAGATGACGATGTTGGTTTGGATCGTCGCGGGATCGAGGCCGACGGCTTCGGCTAGGAGGCGCGCGTTGGCGTGGTCGTCGAACATGCGCTGGGGGGATTCTTCTAGCGCCACTAGTCCAGCGGCGGCGAGGATTCCGGCTTGGCGCATGCCGCCGCCTAGTTGTTTGCGATGGATGCGGGCTTGCGCGATCAGGTCGGCGGGGCCGGCGAGCAGTGATCCTACGGGGGCTCCTAAACCTTTCGAGAGGCAGGTCATTACTGTGTCCACGTTCGCGACGATGCGCGCGGGGGTGAGGCCGCTTCTTGCTACGGCGTTGAAGAGTCTTGCGCCGTCCATGTGGACCTTCAGGTTACGGGCGTGGGCTCGGGTTGCGATTTCGTCGATGGCTTCGATGGCGTAGAGCGTGCCGCCTCCCATGTTGTGGGGATGTTCCAGGTTGACCATCGCGGTGGGGGCGTTGAAGCCTCCGGGGTTCTTGATGGCGGGTTCGATGGCGGACCAGTTTAAGATGCCGTCGCGCGTGGGGACGGGGCGGGCGAGGCAACCGGAGAACCATGCGGTCATGGCTAGTTCCCAGTCAAGGATGTGGGCTCGGTCATCGCAGATGACTTCCTGGCCGTGATGGGTGTGGAGCTTGATGGCGATGGCGTTGCCCATGCTGCCGGTGGGGACGAAGATGGCTGCTGGCTTGCCGAGGATCTCGGCGGCGCGGGCTTCGAGGGCGTTGACGGTGGGGTCTTCGCGATAGACGTCGTCGCCGACTTCGGCATCGGCCATGGCTCGGCGCATGGTGGGCGTGGGTTTGGTGACGGTGTCGCTACGTAGATCGATCATACGAATGCTTCGAAGACCTCGTTCGATAGTAAGACACCTCGGGGGGTGAGGCGGAGGCGGTTGTTGTCGATAAGCTCCAGCAGGCCGTCGGCGATGAAGTTTTGGATGGCGGCTTCGAATGGGGCGAAGGGCGGTTCGATGCCGCGGTTTAGTCGCAGGCCGAGGAAGAAGGGCTCGGCGATGGGATCGGCGGGGGTGCGTTCGGGCGCGGGGTTGGTCACGTAGTCTTGCGCCAGTTCGGTGTTCTGGATGCGATGGGTGCCGTCGAAGGAATGCGCGTCGGAGCCGAAGCCTTGGTAGGGTTCGCGCAGCCAGTATTTCAAGTTGTGGCGCGATTCGAAGCCGGGGCGCGCGAAGTTGGAGATTTCGTAGCGCGGGATGCCGGCGCGCGCGAGGCGCTCGACTGCGGATTCGTAGAAGTCGGCGATGGCGTCGTCGTAGGGGATGTCGGGAGCTCCGTAGCGTTGGCCGAGTGAGAGGGCCTCGGAGCCGAGCCGGCTGTCTTCGTCGATTTCCAGCATGTAGACGGAGACGTGCGGGGCTTCCAGGCGCTCGATCCAGTCTAGGGATTCGGACCAACTCGCGGCAGTCTGTCCCGGCAAGCCTGCGATGAGGTCGATGTTGAAGTTGGTGATGCCTGCGGCGCGGAGGTTGGCGATTTCTTGTTCGACGATTTGCGCGGTGTGTTTGCGACCGGTGCGGGAGAGTTCCTTGGTGATGAACGACTGCACGCCGAGGCTGACGCGATTGATCCCGGCGTTACGCCATGCGGTGGCGCGATCGAGCGTGATGTTGCCGGGGGCGGCTTCGAGCGTTGCTTCTTTGAACGGCGCGCCGGGGATGGCGGCTAGCAGTGCTGCGAGTTCGGTGGGCTCCATTTGACTGGGCGTGCCGCCTCCGAAGTAGATGGTCTCGGGAGTCCACTGCCATTGGGTCGCGCGGATTTCGTTGTGGAGCGCGGCGACATATTGAGCTTCGAGTTCGCGCGGGAGGACGCCGGACGCGAAGTTACAGTAGGTGCACTTCTGCGCGCAGAACGGATAGGAGATATAGACGCCGGGCATTGCAGTTACAGCGTGACAGAGGTGCCGAGTTGTTTGGTGACGGCGTCGGACATCATCTCGGCTAGAGTTTGTCCTCCGAGAACAAACGCTGCACGAGCAGGGTCCCAATCGAACTTGAAGCTTCTCGAATGCGCCGAAACCCAGATCTGCTTGACCGGCGAATTCGGGCTCACGATGAACTTCGCGGGCGGGTCTTCGAACTCCACGGCGAGGGCGCCGGAGTTGAAGTCGACTTCGAAGTCATGCACTTCGACTGCGCGGACGAGGCGTTGATAGAGATCGTCGATCGCCTCGTCGGCTTGGGTTTGAAATTCTTTATCGTCCACGGGTGTTTCTATCGTAACGCGGGCCGTGGGTTGTCGCGATAGAAGTTACGCGGTGGCGGGCGCACCGGACATGACGCAGGGGCGCACTTCGATGGTGCCGATCTTTGCCGACGGGATCCGGGCCGCGATGGAGAGGGCTTCGTCGAGATCCTTGGCGTCGATCAAATAGTATCCGGCTAGCTGTTCGGGCGTTTCGGCGAAGGGGCCATCGGTGACCATGCGTTTGCCGTCGCGCACGCGAACAGTGGTCGCGGTGGTAGATGGCTGCAACTGCGCGCCGGTGACGTAGTTCCCGGTGGCTTTTAGTCCCTCGCCGAACTGTCCGTATTCACCGTACATCTTGCCGCGCGCGGCATCGGTCATCTTGCCCCAGAGTTGCTCATCGTCGTGAATCAGTAACATGTATCGCATTTTGGATACCTCCGTGAGTAAGTCGAATGGCGGAAGCGCATATCGACAGGGCTGGCACAAATATTTTAGGATCGGGGATGCCCCACAGTGCCGATGCAGCTGTAGAAGAAGTGTACCGCGCGGAGTGGGGGCGCATCCTGGCCACGCTGATCGGTCTGTTGGGCGACTTCGAACTGGCGGAGGAAGCGGCCCAGGAGGCGTTTGCGGCTGCGGTGGATCAGTGGCGCGTTAGCGGTGTTCCGGAGCTGCCGCGCGCGTGGATCATTCAGACGGCTCGGCACAAAGCGATTGATCGGATCCGGCGGCGGGCTCGGTTGGAGGAGAAACTCGCGGCGGAGCCGGTCGCGCAAAGCTTCGAGGAGCCGGACTACGATACGGCGGAGATCCCTGACGATCGGTTGCGGCTGATCTTTACTTGTTGCCATCCGGCGCTGGCGATGGAGGCTCAGGTGGCGTTGACGTTGCGCACGCTGGGCGGACTGAGCACGGAGGAAATCGCGCGGGCGTTTCTGGTGCCGGAAGCGACGATGGCACAGCGGCTGGTGCGCGCGAAGAGCAAGATTCGCGAGGCGCGGATTCCGTACGTGGTGCCGGAAGCGAGCGACATGCCGGAGCGGCTGGACGCAGTGCTGGCGGCGATCTACTTGATCTTCAATGAAGGCTACGCGGCTACGCGCAGCGATCTGGCGGAAGAGGCGATCCGGCTGGGGCGGCTGGTGCGGGCCTTGATGAGTCCACAGGCTCCGTCGGAGGTGACGGGTTTGGTGGCGCTGATGTTGCTGCACGATTCGCGTCGTGATGCTCGTTTGAATGCAGCGGGGGATCTGGTGACGCTGGAAGAGCAGGATCGCGGGCAGTGGGATCGAGCGCAGATCGAAGAGGCGTTGCCGTTGGTGGAAGAAGCGCTACGCGGCGGGATGGGGCCGTTCGGATTGCAGGCTGCGATCGCGGCCTTGCATTGTGTGGCGGGCCGCGCGGAGGAGACGGACTGGGCACAGATCGTGCGGCTCTACGATGTGTTGGAGCGCGTGCAGCCTTCGCCGGTGGTGGCGTTGAATCGGGCGGTGGCGGTGGCGATGGCGGAAGGTCCGTTGGCGGGGCTGGAGTTGATCGACGAGCTTGCGGAGGGCGGGGAACTGGAACAGTATTACTTGCTGCACGCGGCTCGGGCGGATTTACTGCGACGGGCGGGGGCGTTTGAGGAGGCGGGTGAGCACTATCAGCGGGCGCTCGCGTTGGTGCGTACCGAGAGCGAGCGGAGATTCTTGGAGCGCCGTCTGCGCGAGGTTGCGACCTGAAGACTAGCGGGCTCGGCGACGGCGAGCGTAGAAGAGTCCGAGTAATCCGGCGGACATGAGGACGACCGAGGACGGCTCGGGAGTAGTGGAGGCCAAGTTGTAGCCGATGGCATCCATCATGCGCAGATCCACCGCGGTGATCCCGTTGGTGACGCTGCTTGAACTGAAGGCGTTAAAGGCGTCATTGGTGCCAGAGGCCCAATCCCGAGTATCGCCCGAGACTGCGCCGTTGAAGGTCTTCAATAGGGTAGAACCATAGTCGAGGGAGAAGCTACCGCCGCGAGCAACGTTTCTTGCGGCAGCTCCGGTGAAGGAGTAGGCATCGACAACGGTGTAGCCGGGGGTGCCGGATACCAAGCCGCCAGACAGGCCGATTCTTCCCATTACTTCGGTGATCTCGTGCAGCACGACGCCCTGGAAATCGATGGTGCCGCCGGCGATCGGTCCGGAAAAGGTGTAGGCAAACCCAGCGCCGAAGGTGACGGTGCCGTCATTCAGGAGGTCGTCGGCTCGCAGGCCGAGCGCCTTTTGCTGGGCGCGGGTCACGTACCAATTTTCCGCGGCGCCGCCGGCAAGGGGATCCACAGCGCTACCCGGTGTGCCGTTCCCACCCAGCGAACCGCCGACTCCGGTGACGGTGAAATCGTCGGTGGAAGTCGCGTCGGCTAGGATGGCGTTGTAGAGGCTGAGGTAGGAGGTGGTGATAATGGGCGTGCTGGATTGTCCCAGAATGCTTTGATCCGCGACGCCATCGACCGTAATGTTGATGTGGATATTGTCGGTGAGACTCACGGCCAGCGCATTGGCGGCGGAGATCCAGGCGGCTTGGGCGATCGCGGCGTTCGCGCCGAAGCTGGTATTGAAATTGGTGGTGAAGCTCGGGGTGAAAATCGTGGCGGCAGAGGCTCGCGGGGCTGCGGAGAGTCCGATTAGGATGAGAGATAGAAAAAGCTTATTCAAGTGAGGCCGCTCCGGGTCGCGTTTAATGGTACTAGTCTACTAGGCCAACGGTACCGGCTATTGCTGGATCCGTCAATAGTACTATTTCAGGGTACTGGTCTCTGACACCGAATTCTTTTGCAGTGCTACAGTAGCCTCGATGCTGTCCTTTACATACGATGCGTTGCCTTCCCGCGTGGTGTTTGGAGCGGGGGCGGTGAAGAAGCTGAGTGAGGAAATCGACCGGCTGGGGGCCAAGAAAGTGTTGGTGCTTTCGACGGCGCAGCAGTGGGGCGTGGCGGCGGAGGTTTCGGCGTTGCTGGGCTCGCGATTCGTGGGGCTGTTCGATCGCGCGGTGATGCATGTGCCAGTGGAGATTGCGGACGCTGCTCGGGCGGAGGCCATCGCGTTGGGGGCGGATTGCTGCGTGGCTGTGGGCGGGGGCTCGACGACTGGTTTGGCCAAGGCGATTGCGCTGACTTCGGGGCTTCCGATAGTCGCGGTGCCGACGACGTATGCGGGGTCGGAGATGACGCCGATTTGGGGACTCACGGCGGACGGGGTCAAGAAGACCGGTCGGGATGTGCGGGTGTTGCCGAAGACGGTGATCTACGATCCGGACCTGACGCTGGGGCTGCCAGTGCCGATGTCGGTAACCAGCGGGATCAACGCGATGGCGCATTGCGTGGAGGCGCTGTATTCGAAGGACGCCAATCCGATTGTTTCTTTGATGGCGGAAGACGGCATTCGCGCGATGGCGCAAGCGCTGCCGCGGATTGTGAAAGACCCCGAAGATGGGGACGCTCGGGCGCGGGCGCTGTATGGGGCTTGGCTGGGAGGTTCGGTGCTGGGCGCGGTGGGAATGGCGCTGCATCACAAGCTGTGCCACACGCTGGGCGGGTCGTTCAACTTGCCGCATGCGGAGACGCACACTGTTGTGTTGCCGCACGCGATGGCGTACAACGCGCCGGAGACTGCGGAGGCGATGGCTCGGGTGGCAAAGGCGCTGGGAGTTCGCGAGGCGGCAGGCGGCATGTGGGATTTGGCGGCGTCGCTGGCGGCACCGATCACATTGCAGGAGATCGGTATGGAGCGGCGGCATCTGGAGCGGGCGGCGGATCTGGCGATCGCGAATCCCTATTGGAATCCGCGCCCCATTACGAGGCACGGAGTTCGCACGTTATTGGAAGACGCCTATGAGGGGCGGAGGCCGTCGGGTCCGCTCACGCTGCACTAGTGCGTGATGACGCCCAGGCGACCAGACTGATAGTCCTCGAAGGCTTGCTGCAATTCTTCGCGCGTGTTCATGACGAAGGGTCCGTAGCGAGCCACGGGTTCGTTGATGGGTTCGCCGGAGAGTAGCAGGAGTTGCAAGGGCTCGGGTGAATCGGATGCGGCTTCTAGAATTATGGAATCGGCGTCGCGCCCGAAGGCGACCATGTTGTGTGCTTCGATGCGTTGACCGCCGAATACACCGGTGCCTTTGAAGACGTAGACCAGTGCGTTGGCTTCGCGCGGGACGGGCTGTTCGATGCTGGCGCCGGGAGCCAGGGTGAAGTGCAGATACTGAATCGGGATACGCGTGTCGATGACGGCGCGCGCGCCTAGCGCTTCACCGGCGATGACCTTGACGCTCACTTGGCCATCGGGACTGGTGGCTTCCGGGATGTTAGCTCTGGGCACTTCCTGATACCGGGGCGCGATCATTTTGTCGCGCTTGGGAAGGTTCAGCCAAATCTGGAAACCGTGCATGTGGCCACCGGTGCGGCGGAACTCGGCCTCGGGAGCTTCGGAATGCACTAGCCCGGAGCCGGCGGTCATCCACTGCACGTCGCCGGGTTGGATTTTGCCCGCGTGGCCGTGCGAATCGCGATGCTCGAAGCGTCCGGCCAACATGTAGGTGACGGTCTCGAAGCCTCGATGCGGATGATCGGGGAAGCCCTTCGCCGTGTTGGGATCAACGTCCATGGGGCCCATCTCGTCGATGAGCAGGAACGGGTCGAATACGGAGAGCGTGTGCGAGGGAAACGGGCGATGCACCAGCACGCCTTCACCTTCCATGGTTGCTGTGCCGGGGATCACTTGCGAAACGGATCGAGTCATGTTGCTTTCGATGCGGTGAGTCGGAAAAAGGTTGCTTACTTGGTTTGCGCGCGCGCGATCTGTGTGGTGCGGCTCAGCGATTCCGCGTAGCCTGCGATGCCGTTGTAGAGCGCTTCGGCAATACGGTCGCGGTGTTCGGGACCCTTCAGCAGAGCCTCGTCGCGGCTGTTGCTCAAGAATCCGATTTCAGCCAGCACGCTGGGCATGTCGGCTCCGATGAGGACGACGAAGGGAGCGCGCTTCACGCCACGATCCTTGGCTTCTTTGTTCTGCTTCACGGCGGTGGTGTGCAGTGAATTTTGAACGCGCATGGCGAATTCGCGGGATTCGTCGACCTTGGCGCGGAGGGCGATCTTGGAAACCACTTCTTTCAAGTCAGAGATGGAGCGCTGCGAGGCTGCGTTTTCACGAGTCGCCAAGTCCAGGTCTTCGCGGCCCGTGCTGAAGTTCAGATAGAAAGTCTCGACGCCCGCCACTGTTTTCACCGGCGAGGAGTTGGCGTGGATGGAGAGGAACAAGTCGGCCTTGCCTTCGTTGGCCAGGCGCGTGCGCTCTTCCAGCGATAGATAGGTATCGTCCGAGCGGGTCAAAATGACTTCGGTGCCCAGGCGTTCTTTCAGCAACTCCGCGAGACGCAGGGTTATATCCAACACCAGATCTTTTTCCAGCATGCCGGACTTGCTGCGCGTGCCTTGGTCATGACCGCCGTGGCCGGCATCCAGTACAACGCGGCCGAGCTTCAGGCCTAGAACGCGCGTGAGCGAACGCTCGCCGTTAGAGTTGCGTGCGGCAGGCCTGGGTTCGGTGATGATCCCGCTGGGGATCGCGACCTTCGGCGTCGGGACTTCAATTTCGGGGAGGGGCAGCGGCGCGACCCGGACTTGAGGAGAAGTCATATTCGCCGCAATCGCCGCGAACGGGTTGGGCGTTGAAGAGGGGCTTGCTGTTCCTGCCATGGATGCGAACACAGGCGGAATCAGGAAGGACAGCGTTGGTTCCGGAACAGGTAACTGCGTCACCTTCGGCGCGGGCAACATGACCACTTGTGGTGCGGCCTGCGGCGCTGCCGGAAGCACGATCGCTTGGGGAGGCGGAACTGTCTTGCTTGAAGATGTCGTGTTCTCTGGTTTCGGAGCGGCGGACTTCGCCTTCTTGGAACGTAGTTCCACCATCAGGCGTTCGGGGTTGGAAAGCTGGGAGACGGTGTAATCAACGCCGTCTTCCAGGTCCAGGACCACGCGAATGATGCCGGGTTGTTTCTCAGCCAAGCGAACCTGCTTGACCAAGCCATCGCCGACGGGGATGGTGGGGAATTTCTTGTCCTTCAAGGCCAACTTGGTGTTGTCGAGATCGAAGAAGACGCGGTCGGGCGCATCGAGACGTTGGGATTTGTAGTGGAACTCTCCGGTGACTTCAATGGCTACACGTGTGGTATCGCCTGCGGTCCAGAAGCGGACGTCGGTCACTTTTTCGAGGGGGAGCGGTTTGGGCGTAGCTATAGCCAGAGACGCGAGCGCGACCGTGAAAAAAGCTACTATCGAAAATTGCCAGCGCCGTGTTTCACTTGCGTGTTTATTCGGGCGCCGTTCGGAGATGCAACCGTCCATACTCATCGAGAAACTGCTCCAGTCTGGCGTGCTTCTCCTCCGTCACAACAACTACAGATACTTCAGGCACCTGCGGTAGTTCCTGTGGAGCTGCGGGCTGCAAAGCAACCGCTGGTGCAATCCCGGCTGCCTTCCGCGCTTCCACGTACCGCTCTCCTACCCGTTGTACGTAACTTCTTGTCTCCGGATATGGAGGTACTGCTCTATATTTTTGCACAGATCCAGGACCTGCGTTGTAGGCCGCCAAGGCCATTTTCTCATCAGGGTACTGATCCTTTAGCTGCTTTAAGTACTTTACACCAGCTTCGATATTCTGACGAGGGTCAAAACTGTCGGTCACTCCCAGGTCGCGGGCGGTGCCGGGCATCAATTGCATCAGGCCGCGCGCGCCAGCCGAGGAGACGGCGTACGGATTGTAGTTGCTTTCTACTTGTATTACAGAATGGACCAGCAGTGGATCGATATCGTTGGCCTTGGCCGCGTCGGCCACCATCTGGGCGATGTTGGCGGAGGGGACTTTGCTCTTCGCTGCGATCACCGGGATCGCAACCGTCACCAGTCGACCGGTGCGGCGATCGGCCCGCACGACCAGTTTCCGGGCGGTGGCTGTTTCGGCGTGCAGAGGAGCCAGCGCCACCAGCGCGAGCGCAAAACACAAAACGGCTACTTTGTTCCGGCCAACCACTGCTACTATCTTCTCATGGAGCACATGGGCTTTGTGCTGGCGGGAGGCCGCAGCACTCGCATGGGTCGCGATAAGGCGCTGCTGCCCTTGGCTGGGAAAACGCTGCTGGAACAGGTTGCCGGTGTGGTCCTCGAGGCTGTGGATAACGTGACTGTCATCGGTCCGCCGGAACGTTACGGGCACCTGGGTCTGCGCGTGATCCCCGACCTGGTTCCGGATTGCGGTCCGCTGGGGGGCTTGCTGACTGCCCTGACCGCGAGTACTGCGGAACGGGTTTTGCTGGTCGCCTGCGATATGCCGGAACTGACCCCCGCATTGCTGAGGGACCTCATGGCCGTCGACGGAGACGTGGTCGTCTGCGAAACAGAAGGTCGCCTGCATCCGCTGTGCGCCGTCTACCATCGCAGCCTGCTTGCCGCAGTGGAAACCGCTGTTCGTCAAAGATCCCTCAAAATGCACGATTTTCTCTCCACGATCCAAGTCCGGCGGTGGCCGGTTTCAGATGTCCGATTGCTGGCTAACCTGAACACTCCCGAAGACTTACTGGCACGGGAGGCGTCATGAGTGAACATTATATAGAGTTCGCCCACGTCTATAAGACGTTCGACAGGCCGGTTTTAGTCGATGTCAGCTTCCATGTAGATGCGGGCGAGACCTTGGCCATCATCGGGCGCAGCGGCGTGGGCAAGTCGGTCAGCCTCGGGCACATCATGGGGTTTCTCAAAGCGGATAAGGGAGATATCTGGGTGGCGGGCTCGAACATCACGCACATGTCCGAGGCCGAACTGCGTCTGATTCGCAAGAAGGTAACGATGGTGTTCCAGTCCGGCGCGCTGTTCGATTCGCTCACTGTAGGGGAAAACATTGAGTTTTCGCTGGAATTGCGGGATGACTACGATCAGGGCAATAAGGATGAAGTAGTCCGGGGGTTGCTCGCCATGGTGGAACTGGAAGACTACATTGACGTTTACCCCACGGACCTCTCCACCGGGCACAAACGAGCGGTCGCGATTGCAAGGGCGTTGGCCGCGCAGCCCGAATGTATCCTATATGATGAGCCAACGACGATGGTCGATCCGATCATGAGCGACCACCTGGCGGCGTTGATGCTTCGGCTCAAAACCCAGCTAAAACTAACCTCGGTCGTCGTGACCCATGACCTGGACCTCATGCGCCGAGTGGCAGAGAAGGTTGTGATCCTTCATGAAGGGCGGGCCATATATTTCGGTCCCGTCTCTGAGTTGGAATCCTCGCAACACGAACATATAAAAGAGTTTCTTGCTATGGATCGGGTGGCATAGCCCCCTCCCGAATTTGGTAGCTAAATATGGCGGGCCGTATTGTGGCTGTTTGGCCATTTGCCCTATTGACTCAATTTGTTACAGGCGCGTATCATTGCGAAGACAGCTAAATCTCCGCCTACCCTGAGGAAGGTGGGAGATGGGCTTGGGGGGAACCTTGAAGAAAATCACTTCCATAGCACTACTCTTTCTCCTGTGCACGATCCTAGCGTTTGGCCAAGGTGCCAACGGGACGATCACGGGAACAGTAACAGATCCGAGCGGTGCGGTTATATCCGACGCGACGATCACGATTAAAAACAATGCAAACGGCTCGGTCTTCACCGGCGTGAGCACTGCGACTGGTAACTATTCCATCATTCAGGTTCCGGTTGGGACCTATGATATGTCCGCCTCTGTGGCCGGCTTCAAGTCCTACAATCGCGTAGGTTTGGACTTGGCGGCGGCGCAGACCATGCGCATCGACATTCCGCTGGAAATCGGCGCGGTGGGCGACAGCGTGACGATCACTGCGGAAGCCTCGTTGCTAAAGACGGAATCGAGCGCGCTCGCGACCAACGTCACCGTTTCGCAGATGAACAACCTCCCGATTCTGAGCGTCGGCGGCGCGGGCAGCAATGCCAGTTCCGGTTTCCGCGATCCGTTTGCATTGGCCCAGATGATGCCCGGCACCACCTATGGCGCCAACGGCATCATGGTCGTCAACGGAACGCCGAACAACAATACTCAGGTGCGTATCGACGGTCAGGTCTCCGGTAACCTCGGCGGCTTGCGGCAGTATACTGCCCAGCAGCAACCCTCCACCGACGCCATCCAGGAAGTCGCCGTGCAAACCAGCAACTACTCCGCGGAATTTGGCACCGTTGGCGGCGGCATTTTCAACGCGCAGATGAAGTCGGGCACCAACAAGTATCACGGTAGCGCCTACGATTATTCCACCAACGACGCCATCAACGCGTTCACGCCTTACACCTACCAGCGCAGCCAACAGCATCGTTGGGATTACGGCTTCACCTTCGGCGGACCCGTCCGCATCCCGAAACTCTACAACGGCACGAACAAGACCTTCTTCTTCTGGAGCTTTGAACAGTTCTACGAAAACCTGAACGTCAAGACCCTGACGCCGACCGTTCCCACGGTGCAGTATCGCGCCGGTAACTTCAGCCAGTTGACCAACTACTTGGGCCGCAACAACGCGGGCATCCCGGTGCAGATCAGCAGCAGAAATTACGTCGATCCTCTCGGAAACACCCCGTTCTCCGGAACCATCTTCGATCCGAACACGAATCAGAGCGTAGTGTGTCCTACATCTACCGCCACATTGACCTACAACTGTACCGCGGGCGTCAGCTACGTAACCCGCCTGGCTTTCCCGGGCAATCAAATTCCGGTTGCACGATTCGATCCGGTGGCACTCAAGGTTCTGGCCGATGTGCCACTGCCGACTGGTCCGAACGCAGCCGCTGGCTTGCCCAACGGTAACTATCAGGTGCCGTGGGTCAGCCATCGCATCTCTAACTTGCCCTCTCTCAAGTTGGACCAGAACACCGGTTCCAAGGGCCATCTCTCCGGTTACTGGCAGTCCACTGGAACCACCGCGCAGTATTCGTTCCCCAACGGAAGCCATGACGGCCTCCCGCAGCCCATGGGCGGCGCTCGTGGAACCTTTATCTATGCCAAGGTTCTGCGTGCCAACTACGATTACACTCTGACGCCGACCACCGTGCTCCATATCGGTGCCGGTTGGAACTCGCTCAGCTTCAGCGATAAGGCTCCCACCAATACCTTCGACGCAAACAAGGCCTATGGCCTGCCGGGTGCGACCCTGAACCGTCAAGTTCCGGGCTTCGTCACGGGCGTGGTCGCTGGTGCGGGCGGTATGAACAACTTCGGCGGCCCCGGACAGGGCGACTCCTTCGAGCGCCGTCCCTCTGGCTCGGTCAACATCACGCGCGTCCAAGGCAACCACACCTTTAAAGCTGGTTCGGAATGGCGCTTGGAGAAGTACCCGGCGCGCAGCTTTGCCAGCGTCAGCGGTGCTTACACCTTCGGCATCAACGCAACCCAACAGACCGCGTTGAACGGCTTTACCACTTCACAAGGAACCACGGGCTTCCAGTTCGCCTCTTTCCTGACCGGTGGAATGACCGCAGTGACCCTCGGGTCCCCCACCAGTTCCAGCTACAGCAAGCAGCAGTGGGGCTTGTTTATGCAGGATACCTGGAAGCTCACCCGCAAACTGACGCTCGACTACGGCGTGCGTTGGGATTACGGCACCTACGCCAAGGAGCAATACGGTCGGTTCGCGAACTTCAACTACAATACGCCGAATCCTTCGGCAGCCGGGCATCCGGGCGCGGCGATCTATGAAGCCACTTGCAACTGCCAATTTGCAAACGCCTATCCCTATGCCATCGGCCCGCGCATCGGCGTCGCCTACCAGATCAACACCAAGACCGTCTTCCGCGCCGGCTTTGGCGTGGTCTACACGGCCTCAGGTCAGACGACGGGCAGCACCTCCAATACCGCCACCAGCGGTACTCCTGGCTTCGGCCAAACGGTGGGACAACTCAAGGACGGCATCCCGGCCGGTGTATCTCCGGCTTGGCCGAACTTCTCCCCCAACCTTGGCCAGCCGGTTGCCGCAGTGGTTGCCGCCCCGGCCTTCATCGATCGCAACGCGTTCCGTCCCGCCAAGCAGTATCAATGGTCGCTTGGCCTGCAGCGCGAAATCAGTCGCAACACGGTCGTCGAAGCTACTTACGTCGCCAACCGCGGCGTGTGGTGGCCGGCGGCTGGTTTGAACCAGGTCAACACCTTGAGCGTCGCCGATTTGGCGAAGGTGGGATTCACTAATTTCACCAGCGTCTCCGACAGCGCCTTGCTAACCACGGTCCGCTCGAACTTGAGCGCTGGCCAGTTGTCTACGCTCGCTTCGCGTGGAATCGTGATGCCGTACAGCAACTTCCCCGGCAGCCAGACCACCCGTCAGGCGATCCTGCCGTTCCCGCAGTATACGGCCGGTCTCTCCCCCGCGGGCGCACCGCTCGGTAACACCTGGTATGACTCGCTGCAAGTGAACGTAACGCAGCGCTTCAGCCATGGCCTTTCCGCCAGCGGTAACTACACACTGTCGAAGAACCTGGACTTAATGTCCGCCACGGACATCTTCAACCGTCCGAACGGCAAGGACCTGTCCGGTAACGATGTTCCTCAGGCGATCCGCATGACTGCCGAATATCAGGTTCCGAACCTGAAGAACAGCGGCAGCAAGATCCTGTCGAACAAAGTCGTGTCGTACGTGTTCGGCGATTGGGGCATCGGCTGGTTCATCCAGTATCAAAGCGCCGCCGCCCTAAACCGTCCGGCCTCCACCTCGGCGTTGCCCATCAGCAACTTCCTGGGCCGTGGACCGGGCAGCGCCCAACTCAAGATCGATCCCGCAACTGGCACGTACATGAATCCGTACTCCACGAATTGGACCGATTACGACGGTGTCAAGCACACCGATCCGATCGACATCAATTGCCATTGCTTCGATCCGACCAAGAATATCCTGTTGAACCCGGCAGCTTGGGAGAACGTTCCCGACGGCCAGTTCGCCGCCCAACAGAGCACAATCCGCCAGTATCGCGGCATCCGTGCTCCTCAGGAGAACCTAAACTTGAGCCGGAACTTCCGGATCAAGGAAGGCATCACCCTCCACATCCGCGCGGAGTTCCAGAACGTCATGAACCGCACCCGGCTATTGACCAACGCTGCGACTCCGGGCAACGCAATCGGGACTACTGGTTTCCAGACCACCCCGAGCACCTTCACCACCGGCCCGAACGCTGGCTTGTATAGCACTGGCTTCGGTGTCCTCTCTCCGATCAGCGCCGGCACTCCGCAGGCGCGTTCCGGAACCTTGATCGGTCGCATCACCTTCTAGGTGTAGCGTTCTAACTTAACAACCAGTAGTCAAACTAACTCCCCGAGGCTTCGGCCTCGGGGAGTTTTACTTTTTGCCCCCCTTGACCCTGGGGACAAATCATAATATGATTCCTACCGTCCGTCGGACGCCATGTCCTCGGATTCACGACGTGGAAGCCGTTACCTAAATAGGGGAGATGGGCGTCAACAAAGAGCGATCAGTGAAGGCGTTTGACTCCTAATGGCACCAGCACGATTGGTAGTGGGAGTCGCGGAGCATAACGGCTGGGCGATCCTCGTCTGCGTCAGCGCCCCGGATGGCTCGCCCGAAGTGATCGATCGCCGCCGCGTGGAACTGATCGAACCGGGGTTGCCGAACCAGCCCTATGAACACGAGACGGTCGGCATGAGTTCCACCGAAGCCGAACGATTGGTGCAGGAAGTCCGCGAGTCCGCCGCCCACTGCGCCGAACGGGAGTTGTCGCGGTTGAAGTCCACACACAACCTGGTCTCTATCGCGTTGCGGACGGCTCCACTGCCCCAGTTCCCCGCTTCGGTAGCGGAAGTCCACGCCTCCTGGTATCTCCGGGCGCGGACGGACGCGATGCTGTATCACCAGGCGCTGTGTGCTGCCGCCGCGTCGCTCGGCATCAACGTCGCAATGTTCAAGCGTGGAGAAGAACGCCCGCGCGCCGCCGAGGCGCTGGCCACCACCGCAGCGGCCTTGGATGAATTCTTGACTGGCCTCCGCCAAACGCTCGGCCCGCCCTGGCAGCAGGACCATCAAGCCGCCACCGCTCGCGCCATCGCGGCGCTAAGGGAGCACACAACATTCACAACGCAAGTGCCGCGGCATGAGCCACGTACCAAGCCGCGCCGAGGTAGCCAAACGTCGTGAGCGTGAAACTCCCCGCCATCACGGCCCCGAACGGACTGGTTGGAGTCTGGCGAATATCCGGCTTGATTGCGAGCGCCAGAAATCCAACGGGGTTCATCAGAGATCCAACACTCATCGCCACCAGAACGGCGTGTGACGGCGACACTCCAAAGCTCGCGAACAGCAGGTAGAAGATCAGCAACAGCCCCGTCATGAGCAGGTAGTCGATATGGGCCTTCAGCAAGTACTGGTAGTTGGGAAACAGCTTCTTGACGAACGCCGACGAACGAACCCCCACCAGACACCACGAAAGCAGCAACGTGATGGTGAGGCAGAGGCTTCCTGCCATGACTAAAACAACGGAATGGCTATGCATGTTGGTCGCCCCTGGCGTTTAGAATGCTGCCTCTAGGAGTGCTGACAGTTGCAGGTCGGACCGCACGCGCAGGTCTCCCCGCACGGACAAGCGTTCGTCTTGGCTTCGGCTTGGACCTTCTGGCAGCCGCACTGGCAGGCGGCTCCCGCACGGGATGAGCAGGAGCATGTATTCGAGTTGGTCGGCATGATGAATCTTCCTTTCAATTTGGTCGACTTGTTATCAACTAGGAAGAGTTTCGCACCGAAGCCACCGTCGTTCATTGAACGCAGCGGCTATTGTCCATGGATGAATCCGCTATTCTGGCCCGGACACGCTGAACGGTGACGCAATTTCGGCAAAGGTGCCGCGCATCAGCACCGAGGGAGCCATCCCGACCATTTGATAGAACGTCCGCGTGAGGTGTGCCGCATCGGCGAAGTCCGCCGCCTGCGCCGCGTCCGCAATGGTCCGTGCCGAGCCGATCGCCAGCATGGCTCGCGTCAACTTGCGCCACAGCATATAGCGGCTGAACGGTAGGCCCACCTGTTCCTTAAAGAGATGCGCAAAACGGCTGGGCGAAAGAAAGGCCAGCTTCGCGGCCGTCTCTAGGGAGATACGCAAGTCATCGGACGCCTGGATCCCTTTCAGTACGGTGGTGACGCGCGGGTCCAGGCGGCGCATGGGCGGTGCCCCAGGACTCAACGCATGCGCGCAGTGGCGGATGAGCGCTCCGAGTTCCATGCTGGCGATCGGCTGTTCGGCGAAGGTGCGAAGGTTCGCGACGCACGAGGTAAGCCGCGCGTCGGGGACGATGGTGATGTCCTCTGTGAGCAGGGTGCGCAGCCACGCCCCTTCGCTGGACTCCGGATCGACAAAGATCATCGCGCCCAAAGCCCCGCCGGCATTGAAGGAATGTACAGCGTCCGGTCGCACGATGAGCCCCTGGCCCTTGCGCCAGAGTTTGTCTTAACCGCAAACGGAGAGAGCTTCGTCGAGGGAGATGACAATCTGGATCGCGTGGTGCGAATGCGCCGGCACGACGCCTCGCGCCCGGCCGATCAGCAGGAAGCCACCGTCCCAAAGGTACCAGCGCGGCTCGTTCAGCCACCGGTAGGATGCATCGTTTAGCGGCTCGCTCAGGGTGTCCCTCGATACCTACTGTAGCTGTTTTATTCAAGAACTTTAGCGGGCGCGTTCAATCCCCGGGGCGGCCTTCCGCGATACTTTCGATACGTGACCAGAACAATGAATAAAAAGATCTTAGCGACACTGTTGATGACGTGCCTGACTTTGACGGGCGAGCAGCCGCAGCCGGACGAGCCGCGCTACACCAGTGATGGTCAGCTGGTGCTGCCAGACAATTATCGAGAATGGATCTACCTGAGCTCCGGGCTTGGAATGACGTACGGCATTGTTGAATCGGCCGCGAACCTAATCGCAGGTCAGCGCTTCGACAACGTCTTCGTCACGCCGAAAGCGTATAGAAGCTTTCTGCAGACCGGCACGTGGCCGGACAAGACCATGTTCATTATGGAGGTCCGGTCCTCGTCCAGCAAGGGCTCTATCAATAAAGGAGGTCACTATCAGGAAGAAGTGGTCCTCATTGAAGCTCACGTCAAAGATCAGGCGCGCTTCTCGACGAAGTGGGAGTTCTTCGGATTCAGCACCGCGCGAACCGCGAAGCCGCTTGGCGCAACTTCGAGTTGCCAGCTCTGCCACTCAGCAAACGGTGCGGTGGATGGCACGTTCGTGCAGTTCTATCCCACACTGAGCCCCATAGCGAAAGCCAAAGGCACGCTGAAACTTCAGAAGGAAAGGTAAACAGAACCATGGAATACGTTGTCGGAATCTTACTGGGTTTGGCGGTGGCTGGATCGGCCATGTGGATTGGACTGGACCGTGGGCGCTCTTTTTACCCAACGGTGCTCATCGTAGTCGCGGCCTACTATCCACTGTTCGCCGTGATGGGAGCATCTGGAACCATCCTGCAAATTGAAATTGCAGCGGCTGTGGGATTTTCACTATTGGCGGTGCTTGGCTTTAAGCGACACCTGTGGTTGGTCGCGGCTGCGATCGCTGGACACGGAGTATTCGATTTCGTCCATCACCTGTTGATCCCGAACCCCGGTATGCCGATTTGGTGGCCCGGCTTCTGTGGTTCGGTCGACTTGATCCTCGGCGCTTGGTTGGCGGTCTTCCTGAATAGGGCGGAACGTCCGCAACCCAGGACGTTAGAATGTAATGGGCTTCGGACATGAAACACACAAAGACATCTTCCTCGATTGCATTAAGAGGCGTCCTCGCGCTGGTCCTGACCTTGGTCATGCCCTCGCTGTTCGCGCAACCATCGACTCCCCCGTTCGATGTGCTGGGACTGGCCTCCGTCGGCCATCAGGTTGCCGACATCGAGAAGTCCATCAAGTTCTTCCAAGCCGTCGACTTTAAACTAGTCGAAGGCCCCAGCGCCTGGATCGTCGACAAAGAACTGAACAAGCTCGGCAACACACCCGGCGCTGAATCACGGACCGCGACCATGCAGGTTCAGAGCTCCGTGTCCGACGTCCCTTTCACTCTTGTGCTGCGTCAATACCGCGGAATCGCGCGCCAAGACTGGAGCAAAATCAATTCCTGGGATGTGCTGGCGAGCCATATTGATCTGACGGTGGACGGCAGTGTCAGCGTGTTGCTCGACAAACTGGAAGCGCTGGGCATGCTGAAGATGCCCGAGGTCAACGGCCTGCCCAATCCGCGCCAGCAGCCGGGCTTCCGCCGCTTCGCTTTCATCCAGGATCCCGACGGCCTGGTCCTGGAGTATTTCTCCAAACCCATTCCGAAGCCCGGCGATCCTCCCGCAGCGCCCACGGTGTCCAATTCAACCGCCACAGCTGCGAACATAGACCGCTTAGGCAAACAGGCTGGCTTCAATCACTTCGCCACCAACATCATCGATCCGCAGAAAGCGCAGGACTTCTATGTGAAGGTCCTCGGCGGCGACTATCCTCCCATCGAAGGCCTCGGTGGCGCGCAGGTCATGCTCCACGGCTGGTTCCCGCAGGCGACAACAAAGAACAACCTGCGCCTCGAGTTGATCTATTTCGCGTTGAATAAAGGCAAGACCGCTCCGGCGGTGAAGTTCCAGGACATCAACGCCAACTACGCCGGTTTCCAGGTGAACAACATTGAGACCGCCTATGCCAGAGCCAAAGCCAATGGCGCGGTCACTGTTACCAACGGCGGCATCATGAATTACGGCAAAGGCAAGGCCGTGATGATTCGCGATTCGGACGTCGGCGGCTACATCCTGCTGTGGCAGGCTACGCGGTAAGCGGATCGCAGTGTAGACTGTGATATCGCCACTTCGCCAAACTCACATGGGGGACCAATGAAACGTATACAAGTTCCGATCCTGACCGCGCTGTCACTCGCCGCTTCGCTGCTGTTGAGCGCCGGTATGATCTTCTCGCAGAACAACGCCGCACCCGCCGCAGCCAAAGGCAAAGGACCGGGCGCGATCAAAGGCTCCGACGCTCCCTTCAAAGGCAAGCTCGAAAAAATCACCGTGCACGGTAAGTCCCTCGAAGGCAATCTCGAAGGTGACTCCGCCGACCGCGACGTCTTCATCTACCTGCCTCCCAGCTACGGCACGCAGCCCAACCGCCGCTACCCCGTCGTCTACTTCCTGCACGGCTACGGCATCGGCGCCGAGGCCTATTGGAACACCATGACTGTCCCGCAATCGGCCGAGGCCGCAGTCGCCGCGGGCGGCAGGGAGATGATCCTGGTGCACCCGGATGCCTTCACTGTCCACAACGGCAGCATGTACTCGAACTCCCCCACAACCGGCAATTGGGAAGGCTTCGTGGTCGAGGACCTGGTCGGCTACGTCGATAGCCACTACCGCACCGTCGCCAACCGAGCCAGTCGCGGACTCGCAGGCCACTCGATGGGCGGCTATGGAGCCTTCCGCATCGGCATGAAATATCCTGAGATGTTTTCGAGCCTCTATCCGATGAGTTCCTGCTGCTTGATGAATAACCCGAACTCTACCTTAGGTGGCGCGGCTTCGGCAAACGGCAAGGGCAAGGCCGGAGGCGGAACAACACCCGCGCTGGCGGCCGCATGGTCGTCCAACCCGAACAATCCGCCCACTTACTATGATCTGCCCGTGGTCGACGGCGAATACAACGCTGCCATCGGGGCCAAGTGGTACGCGAACTCTCCGCTCGCGATGGTGGATCAATACTGGACGAATCTCAAGAAGTACAAGGCGATCAAGATGGACGTCGGCCTGCAAGACACCTTGCTCAACGGCAACCGTGACATGGAAGCGTTGCTCACCAAGCTCGGCGTGAAACACGTGTATGAGACTTACGAAGGCGATCACACCAATCGTGTGCGGGAGCGGTTCGAGACCAAGGTGCTGCCGTTCTTCTCGCAGAACCTTGATTTCCCGGCTCGCTAAGTGCGCCGCGTTACGGCTTGGTGTCTTTGACCGGGGCTTCGGGAGAGATGGCGAACATCCAGAAACAATTTGCGCCGTGTTTGTTTGGAGTGCCATAAAGCGCACAATTGCGCCAAGTTGCCCAGCCTGGACGGAATACGGGTCCAGGTGGCGGACGCTAGGCGTGTCTGTGAGTCAGAGACGGAGGAACTGGATACGCTTCATTAGGCAGGGAAAAAGACGGCTGTCAGCCTTTCACGCAAGACGCGGATACCTGTAACGGAAGATTTGGCCCGTCGATTGCACTGGCAGAAGGGCATGAGAAGCTTTGGCATGGCAATCGCCATATCTTTCGGGGTCTGTGCGCTTTCCGCGCAGGCGGGGACCGTGTTTAGTCTGGGGAACAATCCGCAGACAGATGAGGCCGTTCTGTTTCACGATTCTTGCGCGTTTTGCGTGGATGGTCCAGCTCTTACCGTAAGCGGCCACACGCAAGGCTCTGACCTCACGGTCAACCTTACATCGGATACTAATTTGACGGCAGTCGGCCCGGGCCACAGTACGGTGTCTACCGATACTGGTTTTTCTACCCTGAGCATCGCGATGCCCGGGTATTCTTTCAGTTCGATCATTTTACAGTTGACGTCGCTGTCCAGCGCGATTGACGGTACCGTGGTTTTCACGGCGCATACCGTCGCAGACGGCAACATCTCTTCGGCGGCGCTCTTCGATGGACACACGGGCGGGAACTACTTCACGATAACCACTGACGGTGGCACGCTCATCACTCAACTGGACATCACCACAACGCAACTCCAGCACGATATCTCCCAAATTCGAATTGGCGGATCCTTCGTGGTTCCCGAGCCGGGCACGTTTGGCCTCGCCGGTATCGCGTTGGGCGGGCTAGCCTTGTTCGTCCGGCGTCGAAACAGAGTTCGAACTATCTAAGGCCGCCAAGACAGCTACTAAGGCTTGGGGTCTTTCACAGGGGCTTCGCCAGTCGCGTTCTGTCGGCTCTTGCGTAGATAGTGCGGGCTGTATTCCAGTCCGTAGGCGGTCTTCACCTTGGTGGCCGCCTTCTCGGCGAAGAACGTGCTGCTGGTTTCATTTCTCGCTGCGATCTCCTGCTCTGTGCCATCGCGCAACGTGACTTCCTCGCGCGGCACAAACAGCACTTGTCCGATGGGCAGGTTGTGCGACGCGGAAATGGTTTCGCCGGGCTGCAGCACGTAGCGGAACTCGGTGTCGTGCCCGTACCAATCGGTCTCCACCCGGATCACCAGGACGGGAGCCACGGGCCGATCGATGATGTTGAAGATCGAGGTGTAGACGGTGTCCCAGCCCGGAGGCGTCTGGAAGTTGTAGGCACCACGTAGCGTCACAGCGCCCGCCGGTGTGCCCAGGTCGTCCGGGGCGATGAAGATGCGCCCCATCAGCAGCGCAAACTCCACCGATTCCAGCGTCTTCGGGATGTGCATGGTGACTTCCTGCGTGGTGGCGCCGATACCGCCGACGGGAAGCCGGTAGGTGATTGTGAATACCTGCTCCCACTTGCGACCGGTGGGATTGATGGAATACGCCAGTTGGAACGACCCCTCGCCCTCATACCCGATTTGGAACAATTCGTTTTCGGCCAGTGGGGGATAGACCATGAAGCCGAGCACGTTCCCCGCCTCAAGGACAGGGCAATGGCGGGCGTGCTGGGGCAAGAGCGGCCGTTGGGCCTCGCGGCGCGGTTTGAGGCCAATGCCTGGCCGACGCGGATTCGGAAAGAGACGAACTTCCATCTGCGTAGTATAGAGGATCGCGGGTACCCCTTTCGTTACTCCGCGACATGCGGTAACATCTTCTGTCAGAGAGGGCGACTCATGAAATCCAGAATCCTTGCATATTGCGCCGCGTTGGCCTTGATCCTTGCGGGTGGGAACCGGTTGGCGGCACATCACTCCTTTGCCGCGGAATACGACAGTAACAAAGTCGTGAAACTGACTGGCGCGATCACCAAAGTGGATTGGGCGAATCCGCACGTCTACTTCTTCATCGACGTGAAGGATACCGCTACCGGCAAGGTGAACAACTGGGCGTTTGAGATGGCTGCTCCCGCGGTGCTGCAACGCAGCGGCTGGAAGCGCTCCTCCATGAACCTGGGCGACGTCGTCACGGTGGAAGGCACAACCGCGAAGAACGGCACGTTCCATGGCAACGCGCGCTCGGTCACACTGACCACCACAGGCCAGAAGCTGGGCGCAGGATCCAGCGAAGGCCGCGTCGAATAATTGGTGTCAGACACCTCAAATCCTTATTTCCCGCCGAGGAGCGTATGCGTAAATATTGGAATGCCATTAGTGTGGCCGCGTTAGGACTGAGCTTCTTGATCGCTGTGGCATCGTTCGCCCAGGACACCCCTGGGCCCGGCGCAGGAACTCCTGGGCCCGGAAAAGGCAAGGCCGGCAAAGGCAAAGCGAAAGCCCCCTCGTTGCCTGCCCCGCGCAATAAAGAAGGACGCATTGTTCTGGGGCCTGGTGCCGCTGGAACAGGCTTCTGGGGAGGCGGCGGATCGATCATTGGCGGCGCCGGGAATCTGGCGTTAGAAGCTGTGCCGTTCCAGCCGTGGGCCAGAGGTCTTTACGACCTGCGTCGCACGAACGCGGGACAAGAGGACGATCCGCACGTTCGCTGCATGCCTCCAGGCGGACCGCGACAGTTCCAAACTCCGAACGGGTTCGAGTTCCTGGAGATGCCGGATCTCAAGCGCATCTATATCGTCTTCGGCGGCGGTCCGCGCAGCTGGCGCGTGATCTATATGGACGGCCGCAAGCTGCCCACTAACGATGAAGATCGTGTTCCCACGTTCCTCGGTTACTCCACGGGCCACTGGGAAGGCGACACGCTCGTAGTGGAGTCGGAAGGCTACAACGAAAAGTTCTGGATGCATCGCGGCGGTCTGCCGCACACCGATGCTCTGCACCTGACGGAGAAATTCACGCGACCGGATTTCGATACGCTGAAGTACGAAGTCACCATCAATGATCCCAAGGCGTACACGCGTCCCTGGACCGGCAGCTTCAATGTGCCGTGGACCTACACCAATTGGGACGGTTCGCCCGGTGGCGAACTGCAAGAGTACTTCTGCCAGGATTACGAACGAGACGTGCAGTTGTTCGATAAATAGGAACCTATGAAACTCGCACTCATGATGCTTTTAGGCTCTGTAGCCTTCGCCCAAGAAGGGCATCCTCTGGTCGGTTCCTGGCATGGTTCGTGGGGTGCTTCGCCCACGGCGCAGACCGATGCAACCTTCGTCTTGAAGTGGGACGGCACGAATATCACGGGTCTGATCAATCCAGGTTTGGATGTGATCAAGATCCAGACGGCATCCCTCGACGCCAGCACGTGGACGGTTCACTTGGAAGGCGATACGAAGGATGCCGCAGGCAAGCCGGTTCACATTGTGATTGAAGGCAAGCTCGAAAACATCACCAACGTGCATCGCCGTCTTGTGGGTACATGGACGCAGGGCACGACCAAAGCTCCGCTGAAGATGACGCACGACGATTAAGTCGGGCCTCTTTTGTTCGTCTATGCCTTTCGACCGTTGACGCTGACTAGTGGGTTTGATATTGTTCTCCCGGTACCAAGAGGGGGTCCATGTTGAAACACCGTATCTTAGCTGCAAGCGTCATGATCGCCGGGGCGATTCTCGCGTTGACCGCATTCCCAGCCGCAGGGCAAGACGAAGAAGGGAATCCCAAGGCGAAGGCCAAGTCGACGAAAGCCAAGGCGAAGTCGGCACCCACTCCTCGCACTGCGGATGGCAAGGTGGACTTCACCGGCATCTGGAGCGCGGATCGTAATTTCATTTACGACATCCAAGATGCGCTGAAGCCTGGCGAGAAGCTCCCGCTGCAGCCATGGGCGCTCAAGACCGCGCAGGAGCGGCAGTCGAAGGACGATCCCGAAGCGTTGTGCCTGCCCACCGGAGTGCCGCGCCAAGCGCCGTATCCGTGGCGCATCATGCAGAACAAGGAGATGATGTTCTTCCTGTTCGAGGGCAACATCCACAGCTACCGTCAGATCTTCCTCGACAATCCCAAACATCCTGCCGACTGGAACCCCAATTGGTATGGACATTCTTCCGCCAAGTGGGAAGGCGACACGCTGGTGATCGATAGCGTTGGCTTCAACGACAAGTTCTGGTTCGATTTTGCCGGACATCCGCACACCGAGCAGTTGCACGTGATCGAACGCTTCACCCGTCCTGACTTCGACCATCTGGAATACGAGACCACGGTGGAAGATCCGGGCGCCTACACCAAGCCCTTCGTCATGTACGGGAAGTCCAACTATTCCCACGGCCAGGAGCTGATGGAATTCATCTGCAACGAAAATAACAAAGACATCGACCACATCGTCGGCAAGGATCCACGCAATCACTACGTGACGCCGACCGACGGCAAGGGTAAGCAGTAGGGGCACAAAGCAGTAGAGGGGCGTCTGTCCGCTTGCTAACGATTGCGGTGGCAAGCCACAGAACCGCGCGCGTAAGCAAGCGGACGGGCAGCATTAGTCTAAGAGGGGTCTTCCATGCGTAGCAGAATCCTGTCCATTCTCTTGTTCGCGACAGCCGTTTTTGGTCAAACCGACCGCGGCACCATCACCGGAACCATCGCCGATCCGGCGGGCGCAGTTGTCCCATCCGCGCCCATTGAGCTAAGAAACGCCGCGAACGGCGCTCTCTACCAAGTAGAGAGTTCGACCACCGGCAACTACACGCTGGCGCAGATTCCGACCGGCAGTTACGAAATGACGGTCACCGTCCCCGGATTCAAACGGTTCTTGCGGCAGAATATTGTCCTCGGTGTGGCGCAAACCCTGCGCCTCGACGTCAACCTTGAGGTCGGCCTCGCCTCGGAATCCGTGACTGTGACAGATGAAGTCTCGCTGCTCAAAACAGAGAGCGGTGAGTTAAGTCACAACGTCGCCACCAGCGCGATCAATCAACTCCCGGTGCTGGCCATCGGTAACCAGGCGGGCAGTTCCGCGATCCGCAATCCGGCGTCCGTGGTGGTGCTGATTCCCGGCGTCTATCACGAAGCCAACGCAAACTTGAAGGTCAACGGTTCGCCCGCGAACACGGCGACGTATCGCATTGAAGGTCAGGACGCCAGCAACGGCTACGTCCCGGGCCGTCCGCAGCAGGTGCAGCCCAGCGTCGACGCGATTCAAGAAGTCGCCATCCAGACCAGTAACTTCTCGGCCGAGTTCGGGCAGGTCGGCGGCGGGTTGTTCAACTACACGATGAAGTCCGGCACCAACCAATGGCATGGTTCCGCATACGACTATTTCGTGAACGAAGCTTTCAACGCAGGCACGCCGTTCACCAACGGACCCAAGGGTCTACTGCGACCGGTGGAGCGCCGCAACGATTACGGCGGGACGTTCGGCGGTCCCATCTCCTTGCCTAAGCTCTACAACGGCCATGACAAGACGTTCTTCTTCTTTAACCTGGAACAGTTCCGCGAATTCAAGAGCATCAACAACCAACAAATTACCGTACCGACGGCCGCCTATCGCGCGGGTGACTTCAACGGCGCGCTGACCGGCCGCAATCTGGCCACCGATCCTTTGGGCCGCTCGATCCTCGAAGGCACCATCTACGATCCGGCCACGCAGGCGCTGGCACCCAACGGAGCCATCATCCGCAACCCGTTTCCGAACAACTCGATTCCCGTAGCAAGATTCGATCCTGTGGCGGCCAAGATTCAGGCTCTGATTCCAGGGGCGACCAACTTGACCGCGAAAGTGAACAACGGCATCTATCCGTACGTCAGCGATCGCTTGACGACGATTCCGTCCGTGAAGCTGGATCACAACCTCAGCGCCAAAGACAAGCTTTCGTTCTACTTCTCGCGCATCGGCACAGCCAGCCAGTATTCCAACACCACCGGCGGCGCCGATGGCTTGCCTCCGCTGATCTCCGGCGCGATCGGGACCTTCATCACCTCGCACATCTATCGCTTGAACTACGACCGCACCTTGACTCCTTCGCTGCTGTTGCACTTGGGCGCGGGCTATCAGGACAACTACTTCAGCGACGACGTGGAAGTGCTCAACTACGATTCCGAAAAAGAGCTAGGCCTCAAGGGCGCCACCGTGAAGCGCATGTTCCCTGCGATTCAGAATGCCAGCAACGCGCAGGGCGGCGTCAAGAATCTGGGCCCGAACGGCAATCGCAACATCTACTACCAGAAGCCGACTTCGAACGCGAGTCTGACTTGGGTGAAGGACAATCACACTTACAAGTTCGGTTCGGAAATGCGCATCGAAGGCGTGCCCACTCTGCTCTACACGGCCAGCAACGGAGTGTTCACCTTCAGCGGCGATCAGAGCGGACTCCCTTCGACGCAAGGACAGAACATTCAAGGCGGAATCGTCGGAGCTCCGTACGCCAGCTTCCTGCTCGGATCGGTACAGACCGCGAACATCGCGAATCCGCCCACCGCGCGCGTCGGTCAATCCGCGTGGGGCTTCTTCGCGCAAGATACCTGGAAGGTGAGCCGCAAACTGACGCTCGACTACGGCCTGCGTTATGACTACCAGGGCTACCCGAAAGAACAGTACGGCCGCTACCCGAACTTCTCGCCGCTCACGCAGAACCCCAGCGCGGGCAATCGCCTGGGCGGTGTGATTTTTGAGGGCGAAGGTCCGGGCCGCTGCTCCTGCAACTTCGCGAAGGTGTATCCGTTCGCCTTCGGCCCCCGCCTGGGTGCCGCCTACCAAATCAATTCCAAAACCGTTCTGCGCGCTGGCTGGGGCATCGTCTTCTCCGGCACTCCGACCAACAATCAGACCACCACCGCGATCTCTGTTCCGAACCCTGTGACCACCCCGGCGTTCGGCCAACCGGTGATGACGCTGCGCGATGGGATCACGATTCCCGTTTACCCGTGGCCGAATCTCGACCCGGGCCAGTATCCGCCCGCTGGTACCGTGACGGCTCCCAGAATGTGGGTCGACCAGAACGCGGGTCGGCCTGCCCGCCAGATCCAGTGGAGCCTCGGCCTGCAACGCGAAGTTTTCCGCGACCTTGTTGTCGAAGCGTCTTACGTCGGCAATCGCGGCGTGTGGTGGACCGCTCCCGGTCTGCTGGACGTGAATGCGAACCAGGCCAACGCCTTGCTCAAGAACAACGGGCTGGATATCAGCAACGCTGCGGATCGCACCCTGCTGGCGGCCACGGTCAACTCAGCCACGGCCGTCGCTCGCGGCTTCAATCGCGCTCCGTACGCAGGATTCCCGACTGGTTCCACAGTCGCGCAGTCGCTGCGGCCGTATCCGCAATTCGGGACGATCATCGCTCTGTGGTCGCCGCTGGGCAAGACTTGGTATGACTCGCTGCAGGTGAAGATCACCAAGCGCCTCTCCCACGGTTTGTCGCTCAGCAGCGCTTACACCTGGCAGCGCCAGTTGGCCACGGCCCCGGACATCGCTCCCACGGCGGCCACCACCGGCGGACAAGTCACCAATGACGTGTTCAACCGCGCGAACAACAAGTACCTCTCCGGCTTTGACCAGCCGCAGTTGTTCAACATCTCCGCCAACTACCAGGTCCCCAACGTGCGCCTCGGCGATCACGCGGCGATGAAGGCCGTCTCCTGGGGCCTGCGTGAGTGGACCCTTGGTATGTTCGTCAACTACGCCAGCGGTCTGCCGATCCCGTCACCGGCCGCGCAGAATCAACTCGCGACGCTGCTCTTCCGCGGTACTTACGCGAATCGCGTCACCGGTGAATCACCGTTCACGCAAGATCTGAATTGCCACTGCTTCGACCCCAACAAGGAATTCGTTCTGAATCCGAAGGCGTGGGCGCAGCCCGCTGCCGGCCAGTGGGGAACCTCGGCCGCTTACTACACCGACTATCGCTATCAGCGCCGTCCGTCTGAGAACATGGCGTTCGGCCGCATCTTCCGCCTCACCGAACGCGCCAACCTCAGCGTCCGTTTGGAGTTCAATAACATCTTCAACCGGACCTCGCAGGTGAATCCGGTGTCCGCCAACGCCCTAGCCACGCAAACGGTGACGAGCGGCAAAACGTCCGCTGGCTTCGGCTGGATCAATACCTCGAGTGTGTTGAACCCGCCGCGCAACGGCACCTTGGTCGCGCGCGTTTCGTTCTAAACACGATGCAGCAAAGTTTGAGGTCTCAGGCACCCTGGGGCCTCAGCTTGGCCGCGATTATCGCGGTTGGCATCCTGTCGCGAGTTTTCCATACAGGCTGGGCGCTTTTCGATAAGTACCTGGGCGACGCCTTGTACGCGGCCATGGTCTACGTCATCCTGCGTCTGGTATGGCGAGGGGCTGCGGTGGTCGTGCCCACAGCGCTGGTCATGATCGCGATCGAGCTCTTTCAACTCACGTTGATTCCCGCTCAAATGGCGGCCAGCGCCCACCCCATCGTACGCCTGGGCGCGCGCCTCATCGGGACGGAGTTTAGCTTTCTCGATTTGGCCTCTTACATCGTCGGCATTGTGTGTATCTATTTCGTGGATGGAGGCGGCGCTAGGCCTGCCTGCGCTTGACCGCGCGGCGTGATCGAGAGCCCGCTATGTTTCGTGTCCACGTACGTTGCATCCTGATCGCGCTCTTGGTTCTGGGCACGATGCCGTTGCAAGCCGCCGGACAGACCGTAGCTCAACAAGTAGCCAAGCTGTCCATGGGTCGAGAGATCAAAGTGGAATTGACCAATGGCGAGACAGTAAAAGGCCGGATGGGTTCCGCTACGGCCACTCAGTTTTCGCTGGAATCTCGCAATGCGGGTCAGGGAGCCGCTCGGGCCATCCGCTTTGAAGAGGCGCGATCCGTGAAGGCCGATGGTTTGACGGCCAAGCGAAAATGGGGCATCTTTGCCGGTATCTGGCTAGCGCTGGGAGTGGTGTCGCTCGCAATCGGTGGCTGATCGCTTTACGGCAGTCAGTCTCCGGAATGTCCGACAGGCCCTTCCATTCCCGCGACCGTCCAGTGAGGCGAATCTCGATGCCATCTGACTTCAGTACGATCCGGTTGGTTGTCATTTCCCGGAGTTGCCGGTGCGTGGTGCGCAGTTGAGCGGCGACTGGAATGCTCAGCGCAAGAAGGAAGACCGTGCTCAAGACCCGTTCTTTTCCGCCCGAGGAAACGTCGAATGCAACTGTGGCCAGCACGAAAAGCAGACTTGCCAGCAATACCCATAACAATCCCGCCGCGAAGCAGAGCAACCGCATGAATTGAGTTCAGTCTATCGAACCTAATCCCGCCCTCGCAGCCGCCCGATCTCGCGCCGGTCACGCTTGGTGGGCCGGCCTTCGCGCTCGCCCTCGGGGTGTAGCATCACCTTCCGCTCCGCCGCGACCTTCAAACGCAGGGCTATGCTCTCTTCGGTCTCGCGATACAGCGTTTGCGCCACCGCCGCGGGTCCCCGCATCTCACTCAAGAGCAGGACCTCAACAGTGAAATCTGCAGCATCGTTTCTCACCAGTAACGAATCCCCGGTTCGCACCAGGCGAGCCGGCTTCGCATTCTGACCGTTCGCCACCACGCGCCCCATGTCGCACGCCTTCGCCGCCAGCGCACGAGTCTTGTAGAACCGCGCCGCCCACAGCCACTTGTCCATCCTTACGGCGTTCATGCATCCATTCTCACATTCATAAATGTTTCCGCGGCGATTCAAACTTTTGATTGGACCGAATCCCGATCCGCCTCTAGACTTAGTTCTTGAGCGAAGCTACCGTCAGCGTCGGATCAGAGATCCAGGAAATCGTCGATTCCGTCTACGAAAAATTCAAAGACGTAGACGATGGCGACGTCGCGACCTATATTCCCGAGCTGGGTAAAGCCGACCCCAAACACTTCGGCATCTGCCTGGCCACCGTCGAAGGCCACGTGTTCAAAGCGGGAGATTGGGATAAAGAATTCACCATCCAATCCATGTGCAAGCCGTTCGCCTTCCAGATGGCGCTGGAGCAGCAGGGTCTTCAAAAAGTCCTAAAACACGTCGGTGTGGAACCCAGTGGAGACGCCTTCAACTCCATCGAACTGGACGCGAAGAATACCCGGCCGTTCAATCCCATGATCAACGCCGGCGCGATCGCGGTCGCGTCTCTGATCAAGCAGTCGCCTGTCGATGCGGGCGTGCAGGCGTTCGTCGATCGAATGAGTCGAGCCGCGGGCAGGCAACTGCGCATCGACCCCGACGTGCTGCAATCGGAAACTCTCACCGGCAACCGCAACCGAGCCATCGCCTACCTCATGCGCAACTTCGGCATCATCGACGAAGAGGTGAACGAATCGCTGCACCAGTACTTCGCGCAATGCTCCATGTTAGTCACCTGTCAGGACGTTGCCTTCATGGCCGCCACGCTGGCCAACATGGGAGCCAATCCTGTCACTGGCACTCGCGTCTTCGATTTCCAATTCATCAAGTACGTACTGACGGTGATGTTCACCTGCGGCCTCTACGATTACGCGGGCGGCTGGGCCTATGAAGTTGGATTGCCCGCAAAGAGCGGCGTCGGCGGCGGAATCTTCGGCGTCGTGAATCGACAGCTCGGCATCAGCGTCTACTCCCCGAAGCTCGACGCGCAAGGCAATAGCGTGCGCGGCATCCTCGCCTGCAAGGAGCTCGCCGGTCACTTCGGCCTGCACGCCTTCGACTTCACCAACGTTGGATCCAGCTTCATGCAGTGGCTGCTGTAGCCGCTACTTCTTGGTCCCCACCAGGTGCTCGCGATCCTTCTCGTTCTCCAGGCAGACGTATTCCATGAGCTCCACTCCGGGCCTCAACTGCAACACCCGGCTCTGCGTCCACGGAGCCGTATACGCCTTCGGATCGTCCACCGTCACTTCATACGCCAGCGTCGTCGGACCCGTGCGCCGCAACTTCTCCACCAGGTGCAACTGATCGCTGTGCGGATGCCCCACCGTATCCAGCGCCGTCACGTCATGCATCGCAGTCACGTCGATCACCAGCGTGTCGCCATCCCACTTCGCCGTCGAGTTCCCCATCCACGTTGGATACACGTCCTTCGGATGCGCCCGCCCGTCCGTCGGAATCGAGCGGAAGATATGCCACGACTCATACAGGATCACCACGCGATCCTTGGTCTGCACGATCTGCACAGGGTCCGGAGCATTCATCTGCCGCGTGACACCCACCGGCAAACAGGGATCGAGCTTGCCGTCGAACTTCGCGAACTTCTCTTCGCCATACGGAGTCAGTTTCGCCGTCGTCCCGCGCATCAGGTCCGGCGTATAAGGAGGCTGCCACGTCCCCGTAAGGTCGCCCTTCCACGCCTCGTTCCCTTGCCCAAACGCGACCAGGCCCAGCCCGGCCAACAGAAGTAGATGTATCCTCATGGCCGTCATTAAAGCACATAATGGAGGCAAGATAAAGAAGCTGCCATCGAACCCACCATCAACAATCGACGAATACCTGGACGCCACCCCCGAGCCCGCCCGCACCACGCTCCTCAAGCTCCGCGCCACTATCCGCGCCGTCGCCCCTCGTGAGACCACCGAAGCCATCAGCTACCGCATCCCGACGTTCAAGTACAAAGGAGCCCTGGTCGCCTTCGCCGCTTTCAAGAACCACTGCACCCTCTTCGCCTGCAGCGGCTCCGCCCTATCCGCCTTCACCGCCGAGCTCCAAGGTTACGAAACCACCAAGAGCGGCATCCACATGCCCGTAGACAAACCCCTCCCCGCGACGTTGGTCAAGAAGTTGGTGAAAGCTCGGGTGGAGCAGAACGAGGCTAAGGCGCGTTAATTAGAACGAAGAGATCTCAGGCGCACGATAATGGTTCTTAAGAAAAGCGAATGCCCGAGTCCCGCAAATCCCCCTCGCGTCGAAACATGCTCCAATGGACCCTGGGAGCCGCCCTCATGCCCACAGTCATCCCCAACCTTGGCGCCGCCGAAGCCACCACCGCCCTCCTCGCCGACCCCATCTACAAGCTCCATCTCACCGGCCCCGGCCACCCCGAACAGCCCTCTCGCTACGACGCCGTTCTCGGCGCGATCAACGCTCTGCCGCTCACACGCATCCAGCCGCGCCCCGCCACCGATGACGAGATCGCCCTTGTCCACTCGCGCCGCTACATCGACATCGCCCGCCGCGACATCCTCGCCGGACGCACCGAGCTTTCCACCGGCGACACCACCATCAGCCCCCGCTCCCTCGACGTCGCGCTCGCGGCCACCGGCGGAGTGCTCAACGCCGTCGACGCCGTCATTACGGGAGCCGCGAAAAACGCATTCTGCGCCGTCCGCCCGCCCGGCCACCACGCTCGGCCCGATCAAGGCATGGGCTTCTGCATCTTCAACTCCATCGCCGTCGCCGCTCGCTACGCCCAGCGCAAACACGGGCTCGGCAAGGTGCTGATCGTCGATTGGGATGTGCACCACGGGAACGGCACGCAGGACACGTTCTATGAGGATGGCTCCGTCTTCTTCTTCAGCACGCATCAGTGGCCGTGGTATCCCGGCACCGGCCCCGCGAGCGAAACCGGCGACGGAGCAGGGCAGGGGACCACCATGAATCGACCGTTCCCCGCTGGCTCCGGCCGCGACCAAATCGTCACCGCTTTCCGCGAGGACCTCCGCCGAGCTGCCGACGCCTTCAAGCCCGAACTCGTCCTCATCTCCGCCGGCTTCGACTCGCGCGCGGGCGATCCTCTGGGCGGCTTCACGCTCTCCGATGCCGACTTCGCCGACCTCACCCGCCTCATGCTCAACATCGCGGGCGAACATGCAAATGGTAGGCTGGTAAGCGTCCTCGAAGGGGGCTACAATTTGAGTGGACTCGCGTCGGCCACTGCGGCCCACGTCACCGCGTTAGTCGAAGGGAGCGCAGCAACAGCATGAAACGAATTTGGGCCGTAGTGCTCGGCGGCTTGTTGTTGCTCTCCGTCGCAGCGTTCGCGCAACGTCGCGGTGGCTTCGGTGGCGGCTTTGGCGGAGGCGGAGGTTTCCGCGGCCAGGCTCGCGATCAATCCGACTTCCACTTCCCGCCCGAAGGTGAGTTCGCCTTCAACCGCCTGGAGTACAGCGACAATCGCGGCGGCGGCTTCCGCAACGTCTCCCGCCGAGGCCAAGCCAACGGCTGGTGGGCGCAAGACTACCCCGACGCCGAAAACCATCTGACGGTCGGCATCCAACGCCTGACCCTCATCGGTATCTCCGAGCCGGTCCACTTCGGCATCCTCGATCCCAAGATCTACGATTACCCGTGGAGCTACTCCACGCAGAACAACTACATGATCATGTCGGAAGAGGAGCTCAAGGGGCTGCGTGAATACCTCGACCGCGGCGGCTTCCTCATGACCGACGACATGTATGACAACGAAGGCGACAACTTCCGCCAGATTGCCAAGGAAGTTTACCCCGAACAAGACATCGAACCGATGACCGAAGCCGATCCGATGATGCATGTCCACTACGACATTCAGGATAAGGACCGCACCTTCATCCCCGGCGAACGCCACCTGCAAGGAGGCGGCCGCGTTGCCAACGTCGGCACCCCTGGCTGGTTCAAAATGTCTGACGCCAAGGGCCACGTAGTCATGGCGATCAACGCCAACACCGACATGGGCGACGCCTGGGAATACGCCGACGCCCCCTACTACCCCGCCGAGATGACCACGCTCGCCTATCACTACGGCATCAACTACGTCATCTACTCCATGACGCACTAATTCCCATGACCATTCGGAGTCTCACATGCCTCGCCGTCGCGGCACTGTGCTCTCCGCTCGCGTTAGCGCAGGCGGACGTCGAGAAATTGCTTTTGGCAGCTCTACGCACGGACAGTTTCAACTTCCTCGTGACACAGGAGCCAGCGGCCCTCGCACTTGCTGGCTCCAGCGTATTGCGCGATCAGGATCGTCTTACACTGGTCCTTCGTTCGGGGCTTAAAAAGAGCTTCACCAATCGGCCCCAATGCCACTCAGAGGATGTGGTTGAACTAGCTCAATGCGTCTCGTACCGACTTATCGCGCACATGAAATCGATCCACGCCTTTGTCGTGGTCAAGATGCTCTCTGACGGTGGCGACTACCTCGTCATTGACGACCAGAGCGGGGCAGAGACTGGGCTAGGGAACGTTCCGTTGTTCTCTCGGTCAGGAAAACGTTTGATCGTAGCTCCAACCTACGTGGATGAAGATGGCGGCACGATTCAGATTTGGAGCCGTGTTGGTGACCGATACATGCGCGCTTGGTCCGGTTCTCCATTTCTTCCTGACTCCGCGCCCGCATACGTTGAATACGATCCCATCCAGTGGGACTCCGAGGACAAAGTCCAAGTCCGAGTGAACGTAAGGGATTTCCCCAAGCCGGAGCGTGTCGTGTTCTTCTCACTCCGTCGGGATTCCGGCAACTGGCGCGTGGTCGAGACCGCCGCCAAGTAGCGCCAAAGCGCCCAAACACGCGACAATAGAGAGTAGTGTTCCCTTCTTTTCGTCCTGCTCTACTCCTTCTCCTGATCGTTGCTTCCTTGCAAGCCCAACAAGCGCCCCCGAGCGCTCCGGAGGAGCCTGCGCCCGAGGCCGCGTCCGACTCCACCGAGCCCACACCCGAGCCGCCTGTCGACGCCGCAGTGCAGAACCGCACCTCGCTCAACCTGCTCGGCCAGGCCAACACCGAACGTGGCGAGAGTCGCCGCAATGAGAACGTCCAGATCACGCTGATCGACAACAACGCCACGCGCGAATTGAACACGCGCGTCGGCACCAGCGCCACCATCGTGCAGGAGTTCCTGCCCGACCGCAACTACTTCACCGCCGAACTCGGCAACAACGCGCGCACCGGATTCACAGTAGCTCCGCAGAACGGCTCCTCCATCCACGGCACGCTCTTCTGGACCCATCAGAACAGCATCTTCAGCGCCCGATCCTATTTCCAAGTGGGCAAAGTGCAGCCCGCGCGCAGCAATCAATACGGGGTCAATCTCAGCGCTCCACTGTGGAAGGATGCGTTCCTATCCGTCTCGCTCTCACAGAATAAGAACCGCGGCCAGGTGAACGGCAACATTCTGATCCCTCTGCCGTCGGAGCGCACGCCGCTCACGGTCGATCCCATCCTTCGCCCGCTGATCGAGCGTTACTTTAGCGCCTATCCCAACGTGACTCCCAACCGTCCGGATATCGCCGAGCGCGCTCTCAATACCAACAGCCCGCAATCCACCGATACGGACACGCATAGCGGCCAGTTCACGCAACAGATCAAGAGCCGCGACACGCTGACAGCGCGTTACGCATTCACCGGCCAACACGTGAACGCTTTTCAATTCGTGACCGGTCAAAATCCCAACACCACCACGAAGTCGCACAACGCCGCGACCACATGGCATCGCGTGCTGAATCCTCAGACTGTTATGGACGTCACCGGCGCCTTCGAACGCACCACCACCAACCTGGAAGCAGCTGCCGGAGCAGTCGGCCCCATCGCGGTGCAAGGGCTCACTGGACTTGGTCCATCCTTCGATGTTCCCCGCTGGCGCGTGCAGAATCGCTACCGCAGCAGCGCGTCCGCGCAGCAGAAGCGCGGCTCGCACACCATCTCCATGGGATTTGCCGCGACTCGCTTGCAGATCAATAGCGATGAGCCGGAAGCCGCTCGCGGTCTGTACCAATTCAATCCCGATTTCGGCAATGACGGCATCACGAACTTGCGCTTAGGTACTCCGTCGCGCTACCTGCAATCCATCGGCACCGCGTATCGAGCTTTCCGCAACTGGGACATGCAGGCGTACATCGGCGATCACTGGCAAGCGACCCGCAGTCTTACCTTGAGCGCAGCCTTGCGCTGGGAACCTCTGACGAAGCCCCACGATGTCACGGGCCTAGCCAAAGTGCCCTTCGATTCCGATTTGAATAACCTGGCCCCAAGCATGGGCTTCGCGTATCGCCTGCCCAATCGTTGGGGCGTGCTGCGCGGGGCCGGCGGCGTCATGTTCGGTCAGATCTTCCCCGTCACCTTCGGCATTGACCGCTACAACAAGCCGTATAACTCGCGCGTCATCATCCAGGCCCCCGCGTTGGGTAACCCCTTGGTAGGCGTCGATACCAACCCTGCGAATGTCCGTAGCAGCCGCTTTGCGATGAGCCCTAACATCTCCACGCCGTACTCGTATCAATACAACTTCAGCTGGGAAGGCGAACTCTCGCGCAATTGGCGCATGACCTTGGGCTACGTTGGCAGCAGCACGCACAAGCTGTTCTATAACTTCCTCCAGAATCGCGCCGCGTTCGTCCCCGGCATTCCCTTCACCACGGCCACTGTTTCGGAGCGTCGCCCTGACCCCACCGCCTTCGAGGTTCTCGATATCCACAACGGGTCCAACGCCTTCTACGACGCGGGCATCGCCACCATCTCCACGCCCCGCTGGAACGGCCTGTCCCTGACCGGTTCCTATTGGTTCAGCAAGTCGATCGACTACGGAACGGACTACACCTTCACCGGCATCGGCAATGGATCGCGCGAGGCCGCGGGGCAATCCGGCGTCGATGCGCGCAAGGATCAGAAGGGCTTGAGCGACTTCGATCAGCCGCACGCCGCGCTGGCGCAACTTTCGTATGACACCGGTCGCCACGGTTCGGGATTCCTGAGTTCGATTACGCGTAATTGGACCGTCGCGTCGGTGGTGCTGGTGAAGAGCGGAACTCCCATCACGATCGTATCCGGCTCCGACGGCCCGGGCTTCGGCAACGTTGACGGACTGCAAGGTGACAGGCCAACTCTGCTCGACCCGTCGATCCTGGGTCGCACGATCGGTGATCCCGACACCTCCGCGCAACTGCTGCCGCGCTCCGCGTTCCGCTTCATGAACGCTCCGTTAGAGATGCAAGGGACCTTGGGCCGCAACGTTTTTCGCAAGGGCAAGATCGCCAACGTGAACGCCTCGGTTCAACGGGTGTTTGCTCTGCGCGACTGGCAGATGACGATCCGCGGCGAGTCGGTGAACTTCTTCAACACTCCGCAGTTCGCGGGACCCGGCGATAACCTGGCGTCCCCCAACTTCGGGCAGATCACCAACACGCTCAACGACGGACGTACCTTCCGCTTCACGTTGCGTCTGGCGTTCTGATGTCTACGGCTCCGGTACAGCGATGACGGACGCCTTGATGATTTTGTCCATGCGCGGGTAGCTCTTCGTAATAATTGCTTCACCCTGTTCGGCCAGTTCTCCCTGGATCGGCGGCTCGCCGTAGCCGGAGTAAAGCATGTCCACGATCTCGATGCCCGCGACCACTTCTCCAAAGGGCGCGAACTTCAGTTGGTCCAAGTACGTATTCGCGTCGGTCTTGTTGATGAAGAACTGCGTCGAACGTGAATTCGGTTGTCCCGACGAAGCGAAGGTCACCATGCCGCGGCGATTGGATTGAATCACGCGATCGTCGAACAGGTTGCGGTCTTCCCACACGCGATTGATTGCCGGTTTTGAATTGATCCCCACCTGCGCCATGAAGCCCAGCACGCGGAAGAAGTAGGCGTTATCGTAGAAGCCTGCACGGACCAGGTTGTAAAAACGCTCGACTCCATTGGGAGCCCAGTTGCGCACCACGCGGATGTCGACGTCGCCCTTGGTGGTTTGCAACCGAACAATGAAAATCGACGGCGGAGTCCCCTTGATTGTCTCGGGCTTCATCAGGTCTAGGACCGGCTCCGCTTTCGCCTTGGTCGCAGCTTTGGCCTTCGTGGCCGTGGCGGCCTTGGGCGCGGTCGCGGCTTTAGGAGCGGTTGCAGCCTTTGGAGCAGTCGCCGCCTTCGGTGCGGTCGTAGCTTTCGGAGCGGCAGCGGCCTTCGGCGCAGCCGTCGTTTGGCCCCAGCTGGAGGCGCAGAGCATCAGAGCAATTAGTGCGAGCTTCATCCTCTACAGTTTACCCAAGCCTGATTTCTAGATGTTCGCCCAAGCCGTGATAGTCTTCATCCACTCATAGAAGGCGGTCTTCTGGCCTTCCCGATTCTGCCACCAATGATCCGCCGAAAAGTAGGTGTCGGGCGCGGCCACTACAGTGATCTTCAGATCCGGAGCCTCGGCGAGATATATGCCTCCGGCCCGTCGTGTGTGAAAGTCACTAGTGACCAGCAGCACGCGATGCGCGCCCATCTGGCGGATGGCTTGCGCCGCCACATGTGCCTCTTCTCGCGTGGATCGTGCTTGGTTCTCTAGATGCACGAAGTACGATTCGGGGTAGCCGGCCTTGACCGCGAACGGGATCTCCAAATCGCATTCGTGGAGCCCATAGTTGCCGTCCGGTCCGCTGACGAGGACCTTGGGCGCATACCCGTCGCGGACCAATTGCGCGGCCTTTAGGATCCGGTTGCCGCGACCGTCGCCGGCGAGCACCAACACAACGTCGGCTTTCACGGGTGAAGACGCCTGGACTAAATAGGAACCAACGGCGGTTAAGAGAGGGGCTCGCGCGAGGTACAGCACGACGGCGGCAACGGCCAACCCAAGAACGAGCTTTCGCGCCATGTGCTTCAACGGAGAGGATTAGCTTTCGTCGGAGCCATCCAGGCGTCCGGCTACTTTCAAGCGCTGGAACAATCGCTCGACTTCCTCTTCATCCTCAGGCAGGAGAAGTCGCGGACCGGGAGCAGGGGGCGGCGTGGCGACGACCGGCTCCACTCCCCAGAACTCGTTGTACGGCACGCCATCCAGCAACGCGACGCGCGAATAGCGGTAAATATGGCGCAGCAGGCTGACACAGGAATCCATATCGCCGGGATGAAACACCAGGATCTCCTGCTTCAGATCCCGCTTCGGCGGCAATGTCAGGCGCAGCAGCAATGGCGCGATCCAGGGTGTGCGATCTCGTACCGAGATCCGGTCCAAACGCTGAATCTCATTCCAGAACACGATACGTTTCCCGATGAGAAGGTGTGTCCCGTGAATCTCAATGGTGGGGCGCACGGCCAGCAGCAAGGTAAGCGCGGCGGTGATGCCTAAGAGGACGGAGGAAACCAGCCACGCCGTACCCCAGCGGGTAGAAACCCAGGCGGAAGGAACAGCGGCCAGCAGAGCCAGCAACGCAAACATCGCATAACGGCGCGAAGGGCGGTAGCGTGCGATGGGGCGGCTCACGCCTCTAATTTACCAGACTCAGAGATCCGGCGTGCCGGGCCTTAAGCGGTGGTGGGAAATGTCTTGGAGATATGGTCGTGCCAGGTGAGACTTTCTTCGTCCACCAAGGCCCAAACCAAACCGACGCCGGCGGACAGTAAGCTGAGCAGTCCAGCGAACTGGCGGACGATGCGGCGATCGCGCCGTGGGCTGCGGCCATCGAAATCGACCAGCCGTAGTCCGGCGAAACGCATGCCTGGCGTGTCGCGATTTACCAAACACCACAATCCCCGATACAGCACCGCCACGACTGCGGTCATGGCCGCGGGTAGCACCAATAGATTTCCTACGATGCCGAAATCCACGCCGCCCATGAAGGCCAGGGCCAAGAACATCGTGGTCCCTAAGAGGACCAGCGCTCCATCCACGGCGGCGGCAATGGCGCGATGGGTGGGCTGCGCGACGCGGGCGTCGCAATACAACGCTTCTTCCGGACGCGACTGAATCTGACCTTGCTTCTCTTGCAGGTCCAAAGGCTGCTGCGAGGAGTCGCCTGTGTGGCGAACGGGTCGTGCAGCGGACCGGGCCGCGTTACGACGTACACTCTCCCGATCCAGCGGACTCGCCGGACGCATCGGGGTCATCATCGGAATGGGGACGATCTTCGGGCCGCTCTGTGTTTCGCGAAACAACGTCGGCTGATATTCGCTGGGCTCGGGAGCCGGCTGCGCCAGAGGCGGCGCGACGCTGGGTTGAGGAGCATCCTGCTGCAGAGGTTCGTGCTCAAACGCCAGTGCGGTGGCGGCACCCGACGCGGACGAGCCGCCCGAATACATGGAGGGCATGGGTCTTGCGGCGGTCGGATTCAGGCGACGCCCGCAGCGCGCACAACGGCTCTCCGTGGCATCGTTTACGGTGCGGCAGTAAGGGCAATTCGTGGGCATCTGCTTGACTGCCCCCTCGACGCTCTGATAGCGTGCTGGCTTGAGGGCTTCTTTATTAAGTACCACATCCGGGTGTGTTTTGCACAGGGTGCGGGTTCGATTTCTCGCGTTGTTCCTCCTTGGAACCATGAGCTTAGGTGCTCAAAGTTCGGGACAAGCTTCACCCCCTGCCGTGGAACAGCCCAGCCCTGAGCAGGAACCCCTCAAGCTAGGGCCGAATGACCGCGCCGTGCTCGACGCTGACCAGCAGGAAAAAGACGGTATCTTCGAACGCCTGAACGGGCATGTCCGCATCCTCACGGAGGGTATGTATCTCACCGCGGACCAGGCGGTTCGCAACACCGAAACAGGGCAGGTGGAAGCCCGCGGCAACGTCCACTTCGAAAACTTGGTGGACGGTCACAAGATGAGCTGCGAGTTGGCCCAGTACGATCTGAACACCGAGACCGGCAAGTTCTTCAAGGTGACCGGTTCCGCGCCGACGCGCATCGAAGCCAAGCCTGGAATGTTGACTACCGCGAATCCGTTTTACTTCCAGGGCGAGATGGCGGAGAAGATCAAGGACCGTTATCTGCTCCACGACGGTTTCGTCACCGACTGCAAACCCGAGGATGTGTGGTGGCGGCTGAAGGCGAAGACGTTCGACATCATTCCGCGCGACCGGGCCATTTCCCGCAAGTCGGTTTTGTACATCAAGAAGGTGCCGGTGTTCTATTTTCCGGTCTTCTACAAATCGCTCGAAAGCCAGCCGCGACGCAGTGGCTTCCTCACGCCGAACATCGGCAACAGTCAGGTGCGCGGACAGACAGTGGGTCTGGGTTACTTCTGGGCCATCAATCGCAGTTACGATCTGACGTATCGCGCGCAGTACTACACCAAGCGTGGCTTCGCGCATCAAGCCGACTTCTCCGGCTGGATCAATTCCAGGACCACCTTTGACGTGTCGCTGTTCGGCCTGGGCGGGAACAAGAAGCTGAAGGCGGACGGCGGCTACGTACTCTCGGCCGAGGCCAAATCCCAACTGGGTCGTGGATGGGAGGGCAGGGGCGAATTGCGGCAGTTGTCTTCGCTGGCATTCCGGCAGTCGTTCACGCAATCGTTCGCGGAGGCCATCAACTCCGAGACCCATTCCACCGGCGTGTTGACCAAGCACTGGCGCGACTACGCGATCAATTTTGTTGGCCAGCGCAACGTCAACTACCAGACCTCCACCCCAGGCGACGAGATCGTGATTCGCAAGTTGCCCGAAGCTCAGTTCCTCACACGGGAACACGCCATCGGCAAGCTGCCAGTGTGGGTGTCACTCGATTCCAGCTTTGGACTAGAGCGCCGCAGCCAGCCGCTGTTCCAAACCCGGCAGTTCGTACAGCGCGCCGACATCGCTCCGAGGGTGATGTCGGCGTTTCATTGGAAAGGTTTCGATGTCTCCCCGAGCTTTCTCTTGCGCGAAACTTCCTATGACTCCAGCATGCGGAACGGCCGCATCTCTGGCGAGAATTTAGTGCGCTCCGCCCGTGACCTGCGCGTGGATTTAGGATTGCCCAAGATCGCGCGGATCTTCGTCGCTCCGAAATGGATGCGCGCCGGCGACCAAGTGAAACACGTCGTCGAAGCCCGAGCCAAGTATCGCTACGTGAATGGCATCAACGATTTCCGTCAGACCGTTCGCTTCGACGAACTGGATTTGATGTCCAACACGCACGAAGTCGAATTCTCCTTGACCAACCGCTTGCTCAAACGGAACGGACAAGGCGGAGTGGAAGACGTCATTTCCTGGCAGCTCTGGTACAAGCGCTATTTCGATCCAACCTTCGGCGGCGCGATCATCCCCGGGCAACGCAATGTGGTGGAAAGCTCCGCTGGCATGACCGGCTACGCGTTTCTGAACGGCCAGCGGCGCCAATCGCCCATCGTCAGCCAGTTGAGAATCCAAAGCCGCGTGGGCCTGGAATGGCGCACCGACTACGATCCCATGCAGCATCGCTTCGTGAACAGCAGCCTAGGCGTCGATGCGTTCTTCGGCAAGTTGTTCATACTTGCCAGCCACAGTCATTTGAATACGGATCCCGTGCTGGCACCTAAAGCGAACCAGATCCGGGGTCAGGTTCAGTATGGTGGCGATAATCAGCGGGGGTGGAACTACGGCTTCAGCTCCGGCTACGACTATTTGAAGGGTTCGCTGCAATACATCTCGTCGCAGATCACCTACAACACCGATTGCTGCGGCTTCAGCCTGCAGTATCGGAAATTCAATTTCAACGTCCTCAACGACAATCAATTCCGCGTCGCGTTTTCCATCGCGAATATTGGCAGCTTCGGCACGCTGAAGCGGCAGGAGCGAATTTTCTAGGGACCGTTACTTCCGGCGAAGTACGCCGCTCAATGCGGTGCCGGGAGCGACTGTATTGAAGACCGTTCCGAACTTCTTCACGTTATCGTGCAGCAGATCCAGGCGGTGGTCGGGCTCCTCGGTGTCCACGATGATTTCGTAGTGGATACTTTCCATTCGTGGCGGAGTGTCCTGGCGGACGCCTTCCATGACGACTTCCACGGTGCGCAGAGAAAAGTTCAGCAGCGGCGTCACTCGCTCAATGCTTTTGATCATGCAGGCCGAAAGCGCCGCGAGCAGTAACTCGGCCGGATTGAAGCGCTCCGGGTTGCCCGCCAAGTCGGTATCGAGAGGAATCTTGGCTTGCTTGCAGCGCGCCATGCTGCCGTGCGCATCCACGCGTATGGCTTCCACGTGAAACGTCATCTTCGGAGTTTTTGAAATCATGACTGTTTCCTGGCTTGCAACAGGAACTTCCAGCGAACGAACCAGACTGCGCAGGCGCTCCGCACCGACGGGCGGTTCGGGTGACCACGGAATCACTGCGATGCGTGAAGCCAGACGATCGCGAACTTCGCGGATGAAGGGTGCTTCGCGCTTCCCGCGCTCCACCAGCACGGGATCGGTGAAGCCATCCACGTGGAAGCTCTGGTTGATCACCCAGGCAAATGGAACAATACCGGCGCGCGCTAAATCGGCCTGCAGGCGGGCTGCTTCGTGAACCGGCGTTGCTTCCGGCAGCGTCACCAGCAGGATGCGAGTGAACGCGGCATCGCGCAAACGAGGCAGCAAGTTTCGCACGGCCTCCGGCATGTCGCTGGTGGTTCTGAGGACTTCCCGATGGTAGGCTTCCGCAGAGTCGAGCAGAAGCAGCGTGTGGCCCGTGGGTGCTGTATCGAGTACAACGAAGCCCTCAGTGCCTTCCGCCACGGCCTGAGCGAACGCTCGAAATACAGCGATCTCCTCCGTACAGGGAGATCTCAGGTCCTCTTCCAGCAGCGCTTTCCCCTCCGCGGTCAATGCGGCGCCGGCTGTGTCCATGACTTCTTTGGTGTAGCGCTCCGTCTCAGCGCGCGGATCGATCCTGCTCACCCTGAGATTCGGAACAGCAGCGCCGACAACTTCCGCAACATGCGCAGCGGGATCTGTCGTACTGAGATGCACCTGATGGCCGCGTGAGGCGAGTTCGACCGCAATCGCTGCGGCCACGGTCGTTTTTCCAACACCGCCTTTGCCCATCGTCATGACGACGCCTCGGCCCGCTCGTTCGATGTCATCGATAAGCGCACCCAGTGGCGGAGCCTGTTCCAGCAGTTGAGGCCGAGCATCCGGAGCCGCGGTGCTCTGTTGGACGTCCGCGTAAATCGCCCGCAATCCAGCCACGCCCATAGGGGCGTTTGCGAGAAGAGGGAACACTGTTTGCGGCAGACTCGCCAAGCCCGCAGGCATGCTTTCGATGGCACGCTGCCCACGCTGCTCCAGTGCGATCGCTGCGGGATCGCTACGATCGGTCGCAAGGAACACCGCGTTCAGCATGAGCCGCTGACTACCGATTCCGAGCGTCGCCAGTTCCAGGCGTGACCGCTCGGCTTCCCGGATCGCAGACGGTTCAGGCCGGCTCACCAGGTACAAGGTTGTTCGCTTGGGATCGGACAGTGCGCCGATACTCTCTTCGTAAAGACTCTTCTGCGCATTCAGCCCAGAGAGCGGCCCGAGGCACGACGTGCCGGTGGTGCTCTTATCCATGAAGCCCGACCAAGCCGCGGGCAGTTTCAGCAGACGTAGCGTGTGTCCAGTCGGCGCTGTGTCAAAGATGATGTGGTTAAACTCGTTCGTCGATGTGGGATCGCCCAACAGTTTCGTAAACTCGTCGAAGGCCGCGATCTCAACCGTGCAGGCTCCAGAGAGTTGCTCTTCCATGCTGGCAACAGCAGCGTCGGGCAACACTCCCCGGTAGGGACCCACTACACGTTCGCGGTACGCTCTGGCTGCGGCTTCGGGATCGATATTCAGCGCAAACAAACCGGCGATTGCCGGGATGGGTCGCGGTGCGCTGCCTAGTGCAACTCCCAGAACCTCGTCCAGATTAGACGCGGGATCTGTGCTGACCAGCAATACTCGTTTGCCACGATCGGCAAGTCCCACGGCAGTGGCGCACGCGAGCGAAGTCTTCCCAACGCCTCCCTTGCCCGTGAAGAAGAGAATGCGTGTTGCATCCGACAACACCGCTTCAGAACGATTCATCAGCAACAACCTGAGCCAGGTTTGCACGAACTTCCCGCGAGGATCGGCAGGGCCTGCGATTTCGGTGTGCTGTGCAAGCCAACAAACTTGGCTAGCTCCTCGCGTTCCGGATACCGGCCCTTACTCACGACACTTCCGTCTACCAATACCAGAGGCAGACACTCGGTCCCGCCCTCAGCCAGCGCGGCTTTCACTGTCGCGTTCCCCGCGAACTCTTGCGGCTGCTGAGACAGGTTGAAACGTTCCACGGCGACGCCCTGATTCGCCAGCCAATGGAAATCTTCCGTGAAGCGCGGCAACACGGGATCCACTTGCGGTCCACACACGCCGGTCGAGCAACACATTGGGGGATCGAATACCTGGAGTTTGGTCATGGTATGCCTCTATACTTCGACAATACTGGAAGTACCGAATAAAAGCAAGGCGGGCTCGCTGAGGCCGCGAACGTGCGGTCCCCATTTCGCGTGTTACCATCGCCAGAGAACTATGGCAACCATCGCTTCCTCCCTCGCCCAGGCGAGCACACTTTGGGACCTTCTTTCGGGCCCTCCTTCGGATTCCGTCGCGATCATTCTTCCGGAAACCGGCACGCGCGTCACCTATGGCAAGCTGCGCGAACAGATTCAAGAGATGGCCGACACCTTGGCCGGACTGGGCATTCAGCCGGGGGATCGCGTGGCGACCTCGTTGACCAATGGACTGCCTGCGATTGTGAGCTTCGTGGCTGCGTCCATGGCGGGAACTGCTGCGCCATTGAATCCGGGCTATCGTCAGGACGAAGTGAACTTCTATTTGGAAGACACCTCGGCGAAGTTGTTGCTGGCTCCGGCCGAGGGCATGGACGACGCGCGCAAGGCCGCTGCGGATCGCAATGTGCCGGTCTACACCCTGGAGATGGACGACACGGGCTACGTGCGCATCGCCGGAGCGTCACCCAATGGCAAGAAGGCCGCCGCGCCGGATCCGGAGGCGGTTGCGTTGGTACTGCACACCAGCGGCAGCACGGGGCGCCCGAAGCGCGTGCCGATCAAGCATCGCAATATGGCCGCATCGGCCCGCAACATTGTCGCCACGTACAATCTGACGACCGAAGACACTGCGCTGTGCGTGATGCCGTTGTTCCACGTGCATGGCCTGGTGGCCTCCACCATCTCGACCTTGTCCAGCGGTGGCAAACTCGTGGTGCCGGCGAAGTTCAACGCGCTTTCATTCTGGCGCACCGTGCGCGACAACAACGTCACCTGGTATTCCGCCGTTCCGACCATTCACTCCATGCTGCTTTCCCGAGCAGGCGATACGCGTCCCGAAGGTTCCGACAGCCTGCGCTTCATCCGTAGCTGCAGCGCCGCGCTGCCTCCGGAAATGATGACCAAGATGGAAACGGTCTTCGGAGCTCCGGTGCTGGAAGCCTATGGCATGACCGAAGCTTCGCATCAGATGGCCTCGAACCCCGAGCCTCCGAAAGCCCACAAGGGCGGCTCTGTTGGACCTGCCACCGGAATCCAGATTGGCATCATGACCGACGGCAAGTTGCTGCCCCAAGGGGAACGCGGCGAGGTCGTCATTAAGGGACCGAACGTCGTCGACGGCTACGAGAACAATCCGGAGGCCAATGCGACATCCTATGTCGACGGCTGGTTCCGCACCGGCGATCAAGGCTACTTGGACGAAGAGGGCTACCTCTTCCTCACTGGCCGCCTCAAGGAAATGATCAACCGCGGCGGCGAGAAGATTGGTCCGCGCGAGATCGATGAAGTGTTGCTTCAATGCCCGGCGGTCAATGAAGCGATCGCGTTCGGCGTGCCTCACAAGAGTTGGGGTGAAGAAGTCGCCGCCGCTGTCACGTTGAAGGAAGGCGCGACTGCCACCGAAGCCGACATCCTCGCGTTCTGCAAAGAGCGCTTGGCCGACTTCAAACGTCCCAAGAAGATCTACATCGTCGCGGCGATCCCGCGCACTGCTACGGGCAAGATCGCGCGCGGAGCGGTAGCGAAGGCGCTGACGGGCGGGGAATAACGGCATGAAGTTTCTGATCGCAGGCGCCGGTGCGATCGGCGGATATGTGGGCGCCAAGTTGGCACAAGCGGGCGTGGACGTAACGTTGTTCGCCCGCGGTGCCCACTTGCAAGCCATGCAGGAACACGGTGTGCGCGTGTTGAGCGAGGAAGGCAACTTCGAAGCTCGACCGCGCATCATCGGGGATCTGAAAGACGCCGGCGATATGGACGTCATCATCCTCGGTGTGAAAGCGCACGGGCTCACCGGCCTTGCGCCATCGATCGCGCCGCTCATCGGCCCGAACACCACGGTGCTCAGCACGCAGAACGGAATCCCGTGGTGGTACTTTGAAGCCGAGACCGAAGAGTTCGCAGGCTTGCACCTCGAAAGCGTCGACCCCGGCCGCGTGATCTCGAACTCCATCCCAGCGAAGTCTGTCGTCGGCTCGCTGGTCTACTTCGCCACCGACCTCGCTGAACCCGGCGTGATCCGGCACATCGAAGGCAATCGTATTTCTTTAGGCGAACCCGATGGCTCGCGCTCAGATCGCATCAAAGCGATCGCGGAAGCGCTCATCAAAGCAGGTCTGCGAGCGCCGGTGACTACCCGTCTTCGCAGTGAGATGTTCGTCAAGTTGCTGGGCAACGCCGCGTTCAATCCGATCAGCGCCCTCACGCGTGCGACGCTGGTCAAGATGGCGCAGGACCCCAACATTCGTGCTCTCGTCGTCGAAATCATGACCGAAGTTTCGGCCATCGCGACACGCCTCGGCATAACGCTCCCAGTGAGTATCGATCAACGTATCGCCGGAGCCGAAGCGGTCGGCGAACACAAAACATCCATGCTGCAAGACCTTGAATTGGGCCGCCCGATGGAACTCGATTGCATCACGGGTGCTCTTGTTGAGTTAGGCGAGAAGCTGTCTATTCCCACGCCGAACCTTAAAGCAGTGTATGCTTGCACAAAGTTGTTAGGAGTTACTGTCTCAGCCCACTAGGAGTGCTTCGAACATGAATCGTTGGATCCGGCTGGCCGCCGCAGTAGTGGCCATGATTCAGATTGCGAACCTGCAGTACGGCTGGACTCTGTTCGTGCAGCCGTTGATCGACGCCAACGGCTGGAGCCTCACCCAAGTCCAATGGGGCCTGACTATTTTCATCGCGCTCGAAACCTGGGCGATGCCTCTCTGCGGCTTTCTCATCGATAAGCAAGGCGTGCGTCCGCTCATGACTCTCGGCGGAGTTTTATGCGCCGTCGGCTGGGCCGGCATCGGCATGACCAAGTCGCTCACCGCGATGTATTTTCTCTACGCACTGGCTGGATTCGGAGCGGCCATCGTCTACTGCGGCTCTATCGGCGTCGCGCTCAAGTGGTTCCCGGATCGGCGAGGCTTCGCCGCGGGAATCATCGCCGCGGGCTTCGGCTCGGGCTCGGCTTTGTTCGTGCCCTTCTTACGCTACTTCCTGCAGAACTACGGACACTCTTCGGCATTCCTGATCACCGGCATCGTGCAGGGAGTGTTGATCATCGCCGCCGCGCAGTTCCTCGGAGGTGCGGGCGTTGTGGTGACGAACGCCCCCACAGCCGCAGCCAGCACCGTGATTCGCCGGCAGTCTCAGAACTTCACAGCACAAGAAATGTTGCGCACCATGCAGTTCTATTGGCTCTACGCCATGATGCTGATGATGGGAATCGGAGGCTTGCTGGCTACGGCGCAAGTTGCTCCCGTTGCCAAAAGCTTCGGCATCGGCAGCAGCGTGGTCGCGTGGTCCATCACCATCAACTCCATCGCGAATGGCTCGGGCCGCTTCTTCTGGGGCATGGTCTCCGACAAGATCGGCCGCGAGCGCACTATGCTGATCGCGTTTCTGATTCAGTCCGCTGCGCTGGTCAGCGTGATGGCGTTAGGCGCGACCTCGCCTACTCTGTTCGTTGTCTCGATGGCGATGGTTTTCTTCACCTGGGGCGAAGTCTACGTTCTCTTCCCGTCCGCCCTGGCTGACTTCTTCGGCGGCAAGAACGCGAGTGCGAACTACAGTTTCCTCTATTCGACCAAAGGCGTCGCATCGATCCTGGCTGGAGGTTTGGCGGCGCAGTTGTTTGAATCGAGCGGTTCCTGGGGGCCTGCGTTCTACGGCAGCGCAGTGCTCGCGCTAGTCTCAGCTGGCATGGCGCTGGGCTTGATGAAGCTGCCGCTCCCGACGAAGGAAGATCAGCCCGCTACCGCTTCGCTATCCGTTGTGCAGCGTTAGCGCGCTACAACTGCGGACGAGGCAGGCGCACCGGCACCCACGGAAACACGCCCTTGCGGCGCAGATGGCGGCGATACAGCTTGCCACCGGCGCTCGCGTACAAGTAGTCGAGATTCGGTCCACCGAAGGTCAATCCCGTCACCGGAGCACTGCTGGGCGGACGCATGATGCCCATCACTCGACCCGGCTGGTCGCAGATCTGAATGCCCATGTTCGTGGCCACGTAGAGCTGGCCTGTCTCATCCAGCGTCATCGCCCCCGCCCGCGTGGCGGTCGATTCGTCGTTGGCTTCCAGATGATAGAACGGCTCGGCGTTGGTCAATCCGCCATCGGGTTGGATTTCAAACGACCATACCCAGCGGCTGTCGCGATCCGAGATCAGTAACAGATGTTCGTCCGGCGATAGACGAACGCCCGTCGGCGCCTGTGGGCCCTCACCGGGCCTTCCTTCGTACACCGCGCGCGTCTGTCCCTGCGGATCGGCGAGCCATACTCGCTTCGCCCCAGGCTCAGTCATGTAGACCGCGCTCTTACTGGTGACTGCGATGTCGGCAGCATCCATGCCGGGAACTACTTCGCGCTCGTCGCCGCGATCTCCACCTTCACCGGGCATGCTGTATGCGGCCACGCGCCGCTCGCCCGGTTGCGCCGCATAGAGCTGATGATCGCCCGCGAACATGATCGATGCTGCACCGCCGGTGTTCTCCTTGAACGCAGTCACGCTCCGGTCCGGATTCACCTTGAAGATCTTGGAAGCCGTAGCATCCGCGAAGAAGATGTCGCCGTTCATATCCACCGTAGGACCGGAGGTGGATTGATAGCCCTCGCTTACCAATTCCCAATCGCGTCCTGGGTCGAGGACCTCCGTGATGAAGTGGTCCTTGCCAGTGCCTCTCGACGCCTGGATCGGCTTGGAGTACTCGCGCCACAGCCAGCGGAGTGCGTCGGGCAAGATCGCTCCGCCGTGGACCGCGTTGTGAGCTTCAGTGCCGGTGACAAACGTAGCATCGTAGCCCGCGAACTCCAGCGACTTCGCCAGCGCCTGATTCCCCATCCACCAGGAACCCGCGGAGACGTTGAGGTCGGCGCTACCGTCTTGCAGGTACACGCGCAGCGGTTTGGGCTCCATCTTGCGGACCAAGTTGATCAATGTGTCCGCACCGCGGATATTGCTATAGCTGCCGATGAAGCTGAGCACGCGGCGGAACGCATCGGGCCGCTCCCACGCGGCTACAAACGACGCAACGCCGCCGGAGCTGAAGCCTGCAATGGCTCGATTATTCGGGTCCGTCGACAAGCGATACGTCTTGCCGACCTCAGGAAGAATTTCCTCGATCAAGAAGCGCGCGTAGCGGTCGCCGAGCCCATCGAATTCATAGCTGCGATTGAAGCGAGCCTGTTCGTTCTGTCCGTGTGCGGGCAGAACACCCGGGTCCACAAAGATCGCGATGGTCGGCGGCATCTGCCCCTTGGCGATCAAGTTGTCGAGCACCACCGGCACACGCCATGCCCCGTCTTCCGTCACGAACCCAGCGCCATCTTGAAACACCATCACTGCTGCGGGTCGAGTCTGGTTGTACTGAGATGGAACGTAGATCCAGTAATCGCGCGTGGTGCCGGGATAGATCTTACTGTTGTTCCAGGCGTGCTTCGTAACGGTTCCCTTGGGAACGTTGGGCTGACGCTGGCTATCCGGACCCAGCGTGTAGGTCTGTTGGGCGAATGCGAGCGTGGCGGAAAGAAGCAGCAGCGCGTGTCTCATAGATGCTCCCGCTGATTATACAGCGCGCGTTGCTACGATGAATGCCCCGCTGAGGAAGTGCTACGATGTTCGCAATCATGCGACTCACACTTCTCTCGGCCCTCTTGACCGTGGCCACGGCGTTCGCCCAGTTGCCCGCTCCGAATGCGATGGGCGTGGCTGCTGGACATCACATCTTCATCGTGAAGGACCTGGATGTTGCCACCAAGTTCTGGAACGCACTGGGCGCGGGTGAAGGAGTACTCGGAACGTTGAAGCTGGTCAAGTTCCCGGGTGTGTTGTTCCTGGTGAGGGCAGGGAACTCAGCGGGCGGCACCGAGGGCTCCTCGGTCGATTACCTCGGCTTCAAGGTGAAGGACCTGAAGGGCTCGCTCGCGAAGCTCGACGCACTGGGTTATAAACCCATGAAGGGCGCGAACTCCAAGCAGGCTTTCATCATGGGACCCGACGCGGTGAAGGTGCATCTCGTCGAGGACCGCAAACTCGCGACTAGCATCGCCGCCGATGAGGTGCGGATCGTGGCTCCCAAGGGCGCCGCGCAGTGGTATGCGAAGTACTTCGGCGGACCCGATATTCCGGGCGCTCATTTGACGTTCACTGAGTCGGCTGCACCCATGGCAGGCACGCAGGGGCGCGCGCTGGATCGGCTCGGGTTTGAAGTGATGGATCTGGCGGCGACAGTGGAGCGACTGAAGGACTCCGGCGCGAAGATGAATGGCAATATCGCGACAGCGAAAGCGATGCCGCTCTCGGTGTCGATCCTGACGGACCCCTGGGGCACTTACATCGAGTTGAGCCAAGGCCTCGCTGCGGCCAAATAGCCGCGCCTATTTGAAATCGATCACGAGCCGCCCAGCCGCACCCGCATAGATCAGTCCAAGATGTTCGGGCTTGAGCTTGCCCGAGAGGTTGAAGTACAGCAACCCTTCCACCGGCTCCAGCGTTTCGCGATCCTGGAAAACTTTGGCCTCCAGAAACGGCAAACGAGGATCCGCGTCGCGCCGCGTGTCCGTGCGGACCTCCGCCATGCCGCCTTCGGTGGACCCTGTGTTGCCGAGCCCACCACCGCCCGTCGGCATCCCTGGAATCGGCGCCCTCGTAGGGCTGGTGCGCGAGCCGATGCCTCCGCCGGATTGTGACTCCGGTCGCATAATGACCATGCCGCCAGTCCCCGCGATTGCGGTGGGAGCCAGAGCCCCGCTCTTTTCGCCATTCTTGCGCGAGACCAGAGTGAAATCGTCGATGCTCAAGCGGAGCGGAGCAAGCGTCTGCGGCGTCGCTCGGATCTTGACCACGATGTAGCCTTCGCCGAGGTCGATGCCCATCAGAGCGGTCACCTCTTTGCGATCCGTGATGGCCGTGCCGTTGAGCCCCAGCTTCGAATTGCCAGCTTGATTGGGCCGACTCTTATCGGCGGCCAGCGCGCTGAACGCAACAAGGAAGCCGACAATGAGCTGCGCGCGCATTACAAAAGTTTCTTAACGCTTTCCACGAAAGCCGGGTCCATCCAATTTTGCGCTGCGATCACTTTCTGCACCACCTTACCCGAAGAGTTGATGATGTAGGTCTCCGGCAACTGGAACGTGCCGTAGCGCGCGGCGATATCCCATTCCGGATCGCGCGAGGTTTCAAAGCTCACGTTGAACTGTTCACGGAAGCGGCGGTACAGCTCCGGATTTGTATCCACGCTGACGCCCAACACTACGACTCCCTGCGGACCGTAGGCTTGCTGGAAGGCTTCCAGAGAGGGGACTTCCTGTACGCACGGACCGCACCAGGCTGCCCAGAAGTTCAGCACTAGCAGTTTGCCGCCGAAATTCGTCTCGGTCAGGGTCTTGCCGGTTTCCGTCTTCACGCTGAACTGCGGTGCCCGGTCGCCGACCTTCGTGATGGGTTCTTCCAGCGATCCGGAGATCACCCAACCCAGCGCGCCGACCAGGACGACGATCAGTCCGGCGAGAATTCTATCTGTTGTGCTCTTCACGGTATCATTTTAGAGGATCGCGGCCCCTTGGCGCTGCATCCAACATTAGAGAGACTCTGGACCAGAGCGAAACGTTCCAAAAACTATGTTGCTAACCCGTAAAGCAGAATTCTCCGCCTCTCACGTTTGCGCCAACCCGGCATGGACTCCGGAGCGCAATCAAGAGGTCTATGGCGCGAATGCCAACCCCAACGGGCACGGCCACAACTACATTCTGGAAGTGACCGTGGAGGGCGATACCGACCCGGTGACCGGCATGGTCTTCGACCTGCGCGAGTTGAAAGAGATCCTGAATCGTGCCGTGGTGGACCCCATGGATCACCGCTATTTGAACCGGGAAGTCGCTCCGTTTGACCGCGTGGTCCCGACCACCGAGAATATCGCGGCGGAGATCTGGCGCCGGCTGGAAGCAGAAGTACGGCGCCCAAACGCTCGTCTGTGCAATGTCCGTCTCTATGAGACGGCGGATTTGTTCGTGGATTACGGAGGCACCGGTGCAGGTCACTAGCCGCTATCGTTTCGCCGCCGCGCATCGTTTGGATACGCCGGCGCTCAGTGTGGAAGAGAATCGAAAGCTGTACGGAAAGTGCAATAATCCGTTCGGGCACGGGCACGACTACATTCTGGACGTGACGGTGGATGGACCTGTGGATGATAACGGACTCGTAGTCAATCGCGCCGCGTTTGACGCGATCGTGCGCGGGGCGGTGCTGGAAAAGCTGGATCACAAGAACCTCAACATAGATCTGGTGGAGTTCGCGAACGAGGTTCCCACCACAGAGAATCTGGCGATGGTGGTTCGAGATTATCTGACTGCCGCGTGGACGCTGCCAGCCAAGCTGGTGCGCGTTCGCCTTTCAGAGACGGAACGGAATACATTTGTGTGGGAGGCGGGCCAATGAAGAACGCGAAGAGTAAAGCAGTGGTGAAGGTGATGCCTCCTTCAAAAGACTCCAAAGCCGAGGGCGCTATCGCCGCGCACATGCGCGACGTTCTGGCGGAGTTGGGTGAAGACGCCAATCGCGAAGGTCTACTACGCACACCCGAGCGGTATGAGCGCGCGATGAAGTTCCTGACTGGCGGCTACGACACCAAGTTGGAAGACATCGTGAACGACGCTGTTTTCACCGTGAAGTGCGACGAAATGGTGATCGTCAAGGACATCGAGTTCTTCAGCATGTGTGAGCATCACATGCTGCCGTTTTTCGGCCGCGTCCATGTGGCCTACTTGCCTCAGGATAAAGTGATCGGCCTCAGCAAGATTCCTCGCATCGTGAACATGTTCGCCCGCCGCCTGCAGTTGCAGGAGCGGCTGACCCAACAGATCGCGGAAGCCGTCTCCAATGTCATCTCGCCTCGTGGCGTGGGCGTTCTGGTGGAAGCCGGCCATTTTTGCATGATGATGCGCGGCGTTGAGAAGCAACATTCCAGCACGGTCACCAGCAACATGCTGGGCCACTTCCGATCCAGCAAGGCCACGCGTGACGAATTCCTCTCTCTGGTAGGCAAGGGCAGGTAAGTTGCCGGCCTTACTGGTACACTAGGGGCGATGAAGGGTTTTGGACGCCTGATTTTTTGGGATTTCCCGCGCGCCAGTTGGCCGTATGACGTGGTCGTGGCCGCTATTCTTGCGTTTATTTTTCTGACGCCCCGCGAACTGTTCAACGATCAGCCGAAGGCCGCGAGCATTGTGATGTTGCCTGCAAACCAAGGCTACTTGCTGGAACCTGGGTTACTGGAAGCCGTCCCGGCTGGCGACCGCGCCGCTGCCGCCACAGACCTTGTGCAGAAACGTTTTAAGACGCCAGCCGTTGTACATCATGTAGAGGCTGTGTTTGACGAAGATGCATTGACGGGGTACATGGCGTTCACCACGCCATAAGAGGGAGCTCCCAACATGACTCGTTTTATCCTTTTCGCACTGGCTGCGGGATTGACCTACGCCGAGCCGCTGGAGACGATTCTGGCCCGCATGGATGGGGCCGCTAAAACCTCCAACTCGTTCGCCGCGAGCGTCAAGTGGCAGGAGTTCACCAAGGTCCTCAACACCACCGACGAACAGACGGGTCTGCTGAAGCTTAAAAAATCCAAGGGCCGCGTCGTCGGACGCTTGGACATCGAAAAGCCCAGCGCGTTTACCTGGCACTTTTCGGGCGACAACTGGGAGAAGTATTTGCCCAAAGCGAATGTCGTCTCCGTCTATCAGGTTTCAAAACTAGCCAACTCGACCGACCAATATCTACTGCTGGTGTTCGGTCTGACCGGCGCCGAGCTGAAGAAGTCCTACGATCTCAAACTGGGCGGGGAAGAGACGGTGGGGGGAACGAAGGCCACTCGCCTGGAGCTGCTGCCGAAGGACAAGGAAGCGCGCAAGCTGGTAGCAAAGGTGGAACTGTGGATCCCCGTGGGCCAGACCTACGCGATCCAACAGAAGGTATCCGAGCCCAATGGCGACTTCAACCTGTGGATGTATGGCGACGCGAAGCTGAATCCCAGCTTGCCGGATTCCGCATTCGACTTTGTGCCTCCTGCGGGAGCAACGCGCGAAGTCTTCAAGAAGTAGGTTTCTCCGCCCCGGAATTCTTCATATACGGACCCTTCTTGCCGTTCGGCAAGACAGTCGTCTGATCCGTCAGACACAGCATCAATTGCTCCGGCGTCATTTCTTTCGCGCCCTGCAAGTTCGCTCCGCGGAAATCCGCCGTCATCATTTGCGCGCGGCCAAAGCGCGCCCCCGTCAACACTGCGCGGCAGAAATCACCGCCTCGCATCCGAGCCTCGCGGAAGTCGCAGCCCCGCATGTCGGCATCGCGGAAGATGCACTGTGTGATTTCGGCGCGGTTGAATTTCACGTCCGTGAGCTTCCCCAACGGAAACGTACAGTGATCCACTTTTCCGCCCGTGAAGTTCCCCGACGCGAGATTCGCGCCGTTGAGTTTGCAGTGCTGCAAGCGAGCGTGAAAGAACTGCGCGCCAGTCAGATCCGCGTCCGTGAAATTGACTTCATACAGCCGAGCTTGATGGAAGTGCGTGTCGACCAGGATTGCCTCAAAGAAGCTGGTGTCATGCGCTGAGAAGTCCTGGCAGTGAGCCCCCTTCAACACCGCCCTACGGAACGACGCGGAGTCTGCCTTGGCCTCCGTCAGATGCACACCGGCCATCCAGCCCCCAGCGAAACGCGTGTTCGAGAGATTCGCCCCCGTGAGATTTGCGCCCGCCAGGTTGGAGCGTTGCAGATCCCCTCGATCCAGGTTCACGCCGCTGAGATCGGAGTTCGTCAGATCCCCATCCAGCATCGTGACGCCGATCATCAACGCCCTTTGCAGATTCTCTCCGCTCAACTTGACCTCGTTGAGCGTCATCCCGCTCAAGTCGGCGCGCGCCCCCATCTCGGGGTTCTCCACCCACTCTTTGTGCGCTCGCAGGATACTGACCAGTGGTGCTACTGATTCCAAAACCATAAGCCTCGTTCCAACTCATCGCGTTGGAACGGCGCGGTATGAATCAGATCTTGCTGAGGAATCTCCGATGCACAGCGGAGCCTTTGGATAACTCCGGATGGAACGTGGTCACCATGTGCCGACCCTGCTCTACCCACACAGGGTCTTTCCCAAACGTCGCCAGCACGCGCGCCGCCGGCCCAACGCGGCGAATGATAGGCGCGCGGATGAACACTGCCTCCACTTCACCCTCCGCCGTATCGATCTTCGCGATGCGGCTATCCACTTGGCGGCCGTACCCGTTGCGCTCAACGTCAATGTCGAGCAACTGCAGGCTTGGCTGAACCGGATGCGTAACCGACTGCGCGAGCAGTATCGCTCCCGCGCAGGTGCCGAACACCGCTTTCGTTGCCGCGAAGTCGCGCAAAGGTTGAGTAAGCTGCTCCATTTCGAGCAGCTTCAGCATGGTGGTGCTCTCGCCGCCAGGCAAGATCAATCCGTCGCAGGCGTTCATCTGCTCGGCGGTGCGGACCTCCACGGCCCGCGCCCCCGCTTCTTCAATGGCATTGCGATGTGCTTCAAAGTCGCCTTGGAGTGCCAGGACGCCGATGGTCTTCATGTTACTCATGTGAGAGAACGCTACTGCGCGTCAGGCGCGATGCCGCCGCACAGCGGTCTACCAACCGCGGGTCTGCAGTAGATCTTCCGGAGCCATCTTCGCGACGTCCAGACCGCGCATCGCTTCGCCGCAATCCCGGCTCGCTTCCAGCAGCTTCGCCGGATCGTTGAAATAGGTGGCCGCCTTGACGATCGCTTTTGCGCGTACCGCCGGATCTTCGGACTTGAAGATGCCGCTGCCCACGAATACCGCTTCCGCACCTAGCTGCATCACCAGTGCCGCGTCCGCCGGAGTGGCAATGCCGCCGGCCGAGAAGTTCGGGACCGGCAGTTTACCGTGTTCCGCCACCCACTCGACCAGGTCCAGCGGAGCGCCCAAGTTCTTCGCTTCATGCACCAACTCCTCTTTCCCGAGGATGGTGAGATGCTTCATTTCCTTAACGATGGTGCGCATGTGGCGCACAGCTTCAACGATGTCGCCCGAGCCCGCTTCGCCCTTGGTGCGAATCATCGCCGCGCCTTCGGCGATCCGCCGCAGTGCCTCGCCCAAGTTGCGAGCTCCGCACACGAACGGAACCTTGAAGGACTTCTTGTCGATGTGATGGGTCTCATCGGCCGGAGTCAGCACTTCGCTCTCGTCGATATAGTCGACTGCCAGCGCTTCCAGGATGCGAGCTTCCATGAAGTGCCCGATACGAGCCTTCGCCATCACTGGGATGGAGACGGTCTTCATGATTTCTTCCATGATGCGGATCTGCGACATGCGGGCCACGCCGCCGTCTCTGCGGATATCCGACGGCACGCGCTCCAGCGCCATGACGGCGCAAGCCCCCGCGTCCTCCGCAATCTTCGCCTGTTCGGCGTTGGTGACGTCCATGATGACGCCGCCCTTCAACATCTCGGCCAGGCCGACTTTGAGACGGAACTCCTCGGAAAGAATCATAGCTACTACTAGGATGTCACAGCCGGGGCCGGGTCACAATGAATTCCACCCACCCTTGACAGCCACCCCGCCCAGGTCCATCATGCGGCTACGGATTTAGTTCGGGCGAAGTTAGCCATTTCGAAGGGGAGGTGTTGGATGCAATCCACGGTAACAACGATCCTGAGCGAAGCGGTGATCGATATTAATCAGCCGGTACGGCTCGCGCTGCTGGAAAAGGGAGATTTGGTCCACTCGATCACGGGCGATCAGAGTGTGCAACGGGCGATCAGCCTGATGTCCGAACATCGCATTGGATGCCTGGTTGTCCTGGACCAACACCACAAACTCGCGGGCATCATCTCCGAACGCGACTATTGCCGCAAGGTGTTCCTGATGGGTCGAAATTCCAGCGGCACGCGCGTGCGCGAGATCATGACGAATCCTGTGACCACCGTCAGTCCCGATCAGAGCTTGCGCGAGACCATGGAGATTATGACGGAGCAGCGCATCCGCCACATGCCCGTGGTGGAGAACGGCGAAGTGGTTGGTTTGCTCTCTATTGGCGACGTCGTTAAGTGGGTGCTAGGAGAACAGCGCCAGACCATCCTGGAATTGCGCGGTCAGCTAGCCACCCACTAACGGGTAGGTACTTACTTGCCTACGGCCTTCCACAGTTCCGCTTTGTTCTGCGGAGTCGCGGAAGTATGCACGTTGATATAGCGATCGAAGTCCAGATTCAGTTTCTCCAGAATCGGGACCAGCGCCTTCACGTGATCGTTGCCCGGTTGCCCCGGAGCCGGCAGTGAGAAGTCGCCCTGGAAGAGCACCTTCTCCTTGGGGATGTACACAATCATCAAGCCGTTGGAGTGCGGCACCGGAGACACGTGATAGATCTCGATGGTGCGCTTTCCGTCCGAGTAAACCTTCTTCTCCAAGACCGCTTCGACTTTGGCTTTCTTCGGAGTCTTAGCGAGAACGTCGGTCAGCAGCGTTCGGGGCGTGTTGAGCGCCTTGTCCAAGAACGCCACGTTGTTCTTCTGCGTAATGATGGTCGCGCCCTCGGCCACCAGCGCCGGAAGCCCGCCGGTGTGATCCGCGTGCGGATGCGTGTTCATAACATAGCGGATCGGCTTGTTCGGGATCAGCTTCTTCGCTTCAGCAATGTACGCCAGACCACGTTCGATGGACTGCCCTGCTTCCAGCATCATGATGTAGTCTTTGAACTCCACCACCATCGAATCGTAACTGCCCGGTCCGGTGGTCAGGCGATAGAGCCCGTCGCCGAGCTTTTCGGAAGTGACGACCATCGCAGGCGCGGCACCAGCCGGAGCGCCGCCACCTTTACCCGCAGCCGGTGCAGGCACTGGAACAAGCGCTGCAACATTGGTAGGATTCCCCGTCGCGGCCTTCACGTCCACGTCAAAGTAAGGCCAGCCGCCGCGCGTCTGCACGATCTTCGCCGGAGCCATCACTCCGCCGAAATCCTTCCAGCCCGTGTAGGTTGCGACGATATGCATGTCGCCCATGATGTTGTCGCCCAGCCACGTCTCCACGTGATCCACGATGTTCTTTTCATCTACGTATCCATTGATGACGTAGCTCTTGCCGGAAGCGGCCTTCACCGTCGGGCTCCAGGTCAGCACGGTGAAGTTCTTGCCCCCCACCTTGCGGCGGCTCGCGGTGGCATTGTTCGCCGCCGCGCCCTTGAGGAATCCCCATGGAGTGATGTACAGCTCCAGCGAGTTGGCCCAGGGTTGCGAAACATCGGCCTGCTGGGGTGTGACTTGTTGCAACATCGTCCCAGGGGCCGGAGTTGTTGCGCCGCCACCCGCGGGATTGTTCGTCGCTCCCGTGTGACGCGCGGCCATGGTGACCAGGTCGATCACGCGGACATAGTTGTTGATCGGTCGCATAGGATCATGCGTGCCCCGGCAGTTCATATCCGCGGCATTGGCTCCGCACTGCTGGAAGGAAACATCCTTCGCGGATCCCGAATACGTGATCGATTTCAAATCTCCCAGCGCCTTTTGCGCATTGGCGATTACAGTCTTTGCATCCTGCGCCACGGCACTTCCACAGAACGCCACGCACATTGTGAATACGGCAAGTTTTTTCAACACGGCTTCTCCTCTTATCTCAACGTCTGGTTGCTCGGCAGAACACAGCCGTCCTGGCTATTCTAGCTCCACCTAGCGATCCATGGGACTGCGACTCGTTCTATGCGTGCATGCCGCGCTGCCACAGTGCGCATAACGCCGCATTGTAGAGCGCCAAGGCCGTGGTGATCTGCCCCAAGTGATTGTCGTGCGTGGAAATAAAGGACGCCTTCTCCGCCACGTCCGGGTGCAGATTGCCCTCAGCCGAGCAGTCGATCACCACCGCGCCGGGCTTGATGTCCTTGATGAGGTCCTCCTCGCAGTGCGCCGGAAATGCGGTGACCACGATATCGGCCGTCTTCAGAAAGTGCTGTTTGACCTCAGGGCGAGTCTGCCGATGCACCAGCGCGACCGTCGCGCCAATCCGCATCAGCATGCTGTGCAGCGGAGTCCCGATGCGCGGGGAGCTATTGAAGATCACCACCGTCGGTCCTTGTTGGCTCATGTCGCGAGGAAACATGTTCTTGATCGAAGTATGCCGGTTCAACAGCGTGAGGATCGCGCGAGCGGTGCACGGCACCACGCCTTCGTACTTCTCTCCTTCGCCCACGGTCTTAACGTTTAGGGCCATTCGGCCCGTGTTTTCCACCGTCAAGCCTTCGATGTCCTTTTCCGGCCGGACCCGCCGTAGAAAGTAATCCTCGGTCTTGCCGAACGGGGTGGGGAAGAACACGAACGTCCCAAAGATTTTATCGTTCACCTGCGCGCCCATCAGCATCAGCTCCAGCGTATCGGCGCTGGTGGCTTCTTCCACCCGGAAATCCAGACCGTGCTTCTGGAACTTCTTGCTCATGTAGCTCGCGTAGCGACGGCAACCCGAATCGATCTCGGTGCCCGGAAGGTGCGGCAGGAACGCAGCCACGCGAATCTTCTCCCGGTCCAGACCAGTTCGCTCCACCACGCTGAGCTTGCGGTCGGCCTGCATGAAGGTTTCGTCGGCCACAGAGATGCAATTGAGCACCTTGCTCTGCGCAATGTCCTTTGTCCAGCTCATGTCCGGCGTGAAGGAAGGTTTGTGCGCGGGCATCGTCTCAGTGTGAATCGCTTTTCTAATGTCCATAGACCAACTTCGATTATGGAACAACGTGCTGCGGTCGTGCCGTCCGCTGCCTCCCGCTCACCGGTCAACCGTCTACGCTGAAGTGCTCAGGGTCCGCGACGAATCGCCTCTCGCAGCGAGGAAACGCGCCCTTCGGCACTTTGAAACAGATCTTCTGGAAACCGACGGTAAGCAAGCATGCGTTCGTAAATGGCTGCGCTATCGTCCCGATTCAGCGCCATCCCCGCCAGATATTGCATCCGTAGATTCTGGTCCCGATTGATGGCGGCGCCCGCCAGCCATTCCGTTAGATCTGATTTTCGGCCTGCGTAGGTTGCTAACAAATCCACCGGCGAATTCATGCCCACCTCGGTCAACGATTGCGACATTCGGCTGTCCCCGCGATAGTCGACGCGTTGCTCCAATTGATCCAGATCGATCCGCAGCGGTTCCACTTGTCCCAGCAGCACCATATCGTGGCCCTTGCCCTGGTATGGATTGCCCCAGATCGTGCCATTCGGGAAGACTTCCAAGAACGTAGCCACCGTACTCTTCACCGCTGCGTCGTTGTTTTCAAACAACTGGACGTACATGGTGACGGTGCCGCCGGTGTTGAGGTGTTGCTTCATCACCTCGAAGAACTCTTTCGTATACAAGCTCGCGGCGCCCTTCACCCAGGGGTCCAACGGATCGATCGTGATCCCGTCGAATCGTTCTTTCGTCGTGAGCAGGAAATGGCGGCCGTCGTCGATGTGCACCTGAACCTTGGGATTCGCCAGAACATCGAGGTTGGCCTCGTGGAAGAACTTTCCCGCGGCTTCCGGCACCAAAGGTTCGATTTCCACGATCGTCTCGCGTTGTACTTGAGGATCAATCGAGGCTGCGCCTGCGGTGATGCCCGCGCCGCAGCCGATGACCAGCACGGAGCGAGGATGCGCAACCGTCAGCGTTGTGAGATGCCCTAGCATCCGCTGAAGCCGCAAGTCGCGCGGTACATTGGAGGCCTGAATCTTGCCGGCGACGTGAAAGGTGAGGGCTCCGCCCTCAAAACTCGATACAGCGACCGAGGAGTTGATCCCCTCTTTCGCGTAAACAATGTCACCCTTGCCCACCCAGCTCGCGGCGAAGCGGCCGTGCGCGATCAATAACTTCTCCATGGGCGGGACTGTTTCGATGCACAGGCCCGTCAGCAGCAGGCCAATGCTCGCGAAGACCCAGCGGTAGCGGGCCGCAGGTAATATCAGCAACAGTCCGGCGATCGCCGACAAGCCTATGAGCGCCTGCTCGGTCCGCTGCGATCCAACCCATGCGACCAGCATTAGACTTGTTCCTATCGCTCCCACGATGGCGCCTAACGTATTCGCGCTGTAGATGCGGCTAACCAGGCTAGCCGCGTCCTGGCCTCCCGTCTTGACCGCGGCCAGCGCCAGCGGAAAACTCGCGCCCCACAATACGGTGGCCGGCAATACAGCCCACAGCGCCCGCGCCAGATCGAGTTCGAAGTTGAACCAGATATCCGATGAGATCGAGGGGTTGATGGGCCAGAAGGGTAGGGAAGCCGTCATGGTGTACGCCGCCCACGCGATCCCACTGGCCGCCAGCAATTGGCACCAGCCTAGCGCGAGGCGCGGGCGCACCACCGTCCGCAGAAGTAGGGACCCCAGCCCGCTACCGATCCCAAGACCGGTGAGGAACACGGCCAGGATGATCGAGAACGTGTAAACCGACGCACCGAATAAAAGGCCAAGAATGCGTGTCCAGATGGCTTCGGCCCCCAGTGCGCAGAGTCCCGAGATGGCGATGGCGAGATAGACCGTGCGGTCTCCCGAAGGAGCTACTGGAACCGCTGCTTCCTCCCGCGTCGGCGACGTCGGACTCACCGCTGCGAGCCCGAGCGCTAGAACCGCAATCGCGACGTTGATCCCGCCAGCAACATAGGTGGCCGTGGATGCGTCGTACACGCGCAGCAAGTAGAATCCGGAAAACAGACACCCGAACACCGAGCCAGCAATGTTACCCGCATAAAGAAAGCCGATGCGCGATACGTCGGTGAAAGCAACTCGAGAGAGCGCGGGCAAGGTCGCGCCCATCAGTAATGTTGGAGGCAGCAGACAAATTGCCGCGACCGCTCCGCGCAGCAAGAATCCCGGCATGCCATAGCCGCTCCAGGAAGTATAAACGCTCCCGGCCAGTGGCACCAGAAGCAGCACCACGATTCCCAGTGCTCCGATCCCGGCTTCCATCGCCGCGTAGACTCGCAACGGATCCCGACGCGGGGAAACAAGGCGCGGAAAGATCAGGCTCCCGAGACCCATCCCGCCCATAAACGTGGCTAGCAGGACGCCCAGTGACACTGCAGTGGAGCCGACCACCAGTTGCAGCAGTTGGAACCACACGATTTCATAGACGAGCGCCGCCGCGCCGCTGGCGACGGAGAGGAGTATCAAGAAAACAGCGGGCACTACTTCTTGTTAGCCTGCTCTTCTCTGCGTGCCCCCACCAGCAGGCCCGTTAGGCCGTAGTTCCCCTCGTGACATGCGGAATCGAAGATCATGTGCCGACCGTCTTCCGTCTTGCCCATGTCAATGAGAACGGTCCACGGTTTGGTCCACGTCTGAGGATCTTCAAACGTGATTTCGCGCCGCAGGTGATCCGCATCCACACGCGTGAAGCGTTCCGTCATCTTGTAGGTATCAACCTTTGATCCGCGAAATCCTTGTGAGAAATTCGTCGTCTCCACCACAAGGGTGTTGCCTTCCCAATGCCCGCGCGAATCGCCGAGATAGAACTTCATGGTCTTGGGCGGGTGAGGCCGTCCATCCATGTAGATCACGCGATTCCCTCCGCCTGCGTGATCGTCTTCCAGATAGATGCCCATCGACTTGGGCGATTGCACGATCTGCATTACCGTGCCCTGCGCAAAGGCCGTGTTCAAGGGCAAGAACGGCATAGGAACACCCAGGCATCGCGGCGACTGCGCCGTGGTCTCCGGATTATCATTCTGTCCCGGTGCGATGCCCAACACAGCGGCTGCGCTACGCCCGGCGCCTCCGCCTTGTCCTGCCGCCCCGCCGCGACCTGCCACCGGCGCTGCCCCAACCAAGGGAGGAATCTTGCCGTCTGGCGGATCGATCACGCGCGACGTGCGTTTACCCGTCTTCAAAACCGAGTTGAATACCGCATTGTAAGCGCCGCTTACATCCTCGGCTCCAGCCTCGGTGCGGGCATTTCGTCCAGGACCCACGCCCTTCTGCGCATCCGCGGCGGCGACTTCGGCGTCCGTCAGAAATTCTCTATTCGCGTTGGCCGCGGAACGTTCCAGAGGCACGTCTTCGTTCACAAACCAAGTGCCCTGCAGATCCGGATCGCCCCACGCCGTGCGGCGGGCACCCCCTTTTGCAGTTCCTGCCTTGCCTGCTTTTGCTTTCGTCGCCGACGCTTTCGTGGCGGCCGACTTGCCCGCTGTCGCAGGCGTCTGCGCCACCAGGGAGACCGCCACCAAGCCGGCCACACCAAACACGCCCGCAAAAACTCCCCACGCTATAGAAGTCCGGTTACGCATCATTTCTTCCCGTCCTTGCCGACATAATGTCCGGCGTCCCGATCCTCGCAGACAAACTCAATTAAATCGTCGTCCGGCATCACCGCGTGATTCACCCGGACCGTGAAGGGTTGCGTATACACGGTGGGATCCTCAATGGTAATGTCGATCTGCATTGCGCCGTAGTTCAACCGGCGAAAGCGTTCCGTCATCTTCCCTGCGTTGGTCAGCGGACTACCTTCCACATCCAACCACACGTCGTCACGGAATCCGGTGGTCTCTACCACCAGCGTGTCTCCGTCCCAATGTCCGACGGAATATCCACGCCACCACGGCTCCGCATCCTTGGGCGGCAAAGGCCGACCGTCCATGAAGATCTGGCGAACCTCGCCCTGGGCCTCGTAAAGCATCGCAATGACACGATCGGTCTGAATGATCTTTCTCGGCTGCGGATGCATATGCAGTTGCGTCAAACCGATCGGCAGGCAGTGGGCGTCCGGATTGTCCTTGTTGTTGTCCGCTTTTCGATCGGCGCGCAGTTGCTTTGCCGCGGGCAGCAGAGGCAGCAGCCCGTCCTTGAAACCCGCACCGATATTGAAGAACTGCCCCAGCGGGGGATCGTCCGGCGATGCAGCAGGAAAGATAGAAGGCGCCGGGGCATCCTTGCCCTTTGCTCCACCCCGCCCGGGACCTCGCGCCAAGTCCCATGTTCCGGATAGATCGGGGTGCCCGTCCTTCGTTCGCGGAGTGGGTGCCGTAAGATTCGGCTTGCCGTCCGGGGTCGTCGGAACTCCGGTGGGATACTTCGGCCACTGGGCAAACAACACCGCAGCCCCGCTCACGAAGAGGGCGGCCACCGAAATGGAACTGAGCACCGTTCTCATATGTCAGGGTTATTTCACTACGTCGATGCCAGGCCGCTTCACTTCGTACGGCGCACCTTCACCGCCCGAGGATCCTAGAAACAACTTCTGCCCGCTAGGTAACGTGAGATCCCGGCCATTGGCCCGCTTCGACCCGTCTTTCGATTGATACCCGTCGACAATAATCTTGTCACCCTTCTTCAGCGTGTTCCGCGTGATGCCGCGCCGCAGCAGGATGTTCGGACTGCCCGCCTCAATGGCCCAGTTCTCCACCGAACCGTCGGGCAACTTCACGTCCACATGAATCCAGCTGTGGGGATTGATCAATTCGACCTTGGTCACCGTCGCGTCAGGAAAATGGACCGGCTTGTTGCCATCGAATTCCGCAGCGAACGCATGGTGCGCCTGCAACTGCGAACTAGTCAACAAGGCCACACTACCAAGGAACATCATCGCCCGAGTTTTCATACAGTTCTTCCTTTCACTTCGCGTCTGGAGGGTTCCCTGAGATATAGCGCTCATGCACTTCCTCACCCGGCGGAATCTTCCGCTTAACGTCTACTTCTATCGTTTTGCCGTCCCAGTGCTTGACCAGTTGTTCCTTGCGAAGGTGTCCATACAGCGTTTCTTCCACCATCTCGACGCACCGGAATTCCGCCAGTTGTACATTCGGTTCCAAGCGGCGATACAGCGGCATGCTGATCTTCCACGGACGGGTAAAGACCTGCGGGTCTTCGATGGTCGCTTCATACTGCACCGCGTCCCGGCTGATCGGAGTAAACCGCTCGGTCACGTGCAAGGCATCGCTATGAAAGTTCCCGGACCGATCGAACCACGTCGCGTCGGTCAGATTCGTGACGTCCACAACCAGCGTGTCGCCCTCCCATTTGCCCACCGAATATCCCATGTAAGCCACGTTTGGATATTCTTCCATCTTGTTCAAATGGATGGTCCGCTGTGCATTCGCAAATTCAAACAGCATCTGGACCTTGGTGGTGCTTTGAACGATCTGAAACGGAAACGGCATGTACATCGCACGCGGCACGCCGGGCTGAAAGCACTTGATCTCCGGGTCGCGGTCCAGCCAGTGCTCCAGATTTTCTTTCTTTCTGGCTGCTGCCCACGGCTGGTACGGAATCTCGTCGCCCTGAACCACGCCAACACCACCGGGAACCCAACCGATCGCGCCTAACGCAACCACCGGTGCGGCCAGCACTGTGGAGCCCGCAGTGAAGCCGGGCTGGCCCACCATCGGCCGGGGCTGGTGTGTCTGAAGATCCCAGTTCGCCGTGTTGTTCGCCTGCCAAATCCCGTTGAAATCGGGCTTGCCCGCGATTCGCGGGATGCCTTTTGCGACCGACGATTTCGCGGCGCCCTGGGCCAGTACGGGTGCGGCGCAAAACACGGCGGCGACTGCAAACGATGCAGCAACCCGCATTGCCTGGACTAAATGTTCGCTCACGCGTTGCATCGAGATGAATTTTCCTCGATGCATTGTCTCACTATTGCGATAGGAGGTAAACCCTATGGCCGTCGTTTGTGTCCGCTGGGCGATGTCCCCTGCGAGGTTTCAAAACCCACCCATTTGGAACTGGGCAGAAGTTACAGGTGAATGGACGTGATTTGGAAAATGTTGCCTTCCGGGTCGACGCATTCGCACTCTTCGGCAGCGTTCTGCCATGGGCGCTGCAGCATAGTGACTCCCATAGCTTCTAGGCGATTCCGTTCCGCTGGAACATTGTCAACAGCGAAGATCAGCTTCACCGGGCTGGTGTCCCGCGACGTCGGCGGGGAAGAAACTTCAATGTTCCGGGTTATTTCCGTCGGGATCGCGTGGAGGGCAAAATGCGTGCCACCCGTGTCGAACAGCGCCCACGAGTCCGTCCATTCAGTGTTGATAGGCTGGGTGCCTAGCATCTGTTGGTAGAACCCCTTCATTCGAGGAAGGTCCTTCACGTAAACCATGGCGCAAGCGAGCCGCATGGCTTCAGGATACATTCCACGCGAACTCCCTAGGCCTTTGCTTTGGGCTTGGTTTTCTTTGAAGGTTTCAACTTGCCCGAACTGTTGAGCGCCACCGCTTCGCGAATCAGCGCCTTGAAGCCGGGTTCGTCAACTACTTCTCCTTCATGGATGTCGACCGCGCGGCGTGTATTGCCATCGAGGCTCGAATTGAACAGACCCGCAGGATCCTTCAGAGACGCGCCCTTGGCGAAGGTGAGCTTCACCACCTTCTTATACGATTCGCCAGTGCAGAGGATGCCGTCGTGCGACCAGACCGGGGTGCCCAGCCACTTCCACTCCTCGACGACATCGGGCGCCGCTTCCTGGATGAGCCTGCGCATTCTACGGAGAGTTTCCCCGCGCCAGTCCCCGAGTTCGGCGATTCTTTTCGAGATGAGCTCCGATGCCGACTCGCCTTGCCCCGAGCCGTTACTCATTCGCGCCCTTCTGTCCACATGCGTCGGACCAACCTTCCCGGCACGCTAGTGCGAACAACGCAACTGGTTCTTGCTCCCGAATCTCGCCTTTGCTGCCCCGCAAAATAATCGGATAGTCGGCCAGCGTGGGTTGCGCGCTCACGAAGTCTCCGTGGCCCGCACCCAATACCCGCAGGTTTTCGCAGGCCGCCGAAACTCCCAGTTCGCATCCACGCTGTAGAACGCCTGCGGCGCCCGCAGGATCTTCTCGCCTCAGGTCCTCACCGGAACGCGAAAGTGCGATGTGTAACAGGCCGGCCTCATTGCACGCCCAGCCCGATCCCCGATTGCAGAAGGTGACTTCGACGTCCGCCAGGTACGGGCACGCATAGCCGCGCCCCGCATCGCAGGCCTGTCTCCAGAAGGGCAGCCACTGTCCCGGATGATCATCCCCGACACCTTGCGTCACGCTGAGCCCCAGAAACACGAGCCCCCATACCGACATGTACGCCAGATTTCGTTGTCGAGGAGCAAGTGCCCTCCCCAGCGACCGCGGATCCAGCCAACGCAGCCTGGGGGACTCCGCGATGCGATCAATTCGGCGGACCATCAAGTTTAGCAGCGGCACCTGCAGCGACTTGTCGTAGAACGTCGGCAAGCCCGTGCTGCCCAGCAACTGGTAGAGCGCGACGGTACTCAATCCATAAAGCGCTCCAAACAGGATGCGCCCCAATTCCGAACGGGGCGAGGTAGAGGGGTCCGTGAACAGCAGCGTCATTCCCAGAAACACCGCGATCGGGATGTAGGAATCGTAGAAGAAGTAGATCCCTGTTGACGCGAAGTAGAGCTGGCCAAACGCCCACGTCGTGAGGGCCGCGGACATCGTCATGGATGTTACGCCGAAAAAGAACTGTCCCGGCAAGCCGATCAGGAACAGCCACAGATACATGTGCGGCGGATAGAATTGCGTCGTGGAGATCTCCTGCGCCCAGGTCATGCCTGTGCTGTTCGTGACCAGCAGCAGCAACGCAACCACCGAAAGAGGAAACGAAGACGGGTTAAAAATATGGACCCGGCGACCGTCTCGATTCCAGCGGAGGAACTCTTTCGCCGCCATCCCCAGCCCGACGGTCAGGAACTGGAGTGCGATCCAATCCGTCTTGAACCACAGGAACAAATTGATACTGAAAACGATGGGGACAGGCCCGAATCCAAGCGAGTAACTATCGCGGCGCGACCAATTGAGCAACAGGTCGAACGCGTATGCGAACAAGAGTTGAGCCAGCAGGAAAGGCATCCAGGCATAAACAGGAGGCCAGTTCCAGCCCCAGTACAGCAGGACCGAACTCTGCGCGCAGGCCTGTATGTAATGCTGCTTCCGAATATCTACACTGATTCCGAGTGTCCGTCCGCTAGTTCGAACGTGTATGAAGAGCAGCGCAGTCCAGACGCACAGCGCCGCGGAGGCTCCGAGAATCCCAAAGAACACATTCGTGTTCTGGCGCATCGGCCCCAAGAGGGATAGTATAGCCAGCCCCAGTGCGAATCCGAGCGGTAGAAACAGCGCCCTTGCCGAGTGTGATTCCCGCAGTTCCAAGTTAGTTTGTCACCGGAAGGTCAGTATACAACTAAGCTGTGGAGGCACGGAAGTGTTCACCGGGCCAAGCCCGGCGTAGTAAACGGAGGGTTCGGTTCGCTGCTCTCCACTGCTAGCCCCGTAATCCTCTCCGGGACGAACAGAAGCAGGAAGGGCTCCCGCGTGAATGCAATCGCCACGCCGCGGAACCGAACGGTCGTGCCCTTCTCCGGCTCGCTCTTCAACTTCCAATCCACACCATCGATCAACAATGCCGCATCGGCAGTGTCTTCACCTTGCCCCTCACCCTGCATCGATAGCAGGACCTTCCGCCCTCCCGAATCCGCGGGCGTCACGGACACCACGGTTCCTTCAAGATAAGAAACAACGTACTCAGGCGGGAGGACTGCGTCCTTGTAGCTTTGAATGAAGAGGGTCTCCGCCTCCGGGCCGGACAACGGCCCCTTGACGGAATCGCGCCAGAAGCCGAGTGGGCTCTGCTTCCAGCCCTCACGGGTTCGCGCTCCAGTGGGCCCTGTCTCGCCCTTCCGCAACGGAAAGAAGAAATCCTCTGAAGAACGGACTTCAATGAACTGCGCCAGCTTTTGGTATTCCTCTTCCCCCAGACGCGAAGCCAGATCGTCCATTTGCTCCAGCAGAAACAAGTTCAGATCGAGGTTGGCCCAATTGACCAGATCCAGTTCAGCCGAATAGGTCACCTCGAAATCTCCCGCGACTTGCAACCGCCGCGACAGAATCGAGCGCCCCAGTGCTCCCTCCACTCGGTCCGCTTCGGAACGATAGGCACGGACTGTTGCGAGCACCGCCTCCGCCGACATCGCGGAGAACCCGACGTCTTCCCGCAGGCGAACCAACGGATCGATCGGTTGCCCGTTCATCATCCGCGACCGGAGGGCATCGGCCTGCTGTAGGAACGCCTTTTGGGTCGCCATGCTCTGGCTCCACGCCAGGGGACCCAATGCGAGCAACAGTGCGAGGCCGCGCGTCATCTGCCGTTAGCTTCCACGAAGAAGATCGCGAACGCAAGCCCCTCCTCTGGTTCGATTCACTTATCTTTCTTTACCCTCGCGCTTTACGATCGCGATGATCTCGCTGCCTCCTGCACCCGTCTTCCCCACCGTGAACCCTTGCAACTCGTATCCTTGTGCCCCGGACTCCTGTAATTCCTTCTCCATCGTCGAGGCCTTGGTTGTCGCCAGAAGCCGATAGGAAGAGTGCTGCGTCTCTACCGAATCCAGTTCCATGATGACGGCCACTTCTTTCGCGCCCAGCGCTGATTCGAAGACGGCCTGGTCCAGATACGAATACCCGCCGTCCGCCAATTGCTGCATCTCGGTTTGCATGGTCGAGGTCTTGGAGGTCGCCAGCAGTCTGTATTTGCGGACCTCCTGGCCTGGTGCGAGGGGCTCTTTCACCATCGCGATGATGACTTTTCCCCCGTTCGTCACTTTGCCGCCCATCACTTTGCTGAAGCGATAGCCGGAGGCTGCCGCTTCATTGAGTTCTTTCTCCATCGTGGACGTCTTAGACGTTGCCAGCATTCGATACTCGAACGAAGCGTCGGCTGCGCTTGCGCCGTTACTTACGGCCAAGCTGGCAACCAAGGTAGCCACGATCCGGAGCGCGGCTCCACCCGTGCTCCCGCTGCGAAGATTCTGAAGTTTATGAAAGGTAGACAATGTATTTTCCTCTTTCTCTAGTCGTTCTGTGTATAGCGTACACAAATAAGTGTATGGTATATACAGTTGTCTGTCAATAGATGTTTCAAGAAGGAATTCATGGCAGGAAAGACCCGCGCGGCCGGTTCCACAGCAGGGACCAGCACGCAGAACGAAGAGCTTCAAAAGCGAAGTGCTTTACTCTGGGACGCTCAACAACGGCCAGGCCGCGGACCGAAACCCACCGTGAGCCGTGAGGACGTGGTCCGGGCCGCGATCAGCGTCGCGGACGGAGACGGCCTCGCCGCGCTCACCATGCAAGCGGTCGCGGAACGGCTCGGGTTCACGACGATGGCGCTCTACCGCTACTTCCCGAACAAGGAAGCGCTGATCGATGCGTCCGTCGACGCAGCCTTGGGCACGCCTCCGCAACGGAGCGGCCCACGTAAGGGATGGCGCAAGGAAGTCAAGCTCTGGGCCTACGCGAAGCGGACCATGTTGTGTTCGCGCCCCTGGCTGGCGGAGCTCCCGTTCGTCGCGGCCCCGCATGGACCCAACTGGCTCAGCTGGCACGAAGCGTTCTTGCAAACCATCGCAGATACCGGACTGAGCCCCGAGGACATGATGGACGTCCTCAGCGTGGTCCACGGTTACGTCAGCGGAAGCTCCGACACCGCAATCTCACTAGCCAGAGCCACCGCCCGCGGCATCTCGTTCGAGCAGTGGGCGCAGGCCGTGAGTTCCGACCTCTGTCGCGCGATCAACGACCCGCGCTATCCGATTCTCTCCGCCATTCTTTCCTCGAAATCGGGAGGCATATCCAAGGCGTCCCCGTTGCCGGCCCGCGGCGGCCGCCCACGCACCATGGACGAGAGCTTCGATTTCGGCCTCGAGCGCGTGCTGGACGGAATCGAGAGTTACATGGACTCACTGAAATAACGAGCCCACATCACTACCGCCCATCGCGGTCTCACGATCGGGGAGTGGGCGGTGCGACTAGGGTACAATTACGGGGAATTCTATCCCAGGAGGCATGACTTACATGCAAAGAATCCTTAACGCTCTGAGCCCCGTTTTGGCGATGGCTCTGCTGTTTGCCTCCGTAGTCATGCAGAGTGAAGCCCAACAAGGGGCAGCCAAGGGCCCGGCGCCGAAGGGTGGTGCTCCAGTGGCGCCATCGCTGGGAAGCACACCGAAAGCTGCTATCGCCAACACGAAGCCGGTGCGCACTTGCGAAAGTTTGGCGGCTCTGGCGCTGCCGAACACGACAATTGAATCGGCGAAAGTGGATGCCAACAATGCCGAGGTTTGCCGTGTAACGGCCATCACGACGCATCCCCCGGCGGGGGACAAAGTTCGGATTTGGGTTGCGATTCCGCTGGCGAATTGGAACGGGCGGTTCCTGGGAACGGGCGGAGGCGGGTTTCTGGGCGGCAATGAGGCGGGTGTGAATCAACCGCTGCAGTTGGGTTATGCGGGTGGCGCGACGGATACGGGGCATGAGGGCGGCAGTGGCAATTTTGCGATGGATGCAAGTGGCCATCTGAATTGGCAACTGGTGCGGGACAATGCGCATCTCGGCATTCATGAGATGACGGTCACGGGCAAGGCTTTGACGCAGGCTCTGTATGGTGTGGCTCCGAAGTATTCGTACTTCAATGGCTGCTCGACGGGGGGACGGCAAGGGTTGAGTGAAGCGCAACGCTACCCGGACGATTACAACGGCATTGTGGCTGCGGCTCCGGCGATCAACTGGCCGAAGTTGATGATGCAATCCATTTGGAGCACGGCGGTGATGAACGCGGCGAAGAATCCGGTTCCGGGCTGCAAGTTGCAAGCGGCCACGGCGGCGGCCATCGAAGCCTGTGACGGGATTGATGCCGTGAAGGATGGTGTGATTGAAGATCCGGCTCGCTGCAATTTCGATGTGAAGACGCTGGTAGGCAAGGCGGCGGGTACGTGTGGCACCTTCACGGACGCGGATGCCGATGTGATCAAAAAGATGATGGACGGGCCGCGGCGCGCCGATGGAACTCTGTTGTGGCACGGTCAACCGTGGGGCGCAGATATGACGGCGCTGGCGGCGACGAGAGGAACTCCGCTTCAGCCGCAGGCGTTTACCTTCACTGCCGACTGGATCAAATACTGGCTCTTGCAGAATCCGCAATTCGATGCGAATGCGCTGACTCCGGAGCTGTTCGAGCGGTTCTGGGATCAATCGTTGGAGCAGTACGGGATTGTGATCGGCACGGATAATCCAGACCTGAGCCAGTTCCGCGATCGCGGCGGCAAGATCGTGTTGTGGCACGGTTGGGCGGACCAATTGATTACGACAAAGGGAACGATCGATTACTATCAGCGTGTGTTGAAGCAGATGGGCGGAGCCGAGAAGACAGCTCAGTTCCTGCGGTTCTTTGTGGCTCCGGGCATCGGGCACTGTGCGGGTGGTCCGGGGGCGATGCCTTCGGGTCAGTTGGATGCGCTTGTGTCGTGGGTGGAAGACGGTAAGGCTCCGGTGACGCTGCCAGCGTCGAGGCAGACGCCGTCCGGACCTCGTACACGTATTCTGTGTCAGTATCCGTTGGTGCCGAAATTCAAAGGCAAGGGCAGCACGGATGATGCCGCGAACTTCTCATGCAGCACAGGATTCTGATCCTGAAAGCGTTATAGAGCTCTTGCATGCGAGCATCTAGTTGCCGGATCGTAAGGCGTAAGTAAACAGCGCGTTGCCCGCCGATACCGAAACGTACTGACGTCCATTCACCGAATACGTCATCGGACCCGAGGCCACCTCGCCGCCCAGATTCGCCTTCCAGAGTTCAGCACCCGTGCGCGCGTCCAGCGCCCAGAAGTAACCTTCGCGGCCACCCGCAAACAGGACATCGGAAGCCGTGGTCAGGATGCCGCTCATGCTCACGTCGGACATCTTGAATTCCCATTTGCGCGTGCCGGTCTTCGGATCGAGGGCGCGAATTGTGCCATAGCCTTCGTCCTCCGTGCGAGTAATTACCTGCGTCCCTCGCAGCGAAGGAACGGGAGAACGCGGCGCGCCAGCGGTGTAACGCCGACCCTCCACATACTCGGCCGGCAGCTTAGTGAATACTGAACCATAGTTTTCCCAGGTGTCGATATAGAACAGGCCGGTGTGCGGGCTGTAGGAAGGCGAGAACCAATTGGTCGCACCCTGCACGCCGGGATAGGTCAGTGTGCCTTCTCGCGTCGGATTCGCCGATGCCACGCGTACGGGGTGTCCGCTGTCGTCGAGGCCGGTGGCCCAGGTCACTTTAGCGAACGGCTTGCCTTGCAGAAACTCTCCGGTGGTCCGGTCGAGGACGTAGTAAAAACCATTGCGGTTGGCCCACAGCATCACGCGACGCATTTTGCCCTTCCACTCCATGTCGGCGAGGACGGGCACTTGAACGGCATCGTAGTCGAAGTCGTCGTGGGGGGAGAACTGGAAGTACCATTTCAGTTCGCCGGTATCGGCATCCAGAGCGACCACGCAATCGCTGTAGAGATTCGAGCCCTCGCGCACGTCGCTGTTCCAGTCGGGTCCGGGGTTTCCGATTCCCCAGTAGGTCAGATTCAGCTGCTCGTCGTAAGATCCGGTTACCCAGACCGAGGCGCCGCCATGCATCCATGAATCGCCGGACCAGGTTTCATTACCAGGCTCGCCGGGACCGGGGATGGTGTTGAACTTCCAAGCCTGCTTGCCGGTGCGCGCATCATAGGCCGCGAGGAAGCCGCGAATTCCGAACTCGCCGCCCGCAACCCCGACGATCACTTTGTCTTTCACGATCAGCGGAGCGTGCATCAATGAGTAACCGGCTTCAGGCCTGGCGACGGGCACATTCCAGATGGGCTTGCCGCTCTTGGCATCCAGGGCGAGCAGATGCCCGTCGATGGTTCCCATAAAAAGCGTATCGCCGAGGATCGCAAGGCCGCGGTTCACCCGACCGCAGCAGACGCGGGCTTCGGGCGAGGGCGCATACTCGGAAACCCAGAAGACACGGCCTGTGACCGCATCCATCGCGACCACGTCGTTCGGCGCCTGAACGGTGTAGAGCACCCCATCGACAACCAGAGGCGTCGCTTCGAATTTTTCGAGCGAGCGTGCCTGGAACACCCATTGCAGTTCCAGGTTCTTGGCGTTGACCGGATTGATCTGCGTCAGGAGACTGTGGCGCTGACTGAGTTCGGTGCCGGAATACGTGAGCCAGTTCTGCGGCTCTTTGTTGGCATGAAGGATACGGTCGAACGTAACCTGGCCCCACACGGTCGACCCGACCATCAATAACAAGAGCGCTCTCATTGGAGTTCCACACCTTTCAGGTTGACGAGATAACTTACTAGATCGGCCAAGTCACTATTACTCAGCTTGTCCTTGTAAGACGGCATGGGAGATTTTTCGAGGACGCCGGATTCCTTCAGGTTCGCGCGCCTGAGAGATGTCAAGCGTCCAGCGGAATCCAGCAACTGCACCGAATACTTGTCTTGGTTGAGCAGCGTGCCGGTGATCGTCGCGCCCGCTTTGGTTACCGCCCGGAACGTCCGGTTCTGCGCGAGAATTTCCGCGTCGGGATCCGTGATGGACCGCATGAGTTCGCCGGCCAACCGGAGATTGCCGATGTCGCTCAGATCGGGACCGCTACGGGAGTCCGCGCCCCGGATACGGTGGCAACTCGCACAACCGCCGTTGCCGTCGTAGATGGCCTTTCCGCGTGCCGGGTCTCCGCCAGAAGCGCTGGTAGCAGTGGCGGCAGCGATGGAGTGCAGGTAAGCGACGATGGTGAGCGACTGAAAGTCGCTGAAGTTGGTGGGCGGCATGGCCGTCCCGGAGATGCCGGTTCGGATGATCGCGGCGACGTCGTCGTCATTCTTCGCGCGGCGGAACTTGCCGTGGCCCAAGTCAATGCCCGCGATCCCATCGCCCTGCGCGCCGTGACAGATGGAGCAGTTAGCGCGGTAGAGGCGGCCGCCATCCTCAACGTCGATGGGCATGAAACTATGCTGGGCGCGTAAGCCGAGGGCACCTGCAAGCAGAGCGATCTGCAAAAAGAATAGCTTCTTCATTCACCGCACAGTATATATGGAATCGGCACCCGACGCGCGGCGGAAGACCACATCTGCGGCCGCTACTTCTTCCCCTCCTCGAAGCGGACCTCCAGGTAGGTGACCGTCCCTTCCACTTCCTTGTACCAATGCGGCGTTCCCGCAGGCACGAAGACCACATCGCCTTTGGTGACGCGCCGCGTTTGCCCGCCTTCGATGACTTCCCCCGAGCCGCCCTTCGCGGCGCCAGCCGTACCGCTGATCTTGCCCCCGATCACCACCGTCGCCGCCCCGTCGATGATGTAGTGCAGTTCCGATTCCCCAATGTGCGCGAGCGGGGTTCCCGGCGACACTCGGTTCACCACGTTGATCCGATGTTGATCGGCAATCGACACCGGGGCTGACTTCATCCCCCCGTTTGCCGTCGCCTTGCTCAGAGCGGCGGAGATCTCGGCGCTACTCTGCATCACTCCGTCAGCGGCTTGAAGACTGCCACATGCAACCATCAGCACCAGCGTTAAGGTCTTGAACATGAGGCAAGTCTAGCAAGAACGGTCGGGCTACTTTTGCCCGGGAAGGGTGGCGATCGCACTTCTGAGAAGCTCTGCCACTTCTGCGTGGTCATTCTCTAAAGCCAGCATCAAAGCTGTTTTGCCGTCGTCGTTCGCCGCGCCTACATCGGCCTTTGCGGCGAGCAGCAGGCGCACAACATCGGAGCGGCCCCTCGCCGCCGCAAGCGTCAAAGGAGTATCCCCACCGGACTGTTTCGCGTCGACAGCTATGGAAGCGTTGGCGGCGCGCTGCGCATTCGCTTCGAGCAGGGCTTGCACTACCTCCACGCTCCCTCTGGACACCGCAAGCCCTAATGCCGTGTACCCCATAGCGCCGGAATGTCTCGCCGACCCAATGGGGAGCAGAGCCGCGGTTCTACAGACGCACCCTCCGTTGACATCGGCGTGCGCGGCGAGCAGCGCCTGCACCATCTCCAGACCCCTTGGACTGTTTTCCTGCGCCGCGAACATCAAAGCAGTGACGCCCGCCCTAGTCATCACGTTTACATTCGCCCCCGCATCCACCAGCAGGCGCGCGATCTCCCAGCGGCTACTGGAAGGCTGGAGTTGATTGGGCGGGGCAAACCCGCTTCCCCACGGCGCAAGCGTTTGCATCAGTGCTGTTGCGCCAAGCCAGGGATCCTGTCGGTCGAGATCAGGTTTCGCGGCCAACAGCACTTTGGCCATTTCCTGGTTGCCTATCGTGGCCGCAACGTACAGTGCCGGTCTGGAGCCAGCGTTGACATCGGCTTTCGCTGCGAGTAACGCTTGGACCACGTTCATGTGGCCATTCATCGTGGCGAGTGTCAGTGCCGTATCGCCGTCCGTCGAACTGCGCCCCTGCGTCGCGTTGACGTCGGCTTTCGCTGCTAGTAGCGCTTGAATTACCTCCAAGTGGCCATGAGAGGCCGCCTCCATCAACGCCGTGGTGGAGCCCGAACCTGTGTACTTGGCATCGTTCACATCGGCTCCAGCCTTCAGCAGCGCGTTGACGGTGGGCAGGTCACCCCGTCCGGCGGCAGTGAGGAGATCGTTACTTTGCGCGCTGGCCAATGTGCCAGTGAAGCCGCATGCCATCGCGGCAAGCAAGACAGCGGCTAGGCCGTGAGCCTGACCATAACCCTGACCATAACCCTGACCATAACGACGTCGAGCGCCCTGCTTCATGCTCCAGAGAATATCACGCAGGCACGGCGCGCACAGGCCTGAGGGGGGGAGCCGTCCCGCGCAAAAGTAGTGTCCGTATGGCCGACAGCATAGGAGCTGTCAAAGATGGATCAGCGAACTTCAGCGACGCCGGCGACTACGTGGGACCTTTTTTGTCGTTGTAGTTGTCGCTGTCGCTGTCTTTGCCGTCGTTGCCGTTGTCGCTGCGGTTGCGGTTGCGGTTGCCGTTGTCTTTGCCGGTGCGGTTGCCGTGGTCGGCTTCGGCTCGTGGCCCGACGGCTGGCTGGTACTCATCGAAGCGAAATACGCGTCCAGGTCCGTTATGAGCCCGATGGGCCGCGGCAGCGGCGGCAGTTCGCGAAATTGCACCTCAATCCCGAGTGTGCGCTCATAGTTGCGCACATCGCGGCGTTCGAACGGAGTCACAAAGGTCCAGGAAGCGCCCCGTGCGCCGGCGCGGCCGGTGCGTCCGATGCGATGAACGAAGTTTTCCGGCTCTTGCGGCAAATCGTAGTTCACGACATGCGCGATGTCATCCACATGAATCCCGCGCGCCGCCACGTCGGTGGCGACTAGAATACGGTAAACACCGTCTTTGAAGCCCTGTAGCGCGGCGTTCCGTTGGCTCTGGGAGCGGTCGCCGTGGATCGAGGTCACCTTATGTCTTCCGCGCTCCAGAAATTTCGTGAGCCTGTCGGCGCCCTCTTTGGTGGCCACGAAGATGAGGAAAGAGCCCTCTTCGTTCTTCAACAGATACTCAAGGAGATCGAACTTGGAGCCCTGAGCGACTTCGTAGCAGAAGAGATCGATCCGGCCGGCCGTTTGTGCGCACGCCTCCACCGCGATCCGCACGGGATTGTGCACGTAACTTGCGACCAGGCCCGCCACCGATTGCTCCATCGTCGCCGAGAAAAGCATGGTGTGGCGTTTCGCCGGAACCTTATCCAGGATCATGCGCAGAGCGGGCAGAAAGCCCATGTCGAGCATCCGATCGGCCTCGTCCAGAACCACAGTGGCGGCAGCGGAAAGATCGATCAGCCGCCGTTCCAGATAGTCGCAGAGCCGGCCCGGCGTCGCGATCACCACTTCGGCCCCGGCCTGGATATCGCGCAACTGGTTGGTCTCGCTCATGCCGCCCACAACCACGGCGGTGCGGATGCGCGTTCCGGGGGTGAGTTGCCGGAATGCCTCATCGATCTGAATGGCAAGTTCGCGAGTCGGGCTGAGGATCAGGACTTTTATTTTCTTGGTGCGGGGAACCGCGGCCAGAGCTTCAATCACCGGAATGGAGAACGCCAGGGTCTTGCCTGTGCCAGTTTGCGCGGTCGCCACCACGTCGCGGCCTTCCATCAGCGGCGGAATCGCCTGCGCCTGCACGGGCGTCGGAGTGACGAATTCGTTCTTAGCGAGGTTGTTCCGCAATGCGGAGCAAAGATTAAGCTCGGAAAAATGCTGCATCAATTGTGTTCGGTTCTTCTGCGGCGAACCGGAACGTGTCAGTTTTAAGGATAGCAGCGTTGGGAAAATACATTCTGCCTGGATGACCCCGCGGTTTGCCCCACCCCCGAAGCCCCACCCCTCCACCGATCCGCTAAACTTGGTTCATTCGCACACCCGCCATGCCCAAGAACCGAAAACTCGCCATCGCGGCACTAGCGCTCGCTGCCCTCGTCCTCACCATCGGCGGAGCCCTCATCGCCCAGGAACGCGACGCCGTTTCTACCGGACCATCCTTCATCGAATTCGAATCCGGCCAAGTCCGCCCGCTCAATTTATCCCCCGACGGCAAGTCGCTCTTCGCCGTCAACACCCCCAACGGCACCCTCGAAATCTTCGACCTCACATCCTCCGCGCCCGGCCCCACCCGCGTCCCCGTCGGCCTCGAGCCCGTCGCCGTCGCCGCCCGCACCAACACCGAAGTGTGGGTCGTCAACCACCTCTCCGATAGCGTCAGCATCGTGAGCCTCACCGGCACCCCGCACGTGATCCGCACCCTGCTCGTCGGCGACGAACCCCGCGACATCGCCTTCGCCGGCAATCCCCAACGAGCATTCATCACCACCGCCCATCGCGGCCAGCAGCGCACCGATCCCTCCATCGCGAAAGTCCCCGGAGCGGGCGATCCGCAGATGACCACGCCCAGCATCTCGCGCGCCGACGTGTGGATTTTCGATCCCGCGAATCTCGACACCACCTTCGGCGGTACGCCCGTGAAGATCATGAGCTTCTTCACCGACACTCCGCGAGCCCTCGCCGTCAGCCCCGACAAAAGCACCGTCTACGTCGCGGGTTTCCACACCGGCAATCAAACCACCACCATCGAACAAGCGCGCGTCTGCACCGGCTTCCAACGCAAGCCCTGCACGCTTTCCGACGGCACCATCAGCCCCGGCGGCAATCCTGGCCCTGCGACGGATGCAGCAGGCGAGCCCGCACCCGAGGTCGGCCTCATCGTCAAGTACAACAACCAGACCGGCCACTGGGAAGACGAACTGCGCCGCGTGTGGGATGATTCGGTGCGTTTCAAATTGCCCGATACCGACGTCTTCGCGCTCGACGCCAACGCCCTCACCCAGCGCTCCGCCTACGCCCACGCTGGAACCACGTTGTTCAATATGGTGACCAATCCCATCAGCGGCAAGCTCTACGTGTCCAACACCGAAGCCTTCAATGACGTGCGCTTCGAAGGTCCCGGTACCTTCGCCGGCAGCACCGTGCAAGGGCACTTGGCCGAAGCCCGCATCACCGTCATCTCCGGCTCCACCGTGACCCCGCGCCATCTCAATAAACACATCGATTACAAGACCCTCGCCTCCTCGCCCTACTTCGATCCCAACGCCAAGCAATACAGCTTGTCGACGCCGCTGGATATGGTTGTCTCCAGCGATGGAGCAACTCTCTACGTCGCCGCGTTCGGTTCCAGCAAGGTAGGCGTGTTCAATACCAAAGCGCTCGAAGACGATTCCTTCAATCCTGTCACCGCCAGCGCCAACTACATCGCTGTCAGTGGAGGCGGTGTCAGTGGCCTCGCTCTCGACGAAGCCCGCGGACAGCTCTACGTGATGACGCGCTTCGACAACGCGGTCAAGATCATTGACCTCAAGACCAAACAGGAACTCGCCGGTTTCTCGCTGCCGAATCCCGAGCCCGCCTCGGTGGTGCAAGGCCGCCCCATGCTCTACGACGCGACGCGCTTCTCCGGCAATGGCGAAGCCACCTGCGCCAGTTGCCACATGTTCGGAGACATGGACGACCTCGCTTGGGATCTGGGCAACCCCGACGCGACGGTGTCCAAGAGCGCTATCCCGATCGTGTTCCGTAACCTGCTCGGTTTCCTGAACATCACGGGCGCTGCAGGCATCACCACGCCGCTCAACGGCACCGGCGTGCCGGAAGATTTCCATCCCATGAAGGGACCCTTCACCACCCAGACCCTGCGCGGACTCCGCAACTCCGGCGCGATGCACTGGCGCGGTGACCGTTCCGTCGGCGAACTGGGCAGTGACCCCGTCGACGCCGCAGTGTCCTTCAAGAATTTCGTAGGCGCGTTCCAAGGCTTGATCGGGAGCCCCGTCCGCCCCTCCGCCGCCGACATGCAGCGCTTCGCGGATTTCCAGCTGCAAGTGCAGTTGCCCCCGAACCCGGTCCGCAATCTAGATAACACCTTGACCGCCTCCCAGCAGCGCGGCTCCGATTTCTTCTCCGGCCCGCGACCCTCCGACGGAGTCAACAGCGCGGCTGTCGATCAACTCCTCGGAAAGTCGTCCTTCAACTGCGCCGGCTGCCACGCGCTGGACCCCTCCAAGGGATTCTTCGGCACAGGCACCAACCAGAGCTTTGAAGCCTTGACGCAGATCGTGAAGATCCCCCACCTGCGCAACCAATACGCCAAAATCGGCATGTTTGGCAACCCGCCCGTGAGCTTCTTCGACGCCCCCGATAGCGGCCCCATGGGAGATCAGATCCGCGGCTTCGGCTTCACCGGCGACGGCTCGGCCGATACTCTGTTCCGCTTCTTTTCGGCGGCAGTATTCCGCCCCACGTCGAACTCCGGCTTCCCACAACTCAACCCCAACGCCACCCGTCGCGACGTGGAACAGTTCATGCTGGCCTTCGACACAGACCTGGCCCCGATAGTAGGTCAGCAAGTAACGCTAACCGGCGACAACGCCGGCTCCGTCAACCCGCGCGTCACCCTGCTAATGCAACGCGCCGCTGCCCCGTTTACGTCCAAGGCCTTGAACGGCCTGACCACGGAATGCGACCTGATCGCGACGTTAGCCAGAAACGGCCGCGTAACAACCCTTCTCTACGATCCCACCAGCAAACTATTCACCCCCGCCGACGGCAAAAACCCGCTCTCCGACAGCGCCCTGCGAGCCCTGGCCTCGGTCCCCGGTCAGGAAGTGACCTACACAGCCGCAACCCCAGGCTCCGGGCGACGCTTACAAGGGCAGGGAATCCTGCAGAATCGCAGGCGGTAGGGAAGGTAGCCCTGGAAATGGGCAGGAACTGGAGCCGGGAACCGGGATCGAACCGGTGGCCTCAAGATTACAAATCTAGCGCTCTACCAAACTGAGCTATCCCGGCCTATTCGTATCTTAAACGATTCAGGGGTTTTCCCGGAAGGGCGGGGCAACAAAAAAATGTGATTTTGGCTGTAACGGAGCACTAACTGGTGTATCTGGTTATTGCTATGTATTTGACACTGCTTTTTATAGCTCCGGTGGCGGTTTTTCTGGGGTGCATGATGCGGGTCGCGGCTATTCCGACGCCGAAGGTACCGGAGCGGCCGTTACTTTCGCAGCGCTGACTGCCAGTTGGTGACCACCGTGAGTCCAGAGTCGGACGACGGACTTCTGGCCGCGTGCTGACGCGCCGACCTTCGTTGAAACCTATGGCGGCTAAGCGGGTTCTGTCTGGGCGGGCTGTCTCGAATGTCAACGCCCCTACCGCGCCCCCAGCGTATCCAACAACCGCATCAACCCCACCCGCTCGTCCTCATCGAGCTTCCCATTCTTGTTCCGATCGAACAACAGCAACGCACGCTTCAGCCCCGCCGCCGTCGCCGGAGGAATCTCCGGTGGTAGATCGTCGAAATTCTCCAGCCCCGTCAAAATACTCTCGAGCATCTGCCGCTGCACCGACCGTTGGAACGGAGCCACATCCGCCGGCGTCGGCAGCAAGATCCCCAGGAACGCCACCGCCATCTCGTCCGTGGTCTGCTCCCCCCACCGGACCATCTTCGGCGGATTCGAGGGATTCTGCGGATTCCCGGCCGAATTGTCGTAGCTGTACTCCAACTCAATCCGCGTCCCCGCCGGCAATTTGATCGCATCCTTATAGCGATACTGCCCCTGCCAATTGAAATCCCAATCCTTAATGTAGATCAGCGCCTTCACTGACCCGTCCGGCAAGTGCGCGCTGAGCTTCATCTCCTTGCCCAAGTAATGCGCATGCGGAGCAATCGCAAACAGCTCGCCATCCTGCGGCAGCGTCATCGACGCCTTCACCCAATAATCCGTAGCCCCTGCCGGGATGTAGAGGTTCGTATTCAACATCAACATCGTCGCCACGCCCTTGGTCGGCGGACCCGACAAATGCAGTCCCAACATCGATTGATCCCGCTCCACCTTCCCCGAAGGATGATAGTGGAGCTGCACGACAATATCGGTACCCTTCTCCAACTTGCGCGAAATCCCCGCTTCTACCGGCGGCGGTACCGAACCCGGCGCCCATCCAAACAACAGTCCGCCTGCACCAATCCGAGCCCCTCCAAAACACGGATAACTCGACCCGCCATTCTCCTTCGCCAGTTCCCGCGCGCGACCCGTCGTATCCACCATCACCAGCGCATGATGCACCACCCGAGCGTTCCCCGGCCGGAATTCCGCTCCTCCCACGTACACGTCTTGCGCCAGTTCCGATGGAATCACGAAGCACTCAAATCGATCCGGCCCGTCCGCGGGAACCTCGAAGGAAACCGGCATCTTGAACACGCGATCCGGCTCGCCCAGTTGCCATCCCTGCGGAAACTTCGGAGCCACCGGAGCCGAGCCCTCGCCCTCCGCTGCTCCCGTCGATGCCCACTCCGCCAACGTCGCGATCTGCGCATCCGTCAACCGCCGCTCATGCGCGAATTCCCCAAACCCCGGCTCCGGTTTCCAAGGAGGCATGAACCGCTTCCCCGTAGCCAGCGCAATCAACGAAGCCCGCTTCGCCGCGTCTTGATAGGTGAGCAACGAAAACGGTGCGACCTCCCCAGGGCGATGACAAGTCGCGCAGTTCTCAAACAGAATCGGGGCAACGTCTTTGTTGAAAGTCGGCGCGGCCACCATCGTCGCCGCCGACACCATCAGGATCGCAACCAGTTTCATTTGACGCCTTCCAAATTGATCGAACACCCCACCGCTCGAGTCCGCGCCACCTTTGGAGCCTTGCCCGCGACCACAGCATCCAACGCCGAGCGCAGTTCAAACTCCGTAGCCACATTCCGTCGCCGGGTAATATCTTCCATCCGATTGTCGATGCGACCCAGATACTGGAGTTCGCCGCCCGCCGAGAACACCGCGACCTCGGGAACAGTAGCAGCCCCCGCAGCCCGAGCCAGCGTCAGCTTCGTATCCAGCAACACCGGAAACGTGTACCCAAACTCCTGCACATGGGTCTTCACCGCAGCATCGCCGACGAATGGATCCGAGTGCGCAGCATATACCGCCACACCCTGTTTCTTGTATTCGGAGGCGATCCGGTTCATCTCCGGCACGTACCCGTTCGACAACGGACAGTCCGTCATGATGAAGAAGACCACTACGGCTTTTTTGTCGCGCCACTCGACCGCAGTGTGCCGAGCCCCTGTGGTGTCGCGCAGATCGAACTGCGGGCTAGCCGCAAACGCAGCGCCAGCAATCAAAAGGTGCAGCAGGAAGCGCATCTGCCTAGATTATATGCGGTAAACTCAACCCGTGACCCCGGCCGACTTCCGCCGCATCGCCCTCAGCCTGGAAGGAGCCGAAGAGGCCTCTCACATGGGCTCGCCCGACTTCCGAGTAGCCGGCCGCATCTTCGCGACCCTGGCCCACCAAGCCCAAGGCTACGGCAACCTGATGCTAACTCCCGAACAGCAGTCCGCGTTCGTAGCAGAAGCCCCCGAAGTCTTCCAGTCCATAGCCGGAGGCTGGGGCCGCATGGGCATGACCCACATCGTCCTAGCCAAAGCCTCCAAAGACGTCCTAACCGGAGCCCTACAAACAGCCTGGCAACAACGCCAGCAAAAATCCAAACGCAAAAAGTAGTTCTTTGCGAGCTTTGCGGTCTTTGCGTGAAATCTTAGTAAGACTTAGCGATCACAACCCGCCGATCCACCGTCTCCCCCGTCAAGATACACTTCCCCGGCCCGTCAAATTCATCGACGAGCGGAATGTTCCGCACGCTAGCCTTGAACTCCTTGATCCGGGCATCATTCGCCGGGTCATCCTTCAAGTGCGCCATCACGAACTTCCCGCCGCCCTTTTCCGCCGTCACCGACCGCAGGATCTCCTCGACTTCGCCAATCGAATTCGCCGTCACCGTATTCTCCTTCAGCCGCAACCGAGCCTTCGCCAGAAGATCCGTTTGCATAGCCTCCAAAGTCTCCGCGAGCTTAGTAACAGCCTCAGTCTGCGGAATGATAACCTTCTCGCCCGTATCGCGCCGCTTCATCACGATATTCCCGCTAGCCACATCCCGAGGACCCAACTCAAACACCACCGGCACCCCGCGCCGTTCCCAATGGAAGAACTTCGCCCCCGGCGAATGCCCCTCGCGAGTATCGATATGCGCGCCCAAATCCTTCGCCAACTTCGTCGCGACTTCCATCACTGGCCCGCGCTCTTCTTCCTTGCGGAAGATCGGAACAATCACAGCCTTGCGCGGAGCCATCTTGGGAGGCAGCACCAGCCCCTTGTCATCCGAATGCGTCATAATCAGCCCGCCGATCAACCGCGTGCTCACGCCCCAGCTAGTCTGCCAAACGTAATCCAGCTTGCCTTCCGAAGACTGGAACGTCACATCGAACGCCTTGCCGAAGTTCTGTCCCAAATCGTGACTAGTGCCCGCCTGCAGCGCCAGACCGTTCTGCATCATCGCCTCGATCGAATACGACCGCACAGCCCCCGCGAACTTCTCCGCCCGAGTCTTCACGCCCCGGATCACCGGCATCGCCATCACGTTCTCGGCAACATCGGCATAGACATCGAGCATCCGCAGCACTTCTTCCAACGCCTCTTCATGCGTAGAGTGCGCCGTGTGCCCCTCCTGCCACAAGAACTCGGTCGTACGCAGGAACATGCGAGTCCGCAGCTCCCACCGAATCACGTTCGCCCACTGATTGAACAGCAACGGCAGATCGCGATAACTCTGAATCCACTTCGCAAAGAAGTGACCCACGATGGTCTCCGAAGTAGGCCGCAATACGTACGGTTCTTCCAGTTGCTTCCCGCCCGCATGCGTGACCACAGCGAGTTCCGGCGAGAACCCTTCCACGTGCTCCGCTTCTTTCTTCAGGAAACTCTCCGGAATCAGCAGCGGCAGGTAAATGTTCTGATGGTTCGTGGCCTTGAACCGGTCATCCAGCTCGCGTTGCAACCGCTCCCAAACGGCATAACCGTTGGGCTTGATCACCATGCAGCCTTTGACAATCTCAGCAGGCTCCGCCATGTCGCCCAACAGGACAACATCTTGGTACCAGGTAGCGAAATCTTTCTCGCGCGAAGTAATCGGGGATTCAGCCATAAAAGGGGTTCTCTCTAGTCTCGCCTGAAAGGGGCTATGAATGCTAACGGGTGGTAGCATCTCTGGTAGGACCAATGCCGATTCCCACTTACGAAGACCTCATGCTGCCTTTTCTGCGGATCCTTGAACACGGGGAAACGTTTCACATACGCGAGATATTCAAGCAGGAGGCATCGCGATTGCAATTGAGCGATGAAGAGCTAGCAGAGCGGATTCCCAGCGGCCAGGACACGGTATTCGCGAACCGGATGGGATGGGCACGTACCTATATGAAGAAGGCAGGCCTAATAGAGCCTGTGGCGCGAGCGCAATATCGGATAACCCCACGAGGAACCGAATTGCTGCGTTCAAATCCGCCCAACATCAATGGTGCTGTTCTGCGTCGATATCCTGAGTTCCTTGAATTCATCAGGCCCAACCGTTCAACCCCTACGAGCGCCGAGGCGCTACCGGCAGCCGACACTGGTACTCCCATCGAAGCTATTGAAGCCGGATACCAACAGTTGCGACGCCAACTAGCGGATGAACTTTTGCAGTCCATCCGAAGCGCAACACCTGCGTTCTTTGAGCGTCTGGTTGTCGATGTATTGGTGAAGATGGGTTACGGCGGTTCTCTGAAGGATGCGGGGCAAGCCGTTGGCCGCTCGGGAGACGGCGGCATCGACGGAATCATCAAGGAAGATCGACTGGGATTAGACCAAATCTACGTCCAAGCGAAACGCTGGGCCGACACGGTTGGAAGGCCACAGATTCAAGCCTTCGCCGGAAGCCTCGAAGGACATCGAGCACGCAAGGGCGTTTTTATCACCACGTCTCAATTCAGTGCTGACGCAAAAGATTACGTTACCCGTATCGAGAAGCGCATTGTTCTGATCGACGGTGAGGAACTTGCGGGATGGATGATCGATTTCGGCGTGGGCGTTAGCGAAGTTGCTAGCTATCACATTAGACGGCTCGACCCCGATTACTTTGAAGAATAAAGTCCCGAAAGGGGCTTCAGACGGCCACGTCCAAAATCTGGATATTGGACTCCGGACTGCGCCCCTGCTCGGTCATCTCTTCGAGAACGCCGCTGATAGCCTCGCGCACGTTCTCAAGAAGCTCTCCGACCGACTCACCTTGCGAGTAACAACCCGGCAGCGCGGGCACTTCCGCCCAATAGCCGCCCTCGGGCTCCTCGTGAATGACGACCGCGTAATGGCTCACGTCCTCATTTTTGCACATGGTCGCGCCAACAGGTTTCGTCATGGCCAGCACTCACACCCCCCGCATCCACCCGAGTCCCTCAGCCGTCCCCCCGGCCGGATGATACTCGCACCCCACCCATCCCTCATACCCGAGCTCCTTCAACACTCCCAGCACGTACCCGTAGTTCACTTCCCCCACGCTCGGCTCATGCCGCCCCGGCACACCCGCGATCTGCACGTGCCCGCACAGGCCGATGTACCGCCGCAGCTTCATCTCCAAGTCGCCCTCGGTGATCTGCATGTGGTAACAATCCATCTGCGTCCGCACGTTCGCCTCGCCCACCTCTTCCACCACCGCCGCCGACTGCGCCTGCGTCCGCAAAAAATACCCCGGCATGTCCCGAGCGTTCAACGCCTCCAGCGTCAACGTCACTCCCTGTGCAGCCGCGATCAGCGCAGCCCGCCGCAAGTTCGCGACGTACGTCGCATGATCCCCGCCGACCCCCGCCAACACATGCAGCCGCTCACACCCCAGCGCCGCACAATACTCGAGCCCCAGCGTTAAGTGATCTTCAAACTCGCGCTCCCGCCCCGCGATCGCCGCCAGCCCGCGCTCCCCTTCATCCCAATTCCCGCGAGGCACATTGATCAGCGCGCACTCCAACCCCGTCGCGCGCAACCGTTCCGCGACCACCTCCGCCGGCTTCACATAAGGATTCAAAATCTCGACGCCGGGAAACCCAGCCCCCGCCGCCGCGGCGAACCGGTCCAGAAAAGGAAACTCCTGAAACAACATATTTAAATTGGCAGAGAATTTCATAGGAATTAAGAACGCGTCGCGACAATCAATTGCTGATGCGCCGGACGCAGACTCCGAGCCTCGCTGGCACCGAACCCAGCCTCGCGCAGCATGCCATCGATCTCAATCAGCGTATAAGCGTCCCCCGAAGGAGTCGTACCCAGCATGCGCATCGCGAACAGTGCTCCGTCCGGCGGCGAGATGCGGTCTTCGTTCGGCACGAACTCGATCACCGCGACCAACCCACCCGGCTTCAGCGCCGCCCACACTTTCTTCAGCAGAGTGACGTTCGTGTCCATCGCGAAGTGGTGCAGAAAGTTGGGCAGCAACACCACGTCGTAGCCAGTCCCGAAGTCCACCTCGAACGCACTACCCGGCAGCATGTGAGCCCGCTCCGCAACGCCCATCTGGACCACGTTCTCGCGCGCCACATCCAACACGTTGTCCCAATCCTGGAACGTAACTTCCGCCGCAGTATTATGCAGCGCCACATGAATCCCGAACAGCCCATGCCCCGCCGCAACATCCAACACCTTGTCCGGCCGACCCGGCGCAGTGACCTGCGGCGCCACCAGACGAGCAGGCACCGCGAACATCGGAGCCATGCGCCGCGCAAATTCCACCCAGATGGTTTCGTTCGGAGCCAGCGTATGATCCACCGCCCCGCCGTTCCGAACCAGCGCCGCCACATCCGTATACTTCGCCACCATCACCGGATGCGTAAAGAACCCCGCGACTGAGCCCATGTAGTGTGGCGAATTGCGATCCAGCAGCGGACCCGTATCCGGCACCAGCGCATAAGCCCCGCCCGTCTTCGTGAGGAAGTCATTGACCGTGAGGTAGTCGCACAACACGCGCACTCCCTTTTCCGTGCCCTGGCACAGCGGAGCAATCGCCTCGGCAGTAGTAGCCCCCGCCGCGATCAGGCTGAATAAGTCCAGTTCCAGAGCCCCCTTCAACGCCATCGGCAGTTGATAGGAAGTGAGCGCCTGATGCACTCGCCCAGGATTCAGTGGTACAGCAACAGTCGGTTCATGCGGAATCATCAGAAGTATTGTAGCGCCCGTCGAATTCCAGCAACCCGGTTTCGGCCCACTCAGCTTCTAGGGCACTTCATAAACCGCTTTCCATCCGCCCGTGGGAACCATAGCCCCAACGGTTAGACCGACGATGGCACCAAATTGAGCCCGCATCTCTGGACCCTCGCGGATCCGAACTACTGCGGCAACCGGCAGCCCACTGCCTCCGCCCATCGCCATACCGATCAGTGCGTTGCGTCCGGACGCCGATTCCACGGTTCGCGATCATTTGTATACTCTTGATGGCAGCACCGGCTCCGGCGCAAACGGAGCCGCCATCGATTCAAGTGCGGCTAGCCCAAAGCCGACCGGGCACCCGCGTGCGCGTCAAACTCCGAAACGGAACCCAGGTGGATGGAATAAGCGTCCCGATCCCGTAAACGTGGCCTACCACGATGTACAGTCCTTGAATATCAACCCCATGAAAGGTTGGGTGAAGGCACTTCTCATTAGTGGGTCTGTGGTCGGAGCGGCAATACTCTTGCTGATCGCGATAATCTCTGGCCAAGGTGGCCACCTTGCTAGTTGTAGTTCGATTTGCGGAGGCTACTTCGTATCCGCTACGGCCGCGCTTCAACCGCCGACACGGCCCCGTCGCGCAACCTCACCGTTCCCGACGCCACCGTCTGGTTGCGGTATTGATAGATCTCCACCAAGTGCCCGTCTTCGTACAGAGTCATCTTCGACGACGGTCTACCTAACGCGAGCAGCGAATCCCGCTCCATCCCCTTCGCGATCAACGCCAAGTCCACATTCACCGGAGGCGCCGGAGGGGGCGGCGGACCAATCGGAGTCTCGCCGGTCATCCACGCAGGGGCCGTCATCTTCTTAGTAGTGGTGACCAATCGCTGCAACGGCGGCGGTGGGGGCGGTGGAACTGGTGCGGGCGGTGGTGCCACAGCGGCCTTTGCCGCGGGACCCCCGGCTGCCCCCTGCTTCGCCTTCGCCCCCGAACCGCCAAATGCCCGCGTGCCCTGTCGGAGGCTAGTGCTCATTTGGTCGCTGATCCGTTTGCCGGCCGCGCTGCCGATCGAAGAAGCAAAATTCGCCCCCGGAAACTGCGCGCTGGCCGCTGGTTCAAACAGGAGCGCGCCAAACGTAAATAAGACCAGATACTTTGTCATAAATTGTCCCGGCCCCATACTACCAACCCCACCCCATCCCTACGACCCGGCTTACACCTTAGTTCTACCCCCCATTGCCGCTTGGGGGAGTTTGCCTCCGGTACTGGATCGAGATCACCCCCGGTACCCCTCGATCGGTGCCATGTACTTCATCGGCAAGAGTCCACCGCGTTGGCGATTTTGCGTCGGCAGGGGCGTAGTTGAATCACATTCGGATGATTCTGGCGCTCGGCGTGCTTAAGCTTTCAGGTATGAATCCAGAGATTGAACGCCTAGTAAACGACATGTTGGTTCAGGGTCGCCTGTACGTGGAGGCCATCAAGACCCGAGACGAGGCCTTGGTCAAGTGCATCAAAGACAACGGGCCTGAGGCTGACATTTTGTGGGTGGCCGCTGCGGAGGCGGCCGAGAAGGCGCACGCTGCCTATAACGAATCGGTAGCCATGTTACACGCGCTGCGCCAGAAGAGATAGGGGTGTAGGCTACGGGACGAAGGGGAAATTGGAGCGGGAGACGGGAATCGGACCCGCGACCAACAGCTTGGAAGGCTGAGACTCTACCACTGAGTTACTCCCGCTTCGGAGTGTTCTTTTGATATTCTAGCGCACCAGGCTCACTGAATCATCGTCCGAGGGCCCAATGTTTCGCTGAGGCGCTGCAATTCTAGCGTGGTGGAGTTGACCGACTGGGCCATGGACTCCTGTTTCATGCGGTACATGCGGCGGTCGGCGGCGGCGAGCAGGGCTTCGGCGTCCTCGCCGTCTTCGGGGTAGCAGGCGTGGCCGATGCTCATCCCTAAGCCCGCGCCCCCTGCGATATCGACCACGGCAGCGGATATGGAGTTGCGCAGTTGCTCGATCTTGGCGTTGACCGCTCCGGCGCGATGCGTGGGCAGCACGACGACAAATTCATCGCCACCCAAACGGGCTACGAAATCGTATTCGCGGCACTGCTTTTTCAGGGCTTGCGCGACGGCGCGCAGAGCTCGATTGCCTTCCATGTGGCCATGCACGTCGTTGAGTTGCTTGAAGCGATCCAGATCGCAGACCAGCACGGTGACGCTATCGCGGCTGCGGCGGGCGCGCGCGAGTTCGCCATCCAGGTGCAGGAACAGCGAGCGGGGATTGGGGAGCCCCGTTAGGACGTCGGTGGTGGCCGATTGCTCAGCTTGGTTGTACTTGAGGGCGTTTTCGATTGCACCGGCGGCGCGTGTGGCGACACCGGACAACACGCGCAGGTAGTCGGCGTTGAATGGGTCCTTTGTGCGTGAATAGAGCGCGATGACACCGATGAGTTCCGTGACGCCTTCGATAGGCACGGCGATGGCCGAGAGCAGTTGGCCGGCGGGCGGGGCACCGCAAACGGAGAGTTCTTCGGTTGGATCTGCGTTTACGAGAGGAGTTCGCTGCTCCGCGACACGGCCGGCGACACCTTTGCCCCACGTCACGGGGAAGGAAGACAGAAGCTCCAGGTAGGAGCCGCTGGCGTACTCCGGCGTCAGAGTCCGGTCCCGGCGCAGGAAGATCACCAGCGAATCGTGGGGGCACATGGCTTGCAGACGGTTTGCGCAGGCGGCAAAGGTCTTCTCCAGGCTCAGCGAGTTGCCCAGGTCGCGGGCCAGTTGGAAGAACTGCTGCTCCTCTTGCCGAGCCTCGGCGATCCGCGTCAGGAACGGAGCCTCGAACGCGGCGGGCATGGGCGTGCCACCTGGGCGCAGCTCTTGTTGCTGTTGTCGCGCGGCTTGGACTTTGTCCTCTAGAGCCCGATAGCGCATCGAAAGGATGGCAATCACTTCGGGGTCGAAGCTCTTGCCCGACTCCGCGCGCAGGTATTCCATGGCTTGATCGAGCGTCATGGCGCGGCGATGATAGCGGTCCGACACCAGCGCGTCGAGGCAATCCACTGCGGCCAGGATGCGCGCTCCGACGGGGATTTCGGTGCCCTTGAGACCTGAAGGGTAACCGGTGCCATCCCACTTCTCGTGATGCGCGCGGACCATGGGAGCCACGGGATAAGGGAACTGCACTTGTTCTAAGATCTCCGCGCCAGCCACAGGGTGGATCTTGATGCGCTCGAACTCGGCTTCGCTGAGGCGGCCGGGTTTGGTGACGATGTGTTCGGGTACCGCGAGCTTGCCAATGTCATGCAGCATGGCGGCGGCGTGCAGTGCCTGCAATTCGGGTTCAGGCAGGCGCATCTGGCGGCCGATCTCGGTGACGTAGATGCTGACGCGCCGCAGGTGGCCATGTTTGTTCGGGTCGTGGCCTTCGATGGCCAGAGCCAGGGCTTCGATGGTGCGGAAGTGCAAACTGCCTAGCTCGCGGACTTGCCTGCGTTCCTCGTGTAACTGGTCGACGTAGTAGCGGTAGGAATGAAACATCCAGTAAATGACAGGGACGATGAGAAGCGCCGTTTCCCAGCCGGTGTGATTGCTCATGAGGCTGAGCAAGCCTGCCGCGCCACCGCCGGCGATGTAATGGGGGAAGGTCCAGAAGTAGTTTTCTCGCCAGATCTTGAAGATAGGTTGGCGTTGCGCCAAGGCGACGACGAGTGCACCCGGTGCTGCGGTGACGAGAAAGATTACGCTGGCGGCGACGACCAGCAGCAGGGGGGAGCGACCAGCATTGCCAGCGGCCAAGCTGGAATAGACCCAGACGGCGGCGGCCGCCGAGAGCGAAGCCACAGCGATATCGAAGGCGACGCCGAAGCCACGGAGCGGCTTCATGAAAACCAGGCATTGCAGAAGCGCCCCGGCGCAGGAGATCAACAGCGTCTCGGTGAGGCTCAACTGGGGGATACAGATGAGGACGAAGAAGAAGTGCAGGGAAAGCGCGCCTGCCAAGCCGGGAAGGCGGATACGCAGCGCGGCGGCTCCGGTGGCAACGGTGAGGTAGCCCAAGAAGAGGCCGAAGTCGGTTGGATGCCACTGGAGGAGGCCCCACAGGAGCGTAGCGAACCCAGCCACCATCACGCCCAGCGCCGCAAGGCGCGGGCGGAGTGTCAGACTGCTCCACTCCAGTGATTGGACTGGCATCCCTCAATTATACGGGAGGTGTCCATAGCTGCGCGCACTGAAAACATTACGCTTTTACGCGTTTTGGCTAAGCCATCGCTGTTTCCGGACGGACCGGTAGGATCCGATTGCTGGTCGCGGTGGGCATCAGACAGAAGCGGATCTCCAGGATTTCGTCGCCGCAGCGAAACGGGATGACGGTCCAATCGTGGACGCTGCCGGTTCGGGCCTGGTAGTTGCGGCCGTAGATGACAGTGGGAACGCCGAGTCCCAGAGGCCCGAGCGATTCTTCCAGGTTCGTCTTCACGTTCCCGATAATCATGTTGGCCACTTCCGCGACGGCATCGAGGACGTCATCATCCACGGCCTTGTATTCCGACATCAGGAGCGCTCCAGCAAGTTGGCAAGCAAACTCAGCGGAGCAGTAGATATGGCCCGTACCCGTCCAAGTGCCGGCAATGCCGACCAATGCAACCACCCCGTCGACGGGAGCCGGATCGCCTGCTTCCTGCCGGATCGGCTCCCGCGCCACCGGAAGGTTGAGCATCGTCGAGAAGACCGATTCCGTTGCGCTATGCATCATCTTAACTATGTCTTCTCTGTGTATTCGATCCATCTTGACCCCTTCTGGTTTAGACCAGCCCAACGAGCTTTTCTTTGATCTGGTCCGGCGTAAACGGCTTACGTACGTACCCCGACGCCCCTAACTGCAGCGCCTGCATGACTTTTTCCTGGCTGCCTTCGGTGGTGATCATAATGATGGGGACGTTCTTCCAGGCTTCATTCGCCTTGATTTTGCTCAACATCTCAATCCCATCCATATTGGGCATATTGATATCGGAGAGAATCAAGCCAATCGAGTTGGAGGCCAACGAAGTGAGTGCCTCCTGTCCATCATTGGCTTCCAAGACCTTCCCCAGCGGAAGTTCCGCTTGTACCAGCACCCGGTGTAAGATCTTACGGATCGCGGCAGAATCGTCGACGATCAGGACGTCTAGTGGCATGCGCTCAGTTCCCTCAAGATGACTTATCGCCCAGTGGTGGCCGAGCGTGAACTTTGCCATCCCGCATATTTAAAACCTGTGGCGGATCTGCGACAATAGCCAGGCGAGGGAGTCCCAATCCATGAAGCTTGTTGTCCCATTTTTCGCGGTGGCCGTAACCGCAGCTCTGTTGGTGCCGTTTATTCCGGCTCCGGCGAATGGCCAATTTCCGGCCGAAAGCACCGTGCCGATGAAGCAGCGTAAGGGGCGGCGTATCGCCAAGGGACCTGACGGACCTACTCCGAGGACCAAAGACGGCAAGGTGGATCTTACCGGAGTCTGGGGCTACGCGGGATACACGTCTGACATGTTCAAGGACTACGACGTCGGTCAGGTGCCGATGACGAAACTGGGCGAATCCCTGTTCCTGGAACGCCAGGCGAACTTGGGTGTGGATGACCCCGAAGCTCGCTGCCTGCCGACCGGCGTACCGCGGCGCGATCCGTACCCGACCAAGATTATCCAGACCGATAAGGTGGTGGTGGTCCTTTATGAAGGGAACATTCACAGCTACCGCCAGATCTTCATGGATCGGCAACATCCCAAAGACGTCAACCCGACCTGGTACGGGGATTCCATCGGCAAGTGGGAAGGCGATGAATTAGTGGTCGATACGATCGGCTTCAACGGCGGCACTTGGCTCGATATGGCCGGTCACCCGGCTTCGGACCAGTTGCACGTGATCGAGCGGTACTCGCGTCCGAATTACGGTAACCTCATGAATAAGATCACGATCATCGACCCTGTTATGTATAGTAAACCGGTCGAAGTGATGATGAACACGCCCATGGAGGCCTCCGGCGAACTGATGGAATACATCTGCACGGAGAACGAAAAGGACGTCCGGCACCTGGATTCTCTAAAGAAGTAGCGTCTTGGCGAAACCAGAATGGTTCTGGTTTCGCCATAACACCCAGGGTGCCCCAATCCGGTGCGTGAGATTCCGGGAAGTTTTTGTGCCGCTCGGGCGTCGGAACTGATAGTCAGGTGGCCACTTAGGTGGTAAGCTCAGTGGCAAGTGCTGGAATTGCCCGAATGGCCCTTGCCTTGCAAGGCGAATTAGAATAAGCTCCTGTATAGTGAGTGAGTTAGGACCGGACAGGCGGTCGCACACAGCGTAGGTGAGCAGGAATTATCCCATGAAGAAACTACTTCTTATCGGTTCCGTCGCGATTGCGGGAATTTTGTCGGTGACATTGGCGCTCCAGGGGCAGGCCCCGGCGGGCGCGGCCAAGGCGGCACCCGCGAGGGCCAAGGCGGCCCCAGCGAAAGCTGGAGCGGTCGCAGCCAAGGCCGGACCCAGTGAGGCCCGGACGTTTATCAACCAATATTGCGTTGGCTGTCACGGCCAGGCGGCGAAGAACGCCAAGATGGAATCGGCTCGCCACATCACGCTGGACGACATCAATATCGACAATGTAGCGGAGCATCCGGAGAAGTGGGAACTCGTGGTCCGCAAAGTACGCGCTGGCATGATGCCGCCGTCCGGATTGCCGCGTCCCACGCCGGCCAAGTTTGAAGCTTGGATGACGAGCCTCGAAAATGCTCTGGACCGTTCCACGGTGAAGCAGTTGACCCCTCCGGGCATCCATCGCCTGAACCGCACCGAATACGCCAACGTTATTAAGGACCTGTTGGACATCGAAATCAATCCGGGTCTGTATCTGCCTTCCGACGACTCTACCCGCGGCTTTGACAACGTCGCCGCCGGTTTGTCGATCTCCCCGGCTCTTCTGGAAGGTTACGTTTCGGCCGCTGGCAAAATCAGTCGCGTCGCACTGGGTAGCGTGAGCACGGCAGTTTCGACCACCTACCGCGTTCCGGAAGACACCTCGCAGGACTACCACATTGAAGGCATGCCGTTTGGTACCCGTGGCGGCATCATCACCGAACATGAGTTCCCGGCCGACGCCGAATACTCGGTTGAAGTCACCCCCATCAGCAAGGGCAACATGGGTAACACCAACCCGTTCGGGGAAATCCCGGGCGAAAAGCTGGAAGTGCTGTTGGATGGCGAGCGTATGCACGTCTTCAATTGGGATAATGACCGCAGCCGTGGTGAAGGAACCTTCAAGGTGACCTTCCCGGTGAAAGCGGGCCGCCACACGGTTGTGGTGACCTTCCAGGCGACCAACGATGCTCCGGGTACGGACTTGAACCGCCACTTCCTGCGCAGCTCGCTTGAAACGGGCGGACTGCCGGGCTTCCGCTTCTTCCCGCACGTAGGCAAGATCGTGATCGACGGACCGTTCAAGGCGGCTGGCGCGAAAGATACGGCTGCACGCAAGAAGCTGTTTGTTTGCACCCCAGCCACTGCGGCCCAGGAAACCACCTGTGCCACGCAGATCATCAATACCTTGGCTCGCCGCGCGTATCGCCGTCCGGTGACGACGCGGGATACGGAAACCTTGATGGGTTTCTATCAACGCGGTCGCAACGAAGGCGGTAACTTTGATTCGGGCGTCGAAATGGCCCTGCGCCGCGTGTTGAGCGATCCTGAATTTGTCTTCCGCCGCGAAGCTGAGCCGGCCACGGTAGCTCCGGGCAAATCGTATCGCATCAGCGACATCGAATTGGCTTCGCGCCTGTCTTTCTTTATCTGGTCCAGCATTCCGGACGATCAGCTTCTGCGTGTCGCCCAGTCGGGCACGTTGCGTCAGCCGTTGGTTTTGGAAGCGCAGGTCCGCCGAATGTTGAAGGATCCGCGCTCGTCCGCCCTGGTGGAAAACTTCGCGGGCCAATGGTTGAGCATTCGCGCCATCGCAAGCCAAGTTCCCGTCGCGGGCATGTTCCCGGATTTCGACGACAACTTGCGCAACGCGATGCGTAAGGAGATGGAAATGTTCGTCACTAGCATGATCCAAAACGATCGTCCGGTGACGGAGCTTCTGGACGCCAACTACACCTTTGTCAACGAGCGTTTGGCGAAGCATTACGGGATCCGGAATGTTTACGGAAGCTATTTCCGCCGCGTGGAATTGCCGGCGGAGCTGTCCTATCGCCGAGGTCTGTTGGGAAAAGCACTATTGATGACCACCTCTTCGATGCCCAACCGGACCAGCCCTGTGCAACGCGGTAAAACTGTATTGCAGACGTTCCTCGGCACCGAGCCGCCGGCTCCGCCGCCCAACGTGGAAGTCAATCTACAGGCCAGCGCGGATGACCGCAACGCTCCGCCGTCGATGCGCGCGCAGCTCGAAATGCACCGCAAGAATGAGCCCTGCCTCACCTGCCATAAGATCATGGATCCGATTGGATTCGCCCTCGAGAACTTCGACGCGGTCGGGGCATGGCGCGATATGGATGGCGCAAACGCCGTCGACGCCACCGGTGTCTTGGTGGATGGCACCCCTCTAAAGGGACCCAACGAATTGCGCGGAGCGCTGGTGAAGTACTCGCCTCAGTTTGTGCGCGTCGCCACCGAGAAGATGTTGATTTACGCGCTCGGCCGCGGCACCGAGTATTACGACATGCCGCTGGTGCGTCAGATCGTCAAGGGAGCGGCACTGAACAACTACAAGTTCTCGTCGCTGGTTCTGGCTGTCGTAAAGAGCGAGCCGTTCCAGATGAATCAGAAATTGCAGTCCGAAGCCAAGACCGTTGAACGGGCTTCGCGATAGCCTGTATCGAGATAGAATCGAAGGAGAATTAAGCCATGTTTATTACTAAGAAACACATTTCTCGCCGGGCTGTACTTCGTGGCGCGGGCGTCACGCTGGCGCTGCCGCTGCTCGATTCGATGATTCCAGCGCAAACGCCGCTGGCGCGTACTGCTGCCAATACGAAGCAGCGTTTTACGGGTCTGTTTGTTCCGCACGGGATGGCACCGGGCTGGTGGATTCCCGAGGGTCCGACGCTGGACGCGAAGAACCTGCCGGTGATCATGCAGCCGCTCGCGAACGTGGTGGATCAGACAGTGATCATGAGCGGATTGTGGTCCAAGTCGGCGGAGCCGCCAGAGGGCGTCACGGGTGCCGATCACTGGGTGGCCGCCGCCTACATGGCTGCGCAGAAGCCAAAGAAAGCAACTGGTGCCGACATTTACAACGGCATCACCATCGACCAACTGATTGCGCAGAAGATCGGTCAGGAGAATCTGCTGCCTAGCTTGCAGCAGGCGATTGAAGATCCGGGCGCGAACTCCAGCAACTGCGGTGAAGGCTATAGCTGCGCCTACACGAACTCGATTTCCTGGGCCAGCCACAGCGTGCCACTGCCGATGGAATTGAATCCACAGGTCGTCTTCGAACGCCTGTTTGGCGACGTGCAAGCGAAGACGCCGCAACAGCGTTCCGCACGCCGCGCGCAGGACCAGAGCATTCTCGATTCCATCACCCAGAGCTTGGCGTCGTTCAAAGCCACGTTGGGACCGGGCGACAAGCAGCGCATTGAAGAATACGCCGACAGTGTCCGTGAAATCGAACGCCGCCTCGAAATCGCCAGCAAGTCCAGCGGCGAGATCAATCAGGAAGGCATCGTGGTACCGGCAGGTGTTCCGGACAGCTTTGACGAACACATCAAGCTACAGTTCGACTTGCAGGCGTTGGCTTACCAGGCCGACATCACACGGGTTTCGACCATGCTATTCGCACGCGACCTTACGGGTCGTAACTTCCCGGCCAGCGGAACCAACACCAGCTTCCACGGTGGTTCGCACCACGCCGAGAACCCGGATCGCATCAAGGATTACTCCATCATCAACCGCTATCACGTGGCTTGCATGGCGTACTTCGTTGAGAAATTGAAGAGCATCAAAGAAGGCAACGGTAACCTGCTCGATAGCACCCTGGTTCTCTACGGGACCAACATGGGCGATTCGAACCAGCACTTGCATTACGACGTTCCGCACATTTTGGTGGGCGGTGCGGGCGGCAAGCTGAAGGGTGGCCGTCACTTGTCCTACAAGACGAAGACGGTGACCTCCGGAAACCTAATGCTGAGCATCCTCAGCATGTTCGGTATCCAGCAGGAATCCATCGGCGACAGCACCGGTCCGTTGGCCGGGTTGGTCTAGGCAGCAGCAGAAGTTATCTACAGGAGACGTTGACGAGAATGCGCTATCAGAATTCCATCGCCGCCGTGGTTGCAATCCTTGCCCCGGTGTTTTACCTCACAGTACTGAACGGAGCCAATAGTCCGGTGGCCGATGCGGCCATGCGCGGTGATACGGCGGCCATCCGCACGTTGATCACGCAGAAAGCGGACGTGAATCTCGCACAGTCTGATGGCGCGACGGCCATTCAATGGGCAGCATACCGGAATGACACGGCTATGGCGGATCTTCTGATCGCGGCCAAGGCTGATGTTCGCATTCCGAATCGTGATGGCGCGACGCCATTGCGGTTGGCCAGCGTGAACGGTAGCGCGGAAATGATCGACCGGCTGGTCAAGGCCGGCGCGAACGTAAATGAAACCGGACCCAGCGGTGAAACGCCGCTGATGTTCGCGGCTCGTAACGGCAACCCGGCGGCAGTGAAAGCGCTGATTGCGGCTAAGGCCGACGTGAATGCAAAGGAAAAACTACGCGGCACCACTCCTCTAATGTGGGCCGCTGAGCAGTCGCACCCGGAAGCGGTCGCGGCTCTGGTCGCTGCGGGCGCCGATGTGAGCGCGCGAACCAGCAATGACACCAAGGGCAACAGTGCTTACCTCGCCAATCCGGTGAAGCAACGCTTGAAGTCGGCGTTTGGCGTCGACGGTCAGCAAGCTCAGGCAAAGGGCGGCAACGCTCAGGGCAAGGGCGGGCAAGGTAAGGGTGGCCAAGGTAAAGGCGGTAACGCACAAGCCAAGGGCAAGGCAGCTCCGGCTCCCGCAGCCGACGGCACGGACGTAGTCGCGCTGGCGGATGCCGCGGCTGCTGAGGCGGCTTTTGGCCGCACGCGCGATACGCAGGGCGGGGCACTTACGCCGCTGGTTTACGCGGCTCGCCAGAACTGCATCGAATGTGCCAAGATCCTGCTGGACGCAGGTGCGAACGTCAACCAGACCACCAATTACGGCTGGTCTCCGTTGCTGACCGCGACGCAGAATCGCAATTATAAGCTGGCTTCGCTGTTGCTCGATCGCGGCGCGAATCCGAACCTGAAGAATAATGGTGGCTGGTCACCTCTGTACATCGCGACCGACAACCGCAATATCGAGTTGGGAGACTATCCGACTCCGAAAGCCGACATCGATCACTTGGAGTACATCAAGCTCCTTCTTTCCAAGGGAGCGGACCCGAACATCCGCGTCTGCGGAACGCGATCCAATCCGGCCGGTGCATTGCCGACCGACCAGTGCGTGGGTGATTCCACCGAGACTCGTACCAACTTCACCATGCAATGGCTGTTTGAAGATGGTTCGACTCCCTTCATCCGCGCCGCCCAATCGAGCGACGTAGAATTGATGAAAGTTCTGCTAGCCGCCGGTGCCGATCCGAAAATCCGCACCGCGCATGATGTCACCGCGCTCAACGTTGCCTCGGGCATCGCTTGGGTGGAAGGCGTGACGTTTGAATGGTCGCGTGCGAAGAATGTGGAAACCGTCAAGATGCTGCTCGACTTGGGCATCAATCCGAAGCAGGCTGACGACGAGGGCCGTACCGCTCTCCATGGAGCCGCGCACAAGGGCCGCAATGAAGTCGTCCAGATGTTGGTGGATGCCGGCGCGGATCTGGAAGCTCGGGATATGGGCAGCCGCGATACCGTCAACGGCGCAATGCTGGGCTTGACCTGGATGCCGCTGCACTATTCGCAAGGTCTGGTTCGCGTGGGTGTGCAATCGGCCATCCCGCATCCGGAGACGGCGGCCTTTATTAAGGACCTCATGCAAAAGAAGGGCCTGACCATTCCGCCCGAAATTACTTCGTCTATCTGTCTGACGAAGGGTGTAAACGGCTGCCAGTAGTCGCCGTCACACTCTCGTGAAGAGGGGCGGCCAAGGAGACTTACGCATGCGGTATAAAAACTCAATCGCGGCGGTGGTTGCGATCCTCGCCCCGGTATTTTATCTGACGGTTCTGAACGGGGCGAACAGTCCTGTGGCGGATGCCGCCATGCGGGGCGACGCTGCCGCCGTCCGCACACTGCTGACGCAGAAGGCAGATGTGAATCTGCCTCAGTCCGATGGCGCGACTGCCATCCAGTGGGCTGCTTACCGCAACGACCTGGCGATCGCGGACCTTCTGATCGCAGCGAAGGCCGACGTAAAGGTTCCCAATCGGGACGGAGCCACACCGCTCCGCCTAGCCAGCACGAACGGCAGCGCGGAAATGATCGAGAAGTTGATCAAAGCCGGTGGCAACCCGAATGAGACTGGTCCCAATGGCGAAACGCCGTTGATGTATGCGGCTCGTAACGGCAATCCTACTGCGGTGAAGGCTTTGATCGTGGCTAAGGCCGACGTCAACGCCAAGGAGAAATTGCGCGGCACCACGCCGCTCATGTGGGCAGCCGAGCAGGCGCATCCGGAAGCCATCGCGGCCTTGGTTGCCGCGGGTGCCGATGTTAGTCTCCGATCCAACAATGACACCAAGGGCGGCGGAGCTTATCTCGCACCCACCGTGCGCGCTCGCCTTGGCCAGCAGGGCCAGGAAGACCAGAAGGGTGCGTTCGCGGGTGGTGGAGCAAGACAAGGCAACCAAGGAAAGAACGGCGGTCAGGCTAAAGGTAAGGCTGCGCCCGCACCTGCGGCTGCGGGAACCCCGGAAGATGCAGTGGCTGCGGCGGACGCGGCTGCGGCAGAGCTTTCTTTTGGACGCCAGCGCGACACCAACGGTGGCGCTCTAACGGCGTTGGTATTCGCTGCACGTCAAAACTGCATCGAGTGCGCCAAGATCCTGCTGGATGCCGGAGCCAACGTAAACCAGACGACCAACTACGGCTGGACTCCGCTGCTGACCGCGACACAGAATCGTGACTACAAATTGGGCGCGCTGCTGCTGGAACGAGGCGCCAATCCGAACCTGAGGAACAACGGCGGCTGGTCTCCTCTGTACCTCGCCACCGACAATCGCAATATCGAACTGGGCGACTATCCGACCCCGAAAGCCGACATGGACCAGTTGGAGTACATCAAGCTCCTGCTCTCCAAGGGTGCAGATCCGAACGTTCGTGTTTGCGGCAACCGTCCGGCTGCTCCTGCTGCGCTTGGCACTGCGCCGACTTGCACGGGGGATTCCACTGAGACTCGTACAAACTTCACCATGCAGTGGCTGCAGGAAGACGGGGCCACTCCGTTCCTACGTGCCGCTCAATCGAGCGACGTGGAACTGATGAAGGTTCTGCTGGCCGCGGGCGCCGATCCGAAGTTGATGACCGCACACAACGTCACGGCGCTGTCTGTGGCATCCGGTATCGCCTGGGTGGAGGGCGTCACCTTCGAATGGTCGCGTCCGAAGAACGTAGAAACAGTCAAAATGCTGCTGGACCTGGGCGTGAACGTGAACCAAGCTGACGAAGAAGGCCGCACCGCTCTGCACGGAGCCGCCCACAAGGGTCGCAACGAAATCGTCCAGATGTTGGTGGACGCGGGCGCGAAGCTGGACGCTCATGACGTCGGCAGCCGCGATACGGTAAACGGCGCGATGAAGGGGCTCACCTGGATTCCGCTGCATTACGCGCAAGGTCTGGTCCGCGTCGGCGTGCAGTCGGCGATTCCCCATCCGGATACTGCGGCGCTTATCAAGGAATTGATGGCCAAGCAAGGTCTGCCGATCCCCGCCGACATCACTTCGTCGATCTGTCTGACGAAGGGCGTCAACGGCTGTCAGTAACTTCCGGTCCTGTATTTCAACGGCCCAGCTCTTCACCAAGCTGGGCCGTTTCTTTTTCACTCGCTATGATGGGAAGCATGGAACCGCCGTACTCTGTTGCGTTGCTCACCGACGCTTTGATTCAGTCCCTGGTGGTGAAGGCCCAAGCGTCTCCCCGGCTTCGCGCGAATCACAATTTCCACTCGGGTCCCGAAGATAATCCGCAGCGCTTTCTCAACGTACTTGCCTACGGAACCTACATCCAGCCTCATCGCCACAGGGATCCGCCCAAAGCGGAAGCGTTCATCGTTCTGGAGGGGTACGTGGCCTTCTTCATCTTCGATGACGAGGGAGCGGTGGTGCACACTGCGGTGCTCGGCTCAGGGCCTATGCCGCAGAGCGTGCCCGCTTGGGCCGCAGGGATAGAGGTAGCGCGCGGGATTGACGTCGCACCGGGAGCATGGCACACGCTGGCCGCTTTGACGCCCTACGCGGTGTGTTACGAAGTGAAGCCCGGCCCGTGGGAGCTGAGTACGGACAAGGAGTTCGCCCCGTGGGCGCCGCGCGAAGGGGGCGCCGCGGTCTCCGGCTATTTGCAACGGTTACTGGATTAAGCCTGAGCGCCGTTTAGGCGGCGGCGAGAACCGGGAAGTGCTCCAAGAGCCAGGATTCGATGTGCGCCTTCTGAGTGGCGAGCACGACTCGCTCCCAGCTGGTGATTCCGGTCTTGGGGTTATAGATGCCCATGGTGTAGGACCGTTCATTCAAGACCCGCACCTTTCCGTCGACCTTGGACCGCTTGAACTGGAAAGCTGAAACACTGTCGTGGGATGCCATGACTCTAGTGTAGCAGTGCCGCCTAACGGTCCACGGGAAGGGGGTAAGTGGTGCGCCCGACATGATTCGAACATGTGGCCTTTTGCTTCGGAGGCATCAATCTACAAAGAAACAGTGACATACAAGTGTAGGTCACTGTTTCCATGGATTGCTAGCAGGTGCGAGTTTCCATGGGCTTCGACGGGATCTGAACCGGGCGACTAACTGCGCTGAACAACGCTTCTATGCGTGGGGTGGGCACAGTATTGGGCACAGCGTGCCAACCAACCAAGTTGCGAACGTGGGGATGCAAGTCTCGGGCATCTTGGTACGAGTGGCACCTACAAAACCCACGAAACCCACCTGCGCGACGCTCGGATTTCTTAATTGGCATGGATGGGTGTATCGCTTCTGAGGACCTGATTTACCTGGATGAGCGCGGCCTGGAATTACAATATTGGAAAAATTCCACGACGCAAGGTAGGAGGCCTAAGATGAATAGCGCATGCTGAAGAACGGGAACCTCTCCGGGAATCCAGCCAACGTGCCGCGATGCGGGGCTAAGACACCCTCTGGTGGAGTCTGTGCTGCTCCCCCCTGGCGAAGTCCTCTACAGGGCGCGGCTCCCCTTGCCGGATGCACGGTGGCGCGGCCACGCTACCTGTCACTGTAGGTAGGCCTTGATCGTAGCGGGCAGGTAAATAGGAAGCACTTGCGGCGGTCGGCAGCCGCCATCGCGGCCAGGACCCCCTGGGCTGTCGCTGGGCAGTTTATCACCGTACGCGTTGTGATATCCTCACGCCAATGAAATTGCCGCCCATTGGACGATACTTGCCGAGTTGGTTGCGCTGGATTCTGGTTCTCCCAATTGCCATCGCGTCCTGTTTGGTCGTCCAGGTGATCGTTGCTATCCTTTTTTCACTGGCCGATTTACTGGATGAATCAAATTGGCCCCACTCGATGAACGATCTCGTCACCAGGATGGCGACCTATTTTGCTGGATCGTACTGTTTTGTATTTGCTGGAGTGTTCGTGGCTCCCTCGCACAAACGGCACTCGGCTATCGTTCTTACCGTGGTTGGGATTGTTCTGCTGACCTGGTTTGCCGTGACTGCACTGATCAAGGGCTCTCGTTGGGAGCTGAGCGTTTCTGCCATTATCGGGATTTCTGCATGTGTTGTCGCTTGCCTGCGCGTGATGAATGATGCGGAGCCGCCCAGCGGGGTTCATTCGATCCGATAACCCGTGGGCCTATAATTCCCGACCAACGCACTATTCACGCCCTACCCTCGGGCCCACGTTCATAACGCCAGCAGCTACTCTATCTTCCGATCCGGCTTGAAGCGAATCTCGGGTTGACGCTGTTGGTTGCTTCGAAGTTGCCCGCCATCTGTGCCGCTTTTGGATCGCCGCAAATCGATCAAGAGAATCACCACCAGAACAAGAAGGCAGACGACAGCGCCCCAGTTGAACAGAACCCACTGGGATCTCTGCATTTTGCCCAACAGATGAATCCCGCCGATGAGCACGAGGCATAATGAAATTGGAAGGTAGCGCTTACTCTCCGCGTGCAATGCCCACGCACCCAAGCCGGCCGATATCGCGACGGTGAACTTCAGCAACGAGAAGAAGGCATACGGAGGCCTGCCGAATAGGGCGTAGGCAAGTAGGGCAAGGGCCACGAAGGTGACTCCGCAAATACCGATCTTCCAGTCTCGTGTCATCCTGAGAGCCTCCAAGGGTATGGTAGTTCGTTGTCTCACGGCGCGGGCGATGTACCTGGATGAGCGCGGACCGGAATTTACAATGTTGGAAAAGTTCCACGACCCAGAGCGATTCCGACGGCTCGGTAGACTCTTGGCTGGCTCGATCTGGATTAGGTTGTCGTCGTGATGCTCAGAATCACGTCCAGCGCTTGGCTGCTGCTCATTCGCAGCGGCAGGTGGTTCAACGGCAGGTCCCGGTTCTCCTGCGCCGCTACGTTCAGGAGTTGCGTTGGGCTGTACCGGCGTTCGAGTGCCGTCAGCAAGTCCGCTAGATCCTCGCCCTCCCCGGCTACCTCCTGGACGCGCCGGAAGGTGTTCTCCGGATCCTTCTCGTCCTCCTGATACGCTAGCCGCACCAGGTCCCGCCACACGTATTCCGGGTTTTGCTTGCCCAGCGCTTTCTGTAGAAGTTCCGATGGCTGGGCGGTCGACCGCGATCCCCTGTAGAACTCCCCAGGCTGATTCGATGCTGTCATAGTCTCCGGACGTGCAGGAAGCCGTTTTTGTTGTCGTTTTTTACGAGATTGGAATTCGCTCCACCGGAAGCGTAGGCTGGATTCCATTGTCCCCGGCGGCGAGTTGATGTTGCGGCCCGACTGCCTCCGCGCCGGAGTGCTTTCAGATTTTTCTACTCGTCTTTCCCCTGCCACCGGGGGTGTATTTTTACCGCCCCGGTCTTGATCGCTAGGTCCAGGTGCTCGAGCGCTGCTTTTCTGCGGTCCTCCGTTACTAAATCGTCTGCCTTTTCTTCAACAGCCACCGGCGATTCAGCATCCCCCGCGATTGGTCCGTTGACCTTCGCGTAGACTCTGGCCTGTTCCACCTCGTGCATGTCCAGGGCCTCGGCGTAGAGCATGTCCAGGAACGGCTGTAGATTGGAGCCGAACTTCGCTATCATCGCTCCGTTCCAGCGCTCAAGACTTATGATCCCGCGCATCATGAAGTTGACGCCGATCTTAACTAGCGGCCCAATTGCATCCCGTGGCAGCCCGGTCTGTAGGGAGTCGTATTGTAGTTCTCCTTGCAAGGCTTCCTTGAGTTCGCGCTGCGCCTCCGTGCATCCCTGATTGGCAGCTTTGCGAAACCAACGGATTGCTTCGGCATCGTCCTGCACTACCCACCCCCAGTCCTCTAAGTACATTCTGCCGTACATGTTGCCAAGTTCTACTTGAGCTGGTGCGTACCCCTGCTCTGCGGCTTTCCGAAACCAGTGATACGCCGCCACTTCATCCTCCGGCACACCTTCACCAATGAAATACGCCCAGCCGAGGTCAAACTGAGCCGTTGGGGTCCCTTTTTCGGCGAGACGTCGTTTTTTCTCCCAGGGAGACTCTGCTTTCTCGAAACCAACGAGCTTCGCCACATCCTGCCGACCGCGTACGATGAGGCCGGAACACGTCTTCGAGATGCTCAGCGAAGAACCGCCATCCTTCAGCCTGACCTGGAGTTGGCTTTTTTCGGTCACGCTGGCTTCACCTCTTGCTCGGCGAGATATTGGTTTTCCTGCTTGGCCAGTTCAATCTGTTCTTGAATGGTAGCGGCAAGTTCGGCCAGTAGGTCTCGACCCTCTTGCCAGCTCTCTTCTGCTTGTTTCTTAAGCAGAGCGATTTCGCTTTGGCGGAGGGTGTCCACCTCCTGCCTGATCGCGGCAACGTGTGATTTGGCCAGACTGATCTGCCGGATGATGCGAATCAGTTCGGCCCCGATCCCTTCACCTTCCACCGCATCCGCGCCGTCGTGATACTCGTCGAGAATGCGCTGGAGGGCTTCGGCGTTACCTATAGCATAGGCGCGGTTAGCCTCAGCCATCAAACGAGTGCGGCGCGCAAGATCGGCTGCATCCTTGGAGAAATCTGGATGGATGAGCTTGGCAACGTCACGGAACAACTTCTTAAGATCGGGCGATGGCGTGAAATCGGGTGTCTCCGAAGCCTCTCCGTGGGCGTCTTCGTAGGTCTGGCGCGCCTGCTCACGGGCCTCCTCTGCCTCTGCCCGCGAGGCCGGAGACGGATCGAGCCGTGCCCGCAACTCGGAGAGTCGTGCCTTCCATTCGTCCAGCTCAGCATACAGAGAGCCCACTTGCCGTAGGTAGCGACCCTCAAAAGCGGCAAGTTGCCCGCGAAGATCGACAAGCTCCAACTCCAGCTCAGCGAGAGCCGCACGAACAGCAGCTAACTCGTCGCGCTTGCGAAGAAGTTCTTCGTCTTCTGGCTTGAGTCGTTTGATGATTTGACCTGACATTTGTCGAGTACTCCAAGATAACGCCAAAATGCCTTTCCCAGGTTGGGAGACGCGGCCAACCACGGAGCAGGACACCAGGCTTCCGAATCGTGAATCGGGGTTGAAACATTTCCGCGTTAGGTTGTAGCCTTGGAATCAGCCGCCTAGTTTCGGTGTCATGAACCGGGACGAAGGCTGGGAACCCTACCCAGGGGCGGCTACTTCAATTTAGGGAATCGCAAAGGGAGCGCGATGGCGGAGCAACCAGGATTACCGGAATCAACCCAGCGATTGCACGCTCTGCGGTGGAAGGAACTGATCGAGAAACACGGCTTTACCGGCGGTCATCTCCAGTGGCATCTCTCACCACAAAAGCGGCGCGAAGCGGCGAAGCCACCTTTTAGTCTCAAACCGCCGCCGATGTTCGACAACAGCAAGTACATTGGGACGCACGGGGACCGGATGGAACATGGGGAGTGGCTTCAGGAGAAGAACCAGGAGTGGGCCGAACGTCAAAAGGACCCAGCGGTGATAGATTTGATCGGAATTGCCGAAACGGTCTCGCTCGCAAAGGAACGATTCCTGCAAGTAGTCCCGGATTACCGAGCGCAGTGGGCTAGCGAAACGGAAGGTGACGCGGACGAATTCGCTCAATGGTTGGAGCGGCTCCAGCGATCCGTTGTCAGTCAGGTCGGCGATCTCTGGCGGCCGAGCGAATGGCACGCAGCGTGGTTCGAGCGGATTGCCACGGGAAAATTGGACACTGCGCTTGCCGAACTGGTGGGGACAGAGAGCCGCCGTGCGCGCAGTCTTGAAATACAGCATTTGGAAAATCCTGACCTGCCACTCTCCAAGATCGTTTCGGCAAACGGGAACCTCAAGTTCGCCGCAACGAACCATAGGTTTAACGAGACGATGAGGCGCGCCAAGGAAGTATTGGAGCGACACCAGCAGGTCATGCGACCGACTCCGTTATCTGCGCCTGTCGGGTTGCCGACGGCCCCAACCGGCGGGACGGTAAGACCAACCCCTGTCGAAGCTCCCGCAACGCGACCGCCCGAAGCTCCTATAGACGAACGGTCAGCGGACGCGCCGCAGTTCCCGAACCGCGCGTCATGGCTAAGTACAAAGATGGTCGAGCGTGGCTGGAACAAGCACGACGTGGAGCGTTGCCGCGGGCCGCACTACAAGACGGTCCAAAAGATCCTCGACGGCCAGCCAGTCCGAGAAGAGATGCTTGGGAAGCTGGTTACCGCCCTTTCGGGCAGCCCCGATTCGAAGAACCTCGCCAAAGTGACGCTGCTGGATATTCCGCGAAACTGAACTTTCCTACTTCTTCCTATTCTGTCCCAGGGAAGATCCTACTTCTTCCCAGGGCTAGTAGCTCAGTCTGAAGGTGTCCCAACCTGGGACAACCGAGGATTACGAATGGGAACAGTTCACAACGCAATTGAAGCCCTTCTGACTGAGCAAGATGTGGCACGACTGACCAAGCGAAGTTTGGCATCGGTCCGCCGGGACCGCCTGCTCCGTAAGGGATGTCCCTATTGCAAAATTGGAGCATCCGTACGCTATAAGGTATCGGAGTTTGAGTCTTGGTTGTTGTCATTGCCCAAGCGTGGGACTGCCTCGGAGGCACGGTAGATGGCAGATTCCATCACGTTCACCTTTGGCGAAGTCGCCACCTTCTACGCGACGCGCGTCCCGCAGCTAAAACAGCGGCCAACAGCGCAGTGGCGCGGTGTCTGTCCGATTCACCAGGGGACGAACCCTAACTTCGCGGTGGACCCGACAACAGGGCGGTGGTTCTGCCACTCCACCTGCGGACGCGGGGGCTCTTTGTTGGACCTCGAAATGGAACTGTTCGACGTAGACTTCAGGACAGCGAAAGCTGAAGTCTTCCGGCTCATGGGGCGGGGTCAATGAGTTCGATGAGGGCGGTGGGGCGCGAAGTCGAGCGTTACTCGTATGTGGACCGGGAAGGACGTCCCCGCTTCGAGGTGGTTCGCTTCGAGACGCCAGCCGGAGGCAAGACGTTCTTGCAATGCCGACGCGATCATGCGGGCCACGAAGTTTGGGACCTAAAAGGGGTGGAGCGCGTGCCGTACCGCCTGCCAAGGGTCCTGACCGCGGAGACCGTCTATCTTGCGGAAGGCGAGAAGGACGTTCACACGCTGGAAGCGTGGAGGTTGGTGGCGTCCTGCAATCCGGGAGGCTCCGGTAGCAGCCGTCTGTACTCAGGTTGGGGGGACTACTTCCGGGACAGGCACATCGTGGTTATACCCGACAACGATGAACCGGGCCGCAAGCACGCGGCGGCGGTTGCGGCGGCTCTGTTGAGCGAGGCGGCTTCCGTCCGCATCGTGGAGCTTCCGGGCTTGCTGGCGAAGTGCGACGTTACTGATTGGAAGGACGCAGGCGGCACGTTCGAGCAGTTCCAGGAACTCACCGAACTGGCCGCGCCGATTGATGCGGCGGCTCTCTCCGAACTGCGGGCACGGTGGAGACTGGCAGACACAAATCCGAGCGCCGAAGCGGCGGACGATTGGCCAGAGTTGGAACCAATACAAAGCGAGCTTCCGCCCGTGCAAGCCTTTTTTGAAGACCTGCTCCCGGATTCGTTCCGTCCCCTGGTGGCGGACGTGGCGGACCGGATGCAAGTCCCCATGGATTACGCAGCGGTGGTGGCCGTCCTCTGTCTCGCCGGAGTGGTGAACCGTCGGGCGGTCATTCAACCTAAGACGAACGATACGGGTTGGCTGATTGTGCCGAATCTTTGGGGCGGCATCATTGCGCCGCCCGGATTCATGAAGTCCCCTGTCATTCAGGCGGTTACTCGTCCCCTGAATCAGATTCAAGCTGAATGGCGACTGGCGCAGGAAGAGGCGATGAAGGACCACGCGCACGCCAAAGAGGAATTCGAGTTGCGGCGCGCGGCGTGGAAAGAACAATACAAAGCGAGCACCAAAAAGGGGACGGTGGCACCCGGCAGGCCGGATGACGAACCCCAAGAACCGGCATTGCGGCGGCTGATCGTGAACGATGCCACCTTCGAGGCGCTTCACCAGACGATGAGCGAGAACCCGGCGGGCATCTTTGTCATTCGGGACGAGCTCACCGGTCTATCGCACCTCGCGCGGCCTGGACAAAAGCGTGATTCGCGCTCTGGCGCAGAGATCGGCGTGGGTCGAGCAGCATGAAAACATCTTCGTGCTCGGGCCCACCGGCGTTGGCAAGAGCTTCGTTGCCTGCGCGCTGGCGCAGAAAGCCT
>CALQCC020000004.1 GCA_943328975.2 Bordetella parapertussis | reverse complement strand
TGCACGCGACTGGCATTGCCAGGAGTGAAATTTGCCGGATTGTCAAAAGCCGCCGGGTTGAACCACATGCTGGGGCTCGGGTTTTCCACGTGCGGGTCTATGCCAGGGACTTCATCTACATAGAGACGCCCGATCCCGATAACGCCGCCAGTGTTGTTGAACGTCGGTTGCAGGCGCAGCGGTTGTCCCGCCGAAAAAGTCGAGGTCCCGCTGAATGCCCAGCCGCCTAGAATGTGACGACCAACGAAGCCGGAACTCATCAATGCTTTCCCCGGACCGAACGGCAGTTCATACAGGAACGTGACATTAAGATTGTGGGGATTCGAGAACTGCGCGCGAGACCAGCCCGACATGCGGTCATAGACGTTCTGCACAGGTGAGGAGAAGTTATCCTTCCGCTCAAAGCTGGTATAACCGACGGTGAGGGCAAGACCTCCTGAGGTCCGCTTTTCGATTTGCACGCCCATATTCCGGTTCCGGTTCTTGCCCAACGCAAACGATTGCGCCACGTCGAAATCCTGAAACTGCGGGTAGGGCCGCAAGGAGTTGGAGAAAGAAAGGGTATTGAGCTGGTCGCGGTACTTCAGGTTTTCAAGGGGTATCGCGTTGGGGCTGGCCAACTGTTGATTCACAAACTGGTTCTTGCCGATTTGGAGGTTGTAGTTCGCCGTCAAGATCAAGTTCTTCGCCAACTGCCGCTGGATCCGGATTTGGAATGTCTGCGATGTCGGCTGGATGCCTGAGACGTCTATAACCTGTGCGTTGGTGCCGTTGGCGGCTTCCGGGCGGAGATCCGGGAACCGGCTGGGTCGTAGACCCTCGGACAGAATCAGGGCCGGCGTCAACTGAGTATTGGGTGATAAGTAGAGCTGCGTCCCGTTGAAGGCCTGCGTACCGTAGTGGCCATTGAACACGTTGGGCTGGCTGTAATCCCGGTTGTAGCTGAGCCGCAATACGGTGTTGTTGTCGCCCAGGACACTCCAGGCCAGCGACATGCTGGGCTCCAGACTGGTCCAGTTGGGAGCGAATGAACGTCCATAACCCTTGCTATTGGCCGTGACCAACGCCCCGGGTCGACCGTTTTCGGGGTTGATTTCGGTAAAGGAGATGTTTGACTGGCGATCGTACTTTTCGGTCCGCTGCGTGTAATGCGACAGCGAAAGACCATACGTCAAAGTCAACGAGCGGGTGATTTGCCACGTGTCGTTCAAGTTAACGTTGTAGGTGTGCCAGCGGTAATAGTTTGGTGAAATCACAATGGTCTGCGAAACTTGCGATGCCGCACCCAACAAGAAGCTGGCAAAAGGATGGCCAGTATTGATGATGCCTGGCAGACTGGTGTAGCCTGCGCTGAAATCAAAGCGGCCCTCCGGCGACTGTGGACGGAAGGAGTTAACCTGCTGGAAGTTCAGTGAGCCATCCAGGGAAATGCGGTGCTTCCTCCAGCGGCTGGAGTAGGTATCACCCATGTTGAACCGGTTCTGCGCGTCACGCGAGATGGGATTGTTCTGGCCCATATTCGTGTAAAATCCCGTATTGGCGTTATTATTGAAGTTGTTGTTATTGTTATTATTGTTGTTGTTTGCGGCACCGAACTGGTAACGCGGGAAAGGTTTGCCGTTCGCATCCAACTGGGCCACGTTTTTGTTGGGTTGGGAATTCACATCGAAACGGAAATTGTTCACGCTGGTGGGCGAGGCCGTGTAGACGTGTTCGATTCGAATTCCACGGCTCAAAACGTTGACGTTGGGGTTGTTAGAATTGGCCAAAGTGGGAAAGTTGGCCGCGTTGCCGTTTAAGCCATCGGATTTGTTGAGGCGGACCGTCACGCGATGCTTCTTCATGAAGCTGTGGTCCACCGACACGATGAAACCGTTGGCGGTATTCACTTCCGGTGTCACCGCGAAGTAGTTGTTCTGGAAGAACGGTCCCGCGTTGGTGTTGGGCTGCGGGAGGTACTGAAGAATCTTCTGCGCGGCCGGATCCAGTCGCGACACCGGAATGACGTTGTTGGGAAACTGCTGACGAAGATATTGCAGGTTTGCGGTACTGATTAACTGCGCCGAGTTATAGGCCGGATTCGCAGCTGTCGTGAGCGGATCGAAGATCGGCAGCGGCGCTCCGTTGTTGTCCACGACGTGACCCCATTGGCCGGTTCGCTCCAGCGTGGTCGGAATGGTATTGAGGCTGAACTGCCCTACTGATTCCTTCACTCCCTCATATGTAAGTGTGAAAAACGTTTTGCCCGCGCCATTGTAAAGCTTCGGCAGCACTACAGGTCCGGTAACGCTAAAACCGTACTGATTGCGACGTAACTGACGCGGGGAGCCTCCGCGCTGTACGATTTGATGCGGGTTGGCATCAAACGCATTATTGCGGAGGTTTTCATAGATGCGACCGTGCCAGGCCGGTTTCGCGGCGGGGCGGCTTCCGATTGCCTTCTTGCCGGCCGCTGTAGCGCTTGTCCCAGTCAGGTTCGCGGTTTGCGTCCGGAACTCTTGCAGGGCCGTAGCCAGAGCGGGAGACGGGGTCGCCGACAGCTCTACGATCTGCTCCTGCTGGCCAAAGGCCATACAACTAATACCAAAAAGAACTAAAAGTGAGGATTTGATAACAGTGCTCCGCTGCGGAAAAGGGCCGTTCTTATCAGACGCTACGATTTACAGGATCGTTAGTTGACGAATCGACACTTCCGAACTTTTAGTGTAACCCGAATCCAAAAAATCACGTGAGGGCCATTCGGCGCACTTAGTACGCGTTCAATAAGGGGTCGATAAGGAGAATCGATTGGACGCGCTGTCCATTCCCGGTTAGTCTGAAAGCGTAGACAGGCAGAACGGTATTTTTCACCTGTCGGCTCCTACCAGAGCTGCGGACTCCCCGTAGACGGTCCCCCAAAAGAGGATTTTATCGATTGAGGAGGAAGTGTGTCTCTACATGCCAGAAGTGTGCTTGTTTTCATGATTTTAACGGGTGTAACGGTGGCTCAGCCGTTTACTCCCAATCGGGGGCCGTTCGATGCCTCCAATTCAGAGATGTCGACGCCCCGGTTGGGTGAGGGTCGTACACCTCTAGGGCTGGGGACGATTTCCGTACGGGAATTGGAACACCCGCTAGAGGGCAAAGGGTTGCAGGCCGTGGTCAAGGCGCAAGAGCTGCTCACCCGTGGAGATTCTGCCCGCGCTATGGAGCAGCTCCGCACCGCGATGAAGTTCCCTGGCGCCGAGCCGATTGCTTTGAGCATGCTGGCCACCCAGCATTTGAAACGGGGCGATGTTGACACCGCGATTGTTGAACTTCAGCAGGCTATAGTTTTGTCACCGGGCACCGCCGCCAACCACTCGAACCTGGCATACGCTTTAGGGATTCGGGGGCGGAGCGACGAAGGCTTGAAAGAGGCAAGGAAGGCCCTACAACTGGACCCGGGCCATTCCAGATACCGCTTTGTGATCGGACAGCTGCTGCTGCAAATGGATCGCAAGGAAGAGGCGGAGTTCCACCTGAAGCGGGCCGCCGATGAGATTCCGGGCGCGCGGGCGCTGCTGGTGAAGTACTTCGCGCAATAGACGCAGTCGGGGCTCGCGGTTAGAAATTGATCCGCAGCCCCAACTGTGCGATGCGGCCACCGTTGGAACCGATGATCTTCCCGGCGTTGAAGTTCGGCGTTGCCAGCGTGCCGATGCGCGTATCCGGCTGATTCCAGTTGGCATGGTTGGTGGCGTTGAGCAGCGTCGCTGTAAATTCCATGGTCCGCTCTGCCCCCAGTGGGACGCGTTTGTTCAGCGTCATGTCGTGGTTATAGCCGCCGGGGCCCAAAAGCGATGGATGGACGCGCGGGGCATTGCCGGGCGTGAAGTCGGCCGGATTTACGAACGCAGCCGGATTGAACCACTGGCTGGGGGAAGGGTTTGGTACGTGAGGATCGACGCCCGGGACCACGTCAACATAAAGGGAATTGAACGGAATGACCCCTCCCGTGTTGTTGAAATTCGGCTGTAGGCGCAACGGTTGCCCGCTGTAGTAATTCGAGGTGCCACTGAACGCCCATCCGCCCAAAAGGTTGCGTCCTACGAAGCCAGTACTCAGGAACGGTTTGCCCGCGCCAAATGGCAATTCGTATAGGAAGGTGATGTTTACACTGTGCGGGTTGGCGAACGCGGAACGCGACCAGCCCGACTTGCGGTCATAGAGGTTTTGCACCGGTGAAGAATTGTCGTCCCATCGGCCGAAGTAGGAATAGCCGACGGTGAGCGAGAAGCCGCCTGAGGTGCGCTTTTCGAAATTTAAACCCATGCTGCGGTTCCGATATCGAGCCAGTGCAAATGTTGCTACCTCGAAGTCCTGAAATTGGGGATAGGGACGCAGCGAGTTGGCAAACGATAACGTGTTCAACCGGTCGCGGTATTTCAGATTCTCCAGTGGAATGGCGTTGGGATTTGCCAGGTTCGATCCCACATATTGGTTCTTGCCGTATTGGGCGTTGAAATAGCCGCTCACGATCAGGTTCTTGGCCACTTGGCGTTGTAGATTGATGTTGTAGGAGTTCGAAGTCGGCTGGATACCCGAGACATCCATTAACTGGGCCGCCGTCCCGTTGGCAGCTTCTGGGCGAAGATCGGGGAAGCGGCTGGGGCGGAGTCCTTCGGAAAGGATCAACGCGGGGGTGAGTTGTGCGTTGGGGGACAAGTACAGCTGCGTGCCGTTGAACGCCTGCGTACCGAAGTGCCCGTTGTTCTGGTTGACGCCGTTGTAGAACCGGGAATAGCCCAGCCGAAGGACGGTATTGTTGTCACCTAGGACGCTCCAGGCGAGCGAAATGTTGGGCTCCACGTTCACGAAATCTGGTGGGAAGGAGCGCCCGTAACCTTTCGTGTTGGCGGCCACCAAGGCTCCGGGACGTCCGTTTTCGGGATTGATCTCAGTGAAAGAGATGTTCGATTGCCGATCGTACTTTTCCGTGCGCTGCCCATAGTGAGAAAGCCAGAAGCCGTAGTTCAGCGTGAGGGATTTTGTGATTTGCCAGGTATCGGCCACGTGAATGTTCTGGCTGTTCCAGCGGAAGTAGTTGGGGGAGATCACGATATTTTGCGTCACCTGCGATGCCGCGCCGAGTAGGAAGCTGGCAAATGGGTGGCCAGTGTTGATGATGCCGGGCAAACTGGTGTATCCGGCCGTAAAGTCGAAGCGACCCTCCGGCGATTGCGGCCGGAAGGTATGGACCTGCTGGTAATTCAAAAAGCCCTCGACGGAGATGCGATGCGTCTTCCAGCGCGTGGCAAACGTATCGGTAAGGTTGAGCGAGTTCCTGGCATCGCGCGAGATGGGGTTGTTCTGGCCCAAATTCTGGTAGCTTCCACCGAACTGGTAGCGAGGGAACGGTTTGCCGCGCGCGTCCAGCTGGGCCACGTTCTTACTTTGTTGCGTATCCGCAGTAATCCGGAACGTGTTCACGTTAGTAGGGGATGCGGTGAAGACGTGCTCCACCCGGAGTCCACGGGTGGGCGAGTTTACATTCGGGTTGTTGGAATTCGCCAACGTGGGAAAGTTGGCCGCATTACCGTTCAAGCCGTCGGACTTGTTGAGCCGCACTGTCACCCGATGCTTCTTCAGAAAGCTGTGATCCACCGATACGATAAAGCCGTTGGCGGTGTTCACTTGCGGCGTGACCGCGAAATAATTGTTCTGAAAGAACGGTCCGGCGTTGGTATTGGGTTGCGGCAGGTACGTTAGAACCGACTGCGCAACCGGATCCAGCCGCGTGAGGGGAATCACATTGCCGGGAAATTGCTGGCGTAGGTACTGCAGATTCTCCGTGCTGATGGACAAGCTGGAGTTATAGGCCGGATTGGCCGACGTCGTGAGTGGATCGTAGATGGGCAGAGGAGCTCCATTGGCATCCACAACGTGTCCATACTGGCCGGTGCGTTCGAGCGTGGTGGGAATCGTGGCCAGGCTGAATTGCCCTACGGATTCTTTCACGCCTTCGTAGGTCAGCGTGAAGAACGTCTTGCCCGCGCCATTGTAGATCTTCGGCAGCACGACGGGTCCAGTGACGCTAAATCCGTATTGATTGCGCCGCAATTGGCGAGGCGCGCCGCCACGCTGGACAATCTGGTGTGGATTGGCATCGAGAGCGTTGTTGCGGAGGTTCTCATAGATGCGACCATGCCACGCGGGTTTAGCCGTCGGCCTGTTTCCGGCAGTCTTGACCGCTCCTCTTGCCCCGGACAAGTTTGCGGTCTGGGCGCGGAATTCTTCTAGCGCCGTAGTCAGGACGGCAGACGGCGGAGGTTTCGGCTCCGCAGCGTTCGGTTGGGCCATGCAGGCGCAACCAAAAGAAAACATGAGTATTAACAGGGCTCTGATAGGCTCGCTCCGCAATCATCGGTTCGCAGTGTCTAGTTAGACGAAACGATTGCAGAAACAGTTCCCCAATGGACAGGTTTTTTCGTGCTAGTCGCGCAGCGCCAGAACGTTGTTCAGTAGGCGCGCCGGGGCTTCCGCATTTGGAAACTCGCGCCCCAACTCCTTGTATTCGCGCTCGGCGATGCTCAACATGCCGAAGTGCTCCGCCGTCAATCCCAACGCCAAGTGCGATTGCGTGAACTGGCTGCGGACGCGCTGCCACTCGGTGAAATCTTCGGCGGTCATCACGAGGAAAGTCGCATCCTGGGTTTCGTTGTTGGAGGCAGTCACTTGCCACGTATACCTGGCTCCGCGATCCAGCTTCACCTGTAGCACCAGCGCTGCGTTCGGGACGTTCTGCGCACTGGCCACTATTTTGCCCGCACGATCTTTCACTTCGATCTTGAACGGACCCGGCGCAAACAGCGTCCAACTCAATGTCGGCTGGACGTTCTCGACAACTTCCGTCACTGGATAGGTGAGTCCAAATCCGCTGGCCTCCGGGAGGTCCATCAAAGGTTCCGGCATCACTGGTTCTTCCTGCGCCAGAATCACACTCGCGTTCATGGCGATTTCTTCGGGCAGTGTCGCGAGTTCTTGAAAGTTGATGCCGATATTCGGATCGCCCTTCGGCGCTGCCTTTTCGCCTGTCACGGGGTTCGCGATGCCCGGCAGCGTTTGCAGCGCCATGTACGGAACACCGATCACCAGGGCGATGCCCAAAGCGAGCATCACCATCAGCTTCGGCGACTTGAAAATTTCCATCTTGTTTCCCTGGTCCATAAGCGGCTACCATTATGCCGCATGCACGCGGACCACCAATTGAGGCTACTGGAGAGGGAGATCCTTGCGTGCCAGCGTTGTCCCCGCCTCCGCGTCTACTGTCAGGAAGTGGGCCAGATCAAACGCCGCGCCTATCGGGACTGGGTTTATTGGGCGAAGCCCGTGCCCGGCTTCGGCGATCCTGCCGCGCGCGTCCTCATCATCGGCCTGGCTCCCGGAGCTCATGGAGCCAACCGCACCGGCCGCATGTTCACGGGCGACCGCTCCGGCGAATACTTGTACCGGGCCCTGCACGAAACCCGCTTCGCGAACCAAGCGGAAGCCACTTCGCGCGATGACGGACTGACACTAACGGGGGCTTATATTGCGGCCGCGGGACGCTGCGCCCCGCCCTACAACAAGCCCGCGCGTGAGGAGCTGGCTCGCTGTCGAGAATACCTCGAACGCGAGATCGATCTGTTGAAGGAGGTGAAAGTCGTGGTGGCGCTCGGGCTGATCGCGTTCCAGACTTATTTGGGAATCCTGCGGGACCGCGATCAAATCCAACGCCTCAGTGATTTCAAGTTCGGCCATGGTGCGGAATATCGCCCACACGCGGGCGGCCCGACGCTGATCGGGTGTTATCACCCAAGCCAGCAGAACACCTCGACGGGTAAGTTGACCCACGAGATGCTGCGCGCAGTGTTCGAGCGAGCAAGCAAGCTACACTAGCCGAATGCGACGGCGGCTGGAGACCTACTTTGAATTCGAGCGCCTTGCAACAACTTGGCGTAGCGAAATTCTCGCCGGAGCCACCACGTTTTTCACGATGGCGTACATCGTCTTCGTGAATCCGTCCATCTTGCGAGACGCGGGGATGCCGTTTCAAGCGGTGCTCGCGGCTACTTGCGCGAGTGCTGCGGTGGGCAGCATTCTCATGGGCGCGCTGGCACGCTATCCGATTGCGCTGGCGCCGGGCATGGGGCTGAACGCGTACTTCACTTACACAGTGGTCGTGGGGATGGGAGTGCCGTGGCAGACAGCCTTGGGGGCAGTGTTTCTTTCGGGGCTCGCGTTTTTGTTCCTCACTTTGACTGGGGCTTCGCAGAAGATCGTCGATGCGATTCCGCCCGAGCTCTACGCCGCCGTCGCCGGGGGAATCGGACTGTTCATCGCCATGATCGGGCTACGCAACGCGGGGATCATCGTGGCGAGTCCTGCGACGCTCGTGCAACTCGGTAATCTACGCGATCCGAATACGCTGCTGGCGATTTTCGGGCTTGTCGTGACTGCGGTATTTCAAGTACGGGGCGTACGCTCGGCCATGATCCTCGGCATCTTGGCGACGACTGCCGCCGGTGCCGCCGCGGGCCTGATTCCCTGGTCTCCGCAGACCTACAGCCTCGACGATCTCGGCGCGACTCTGGGCAGGCTCGACATCGTGGCCGCCTCGAAGCTCGGATTGCTGGAAGTGGTCTTCGTGTTTCTCTTTGTGGATGTCTTCGACAACGTGGGGACGTTGGTGGGCGTGACGAAGAAGGCCGGACTGGTCGACTCCGCCCGACGCATACCACGCATGAAACGTATCCTGATTGCCGACGCTTCCGCAACGATGGTGGGCGCGGTAGCCGGCACGTCTACCGTAGTCAGTTACATCGAGAGCGCGTCGGGGGTAGTTGCGGGTGGGCGCAGCGGAGTCACTGCCATCGTCACCGGATTGCTGTTCGCAGTTGCGCTATTCGTCGCGCCCTTGGTGGGTGCAGTGCCGCAAGCGGCGACGGCTCCAGCACTCATCATCGTCGGCTCGCTAATGATGTCGCACGTGGGCGAAATCCCTTGGTCGAACACCGCCGTGGCGATCCCGGCGTTCTTGACGATGCTGACCATCCCACTCACGTTCAGCATTGCGACGGGGCTCTCCTTCGGTTTCACGGCCTACGCCTTGATGAAGCTGGCACGGGGCGAGTTCCGCAGAGACGACTGGCTGGTCTACCTGCTGGCGGCGCTGTTCATCGCGCGCTTCGTGTATCTGGGCCGAGCGTAACTGTCGCAATATGCTGCCCACGTGGCAGCTTCACTAGCTTGCCTTCGATGACGCCCGTAAACGGCTCGCCGTCGATCTCCACCGCCGCAGGTTCGCGATCGAACAACGCCAACACTCGTGCGGAGCTTTGATAAACGAACTCCACTCCATTGGGAAGAGCGGTAGCGGACCGTAACTCCGCATTCAGATCGGTGAGCCGCAACGCAGGTTCCACAGTCGTAGCTGTTAAGGAATGTTTCCCCGGGGGAAGCCATAGAAAGTTGGCTCCGCGCACCGGCCACGCGCGAGCGTTTACCATCGCGGGACCGGTCCACGCGACGCCAACACCTCGCGTCGACTCCACCATTACTGCGCCGTTGGTGTTCTCCACGTTCTCCACCACTGCGGATGAAGCGCCCAGCAGCGCCCAATCTGCAGGTGCGATCGAATTCTCAAAGTACAGAGCCACTCGGGAGAATGCCGACGACGCTGCCCGCACTAGCTGGAAGAGTTCGAGACCCGTCTGCTGCTTGGTGGGGTACACGTCTTGATAGCGCTCGACGATATTGATGTCGATGGCTAACTTCTCTGTTCGTGATGTTGCTTCGGCATAGCGGGCCGCGATCTGCGGGTAGCGCTGCGGACCAAGGTTCCACGTCGTCGCGGGATCTTCCACTAGGAACGTAAAGTCGTGCGACGCCAGCAGCGGCAACGTCTTCGACGTATCTGCGCCGATCTTTTCACGCATCGTTGGGTCGAGACGATCATCCACGTGTGTCAGCGCGAGGTCGAGCCACGGTTTTGTTTTGCGGATCTCTTCGACCTGTGCGATCCATTCCGCCTGCTGTGTCCGCGCGAGCTCGGCCCGATAGTTCAGAAGGTACCCAATCGAGATCGGGGTCTTCATCCAATAGCGGGGCGAGGCGGGAGAGAAGACGTCCACTGGATCGAACCCGGCTTTGGCCTCGAAGTCCGCACGTACATCGCCGTTCATGGGGGTGAAGCGAGCCGCGTTCTCATGGCCTTCCAAGGATTCGAAGTACAGTTCCGCAAGATTGATGCCATCCCAATTAAAGCTGCCTGCAAGATCGCGCAGCCCCGTGGAGACGGCAGCGAATGCATCGCGATTGGTCAGGTTCATCAACTTTCGCCAATCCAGATGTGCATCTTGACCAATGGCCGTCTTCTCGCGCCACTCCGGATGTTCGTTCCAGAAGCGCTCGCTCACGTGCGGCAATTCCACCCACGCGTAGACCTGGATCGCGTTGCGATGGCAGGCTTCGATGAGGCGCTTCAAGTAGGCGTCGCGCTCGGGATCGCGCTCCCAGTAGTGCCAGGCGGCGACGTGTAAGGCCGCAATACCGGCCGCTCGCCACTTGGGCGCGAGATAGTCGAGATCCACCCGAGCTCGATACGACGAATCGAAGAACGCCCACAGACGCGCGGAGTGAAACGGGGCGATGAATCCGAGATCGGTCAGCGCCTGTGGCAAGTAGGGATAGCGACTGTAGCCGCTTGACCCGAGCGGCGTTGCGACCCACAACACTGCTCCCGCGCCTTGGCGGAAGCCCGCCAGCACCGGAGCCTTCTCCCATTTCTCACGCGCGAAGATGGTCGCTTGTGGAGGCAACTCAAACCGAGCTACTGGAACAGCCTCTTCCCACACTATGCCGAGCTCTGGTGACCGAGCATCCATGATCGAGCGAACGCTCACTTGCTTCGCCGTCGGCCGGAACCCGAAGGAGACCGCTACGGGCGAATAGCCTTCGAGGATGAGAATTGTCCCCTGATCCACACGCGCTCGGTAGTCCCCAGTGCCTCCGGCTGGGACGACGACAACGTCGGCAGCCTGTGGCCGCTCTATCAATCCGATCGATGCTAAAGCTTCCGGCCAGGCTCCCCGCTCGCCTCCTGCAATCTGAAATGAAAAAGACGCCGCAGGGAGAACCCCCGCGGCGCTCACAAGGAGAAGCAGTCTAGCGACTGAGTGCATACCAGATCCCAATTCGAATGTCGTTGTAGTTCGGTCGATACGGGTTCCCTTGATTCAACAAGTAGACCCCGCGCAGAAAGTTGACCGAGAACTGAACCGCTTCATACTTCCAGCGCACGCCCGGACCCGTCTCCGCCGTGTTGGCCCAATACTCGCGCTTCACGTCGGCGGTACCGTTGAAGTTCCAATAGGCCTGCAGCGAATCTGATAGCGTCCAGCCCACGCGGTTCTGCGCATACAGCAGCGTGTCTTTGTTGAAGCGGCTTACATACAACACGTCGTCGGTAGTCTCCCCGAACAGCCTGCGCCGGTTCACACTCTTGGCAAACGAGAGTCCGCCGCGCAAGTCCGTCTGCCCCGCACCGCCTTCGTAGGGGATCGCGCGGCCAGCTTCGAACCAAACATTCGCGCCCTTCCACGTGGGCAGTGCGAGACCCGCTGCCAGGATGACGCTACGTTCGGACAAATACTGCCGACCCAGACCGATCAACGACCGTACCGCTCCGCGCACGTCGCCAATGAAGCGCAAACTCAAGTACGGTCGAATGCCCGGAAGCCGCAGCTCCGTCTTCACCTGCGCGTAAGCGAACGTGTCGCGCCAGCGCGTGGAGATCATCGGGAACGCCCATACGGTGGTTCGTAATCGGCGCAAGCCGCTTGAGAGATTGCTGTAGGCCTGCGTAGCCTCGTGCGCCGTCACTAGGTCCGGACTACTGCGCGCCAAATCAAACCAGCGCACCGCCTCACGATCCTGCTTCAACACGTTGTAGGTTTGCCCCAGCTTCAAGATCACGCCGAAATCCCCGGGATCCGATTCATACGCGGAGCGCAGATAACGCACTGCATCCCTCATGTAGCCCTTTTCCAGGCTGCGCTCGGCCATGAACTTCGCTTCCGGGCTGGGGTTGGGACGCTCCAGCAACATCGGTTGCGTATGCGTTGGAGGCGCTGGGGCACGCTCGGGAAGTTTCTCGAATTCATGAGTCGCCGCGTCGCGATTGCCCATCTCCAGATGCAGATACGCAAGCTCCCGGCGCAATTCGTCATTTTTAGGGTCGAGCGCGAGCGCATTCTCAAATTCGTAAACGTAGGGATAGCGTTCGGGTAACAGCGCTCGGGCACGCTCGGCCACGCGGGCTTCGGCCCCATGCTGTGCGGCCAGCAGCGCGGCCATGGCTTGTTCTGCGTGACCCTGTTCCTGCCACACGCGCCCTAAGTCGAGCAGTAGATCGCGACGATCGGGCCGGAGCTTCCATGCTAGTTCGTAGTGATCGGCGGCTGTCTCAAATTCGTCGCGTTGCTCCGCCAGACGTGCCAACTCTTCATGCGCGCTGAAGTTGTTCGGCGATTGCAGCAGCGCCTGCTGCCAACGAGCAACGCCCTCGCGCAGCGGACGGTCCACGTTCTCGAAGGCGTCGGCCGCGGTTGCGTTCCCTTGCTTGCGCAGTCGATCGAAGACTCGACGTGCGGCCACTGGCTCTTTCGTCTCGTAGCAGAGGAACGCGTATTCCAGGGCAAGATGATCGTCCGCTGGATCGAGCCGCAGGGCCTCGGCGAACTGCTCACGGGCCGCGATTGTCTCGCCGATTTTCAGCAGCGTGTAGCCCAGGTCCTTACGAATGTCGGCACGCGCCGGGGACGCTTCAATTGCTGCCTTGAAAGCAGGAATCGCGCGGTCGTAGTCCTGCGCCCGCAGTGCTTCGTACGCTTTGTCGAGTGGGGCGTTCTGACCGAATCCCGTCCCCGCGAACAAGAGGATTCCGATGAGTGTCCTGAGCATAAGGAGTACTCAATTGAGTGCTCCAAGCCGTCCAGGATTCTCTCGGAAATTTATTTTCCGGGCAAACCGCGCGCGGCCAGGGCTTTCTTCAACAGTTCCCCTTCCCGAGGGAAGTCTTTCCTGTTGTTCGCGATGTACAGCCCGGTGGAGACCATCAAGGGAGTCCACCCGAGTTGGTTCGTCGCGTCGAGCTTCGCGCCTTTGTCGATCAGAAACTGCACGATCGACGGCTGGTTACAAATAACCGAACCGTGCAGCGCCGTCATGCCGTTGAAGCGCATGTCACCGACGCCCAGGTCGAGTAGATCCTTGATGTTGTCGGGATAGGTGAGCAGCGTGCGCTCGGGCGAACCGATCATAGGATACTCCCCGAAAGTGGTTCGCGCGTTGATGTCGTTACCGAGCTCCAGCGCGAGCTTGACCGCGTCCAGACGTTCGGTTTCAGAGACGCCGGAGAATGGACCCGCAGTCTCGCCCTCGTAGTAGTCGAGGCACGCAGCGGCCATCAGCGGAGTCACACCAAACTTCTGCGGCATGGTCGGATTCGCGCCATTCGCTGCCAGCAGGCGCATCGTGGGAGCATCGCCATTGCGAGCCGCGAGATAGAACGGAGTCGCGCCGGTATAGGCGAGGTAGTGGCGACCGACTGCAAGGTTAGGAGGTTGGCGGGCCAAACCTCCACCGGGAGCGAAACGCCCTTCCGCTATCGTAAGTAGTCCATTCGGATCGGCACCTTTTTCCAGCAGCTTCTTCGCGATCTCCAAGTGAGTCATGCGACCGCTCGGCTTGGGCGGAGGCTGCGGGTCTACGCCGGACATGGCGAAGTCGGGCGGCGCTCCGGGCTCATGCAACCACACTACGATGTGCAGGGGGAACCCGCGCGGGTCGCGCACGTTGGGATTCGCACCAAAATCGAGCAGCAACGACGCCAGGTCGAAATCGGCGTTCAGCAGAGACATGTTGAGCGCGGCGGTACCGTCGGGGATCGCGTCATTGACGTTGGCTCCGTGCTGCAGCAGGAACTTGACCGTGTCCAGGCGATTATTGCGGACCGCGAACAGTAGCGCCGTATACCCGCCCTTCGACTTGGCCTTCAGGTCCGCGCCGAACTCCAGCAGCAGTTCCACCGCCGAGGTATTGCCTTCCCCCGCGACGGAGCAGCGCTCGCATGGCGTCGGGCTTGCCGTTGAGCGCGGCCGACATCAAAGCCGTCTGGTCTTCCTCAGAGGTGCTGTTCGGGTCGACACCGGCGGTGAGCAAGCGTTCCACGATCGGCGCGTTGCCAGCCTCGGCCGCGAGCGCGAGCGGTGTGATCTTATAGCGAGAACTGACCGCCGGTTTGGCGCCTGCTGTCAGGAGGGGGTTCGTGATCTCGAGGTTCTCCGGGTGTGCGGCCCAGTGCAAGGGCGTCGAGCCATCGGGATCGGCGGCGTTGGCGTCCGCCCCAGCGCGCAGCAGAGTTCGGACGGCATCCACATCGCCGCGCTTGACGGCGTCTTTCAAACGAGGATCACTCGCGGCGTGAAGCCCCGGAGTACCGGCCAGTAACAATAGGAAACAGCCCGTGTAGCGCATGTAGGGTGTCGCTCCTCTCCCCACATTTCATACCCCCGCTCGTGGGAGTCGAGACAAATCGCTCCGAGACGTGTATAGTCTCCCTGGGAGGAAGGGAGATTCAATGAGGCGGTTAGTCGTTTTTAATCATGTGTCACTCGACGGTTACTTCGTGGACGCGAGCGGTGACATGAGCTGGGTACATAAACAGGATGCGGAGTGGACGGCGTTCACAGCGGAGAACGCGACGGGCGGAGGTGCGCTTGTCTTCGGACGGATTACCTACGACATGATGGCAGGGTTTTGGCCGACGCCTCAGGCGATGCAAACCATGCCAATCGTCGCCGAGCGGATGAACCAGATGCCGAAGGTTGTGTTTTCCCGAACGCTGGCGGACCCGGCCTGGAAAAACACCACGGTCGTGAAGGACAACATCGTGGCGGAAATGGGGCGGATGAAGACGAAGTCCGGGCCCAGCATGACGATCCTGGGCAGCGGTAGCATCGTCTCGCAATTCGCGCAGGAGGGCCTGATCGACGAATACCAGATCGTGGTCAATCCCATTGTCCTCGGTCAGGGGAGAACACTCTTCGACGGCATTCAAAAAAGACTGTTGCTCAAACTAACCAAGTCGCGAACCTTCGCCAACGGAAATATCCTGCTGTCGTACCGGCCATAAATCTGCTTCCACCGCCGGGGCAGGCGCTTGTGCTCCCTATCGAGCATAATGTTAGGCGGTATGGGAATGCGGGTTTTGTCTTTCGCCGTAACCACGTTGGGTGTCGCGGCTTTGTTCTTCGCTACACGAGCGTCCTCCCAGGACCCGCGCGCGGAGGCCTCGGCTACGGTGCAGCGGTATTGCGTCGGCTGCCACAGTGCGACGTTGCGAACCGCCGGGTTAGTGCTGGATCCTGCTGGATTAACATAGGCCGGCAACACCGCTGAGGTCTGGGAGAAGGTCCTACGACAACTGCGAGCCGGAACCATGCCGCCTGCAGGTTCGCCTCGACCTGAGGCTGGCGTTTACACGCGCATGGCTGGGTACCGCACACAGGAGCTCGCGACCAACGCCAAGGCACATCCCAATCCGGGCGAACTGTCTCCCATCCATCGCCTGACGCGCACCGAATATCGCAATGCGATCCGGGACTTGTTCGCTTTGGAAAACCTTCCCAAAGAGATGGACTACCTGACGCTGCTGCCTGCGGACAACACCAGCAGCGGCTTCGACAATTTGGCCGACACGCTCTTTGTCTCTCCGGTAACGATGGAGCGCTACCTTGAAGCGGCGCGGAAGATCAGCCGCATCGCGGTGGGCGATCCGAAGATGGGGATGCTGGTCAACATGCATCTGACTCCGGTGCGCGAGCCGCAGGAGGGCCGCGATGAGGAGCTGCCCTTCGGCACACGCGGCGGGTTGGCCGTACACGGATATTTCCCGCTCGAAGGCGAGTACGAATTTCAGTTGCTGACCGCCGGCGCGGTGCGGGAAACCCATCAGCTGGAAATCACGGTAGACGGCGAGCGCAAGGCCCTGAGCGCCGTCTCAAATGCGACTCGAGCGGAAACAGCCGACGGCGCCGATACCAGCGGGACAAAGTTTCGCTTCCCGGTAGCCGCTGGAGCGCGTGATGTCGGCGTAGTGTTCATTGAGCGCAGTGAAGCTTTGGCCGAATCCGCGTTGCGTCCGCCCGGGCGATCGCGAGGAGCGTTGCCGGCCGTCGTACAGGTGACGATTACCGGTCCCTACAACAGCACCGGTCCGGGGAACACTCCCAGCCGCGAACGAATCTTCCTGTGCAAGCCCACGAATGCAGCGGACGAAGCACCCTGCGCCAAGCGGCTTCTTTCCACCTTGGTGCGACGCGCATACCGTCGCAATATCACAGACGCGGACTTGGCTCCTCTGATGAAGTTCTACGAAGCAGGTCGAGCCGAAGTCGGGTTCGAGTTAGGCGTTCAACGCGCCATCGAACGGTTGTTGGTGAGTCCGCAATTCCTGTTCCGCATTGAGCGCGAGTCGACCAACGCAGCAGCGGGCACCACCTATGCGATTAGCGATTTTGAACTAGCCTCGCGGCTGTCTTTCTTCCTGTGGAGCAGCATTCCGGATGACGCGCTGCTCGACATCGCCGCCAGCGGTCGTCTGCGACAACCCGCCGTTCTGGAACAGCAGGTGCAGCGCATGTTGGCGGATCCGAAATCGGAATCGCTGGTGAGCAACTTCGCGGCACAGTGGTTGTTCCTGCGCGATGTCCCCGGCAAGGACCCCGACCTTTATGTATTCCGCGATTTCGACGAGGGCCTGCGCTCGGCATTCGTGCGTGAGACGGAGCTGTTCGTCAACAGCATCCTACGCGACAATCGCAGCGTGTTGGACCTGCTCACGGCCAAGTACACGTTCGTGAATGAGCGGCTCGCGAAACACTACGGTATCCCGAACGTGCGCGGCAGCCATTTCCGCAAGGTCACGCTGCCGGCAGACAGTCCGCGCGGCGGACTCCTAGGGCAGGGCAGCATCTTGCTACTGACCTCTTATACGACGCGCACCTCGGCAGTGCTGCGCGGCAAGTATATATTGGAGAATTTGCTGGCCTCGCCGCCTCCGCCTCCGCCGCCCAATGTCCCGTCCCTGAGTACCGCTGCGGGTAGCGGCGATCAAACGTTGACCATGCGCGACGCGATGCTGCGCCATCGTGCCAACCCGGCTTGTGCGAGCTGTCATGCTCGCATGGACCCCATCGGCTTCGCGCTCGAAAACTTCGACGCAGTGGGCCGCTGGCGCGCGGACGATGGCGGCAAACCTATTGATGTCGCCAGCACGCTGCTCGACGGTACCAAAGTAGAAGGTGTCAAGGGCGTGAAGCAGATGCTGCTACGCAACCCCGAGCAGTTCGTCGAAGCCATGACGAATAAGCTGCTGATGTACTCCCTGGGTCGCAACGTGCAGTATTACGACGGACCGGCGATCCGCGCCATCGCGCGCGATTCCGCCAGCCGCAATCTGACCTTCGCCTCGCAAGTGCTGGGCGTCGTGAGCAGTGTCCCATTTCAGAACCGTATCGTGAGAGAGAATAAAGCACGAGCAAACCGATGACCTTCCTTACTAAGAAGTCGCTGGCCGACGGACAATGCTGAAAGGCTTGGGCGCGGGGATCGCGCTGCCCATGCTCGATGCCATGATGCCGGCGCTATTGGCGCAAACCCAGAACAAGCAAGCAAAGTCGGCTCCGCCCCGTTTGGGCTTCGTCTACGCTTCGCACGGCATCATCCACTCGCAATGGAAGCCGGCGCAGACAGGCAAGAACTTCGCGTTGTCCGCGAATCTGAAGCCCCTGGAAGGACTTCGCGACCATATCAACGTTCTGACGAATTTGTCCCACCTGGAAGCCGACACCAAGGGCGACGGCAGCGGCGATCACAATCGCGCGGCGGCCGCCTGGCTCACCGGCGTTCACGCGTATGATCGCACCCGGCCCGGCGCGGAGATCCGTTTGGCCACCACGGTCGATCAGATCGCAGCCAAGCATCTGGGCCGCGATACGCAGCGTTCCGTCGGTTGAAATCACTCTCGACACGGCATCACAGGGCTCCTGCGATTCCGGCGACTGCTTTTACGTCAACACCGTTTCCTGGCGGAACGAGACGACGCCCAATTCTCCAGAGAACCATCCGCGCATCATATTTGAACGCTTGTTCGGCGACGGCGGCAATGCGACAGAACGCAAAGCGCGCATGAAGAACTCCGGTAGCATTCTGGACTCCGTCCTCGAAGAGACCAGCGACCTGACGAGTCTCCTTGGCCGCTCCGACACCTCCAAGCTCAACGAATACCTGGACTCGATCCGCGAAGTGGAACGCGGCATCCAGGCCTCGGAAGGGCAAGTCGCCGAGTCCCTCGAATTACCCGACCGCCCCGTCGGCATCCCCTCTGCGTTTGAAGACCACTGCAAGTTGATGTTCGACCTGCAACTGATGGCCTTCCGTGCGGACATCACCCGCGTGTTCAGTATGGTGATGGCGCGCGAACTCAGTGGACGTTCCTACGCGAACATCGGCGTTCCCGGCAGTCACCATTTGATCTCGCACCACCGCAACGACGCACAGCTGATGGATCAGAAGGCACGAATCGACACGTATCATATGCAGATGCTGGGCTACTTCCTGGAGAAGTTGCACACCACGCCCGACGGCGACGGACCGTTGCTGGACCACAGCCTGATTCTGTTCGGCAGCGGCATGGGTGACGGCAATCTGCATCGCCACTCGGATCTACCGGTGCTGCTCGCCGGCAAGTTGAACGGCAAATTCCAAACCGGGTATCACATTGACCACAAGCCCGACACGCCCATGTCGAACTTACTCGTCACGATCCTGGACAGTGTCGGCATTCCCATCGAGAAGGTGGGTGACAGCACAGGCAAGTTGCTGCTTGACTATCAGAAGGTCTAGCCGGCCGCGCTTTTTGCTTTGATTGCGCGGGGAAGTCGAATGGTGAACTCCGCGCCCCGTGTGCCGTTCGCGGCCAGGATGCTACCGCCATCGGCGTGAACGATACTGTGCACAATGCATAGGCCCAACCCGCTCGATCCATTGCCGGATACGTGCGGCTCAAACAGCCGCTGCAGTAATTCCGCGGCGATGCCCGGCCCGTCATCGGCCACCACGATCTCCACGGCGCCCTCTTCGTGGCGTGCCACGACGTGAATTGCTCCGCCGTTTGGCATCGCGCGCACCGAGTTCAGGAACAGATTGATCAACACTCGTTCCCAGGATCCGGAAAGTTCGATGCCAGCGTCAATCTGACTGACGATCTCCACCGCCCTGCCGCTGTGATCCTTCACGAACCCGGCCGCGTTGTCCACAATCGTCTCGAACGGAAGCAGCCTCACCTGGCTGTTCTGCAGCTCTGAGACAATTTGGATGGCCCGATCGACCGACCGCAGGATCACCGCGGAAGCCTCCGCATCCTCTGTTTCCATGGCCACGCCCACCAACGTCTGAAAGACATTGTTAAGGTCGTGGACCAAACCGGCCATAGAAAGAGGATCGGTCAGTTTCATGCTTTCGCGATCTGTCCCAACGTTTCGAAAAACGCAGGGTACGACACCGAAGCCGCGCCCGCATCTTTGATCACACAAGGTCCGTCCGCCGCCAGAGCCGCAACCGAGAACGCCATCGCGATCCGATGATCCCCAGCCGATTCAATCTCAGCCGCGTGGAAGCTTTGTTTGCCGGGAATCATAAACCCGTCCGGCGTAGTCTCAATCTTGACGCCCATGCGCTTAAGCCCGGCTTCGACCGTCGCGATGCGATCTGTTTCCTTCACGCGCAATTCCGCCGCATCCCGCACCGTTAGGCCGCCTTCGCTGGCCGCACCCAACACCGCGAGCGCCGGCAGTTCGTCGATCAGTGCCGCCGATAGCGCCCCTTCGATCACGCCGCCCGTAATTTTCGAAGTCTTCACGCGCAAGTCGCCGATCAGTTCCCCGCCGATCTGCTGCACGTTTACCACGCGGATCTGTGCGCCCATTGAGACCAGGAAATCGAGCAGTGCCGACCGCGTCGGATTCATCCCGACCCCGTGAATTACCAGGTCCGCTTGTTTCATCAACAGCGACGCCACCAAGAAGAAACACGCCGACGAGAGATCCCCCGGCACCACCAGTTCGCGACCCGTGAGTTTCGGACCGTTCTTCGTGAGTCCCTGCAGGCGCACCGTCTTGCCGATCACTTCAATGTCCGCGCCAAATTCCGCCAGCGCAATTTCCGTGTGATCCCGCGTACGCACTGGTTCGTGCACCACTGTCTCGCCCGACGCAAAGAGTCCCGCGAGCAATACGCAGCTCTTCACCTGCGCACTCGCCACCGGAGGCGTGTATTCGATGCCATGCAACGGCCGCCCGTGAATCACGATGGGCGGATACCGCCCGTCGCGCAACTCAATATTTGCGCCCATCTGCGCCAAAGGCTTCGTAACCCGATCCACCGGGCGGCCCGAGACAGATTCGTCACCGACGATGCGCGAGGTGAAGGACTGCCCCGCGAGGATCCCCGTCAACATCCGCGTGATGGTGCCGGAGTTACCAGCATCCAGATCTCCCGCCGGTTCGCGTAGCGCTCCGCCTTCGATCACGGTCACACCCTCGGCCGTGCGTTCCACTTTGGCGCCCAGCGCCTGCATGCACGCGAGCGTCGACTGGCAGTCCGCTCCCGTCGCATAATTCGCGATCGAAGAACGGCCCTCAGCAATGGCCGCGATCATGCCGTAACGGTGTGAAATCGATTTGTCCCCAGGCAGCGTTACGATGCCATCAATCGCCCGGGCTGGATAAACGGTTTGGTCCATGGAAACTCCTAGTGTACCCAGACTTGGGCGGACCTTAGTACGAAACCCCGACGGTACTGCCAAAGATTGCCCTAAACATCCGCGTATTTCTAGTCGATAGAAGATTCAGTTGTCGTCATGGATGTAAAGACGGAAAGCATTCGAGGTCCCGTACTTGTTCGAGAAGAACAAGGACTAGCCCGCTGGACAGGCGGATTGTCGCGCATTAGCGCCGCATCCACCTGGGAAAGCGCGCTGGAGGACGCACTCTACGCACCTACTATCCTGATCGTGGACGGGCTCGAACTCAATCGCCGCCTGCTCAAGGGTATTCTCAAGGCGACCAACTATAAGATCCTCGAAGCGGCGCGCCCCTCCGAAGCGTTCGCCATGCTGGAGAGTGAAAAGATCGATCTGGTGGTGGCCGATTTGGTCATGCCCGAAATGAGCGGCATCGAATTCTGCGGGATGCTCAAGGCCGATCGCCGCACGCAGCTCATTCCGATTTTGATGACCACCGGTGTCCAGGGTGTCGAAAACGAAGTAGCCGGCCTTGAATCCGGAGCCGACGAATTTCTCATCCGCCCGTTGAAGCCCTCCATGGTCCGTGTGCGCGTTCGCACGATGCTGCGCAACAAAGCGCTGATCGATTCACTGGAAGAGGCCGAAACAATTCTGTTTGCACTGGCGCAAGCCGTGGAACATCGCGACCGCTATACCGGTCAACACTGCGAACGGCTCGCCGCCTATGGCATGAGTTTGGCGCGCGCTTTGGGACTCTCCAAGGCCGACCAGCTCTCATTATTCCGAGGCGGCTATCTGCACGACATCGGAAAAATCAGTATCCCGGACAACATCCTCTTTAAGCGTGGCCTGCTGACCGACCAGGAATGGGAAATCATGCGCCAGCACACCGTGCGCGGCGAAGAAATCTGCCGACCCATGAAGTCTCTGGCTCCCGTTCTGCCCATCATCCGAAGTCATCATGAACGCTGGGATGGCACGGGTTATCCCGACGGCCTGCGCGGCGAAGAAATTCCGCTGCTGGCCCGCATTACGCAAGTCGCAGACATCTACGACGCCTTGACCACGGCGCGGCCCTATAAACCCGCCTTCTCGCACGATCAGGCGATCGCCATGATGCAGGAAGAAGCCCGGCGCGGGTGGCGAGATCCGGAACTAGTTCCGTTGTTTGCCGAAATCGCTCGTCCTGCCCAGGGCGTTGAGCCCTCTCCGTGGAAACAGACCGCAGAGATGCAGGAATCCCTCGAAAATATGCGCCGTCACGTCACGCGCTAGTTGCGAGTCACTGTAATCGTCCGCCAGGAATAGTTCCCCGCCTTATCCGTAGCCCTCACCGTGATCCGGTTGATCCCGCGGGCTAACGGAATCGTCACCATCCAATTCGCCGTTCCCGTGGCGGTACCCGACGGACCCAAACTATTCACCCAGGTCACGCTAGCTAAACCTCCCGCGTCCGAAGCCGTCCCCGATATGACGCGCGTTGGCGCCGTCGTCGAAATGCTCGTGGCCGACGGACTCATGATCGTTAACGATGGAGCCGTTCGATCTGCCGGCGCAGGTGCGGGCGCCGGAGTGGGGATTGGCGTTGGAGTCGGAGTCGGCGTGGGTGCAGGACCCGTCGAGGCTGCCGCGTACAACGTTAGAATCGCGTTCCGATCGTCCGCTTGCAACGACGTCGCCATCCGGTAATACGGATACATCACCGCCGTAGGATCATCCGAGTGCCCCAGCCCCAGCGCATGCCCCAACTCATGCAGGGCGACACTGTACAAATCGATATTCGCGCCCACGCGCCACGCCTCGTCATCATCGAAGTGCATATCCCCCGCAATCGGTTCAGGATTCGGAGCCGCCGGATAAAACGTATGCGCCAAGACATTTCCCGGCCCGTCGAAAGGATAGGGATCTCCATGACTCCCGCGACCGAATAATACGTGGACCGTCTTCGACCCCGTAGCGTTTGACCCAGCCGCCCACCTAATCGCCGCGATCCGCGACCATTCATTCATCGCCCGCACAATCTCCGCTTGCGCCTGCCCCACCGGCAGCTTCGCCGTTGCGTTCCCCCACACATAGGTCAACGCAGCCGAGCCCAGCCCTGCACCATCCCAGCCAGCCCCGACCGTCGCAATATACTGCGCCAGCATCCCGTTTTCTGTCACCGAGCTCCCGCATGGGATCATCGGCAAACCCTGCACTAACTCTCTCGACGCCGGGAACACATACGCCACTTCATCCCGCGCCGCCAGCAAGCGCAGTGGATCCGCCGCCCGCGCCCGCGTCCTCCGGCCTACCACCAACCGCTTCCTTCCCACGTCCGGATTTTCATGCAGCTCAAACCCCAGCCCCAGTACAATCCCGCGAGCGTCATTCATATTCACGTCGGGATGAAATTCCACCACGAAGTCGTCGCCCGAATCGGCTCCAATCAACGGGCTAACCTTCACCGCCGGTTGCAGCGGCTCCACGAAGCTAACCCCAAGCCCACTCAAATCCAGCGCCTGCTCCGCCGAAATCAGCAGCGCATTCTCCGGCACGTCCAGCAAAACCTTCGCCCCCCGAGCCTTCAGCGCAGCCACTTGCGTCGCAGTCGGAGCGTCCTCGAATTGCACCACCAAGTGCCCAGATCCAAAGGCTACAGGCGATTCCACGCGGCCCAGCGCCTGCCGCTCCCCGCCTTTGTTCGACGCCGCCGGTAGAGTCACCTTGAAGCGAATCGTCGAGGGCTGCGAAAAGGCCAACTGAGCGAAGGCCGACAGAATTGCCCATAACAGGGCTGGTTTGCGCATAGGTAGCTCTTCGACTCAGAACAATCTGAAACAGAGCTCCGCCTGAGAAATTCCCGAGAGTTTTTGCACTGAGTAGGAAGTAGTGTCAACGCTCTAATCTCATGTGGAATACCTCCTGCATTTCGTGTCTTCTCCTTGCGACAACGATGGCCACCGCCGCGCCGGCTGTCTACACCGTCCGCTCCATCGCCGGCAGCGATTGGGTCGGCGACAACGGACCCGCTCGCGATTCGCTGCTGCTGCAAGCCGAGGGCCTCGCTGCCGACCGCGACGGCAACCTCTACGTCGCCGACGCCCAATCGCACCGCGTCCGCCAGATCTCCCCCACGGGCATCATCCGCACCGTCGCTGGTACAGGAGTAGCCGGGTTCTCCGGCGATGGTGGTCCCGCTGTTGTCGCGCAGCTCTCCGCCCCCTACGGACTCGCGGTGGACACAATCGGCAATCTCTTCATCGCCGACCTGGGCAACCACCGCGTCCGCCGCATCGCCCGCGACGGCACGATTTCAACCGTCGCCGGTGACGTGACCTTCCTCGCACCACGCAACCTGGCCACCGACGCAGTAGGCAATCTCTACATATCGGATTTCGACAGCGGCTACGTGTACAGGTTCAACATCGCCGGGACAACATCGGTCGTAGCGATCTTGAAGTATCCAGCGGGGCTCGCAGTGGACCGCAATGGCGCACTCTACATTGGTGAGACCGGCAGGCATTTGGTACGCAAGCTGGAGAACGGTGTGATCCGTACCATCGCCACAGTCCAGACACCCACTGGCTTGGCTTTCGACACACAGGGTACTCTCCATATCGCCGACGGTGCCGGCGGTGGTATCTTTCGAGTTCCCAGCACCGGCACCGCCGCCCCACTGGCTATCAACGCCCGCGACATTGCCGCTGGACCAAGCGGCGTACTCTACTCCACCGACGGTAAATTAATCCGCCGCATCGCGACCAACAGCAACACAGTGATCGCAGGCCGCGGTGATCCTGCCCACGGCGACTACGGTCCCGCCACCGAAGCTCGTCTCAACAACCCGAGCGGTCTAGCGCTCGACCCCGCAGGTATCCTCTTCATCGCCGACCGCGACAATCACCGCATTCGCCGTGTGGACGCGGACGGTCTCATAACCACCTACGCTGGCTCCGGCCTCTCCGGGAACGATGGGGATGGAGGCCTCGCCGCCGCCGCGTCGCTCAATCAACCCACCGCAATCAGTCTCGACAGCGCAGGCAATCTCTTCATCGCCGATCAGGGCAACGGACGCATCCGCGTCGTGAATCCGTCCGGCATCATCAACGCCGCATCCTCTATGCCCAAGCCAGAGGACGTTGCAATGCCGGCTGACACCAGCGAACCAATCCGGCAACCGACAAGCGTGATCGCGGGCAAGAACGGCGTCCTCTACGTCGCGGACGCCGACCGTGATCGCGTATGGGAGCTCACGCCCCCTCCCCTGCCACCCGACCCTGCCACGCTGATCTCCATCGTGAACGCCGCCAGCCTCGCCGGACCGCTCGCGCCCGGCATGCTGGTAAGGATTCAAGGTCTCCCGCTTCTTAGCCCCGAGATTCTCTTCGTTGGCCTGCCCGCAATCAACGTATCGAACACCGTTGCAGTAGTACCCACGCAGACAAGCCCAGGGACCGTTGAAGTTGAAATCCGCGATACCGGAAAGTCGATCGCTCGCGTGGAAGTGAGCGTCGTCCCCGCCGCGCCTGCACTGTTCGTGGCTGTGAATGAAGACGGCTCCGTGAATGAACCCGGGCATGCGGCAGATCGCGGCTCTGTCTTGGTGTTGTATGGAACCGGTCAAGGAGTCGAAGCGCAACCGGTCTCCGTGCGATTGGGAGGTTACGACGCCGAGGTCCTCTACAGCGGACCCGTCGCTGCCTATCCCGGTCTTTGGCAAGTCAACGCGCGCATACCGTCGGGATTCTTCGTCCCCGGCTTGCTGCCGCTATCCGTGGCCGTCGGGAACGCCGTCAGCCCATCACTTCAAGTCGACGTTAAGTGAACAACTCTTTGATCGGACCGTACGTACCGTCTTTGGCAAACGGAATATATTCGTATCCCCGCCCGAACGGATCGTCGTAGCGAATCGTTGTCCAGTCGATTCCAAGCGCGGAGTACATGGTGGCCTCAACATCCTCCGCCCAGACTGTTCTCGGGCCGCCCACGCCGGAGCCTGCCCATCCAAAGTCCGCGATCGCGCTGCCCGTGGCATTGGTCGCGCCGATCACTTTACCGCCGGTCACTCCACCCCCGGCCATAAATACAGATTGAATCGCATAGTGATCGCGCCCCGCCGCGGCGCTGAGCGCCGGTGTGCGCCCAAACTCGCCCATCATGATGATCAATGTCTCATGGAAACGCCCCGACGCCTTCAGATCATCCATCAATGCGCCCAGTGCGTTATCCAACTGCAGCGCCATCGCCGGCAGCACGTTTGCCGTGTAAATGTTCTGGTGGTGATCCCAACTGCCGAAATTGATCTGGATGAACCGCGTGCCTTGATCCGACGCCAGAGCCTGCTTCGCAACCACGCAGGCGTTGCCAAAATTCGTGGCCGCTGTGCCGGTCCCATAACGCATGCTATCGGCGGCTGAAACCGTGAACGCCGCGTCCACGACCGGGTTGTACATCAGCTCCCGAGCCTGCCCGTACAGCTTGTCCATATCCTGCAGTGCGGAACCGTACGGCGCCTGCGAGCGCATCGTATCGTCGTACTGCCTCAAGCGTGCATACATGTTGCCAAAGGCACCCTGCCCGCCCGCATTCGTAGTGTTGGTGATGCTGGCAGCACCCGCGCGCGGTGTCACCTGGAACGGAGCATACGACGCTGGCAGATACCCTTGCCCGGAAGCAGCCCCCGCATTTAACGCGACAAACGCCGGGAACTTCTGGCTTAGCGCACGTTCTTTCTCTTTTTCGAGCGCGACAATACTGCCTACGTTCGGCGCGATATCGCCCAGCGCGGCTACCGGACTGCGGCCCACCTGCGCCCACGTCTGCGCCAACGAATGCACCAGTGCGTGCGACGTAACCGAGCGGACCAGCCCAACATCGCCTAAATGTGCTCCGATCTTCGGCAACAAACCCACCGGCCAGGCCGTCCCATTGACGCTATTGGGCTCAAAACTGGCGGGAGTAACTCCGTTGGTTACCTTGAAGTCAAACGTGTCGACATGGCTGACCGCGCCGGTCAGATGGACAAAAATCACATTCTTCGCGGTGTTCTGGGTTTTCATCCCACTATTGACAATCGGACCCGTGGCTGCCTTCGCGCGCGGCAACAGGAACGAACCCGTGATCCCCGCTCCGGCCAGCTGAAAAAACGCGCGGCGCGAAATATCCGGACGATCCAGGAACGAACGGAACCGGTGCGGATACTTGTGCCCGAACTCCACTGAGGAGTCCCGCTGCTGCTTTTTATTGGTGATGTAATTCATGGCTTGGGATCTCCTTTCCTTAGTAGTTGTACATGAAATCGACTTTGTTATAGAGGCTCCACAACAGGTTCTGGCCCTCCAGTGTGCGCGCCGGTGCGTTGCTGGCGCTCTTTAGGTTGGCGACCGCAGCCGCAAGCTCCGTGGCGGTGGGGTAGCGGGACAGCACGTTTAGGTAGAGACTGGTCACCGCCTGATCGTCGGGCAGCACCAGAGCTTTCATCAAGGTGGTCGTGGCGGCGGTAGACCTCACCCGGCTCATCACGAAGTTATCGTTCATCAATGCGAGTGCCTGCGCAATCGACGGATCCCCGCGCCGCGGTTCGTCATCGCGATTGCCGCGTAAGAACGGGTCCAGGAAGGTACCCGGTCCGGTGCCCAGGGGTTCGGGCAACTGCATCGCCCAATTCACCGTCACCGGATTCCAAGCCGCGTTCGTGTAGGTGGCCGGAATTCCGGAACTCTGCAAAATCGCGTCGTGAAGTTCTTCGCTCCACAACCGCCGCACCAGCTTGCGTGCAAACAGCCGGTCATTTGCCGCGTTCCATTCCCCGTCATAGCGCGCCGACAATTGATACGCCCGCGAATTCACAATCTGTTGCATCAGCTTTTTCAAATCGTAGTTGCTATTGATGAAGTCCTGCGCCAACGCATTCAGCAAGCGCGGATGCGACGCCTGCAGCGTGCAAGGAGCAGCGGACGGGCAGTCCTTCGGTGGATTGTCAGGGTCCAGCCGCATCGGGTCAAACTGGTTCGACGGCGACACAATGCCGATGCCGAAGAAGTATTCCCACATATAGTTCACCGTGGCTCGCGCGAATTGGAAGTCAGAGGTGACTTGATCGGCCAGGAACGCGCGGTAATCTGAACCCGCCGGCGGCTGCGCTCCATTCATGATGTAAGTGGGACGCACGCGCACGGTCGAATTGGTAGCTCCACGCGCCGGACGATTCCCGGTCTGCGTGTTCAACTGGTAGTCCAACGTGTAGTTCGTGCCGTTGTTGCGCGCGATGCCGACCGGCGTGTTAGGAGGGACGTTGTTCTGCAGTGCCCAATAGTAGACGTTGTTGTTCGTAGGATCGAACGGCTGCCGCAGCGTAGCCGTATGCGACATAAAGGACGCCATCCCGTAGGCTTCCGTCCGCGTCTTGTAGTAACCCCACAGGCTCAGCGAATCCAGATGGCCACGCCCGTTGTGGCACAGCAGGCAGTTCACATGGGCCAAACCCAAAAACTTCTCTGACACCGTCGCCACTTGCAAATCGAATACGTCCTGAATCGGTCCGCCGCCCATTACGCTGCCGGGTAGAAAATTCAGCTCGCCCTGCTGGTAGCTGTTGAGCCCGGTCGCCGCGATCAACTCCTTCGCCATCTGGTTGTAAGGCTTGCCCTGCTGCAGCGACGTCCGGATGAAACTGTTAAATGCGCTGACGCCTTGTGGAAACCGAACAACGCCCAGGTCATTTTGACGGTTGTTTTTCAGCAGGTCCGCGAACCATATCGTCCACTTATCCACCCACTCATTAGTCTTTAAGAGTTGGTCCACCAACTTCGTCCGCTTGTCGGCACCCGTATCCCCCACAAACGCCTGCACCGCTGCCGGCGTCGGAATCCGGCCTGTAAGATCCAGCGTCACCCGCCGCACAAACTCGTAGTCGGTGGTCGGCGGCGCTGGAGCAACCTTCTGTTCCGCCAGCTTTTGAAAAATGTATTTGTCGATATTGCCAACGGCGGGATTCTGAATCGCATCCGTGCGGCTGCCACCCGGGGCTGATGGCATCCCCGCTGTTGCGAAACTCGCCTCGGTCATTACTTTGGCGTTAGTCCCTAACTTGGAGACGACTTCTTCAGTGAGGTGCGCCGCCGCGCGTGTGTCACGCAAGGCTTCCACGAACATGTCGTGCTCCGGCCCGAAGAAAGTGCACAACGGATCGGCGACCGACATCTCGGCCTCTGGTGCGCTCACTTCATCGGAGGCATCCTGCGCTCGTAAGACAAGCAGCCCTGCGGTCGCGACCAGCAACCCGGCTGCCGCGGCTACGGAAAATCGATTCATACGGCAAATCCCCGCTCTGTGGAAAACTTCGCTTCCTTGAGCCTAACCCAGAAAGCGCCCACTTGTTGCGGCTAAATATACTGAACTTCTTCCTCAAGCGCAAGGCCGTAGTGCTCTAGTACCAACGATTTAAGCATCTCGATCAGGTGCCGTACCTGTGCCGCCGTACCGTCCCCGGTATTATAGATAAGGTTCGCATGGTACTCCGCTACCCGAATGCCCCCAGAGAACATTCCCTTCGCGCCCACCTGCTCCAAGAAGTACGCCGAGGGCACTTTTCCTTCCCGAACCACTTCTTTCGGCACCCGTTCGCGCACGCTTTCGGGCAGCTCCGCCAGGATCAAGTTCTTGAAGATGCTTCCCGCGCATTTCAGATCAGGAGGATACTTCTCATTGCGAATCTTCAAGATACGGTCAGCATCCGCGCGAGTCTTGGCCGGGTCGACCGCTTTCGCCAGCCGCAGGGTCGCCCCGAGCACGACCCAGTCCTTGCGACGCTTGAATACGCTTTCCCGATACCGGAATTCGCACGCCGCGTTGCCGATTTCCTGGACCTGTGCCCCATCGAAATACCGTACGGCCTCGATAAACTCATGAATCGAATGACCATATGCCCCGGCGTTGCCGTAGACTGCTCCCCCCACCCAGCCCGGAATCCCAGTCATCGTGTGGAGCCCTTCGAGGCCCGCATCGATCGTTGCATCTACCAGATTCTGAAGGACTACGCCCGCCCCCACCCGCACTTTGCAGCCTTCGATCTCCAGTTCAGCGGCCGTGTACCGGATCACCGCCCCCGAAAACCCTTCGTCGGACGCCACCAAGTTGGAGCCGCCCCCGATCAGCGTGTGCGGCCCGGCCTCGTGCAGCGCCGCAGCCAAGTCCTCCGGCGTAGATGCGTCCACCAACCGGCGAGCCGGTCCGCCCAGTCCAAACCGGGTATACCGGCTCAGCGGAACATTCTCGACCACCACTAGTTCCTCCACTCGCGCAGCGCCTTCGATCCCCAGGCGATCGTTCCCACTACAACGATCGTCATCACCCCGCCGAACACCACCGATGGCACAGTCCCCATCAGGCTAGCCGCCACCCCAGACTCCACCGCGCCCCATTGATTGGAGCTGGAAATAAACAGCGCATTCACCGCCGATACGCGTCCCCTCAAATGAGTCGGCGTGCGCATCTGGACCATGCTCAGCCGCAACACCACGCTGATCGCATCGAACGCCCCCACCAGGAACAGCGCCGCCAGCGACAGCCAAATATTGGTCGACACGGCGAACACGATGGTCGCCACGCCGAAGCCGATCACCGACCACAACATCGCGCGCCCCGCCGCCGCGACGGTTCCGATGTAGGCCATCCCGATCGACATCAACCCGGCACCCACCGCCGGAGCCGCTTCCAACCAACCCAACCCTCGGGCACCCGCGTGCAGAATGTCTTGCGCGTAAATCGGCAGCAACGCTCGCGCCCCGCCGAACAGCACCGCGAATAGATCCAGGCTCATGGCGGCCAGAACGGCCTTCTCATTCCACACGAACCGCAAACCCTCGACCGTCCCGCGCCACCCCGGTTGCGGCAGATTCTCAGGCGGATGCGCCGGCACCTCGACCTTAGAAAAACTGTACGCCGAAATCAGGGAGCAGATCGCCTGCCCGTAGTACACCGGCTCGCTTCCGAACGCGGCGATAATGATGCCCCCAATCGCCGGACCCGCCATGGTCGCAAACTCACGCGCCGAACCGTTCCACGAAATCGCGTTCGTCAGATGCTCCATCGGCACGGTCTGCGGCAGCATCGACGACGTCACCGGCCATTGGAACGCCCGCGCCGTCGCGATCAGGAACAGGCAGCCGTAGATCATCCACACACTGCGAGATTCCCCAGTCAGCGCGAGCATCAGTCCCACCGCGGCAGCCGAAAGTTGCGTGATGATGACCGTGCGCCGCCGGTCGTAGCGATCCGCAATATGCCCGGTAATGAAGGTGAACAGGAAGACCGGCAGAACCTGCGCCAGCCCCACATTTCCCAACGCCAGCGCCGAGTGCGTGATGCGATACAGATCCCACGCCACGACAATGGCAAGCATCTGCTGTCCGAGCATCGAAATCGATGCTCCGGCCATCAAGTATCGGTAGTTCCGCGATTGGAACGCGGCATAGGCACTCACTCTTTACTAGTGTAGTGGCCCGGCACTTCCGTCGTATACTCTCGGTTCATGTCCCCTTTAGCCGAGCTCGCAACGTTGTTCACAAAGCTCGGTACCACCGCGTTCGGAGGTCCCGCCGCGCACGTGGCGATGATGCATGAGGAGGTCGTCGTGCGCCGCCAGTGGCTTACGCGCGATGAGTTCCTCGACTTAGTCGGCGCGGCGAATCTCATTCCCGGCCCCAACTCGACGGAGCTAGCCATCCACATCGGCCATCGACGCGCCGGTTGGCCCGGACTTCTGGTCGCCGGCGTCTGTTTCATCCTGCCTGCCGCTCTTATCGTCACCGCCTGCGCCTGGGCGTACGTAACCTATGGATCGCTGCCCCAAGCCGCAGGAGTCCTCTATGGCATCAAGCCAGTCATCATCGCGATCGTGCTGCTGGCCCTGCGCGATCTCGCGCGCTCGGCCATCAACAACACGACCAATGCCGCAATCTGCGTCGCCAGCATCGCCTTGGCGTTTCTAGGCGTGAACGAACTGGTGATCCTGGTGCTAGCCGCACTCGCAGCCGCTGTCCCGCGAACCGTGATGCCCGCGGTAACACCCTTCGGACTCTGGCCCCTCTTCTGGTTCTTCACCAAGGTCGGGTCCATCCTCTACGGCAGCGGCTACGTCCTACTGGCCTTCCTCCGCGCCGACCTGGTGGAACGCTGGCACTGGCTCACCCAAGCCCAACTCCTCGACGCCGTTGCGGTCGGCCAATTCACCCCCGGCCCCGTCTTCACCACCGCGACCTTCATCGGCTACCTGTTAGGGGGCTACCCGGGCGCCGCGATTGCCACCATCGGCATCTTCGCCCCCGCATTTTTCTTCGTCGCCATCAGCGGACCACTAGTCCCCCGCATCCGACGATCCCCCACTGCGGGAGCCGCACTCAGCGGAGTGAACGCAGCATCTCTAGCCCTGATGGCAGCAGTTACCTACAACCTGGCCGGCAGCGCCCTGATCGACCCGCCCACACTGTTCCTAGCCAGCGTGGCCGCCGCGATCTTAGTCCGCTACCGCGTCAACTCCGCCTGGCTGGTCCTAGGAGGAGCCATCTTCGGCTACCTTCTGTAATGCACGCAGTCGTGCTACCGTGACCCAATGACATTCCTCGCGCCTTGGGAACCCCACCTCCGCTCCATCCTCCGCATCGTCGCCGGCTTCACATTCTCATTGCACGGCTACCAGAAATTCTTCGGCTGGCTCAACGGCTTGGACGGGCAGGGCAACAAAGCCGAACTCATGTCCACCATGGGAGCTGCGGGCGTCCTCGAAACCTTCGGCGGAGCGCTCATCATCCTGGGCCTCTTCACCCGCCCCACCGCGTTCATCCTTTCCGGACAGATGGCCGTAGCCTTCTTCATGGTCCATCTCCCCATGAGTTTCTTCCCCATCCTCAATGGCGGCGAAATCACGGTGCTCTACTGCTTCATTTTCTTGTGGCTGTCCGCCGCCGGACCCGGACCGTTGAGCGTCGACGCTCTGCGCTCCAAGAAGTAACTAGCGTTATACTGAACTCAGGTGCGCAAGGGGCGCCGTCCGGTTTCAGGAAGAGAAGCCTTCACCCTTTTTAATCAAAAGGAGCAGTATTGTGAACGCACTTGAAGAACTGAAGACCCGCGCCGAAATTTTGCACCACCGCATGCAAGCCGGTGACCAAAACGCCCTTGGACGGCTACGCGCTTTGCCCACCTACCGCAAGGCGACCGAGCAAACTCTCACTGCCGCGCCCCCCAGCGTTCGCCGCAGCGACTGCCTCAGCGTGATCGCCCGAGAACTCGGATTCCCCGGCTGGACAGAAGCAAGAACCGCTGTATCTGGAGAAGGACCCATCGATGACTTCGGCTCGTTCCTGTACCCCAAGCGCGGCGGTGGCTTGAATCTGTGGTTCAAGACTTATCAAGAAGCTGCCGACGTGCGAGCCGAGAAGGGCGGCTACCTTCTGGCTTACCGCCGACAGTACCTCGTCGTCGAGTATCTCTACATCGAAGCGCTCGGCCTGGATCCGAACGACCCCGACTGGACCGCCATCGGCTTTGACTGGGTCCAACCGCTGGATCCCTCAGCCCGCATGCGCCTCTGCGGGAAATTGATCGCGGCGCGTCCCCGCGTCACTCACTAACGCTTGAGTTTATGCGACCATCGGGACAGTAGAGGTCCTATGGCACTCCGCAACAATTTGGCTTGGGGCGCGCTCATCGTTGGAGCGCTCGCCATTACCTACACGTACGCCCCCATCAGCGGCAAAATCGAACTCGATCCCCTGGAAAAGCGTGTCACCGCGGTCGACTTCAAACTGGTGGATTCCGACGGTAAGGAAGTCAAACTCTCCGACTATAAAGGCCAGGTGGTCCTGCTCAACTTCTGGGCCACCTGGTGCGGACCCTGCGAGGTCGAAATCCCCTGGTTTAAGGAATTTGAGCAAACCTACAAGGATCGCGGCTTCGCCGTGCTCGGCGTGTCGGAGGATGATGAGGGCTGGCCCGCCGTCCGCCCTTTCATGAAGGCCCTCGCCATGAACTACCGGATCGTCCTCGACGACCGCAAGATGCCGGCTCCCTACAAAGACATCGAGTCCCTGCCCACCAGCTACTTGATTGACCGCCAGGGTCGCATTGCTGTCCAGCACGTCGGCTTGGTGAGCAAGGATACGTACAAAAACAGCCTCGAGAAGCTGCTCGCCAACTAGGCTCCGACTGTAGGTCCCCACCTGTACACCCGATATACGGATATAGGTCGGAGGACCGCATTTAACCGTGAGCGCCATCGTCGATTCCCTTACTGCCCTCAGCTCCCAAATCGAACAAGCCCAGACGCCACCTAGGGATACAGGTGTTGCGCCACCCGTGCCCGATACACTCGAGGACACCGGGGTCCCGGCCGCTGTCATCGAACAACTGGTCCTGAAGTTTCTCTATTTCCAGGGCGAAATTCTCGGCCGAGACCTAGCCAGCGCCTTGGGCTTGGAGTTTAGTCTGATCGACGGCCTTCTGGAGACCCTGAAGCGCTCCCACACAATTGGCGTGCGGAAATCGCTGGGTATGGGCAACAGCTCTGGTGTCTTCTTCCTAGCGGAGGCCGGTCGTGCGACCACGCGCGAACATCTCGAAAATAACCAATATGTAGGGCCCGTTCCCGTGCCCCTGTACCAATATGTGGATGTGGTCCGGCACCAGAAGTTGAAAAATAACTGGCTCAATCCGGTGACGTTGAAGGAAGCCTTCAGCCACCTGGTAGTGGAGCAGGATATTCTCGCCAAGATTGGCCCGGCCGTGAACTCCAACAAGAGTTTCTTGATCTATGGCCAACCCGGAAACGGAAAAACAGCGCTTGCAGAAGCGCTGTTCAAGGTCGATACGTCGCCCATCTACATGCCCTACGCCATCGAGTGCCAGGGCAATATCATCCAGGTCTACGATCCTATCTATCACCAGAAGCTGGACGAAAATGAGCCCGAGATCCTCTCGCTAACCAAACACAGTGGCTACGATCGCCGCTGGTTCCGCTGCAAGCGCCCGTTCATCGTAACGGGCGGCGAACTGACTATGGAAATGCTCGACCTGAGCTACAACAAAGTCTCGAAAGTCTACGACGCGCCGTTCCAGGTCAAAGCCAACAACGGCATCTACCTCATTGATGACTTTGGCCGTCAGAAAGCGACACCGCAGGAAATTCTTAATCGCTGGATCGTTCCCATGGAACGCAATGTCGACTACTTGAGCTTCCAGTCCGGTGGCAAAGTGACGGTGCCTTTCGAGGCCTTCCTCATCTTCTCCACCAACTTGCGCCCCGATAACCTGGGCGACGAGGCGTTCCTGCGCCGCATTCAGTACAAGATGTTCCTGCGTAGCCCCAACCCTGGAGAATACCTCCAGATCTTCGAGCGCTTCGCCAAATCCAAGGAACTGGAATTGGACAACGGAGTGGCGCAGGCCTTCCTGCAAAAACATTATGTCGAGGGCGGCAAGCGCTACCGCCGCTGCCACCCCCGCGACATCATCAATCACGCCATCGATATCATCAACTTCGACAACCTGCCGAAAAAGCTCACTCCGGAACTTCTGGATGAAGCGTTCAACAGTTGCTTTGTCGAAAATATCGACGTGAACGACTAAGCGTCCTCGCCCCAGGTCTTGCCCAACGCGTCGAGGTTCGCCTTGCCCAGATCTTCCGGGGACATCGCGATGCGGAACTCCGCGCTCGCTTCGAACTGCAGGAACCAGGGTTCGGCGATGGCCGGGATGTCCGAAGGACTATTCACGTTCACAACCAGAACCGCTCCGCGGCTCCCGTGTTGTTCGCTGAAGTAGGCTGCTTCGGGCTTGATGCTGCCCATGATCTTCTGAATCTTGGGGCCGATGCTCCCATCACGAACGTAAGAATTGAATGGCTCCACCGGAAATTCCAGGTGTAAAAGCATGCGCATAAAAAAGTCTCTTGGAAAACCAGTCTACAGGAACCGCGCTACGATTCGTTTACGATTTTTGGACCGGCTCGTCGCGCTCGACCTTACCGTCGCGGACGTGGATGATCCGGTTCGCGTGGAGAGCGATGTCGCGTTCGTGCGTTACCAGCACGATCGTGTTGCCCTGCTCATGCAGCCGCTGGAATAGCGCCATGATTTCGATACCGGTGGCGGTATCCAACGCTCCAGTCGGCTCATCGGCCAACAGGATTGAAGGATCGTTTACCAGAGCCCGGGCGATGGCCACGCGCTGGCGTTGGCCGCCCGAAAGTTCGCTCGGCTTGTGCAGCATGCGCTGTTCCAAGTCCACGGCACGCAGCGCCCCTTTGGCCTTCTCCGTCCGCTGCTTTGAAGACAACCCCGCGTAGATCAGCGGCAGCTCCACATTGTGGAGGGCGGTCGCCCTTGCCAACAGATTGAACGTCTGGAACACAAACCCGATCTCTTTGTTCCGGATGCGCGCCAGCTCGTCGTCATCCATATCGCTGACCAGGTTGCCGTTCAAGTAGTACAGCCCCGACGACGGCGAATCCAAACACCCGATCATGTTCATCAGCGTCGACTTGCCCGACCCCGACGGACCCATGATGGCGACATACTCGCCCTTACGGATCTCCACGTCGATACCCGCCACGGCGTGAATTGTCTGATCGCCCATGACGTAGGTCTTCATTAGATCCCACGTGCGGATGATCACGCCGTCGCGCCGTAACTGCGCGCCCAGCTGGGCTTTGTTCATGCCTTTATCGAGTACCGCAGGGGAAGAAGCCGTTTGTGACATGTGTGGCTAGCCCTTTTGGTTCAACTCGACGCCGGTTCGATTGTCGATGTTCACCTTGGTTCCAGGCCGCAAGTTCCGGATGGTTTGATAGGGACCCACCATGATCTGCACACCTCCATCCAGCCCTTTGGTGATCTCGATGTCGGTCGCGCCGCTGATCCCGGTTTCGACGGGTGTGAATTCCGCCACGCCGTCCTTGACCATGAAGACGCCGACCACTTCCTCACGGCTGACTTCCTGCACCGCGATGTCGATCGGTTTGTCCTTATCTTTCTCGGCCGCCTTGACACCCTTCTGTGCGGCTTCCTTCGCTGCGGCTTCCAGATCGCCCTTCTGCCGGACCGTCAGCGCTTGAATTGGAATCTTCACCACATCCTCGCGCGTCGCCACGGTGATCTTCGCCGTGCAGGACAGACCAGGTCGCACCGTCGGCGGGGGATTGTCCAACGCGATGATGACCTTGAAATCCTTGGCTTCGTTCGACGACGTATTGTTGGCCGCCACCGCGCCGGTGGACCGTAAAATCGCCGTGTTCCCAATCTCGATCACGTGTCCGGGGAACTTCTGGTCCGGCACTGCGTCGATGGTCACTTCCGTCGCCTGGCCCAATTTCAGATTGACGATGTCCGTCTCGTCCACTTTCACTTCAGCCGTGATCAGACTCATGTCGGCGATCGTCATAACAGCCGAGGCAGCGGAGTTCTGCACGCCTGGCACCACCGTCTCACCGATACGCACTGGGAGATTCGTCACGATGCCATCCAGTGGAGCAATCACATCGAACTTGGCCAGCACGTCCGCCACCCGGTGCATCTGCGCCTGAGCTTGCTGGACGCGCCGTTGTGAGGCATTGATCTGCGCCTGCGTTTGAGACCGCTGCGAAACCATCTGCTTCAGCCGCAACTCCGCCTCGCGCAGTGCGGCCTGCTGTTGTTCGTATTCCGCCTTCTTCTGGTCGTATTCCTGCTTGGCGATCACTTGCGCTTCCCACAAGTCCGCGGTGCGGTTAAAGTTGATCCGCGCTAGTTCCATCTGCGCCTTGGTCCGCGCAATGCTGGCTTCCTGGATCGCCATATTGTCGTCCGATACCCGCAGCCCGACCTCGGTAGACGCTGCGTCCGCCTCAGCCGAAGCGACATTCGCTTTCTGCGCGTCCAGGTCCGCCGCGGCCTGCACGCTTTCTACCCTCGCCACCACCTGACCCTTCTTGACGTATTGGCCCTCGGCCACCATCAATTCGACGATGCGGCCTTGCGCATTGGCGGCCAAATTCGTGTACGTCCGAGGCTTGATTTCACCGGAGGCCGTCACCTGCGCGATCAGCGTGCCGCGCACGGTGGTAGTCGTTTGGACTGTCACTTGACCGCTTTGCCGATAGCGAATGCTCGCGATGGTTCCGCCGGCCACGGCGGCTAGTACGGTTACGCCAATTACTACTTTCCACTTCGTTTTCACGGTAAACTCCTCCGACGACTTCTAGAGTAGACGCTCCAAAGAGCGTTTGGGACTCGAACTTTATGAAGACAATGACGAAATGGCCGGGGTGAAAGTTCCACACCTCGTCTCAATAAGGGACGGGCCTCCCAGCTGTTTCTTTCACCGGCCCCGCTGTGGATGCAAGATTTTAGTGTCCCACGAAAGCAGTTTGGCTCGCTTGTTACAGCAAACAAGCAGCCATCTTCGTACTAGGAAACGTCCTGTGAGAAAAATGTTTGGGCTTCTACAGCCTTACGGAGTTACCCTCATAAGGTGTTGAAAACAGAGACTTTAAAAAATCATAACTTTGACTTCCCCTTAGGATATTCTGTGCTATTCTAGGAACCCAGTGACGGACCAAGGGTGTTCTTAGGACCCTTCCGGCCACCGAACAGCAGAGAGTTCCCCTAGACAGTTCAGGCCGCGTACGCCAGTATTTCCACAGTGTGTGGAAATCATGTGGGAAAGCTTCGTTTGTTGGATTGAGTGAGGAGACAAGACGTGCAAGGGCAGTCCGAAACAGGCGTGGCTACCGCGCCATCCACCACCGCAAACGCGTGGGAACAGATCAAAGCGCTGTTGAGCGCGCAACTCGCGCCGCAGGAATTTGAGAACTGGGTTCTCTCCACCTCCCAACTCTCTTTTGAGGATGGTTCTTTAACCGTTCAAGTCTCCGACCAAGTCAACAAGGACTTCTTGGAGCAGGAATACGCAGGCCAAATTGAGACGCTGGTTCGGAACTTAGGGTTACCGGTGGAGCGTATCGTGTACGTTCCCCGGGCCGTCGCCGCCGGAAATCTGTCGCAGCTCTCTGACTCATCCCCTTCTAACCGCTATACGGCCGAACCGGTGTTTGCTCCCATCGGCGGCCAGCTGAACCCCAAGTTTCGCTTCGAGAATTTCGTGGTTGGTTCCTGCAATCAATTCGCGCACGCAGCTGCTCAGGCAGTTGCGAACCAGCCCTCGCGTACCTACAATCCGTTGTTCATCTACGGTGGCGTCGGCATGGGTAAAACCCACCTGATGCACGCGATCGGTACCGCTCTGCTGGAACGCTTCCCGAAGATCCGGGTTGTCTACACCTCCAGTGAGCGCTTCATGAACGAAATGGTGAGCTGCATCAAGGCCAATCGTAAGGAGGCTTTCCGGCGCCATTACCGTTCCGCTGACGTGCTACTTATCGACGACATTCAAATCCTGGCCGGCCGGGAAGGGACTCAGGAAGAGTTCTTCCATACCTTCAACGAACTCTACGAGAGCCAGAAGCAAATCATCATCTCCAGCGACTCGCCGCCGAAAAGCATGCCTGGTTTAGTGGAACGTCTTCGGTCGCGCTTCGAATGGGGCCTGATGGTCGACGTCCAACCGCCCGACCTGGAAACGAAGATGGCGATTCTCGACAAGATCGCCGAGCACAATCAGATTCATCTGCCCGAAGATGTCCGCATCTTCATCGCCACAAAAACTAAGTCCAATGTACGCGAACTCGAAGGCGCTTTGGTGAAGTTGATCGCCTATTCCTCGATGAGCCACTCGCCCATCACGCTCACGATGGCGCAGCAGAACCTGAAGTACCTAACGGGAGCCCCCGAACGCCGCATCACCATGGACACCGTCCTACGCGCCGTGGCCGACCACTTCAGCCTGACTCCAGCGCAGATCAAACAGAAGTCCAACTCTCGTCAAATCGCCTACCCGCGCCAGATCGCCATGTATCTTATTAAGGAGCTGACCCACGCTTCGCTCCCCGAGATCGGCCGGATGTTCGCTGGAAAGCATCACACCACCGTGCTGCATTCTGTGCAGAAAATTGAGCGCTTGCGGGCCGAAGATCAAGATCTCAACAGCTTACTCCACAGCCTAATGGACTCAATCCACTAGAGTTAGCTGTGTTATCCACAATACCCCATGAGAAACTCCTGTCTAAACCTGTGGGAGACTCCCGGGCAGCTCAACTTGTACTACTTTCTTCAACCCACGGATGCACAAGTTTCGTAGACTTAACCATTCGACATTGCTATAATTTACAAGGAAATCAACGTTTCAACAGTCCCTATGAATTGAAGTTCTAACTGTACTCTTATAATTACTTCAATACAGAAGAACTTCTTCAGGAGCAAACCTGTCCATGGAATTCACCGTTAGTAGGGCCGATCTAGTTCGCGAGCTGAACCTGTCACAGGGTGTGGTGGAAAAAAAGACCACGATCCCGATTCTCTCGAACATCCTGGTTGAAGCCGATCGCGATCGCATCATCCTCACAGCGACGGATCTGGAGTTGGGCATTCGCTGTTCATGCCCCGCTCGGGTGAAGAAGGCTGGAGCAGGCACCATTCCCGCTCGCCGCTTACTCGATTACGTTCGCTTGTTGCCGGAAGCCGATGTCCAGGTGAAGACACTGGACAATCATTGGGCCAGCATCGTCTCAGGACGCTCTCGGACGCGTATTGCGGGTATGTCCAGGGAAAGCTTCCCTGAACTCCCTGTGATGCCGCCAGTGCTCGCGGAAATGCCCATAGGCGTGCTTGGAGCGATGATCAGTAAGACGATCTTCTCCATCTCGACCGAGGAGTCACGCTTCACACTCAACGGCGCGTTGATGGTTCTGAAAAAGGGCGGCATTGTGATGGTCGCAACCGACGGACATCGTTTGGCCATGGTGGAAAGCACGGCGGAACTTCCCGGCGTGACTGGAGCTTATCGCGCGCTTTTGCCTCGGAAAGCGATGGCAGAGTTGCAGAAGATGGCCAGCGACGCCGATCCGGCTGCGGTCGTCCGTTTCTCCGGCGACGAAAATCACCTTTTCTTCGAACTCGGCGATCGCTTGCTGCTGAGCCGCAAACTGACCGGCAACTTCCCGGACTACGAACGCGTGTTGCCGAAAGAGCAACCGCAGTCGGTTACCATCAATCGCGATGAATTCCGCGGCTCCATCGAACGCGTAGCCCAATTCTCCGATGAACGTTCCCGCGCCATTCGCGTCCACGTCGGCCCTGGCGAAATGAAGATACACTCGTCTGTCTCCGACACCGGCGATAGCGAAGAGAGCATCCCGCTGACCTACGATGGCCCCGCTGTCGAAATCGGCTTCAACGCGCAATACTTGCTCGACTTCTTCCGCGCTGTCGGAACCGACGAAGTACGTTTCCTGTTCAAGGACGCGCACAGTGCCGGCGAACTTCGCGCAGGTGGTGAAGGCGCCGATCAATATCGTTACGTCATCATGCCGATGCGCATCTGACGACACCGTTCGCTTGCTGACGCGCGCGGTTCAGTGCGACCAGCCCAGCACAGAACGACAAGCAGTCCAGTAAAAAAGGAAGTATGGCAACAAAAGATAACGTTCCTCAGGTTTACGACTCAAGCAGTATCAAAGTTCTGGAAGGCCTCGAAGCAGTCCGCCTTCGCCCCGCGATGTACATTGGCTCCACGGGCGAACAGGGCTTGCACCACTTGGTCTATGAAGTTGTCGATAACTCCGTCGACGAAGCCCTGGCCGGTTACTGCAATGAAGTCAACGTCATCATTCGCGAAGACGATTCCATCACGGTGATGGACAACGGTCGCGGCATCCCCGTCGACATGCATGAGGATGAAGGTGTCTCCGCCGCGCAGGTCGTCTTGACCAAGCTGCACGCGGGTGGCAAGTTCGATTCCAATACGTACAAAGTCTCCGGCGGTCTCCACGGAGTCGGCGTGAGCTGCGTCAACGCGCTTTCGGAAGCCTTCCACCTGGAAGTCTGGCGCGATGGCTATACCTGGGAACAAGATTACGCAAAAGGTATCCCCAAAGCTCCGCTCGAACGGGCCGGTAAAGCAGGCAAGAAGACCGGCACCAAGGTCACTTTCAAACCCGACTCGTCCATCATGGACGCCACGCATTTCAACTTCGACACCCTGGCCACGCGTCTGCGCGAACTCGCGTTCCTGAACAAGGGACTGCGCATCACGCTGACCGACGAACGCGAAGATCCGGCAAAAATCGCGGAGTTCCACTTCAGCGGTGGCATCGCCGAATTCATCAAGCATCTCAACAAAGGCAAAGCTGTCCTGCACGACAAGCCCATCTGCATTGAAGGCGAGCGCGAGATGCCTCAAGGCACGCTCACGATGGAAGTGGCGCTGCAGTACAACGACACCTACGGCGAATCCGTCTTCAGCTTCGCCAACAACATCAACACCGTGGACGGCGGCTCGCATCTTAGCGGCTTCCGCAGTGCGCTCACCCGCACTATCAACGCCGCTGGTCAGGCTGCCGGTCTGTTCAAGGACGTCAAAGAGAACCTCTCCGGCGATGACGTTCGCGAAGGCCTCACTGCCGTCGTCAGCGTGAAGCTCCCGCAGCCCCAGTTCGAAGGCCAGACCAAAGGCAAGCTCAACAGCGACATTCAGGGTTACATGGTCCAGTTGGTCAACGAAAAGCTGGGCGAGTTCTTCGACAAGAACACCGCGGTCATGAAGAAGGTGGTCGGTAAGGCCATAGATGCATCCCGAGCCCGTGAAGCCGCCCGCAAGGCCCGCGACCTTACTCGCCGTAAAGGCGCGCTCGATTCCAGCGGCCTGCCCGGCAAGCTGGCCGATTGTCAGGAAAAAGATCCTGCACGTTGTGAGTTGTTCCTGGTTGAGGGTGAATCGGCAGGCGGCACCGCCAAGGGCGGCCGCGATCGCCGGTATCAAGCCATCCTGCCTCTGCGCGGTAAGATCCTCAACGTCGAGAAAGCCCGCTACGACAAGATGCTGGGCCACGAAGAAATTCGCTGCCTCATCACAGCAGTCGGCACCGGCATCGGAGTCGCCGACTTCGACGCCACCAAGCTCCGCTACGGCAAGATCATCATCATGACGGACGCCGACGTCGACGGCAGCCACATCCGTACGCTGCTGCTGACGTTTTTCTTCCGCCATATGCAGGAGTTGATCAAGCGCGGCAACGTCTTCATCGCTCAACCGCCGCTCTTCCGCATCAAGAAGGGCAAGAGCGAGAAGTACATCAAGGACGAGAAGGAATTCACCCGCGAAATCCTCCGCCGCGCCACCGACAACCTCAAGGTGGAGAACGCGCAGAAGGAAATCGTCGAAGGAACCGAACTGCGCAACCAACTCATGCAGTTCGATGAGCTGCAAGTCACCTGGCGCAAACTGGAACGCCGCCTGCGCGAGCCGCGCGTGGTGGAGATTCTGGCGAACGTCGATTTGAAGATCGACACCAAAGCCGATTTCCAGGACGAAGCCAACCTGAAGCCGGTCTACGAAGCCCTCAAGGCCCTGAAGATCGATTGCGAGATCAAGCGCGAGGAAGAGCATTCTTCGTGGATGGTCACGTTCCGCGATCCGACGCTAGCGGAGCGCTCCATCAACATCGAGCTGGCCGCGCAGCCCGAATACAAACGGCTCCGCCTGCTGTGTAAGCAAACCGCGAAACTCAACCAGCCGCCGTTCACCGTGATTCGCGAGAACGATCGCGAAACGCTCACCAACTGGCGCGACCTGCTCGAGCACGTCAAGACGCAAGGTACCCGCGACATCAACATCCAGCGCTACAAGGGACTGGGCGAAATGAACGCCGAGCAGCTCTGGGAAACCACCATGGACGCCGAGCGCCGCACGCTGCTCCGCGTGTCTTTGGAAGATCTAGTCGCCAGCGATGAAATCTTCACCACGCTGATGGGGGAGAACGTAGAAGCCCGTCGCAAGTTTATTGAGGATAACGCCCTCGACGTTCGCAACCTGGACGTGTAGCCGTGGAAGGCGAGCGACTGGCCCCCGATCTGCGTCTTGCGCTAGCTCGGATTGAGCCCTCATATTCCCCCTATGCGCGGTGTTGGGGGTGGCCCTGCAAGGTCTGGCTCCGGTCCGGCGAGGTGGCTGAGCGGGTTCTGTTCTGTCAATTGACGAAAGATCTTGTTGAGTACCGTCGAGCTTTCGGGTTTCCCATCTCCTCAGACATTGTCGTTGGCGACATCTTCAACATCGCGGAGAGCCCCCATCGGTTACCTGCGCGCTTCGCAAACGAGCTCTACCTTGGCGGAGAAACAGGCATGGGGTATTTGACGTTTACGGCGATGTTCTATTCGGGCATGTGGCGCCACTACGGAACAAATAGCAGCGTAGACTTTGTTGACTACCCGCTTCTCATGTCTCCGAGCTGGGTTCATTCGGTTAGAGCTCACCATCGGCAGGAACATCATCACAAGTGTCCTGCCTTTCGTGTGTGCTATTTCAAAGAGTAAGTCATCCTAGGGGAAGTGGTTCGGTACAATTTCACTAGTGCCTGCTGTCGCTTTTTCGCACGTTTCTAAGTCCTACTCCATCTATGCCGCGCCGCGGGATCGATTGAAGGAGCTCGCCACTTTTCAGACCCGCAAGTTCCACACCGACTTCTGGGCTTTGCGCGACGTCAGCTTTGAAGTCCAGAAGGGCGAGACCTTCTGCGTGGTCGGTGAGAATGGCTGCGGCAAGAGCACGCTGCTACAGATGTGCGCCGGGATTCTTGCGCCCTCCAGTGGCTCCATCCAAACCCACGGCCGCATCGCCGCGCTGCTCGAACTCGGCTCTGGCTTCAATCCCGAATTCTCCGGCCGCGACAACGTCTACCTGAACGGAGCCATCCTCGGCTTCTCCGAAAAAGAAATGGACCGCCGCTATCCCGAAATCGAAGCCTTCGCGGAAATCGGCGACTTCATCAACCAACCTGTGAAGACCTACTCGAGCGGCATGAGCGTGCGGCTCGCGTTCGCCGTTGCGATTCACGTGGATCCCGAGATCCTCCTGGTCGACGAAGCTCTCGCTGTCGGCGACGTTTACTTCCGTCAGCGCTGCATGCGCAAGGTGCACGAACTGAAGCAGCGCGGCATCACCATTCTTTTCGTCTCCCACGCCACTGGTGACGTGAAGGCCCTGGGTGACCGAGCCATGTGGCTCGAAAAAGGTTGCGTCAAGGCGATCGGCAAGACCGACCACGTAGTGAATCAATACCTCGCTGCGATGTCCGCGAAGGACCGCGCATATCAAAGCCACGACATCTCGCACCTGAGCGAAAATCGCGAGCGTATGCAGCCCGAGGAAGTTGTCATCGGTATTCCGAACATCGATCACCGCTTCGGCGATGGCAAGGCGGAGATCCTCGGTATCGCTGTAGTGAATCTCGATGGCGGTCGTGCGGTAACACTGGAACCTGCGAGCTCCGTAGTCGTCCGCATCAGCGTTAAAGCCAAGGCGAATCTCGACAGCCCCATCGTCGGCTTCATGTTCCGCAATCACCTAGGCGTCGATTTCGCTGGGACCAACACCACTCGCGAGCGCGCCGAGCTGCCTCCGATGATGATTGGCGATATCTGCACGGTTGACTTCTATCTGGACCTGCCCGCGCTCTACGCGTCGACGTTTTCGTTTTCACCCGCGGTCGCGAACGGGACGTTGGAACATTACTCTACCTGTGACTGGATCGACAACGCTGTAGTGCTGCAAATGGAAAAATCGGACGACGCGATCTACGGTCAATTGCACTTGCCGTGCCGTGTCGAAGTGAATCAAAGAATTGGCGCAGGAGCGGTAGCGGAATGAGTGAGTTCACAGGCGAGCGCGTTATCCCCGGCCAAGTCGAAGATGACCTGTGGGCCGAACACATCGCCCGCTATGCGTTCGCAGCGCGTCTGGCAGCAGGGAAGCGAGTCCTCGATCTGGGTTGTGGTACCGGCTATGGTACCGCCGAACTTGCGAGCCGCGCTACGGAAGCCGTCGGCGTGGACGTCGCCCCAGAGGCGATTGAATATGCGACGCAGCACTATCGCACCGCGCACTTTGTGCAAGTCACCGCGACGGACCTTCCGTTCGATGAAGGAGCATTCGATCTGGTCACCTCCTTCGAGTTGATCGAGCATCTCACCGACTGGCGCAGCCTGCTCGCGCAAGCCCGCCGCGTGCTGCATCCCGGTGGAATGTTCGTTGTCTCCACGCCCAACAAACTCTACTACGCCGAAGCACGGGGAGCCTCCGGACCCAATCCTTTCCATGCCCACGAATTTGAATACGCCGAGTTCGAAGCCGGCATGCGCGAGTTCTTCCCGTACGTGAAGCTCCTGTTGCAGGACCGTTTGGAAGCCTTCGCATTCTATGAACCCGGCACCGAACAAACCGGCGACACGCAAATCCTGCGGGCCACGGATAACCCGACTACCGCGAATTTCTTCGTCGCGATCTGTTCGCAATCGCCGCTGCCGGAACTGCCGCCGTTCGTCTACGTCCCCGCCGCCACGAACTTGCTGCGCGAACGCGAGACGCATATCCACAAGTTGGAAGCCGAACTCATTGAGGTCCGGCGCTGGCTCGACGAAACCACTTTTTCGCGCAACGAACTACTGACGAGACACGTTGCTCTCGAACGAGACGCAGATGACAAAGCCCTCTGGGCGAAACAGTTGGAGAGTTTGCTGGAAGCCGCGCAAGCCCGCGTAGTCGAGCTCCAGGATCTGAACGCCACCCAACAAGCCGAGGCTGCGGTTATCATCGAAAACCTCCATGCGGAAAACCACAAGAACATCGAGTGGGCGCAGGAGACAGGTCGCAAGCTCGAGCATCATCTTGCAGAACTAGCCAAGACCGTCAAACTTCTGGATGCGGCGGAGACCACCGTAGTCGAACGCACGGAATGGGCGCAGCGCCTCAACTCTGAACTCGAAGCCGAACGCGCCCGCATCGAAGCGATCCGCCAGTCACGCTGGATGAAGCTTGGTCGCACCGCCGGATTGGGGCCGAAGCTGGATTCATGAGACGGCTCCTCTCGGAGGCCTGGCGACTGCTAAAAGGTCTGCCGCTGGCCGTGTTCGCGTCTCTGTTATTCGTCGGGTCAGTGATCGTGTTGCTGCTCGCGGATCTTTTCAAGCCCGGTCCCCGCTTGGCGCCCAACACTAAACCCAACACTCGATCTGCCAGCGTCGTGATCCCGAACTGGAACGGCAAAGACCTTCTCGAAAAATATATTCCGTCCATCATCGCCGCGATGGCCGGGAATCCCAACAACGAAATCATCGTGGTCGACAATGGTTCCGAAGACGGTAGTGTTGCTTTCTTGCGGGAGCACTTTCCGCAAGTTCGCGTCTTAGCGTTGGATCGAAACCTGGGCTTCGGTGGAGGTTCCAACGCTGGTTTCCAAGCCGCGAAGAACGACATCGTAGTCCTGCTCAACAGCGATATGCGAGTTGAGGCCGATTTTCTCCAGCCTCTGCTCGACGGTTTTCAAGACGAAGAGACCTTCGCTGTCTCGTGCCAGATCTTTCTCTCGGATCCCGCGAAGAAGCGCGAAGAGACCGGTCTCACCGAAGGCTGGTGGCAACAGGGCAGCCTTCGCGTCGGCCATCGCATTGAGCCCGAGATTACGCAACTCTTCCCCTGCTTCTACGCCGGCGGCGGATCCTCCGCGTATGACCGGCGCAAGTTCCTAGAGATCGGCGGCTTCGACCCGCTCTATCATCCCTTTTATCTCGAAGACGGCGACCTTGGCTACGTGTCATGGAAACGGGGTTGGAAGACGCTCTATCAACCTGCCAGTGTCGTGTATCACGAACACCGCGGCACCATCGGTAAGAAGTTTTCACAGGACTACATCAACGCCGTGCTCCGCAAGAACTTCGTCCTGTTTACCTGGAAGAACATTCACAGCTGGCGCATGCTGGCCGAGCATTTCATTTTCACCTGGGCCGGTGCCACGATTTACTGGATCGCCGGTGGTGGCGCCATCGACCGCCCCAATTTCACGGGGATCGCACGTGCCGCAGGATCGATCGGAGCAGCACTCGCCGCCCGCCGTCGCGCACAAACACTGGCCGCGATCTCTGATCGAGAAGCCTTCCGCCGACCGCTGGGCGGTCACTTCCGTGACACCTTCGAAAAGCTCCCCGCGAAGCCCGATAAACTCAACGTCCTTTTCGTATCTCCCTACCCGATCTGCCCGCCCATTCACGGCGGCGGCGTGTTCATGTATCAAACCGTCCGCGAGTTGACGAAGCTCACCGACCTGCACTTGATCGTCCTGCTGGATCACGAGCGCGAGCGCGCCCCCCACGCCGAGCTGGATCCCATTTGCGCCTCCACGAAATACATCGCGCGCTTGGTCGGTCGCCAGAAGGCGCTAGGCTCCACCGAACCCCACGCACCACGCGAATTCCGCAACCGCGACTTGGCGTGGCTTATCCACCGAACCATCTACACCAAGAAGATTGACGTCCTCCAGCTTGAATACACCGTCCTCGGGCAATATGCAGGCGAGTTCCGCCATAGCCCGAGCATGCTCTTCGAACACGACATCTACTTCCAGTCGATCGCAAGACGCCTGCCCTATATGAACGGGTTGGTCGAACGTACCGAGGCCCGCTGGGAATACTTGCGCGCACTGCGCTACGAACTGAAGCTACTTCCGCGCATGGACCGCGTCCAAGTGTGCACCCGCGACAATGCTGACTACCTAGAGTCTTTTCTGCCCGAACTCAAAGGCAAGATAGACGACGGTTACCGGGCAGGCATTGACACGCAGCAGTACGCGTTCAAGCCCGCCGGCCGCGAGCCGTTCACACTTTTGTTCCTAGGCAGCTTCCGCCACCTGCCGAACGTTGAAGCCCTGCAGTGGTTTCTAAAAGAAGTCTTCCCGAAAATCCGCGCCGCTGAGCCCCGAGCCAAACTGGTCATCGTCGGCTCCGATCCGCCCCCACGTCATTCCTTGCGCGATGCCGAAGCGATAGAGATGATCGGATTCGTAGAAGATGTCCGCGATCCGCTATCTCGTTACGCCGTTTTTGTGTGCCCGATTCTCGCCGGCTCCGGTATCCGAGTGAAGTTACTGGAAGCCTTCGCCGCGGGAATCCCGGTGGTGTCTACTCGCGTAGGAGCCGAGGGCCTTGCCCACCAAGATGGCGAAGTCTGCGCCTTGGCCGATGATGCCACGCTTTTTGCGGAACACGCAGTCCGCCTCTTGCAGAATCCAGAGGAAGCCGAGGCCTTATCCCAAAGAGCCCGTGCTGAAGTAGTAGCCAAGCGCGACATGCGCGTGATCACTGGAAGGCTAGTGGAGTCCTACCGCGCCGAGGTATCCCGAATGCGATCCTAATTGGGTGTCTGACACCGTAACTCCAGAATTCTCCTATTTCCCGCCGCGAGCCTTGGCCAACTTCTCCACGATCCGTTTCGCCGCCCCATCCAGATCCGCAATCGACTGACTCTTCGGCTGTTCCAGCGTACTCCACACCACATCCCCGGACACGCGATCGACCAGGAACACGGTTCCGCGAGCCCGAGATAACGGACGCATGTTGGGCCGCGCGAACACCACCTCGCCCGCTTTCCCCGAATTCACGCTCGGAGCCTTACTGTCCAACTCCGACAAGGTCTTCTCCAAGTCTTCCCCGATCTGATCGGTGAACACTACGTCCGCCTTGGACGATTTGGTCACCACTTGCAGCACGTTATCCTGCGTCAAATGCAACGCCAGGTACTGTTCCAGGCCGCCGGGCATTGGCGTTAAAAACACATTCTTGGCCCCGGCGAGCGGCGATTGCGCCAACGCAATTACGCCCGAAATGAAGAAGAACAAGAAGTGTCGCATTGCTTCATCATATTATGGTGAAACGGTCCGAATGTATAAGAACCAGAAGATCACCGTCATCATCCCCTGCTTGAACGAAGAACAAGGCATCGAACGCGTGCTCACCCGCATGCCTGATTTCGTCGACGAAGTGATTGTTGTCGACAACGGTTCCACGGACCGCACTTCGGATGTGGCGAAGAGTTTCGGAGCCAAAGTTGTTCGCGAAGACGTGCGCGGATACGGCCGTGCCTACAAGACCGGCTTCTCCCAAGCCACCGGCGATATCATCATCACGCTCGACGGCGACCACAGCTATCCGCCCGACGCGATCTCGTATCTGCTTGAGGCGTTCTTTCACCTGGAAGTCGACTTCCTCAATACCTCTCGCTTCCCCGTGCGTGAACGCGCCGCGATGAGCTTGAAACACAAGTTCGGGAACCTGATCCTATCGTTGGGCATGTCGATCCTCTACCTCAAATGGGTTCGCGATTCGCAATCCGGCATGTGGGTCTTCAAACGCTCGATCTTGAAGGATATGAACCTCGTCTCAGACGGCATGGCCTTCTCGGAGGAAATTAAGATCGAGGCGCTCAAGAACTCCCGCATTCGCTTCGAGGAAATTTCGATTCAGTATAGTTCCCGCTTGGGTGAGATCAAGCTGAACCCGTGGCGCGATGGCTTTGCGAATTTGTGGTTCCTGGTACAAAAGCGCTTCTCATGAAGGTGGCCGCAGTCATTCCGCACTGGAATCGCGCAACGCTGCTGCGCACCTTGCTCGACAATCTGAAGCTTCAAACACGGCCCTTCGATCAAATCCTCGTGGTCGATAATGGTTCCACCGATGGTTCTGCCGATCTGGCCGAGCAAGCGGGTGCGAACGTCATCCGCCTGGACCGCAACTACGGTTTCGCCGTCGCCGTGAATCGAGGGATCGCCGCAACCGATGCGGAGTGGATCGCTATCTTGAACAACGATGTCACGCTCGACCCCGCGTGGCTGGAACGGCTCCTCTCCGCATCCATCAACGCGCAGGATGTTCGGGCATCGGCGCTCAGCGCGCTCGACCTGCAACGTGAGGACTTCCTCGCCGAATACACCCGACGCTTCGGGAATGTCCTCAATGCCGACAACGCCGCCGAGCTTTTCCCAGAGTACGCGGCTTCTCTTGAGAGCCGTGCTCGGTTTCGCGTTGCGGTCCACCCGGCGGCGCAATGGATTCGAGACGAGTTGTTCGACAGGGCTCTGGCTAATTCTTTCGTGAAGGAGGTCGTGTTTACGGCGGGCGGAAACGGGGCCGGCAAAACCAGCAGCGCGCCTACGGGCGACACTGTCTATGACAGCACGTTGAACAACGCTGGCCACGCGTCGGAAAGCATTCAAAGGTGCCTCAGTGCCGGTAAGCAAGTGCAGGTGGCTTACATCTTTCGGCCAATCAAAGAGTCTTTTCGCGGAGTGTTGGATCGAGCCAAAACCGAAGGGCGAGTGGTGGCGATTGACACGATTATCAAGACGCACACGGAGGCGGCCAAGACGGCGGCCCTCCTCTATGACGAATACCAAGATGACCCGCGCGTGTTCTTCCACTTTCTGGACAATAACAGCGAAATCGCACACATCAGCGGGATTGCGCTGACCAGCAAAGAGGACTACGCTAGTAGTCGAGATGAACTCTATCGCGTCCTTGAAAGAGAACGATCTGGCCTCCCAGTCTACATCTACGAAGCCGCCTCGGGATCCCGAGTTCGAGGCCAGGGCGAACGCGAACGCCCAACGGATGATCGACAATCTCAACAAACTGAGCAAGGCCAAGCGCGAGCAAGCGGCCCAGAAGTAGTATGGTTCGCCACCGGTAAGATCCTCTCCGCCTCCAATCACGCCGTCCTTGATGGAGCCTGGGACGAAATCTCCCGAGCCGCCTGTCCAGTCCGCATCGGTGCTGCAGCCCTTGACGGTCCTGTCTGGAGCACGCGCAGCCCAATCCGAATGGCGTCCATGACCGCGTGCCTCATCCGCCGTCAGGCCTTCATTGAGTTCGGTCCGCTCGACGAGCGCTTTGAATCGTACCTGGAAGACGTCGACTTTGCCCTTCGGTGCGCCAAAGCCGGGAAAGCCGGTATCTACGAACCTGCCGCGGTCGCCTATCACCAGGGAAGTTCGACATGGGGCAGGTGGAATGCTGACACGGTCCGGTTCCTCTCCCGAAACCAAGTGTTGTTAGTTGCCAAGCACTTCCGGGGTCAGCCGATCTGGCCCATCGTGGCAGGGCAATTGCTTTGGGGATTAGTAGCACTCCGTCACGGTTGCGGGTGGGCTTGGCTCCAAGGCAAGCTGGCCGGGTTTAAATTGGCGGATTCCATCGAAAATGACACACGCGACACGAAAGCCTTCGCCGCACTGCTCCGCACGAGCGAAGCGGAGATTTTGGAACGTTGTCGTGAAACTTACTGGAGGTTGTACGCGTGGCTCGCACCGCTGCGGTAGTGGTGACGTACAACTCGGAAGATGTCGTGGAGGTGTGCTTGGACGCACTCGCCCAGCTTGACGACGTCGTGGTGGTGGATAACGCCTCGACGGATCACACGGTTGAACGGGCGCGTTCCCTGGCGACGAATGTAATCGCGAATCCGGACAACCGAGGCTTTGCTGCAGCCGTGAACCAGGGTTTCCGTGCCACCACGGCGGATCTGGTCCTTATCCTGAACCCCGATGTTCGCCTGGGTTCCAGTTTGGCCCCCCTGATAGAGGCCTGCCAAGAACACGGAATCGCCGGTGGACGTCTGACCGACGAACACGGCAACACCCAGCAAGGCTTTACAATTCGCCGCTTTCCCACCGCCGTCGTTCTTGCCCTGGAGCTTTTGGGCCTAAACCGGCTGTGGCGCACCAATCCATGGAACCGCGAGTATCGTTACTTGGATAGGGATCTATCCCGCGCTGGCCCGGCGGACCAACCTGCCGGAGCATTCCTGATGGTTCGGCGGGACGCGTGGGAGAAACTGGGCGGGCTGGACGAGTCTTTCTGGCCGATATGGTTCGAGGATGTGGATTTCTGCCGTCGGGCAGCCCTCGCAGGCTATGAAATTCAATATGTCCCGGAATCCCAGGCCGTCCATGTGGGTGGGCACTCCATCAAAAAAATCGATGGGGCCAGCAGGCAACTGTATTGGTATGATAGCCTTCTAAGGTATGCGGGGAAGCATTTCCGGCCGGGAGAGGTCCGCGTTTTGTGTCTGGCCGGGGCTTTTGGAGCGCTGCTGCGGATGGTCGCAGGGGTGATCCAAGAGCGGAGCCTTCGCCCGATTGGTAACTGTTTGAGAATCCTGAACTTTGTGGGAAGGCGTCTGGTTTCGCGTCCGCCGTTCGGACAAGCGCAACGGCCAGGAAGCGAATACTAGCGTAAACATGCCCGTCAAGGACTCAGTTTCAGTCACGCTCGTCACCTACAACAGCGGACGCTTTATCAAGCGCTGCCTGGAGTCCGTGCTGGAGCAGAAGTACGCCAACATGGAAGTCGTTGTCATAGACAACGCGTCGACGGATGGAACGGTTGACATCCTTGAGCAGTTTTCTGATCGCTGCCGGATTTATTACAACGACAGTAACCTCGGGTTCGCGGCTGCCCAGAATCAGGCTATCGAACTGGCCACAGGGACCTGGATCCTGACCCTGAACCCCGACGTCCTGCTGCAGACCAACTTTATTCAGGCCCTTGTCGACGCAGGCAACGTGGACCCGAAAGTGGGCACCGTATGCGGCAAGCTCCTCAGCATCCGCGCCTCCTTTGACCTGCCTGAAAAGCAACTCGTCGATTCCACCGGGATCTTTTTCACCCCCATGCTGCGCCACTTGGACCGCGGTAGCCAGGAAGTCGACAACGGGCACTACCTCAACACCGAATACGTCTTTGGAGCCACCGCCGCGGCCGCGCTGTACCGTCGCAGCATGATCGAAGACATCGCCATCATGGGCGAGTTTTTCGATTCCGACTTTTTTGTTTACCGCGAGGATGCCGACGTGGCCTGGCGCGCTCAGCTTCTGGGCTGGCGGTGCCTCTACACCCCGCAAGCCCGCGGCTATCACGTGCGCGCGGTGCTCCCCGGCAATCGACGCGCTTTGCCGCCCGCGATCAACATGCATTCGGTCAAGAATCGCTTCTTGATGCGCATGAAGAACATCAGTTGGGATCTCTACCGGCGCAACTGGTTCTCCATCACCACGCGCGACCTAGTGGTCTTAGGAGCCTGCGTCGTTCGCGAGCATTCCTCGCTCAAAGCCTTCTGGTATCTCGCCAGCAACTGGCGCCGTGTCCTTGAGAAGCGCCGCGAAATCATGAAGCGCCGCCGCGTCACAGACGAGTATATGTCCGGTTGGTTCCGCTATCAGCCCGTGAGCCATCCCGCTCCGAAGCCGTCCGCCCGTTCTTCCGCTCGGGCCCGTTCGGCCCGCGGCTAACGCTGTGAGAATCGCCATCGTCGGAACCCGCGGCATTCCCGCGCGCTACGGTGGTTTTGAAACCTTCGCCGAAGAGATCTCCACGCGCCTGGTCGCGCGGGGCCACTCTCTCACCGTCTACTGCCGAGCCCGCCATACCGATCCCACCTATCGCGGCGTGCGCCTGGTTTATCTCCCCACCATCCGAAACAAGTTTCTCGACACGATCGCGCACACTTTCATCTCCACACTGCACGTCGCCGCCTTCCGAGGGTATGATGCGATCCTCTATTGCAACGCCGCCAACGCCGCCTTCACTTGGATCCCGCGCGTGTTCGGCATGCCCACAGCCCTCAACGTCGACGGCCTGGAACGCAATCGCAAAAAGTGGAACGCTCTCGCTAAAGCTTGGTATCAACTTTCCGAGTGGCTGGCCACCTGGATGCCCAACCTCATCGTCACTGACGCGAAGGCGATTGAAGATTACTACCGCGAGCGCTATCACCGCGCTTCCACGATGATTGCTTACGGAGCCGAACTCGGCCCAGTCCCCACCGCGGACGTGCTCCCGAAGCTGGGCCTGACTCCCCGCGGCTACTTCCTCTACGTGAGCCGCATGGAGCCTGAAAATAACGGTCTCCTGGTCCGCGAGGCGTTTGAGAAGGTGACTGGCGAGATCAAACTCGCGCTCATCGGGGACGCGCCCTACGCCGCCGAATACATCGCCCGAGTCCGTAACACGCAGGACCCCCGCGTGGTCATCCCCGGAGCCATCTACGGACCCGGCTATCACGAGCTGGGTTCTCACTGCTTCGCCTACATCCACGCGACCGAAGTCGGCGGTACCCATCCCGCGCTCATCGAAGCCATGGGACGTGGGGCGCTCACGCTGTACCTGGACACCATCGAGAATCGCGAAGTAGCCGGAGGGGCCGGGCTCCCCTTCACGCACGAAAATCTCCCCGACGTACTCCGCCGTGTTTTGGAAATGCCCGAAGCCGAACGCAACGAGTGGCGTGCCCGGGCGACCGCACGAGTCCGAGAACGTTATAGCTGGGACGCGGTCACCGACGCGTATGAGAAGCTGTTAAAAGGTTTGATGCGGTAGGAACGTCCGCTCCCTGAGGGTCGCGGTTCAGTGGTCGAGTTTCATCATTCCCGAAACAGAGCCGCGACCGTGAGGGAGCGGGCAGACGCCATAATAGATTCAGACACCCAATGAGAAGTTGGTTAGAAGTTTCCTTAGGTCGCATTCGCGGCAACTACCGCGCTGTTCGCGATCACGTCAACGAAACTGCGACGCATCCCGTCGAAGTCATGCCCGTCGTCAAAGCCGATGCCTACGGCCACGGAGCTTTTGAAGTCGCCCGCGTCCTGGAAGACGAAGGCGCCCGCTGGCTCGCTGTCTCGAACGTAGAAGAAGGTGTTTTCCTCCGCCGAGCCGGTATCCACGGTCGCGTCCTCGTCATGGCCGATTTCCTCCCGGAGAGCCGCCCCGCGCTGGAAGAGTTTGGACTCACTCCCGTAGTCCACTCGCTCGACGACGTCAGAGAAGTCGAAGTCCCCTACCATCTGAAAATCGATAGCGGCATGGGACGCCTGGGGACGCGCGCCGAAGCCGAAGCCATCGTCGAAGCCGTCTCCGCCAACGCATCTTCGCTAGAAGGCGTCATGACGCATTTCGCATCGTCAGCCAACTTCGACAGCCGCCAAACCGAAGAACAAATCGAACACTTCGAGCATATCCTCGCGGCACTCCGAGCCAGCGGACACGCTCCGCGCTACGTCCATGCCTCCAGCACCAACTCCATCGCCTACCAGCGCCGCAACGCCTGGGGCAATCTCGTGCGACCCGGCCACGCCATCTACGGCTACGTGTCTTCGGCGAAAGGTGCCCCGCGCGCGCGCTTAGAAGTTCAGCCCGCGCTCAGTTGGAAAGCCACAGTCCTAGCGATCAACGAAGTCCCTGCCGGAGCCCGCATCGGGTACGGCGGCATCCACACGGCCGAACGCCCCATGCGCATCGCTATTCTGGCCGCTGGTTATGCCGACGGAATCCCTCATCGCCTGGGCAACCGTGGACAAGTCATCGTCAACGGAAAATTTGCCCCCATCATCGGAGCCGTCTCCATGGACCTCACCACCATCGACGCCACCGATTGCTCCGAACTAAAAGTCGGTGACGCAGTGCTGCTGCTCGGCGAAGAAGGCGGCATCTCCATCAACGCCCAACAAATGGCCCGCATGGCCGGAACCATTTCCTACAGCGTCCTCTGCGGCATCAACCCGCGCGTGAAACGCGTTTACGTGGACTAATCGTCAAGCGATAACTCTCGCCCACTAACTCTTTCACCTCGGTCCAATCTACCTTGCCAAGGTCGAGCCGTAATCCAACCCAGCCGCGTGGACCGATATATGCGGGCAAGTAGAACCGCTCCGGCTGCTCCCGCACCAACGCCGCGTTATCTCCTGGACCCACCTTGCACGCGACGGCAACGATCCCATCTCCGTGGTGATCGTCCATGAAGTACGCGAACACCTTCTTGCGTGCGCGAAACGTCGCGTGCGAGCCACTGCGTTCACAAACAGCGCCTTCCAGGGCCATACAAATCTTTATCACCTTGTCCAGCAACATGGTGCCTCCACGCTATCAAAATTCCATTGACAACACTTTCTTCCAGGAGCACAATGAAGTCGCGATACCAAGTTAAAGACGTCCCGGCGTTGCGTAGCCGGTGAATTTTAACAGGAGGTGCTGATGGAGCCTGACTCAGAACGGGCGGCGCCAGTCGAGTGGTTCTTCGAAGGATCGGGGATTCACCGCACCGGATCGCACTATGCTTTGGCTGTGCTGTAGGGTTTCATGCCTCATGATGGCGCGTGTGTAATACTCGCACCGGACACCTTGCCTGCCGCCGCCCTCTTACTTTCCTCGCCCGATTCCTGCCCGTGTTTTCCTTGATAAATTCCTTGATAAAATCTCAGTAGGCACTCGCCTATCACAAGACTTAAATTCTTTGGAGATACACCATGACGCCGGCAGGGACACAAGCCGCGGCCGCTAACGATGAGTTGCGCCGCGAACAATTTCGCAAAGATCACCAAGTCCGCCTTTTAGACGACGCCCACGAAGGTTCACCCGTCGACCGGCAACCCTACGGTACGTACGGATTCACCTACTCGCCCGCTGCGGAAGCTCCGATGTTCGGTTCGCGCAAGTTCCTGAACTTCGAGATTCACAAGGCCGCGAACGGAACAAAGTTCATGCTGGGATACCTGACCGCAGCCGAGGTATCCGCGATCGCGCAGAAGACGCCGACCGACCTCAAGCTCTATCCCGATATCTACGGGCAATCCACGGAGTTGGTCAGTCTCTCACTCGACCAAGTGGTGCGTCGCGCGCAACATTCCGGTGAACCCGGTAGCCCCGCCGCGTTGCGCTTCGAACCGTAAATACAAAACGGGCCCGCCCCATCTGGAGCGAGCCCGTTCCTTGCAACCAACGTCTAGCTAGATTAATTCGGACGCTTGAAGCGGCCCACCAGCACTGCTTTGCCGAGGACGTGACCTTCCATGGCCTTCATCACTGCGGCCCGGTCGGCGTTCGCATCCAGCGGGAGCTTCGCATCCAACGCGAAGAGTTCGAACGTGTAGTGGTGATACGGATTGATCGCGGGATTGCCCGGACCCATGTAAGCGTTGTTGCCGCCACGGTTCTTGATCTGAATGCTGCCATCGGGCAGGTTACCCGCCGGCACGCCGCCCGCCAGTTCCCGCGCGGTGCCAGGAATGTTGATCATCATCCAATGCAATACGTCTTCCGGTCCCTTGTTGAGTGCCGGATCCGGATCGTGCAGCATCAAGACGTAGGCTTGCGTGCCATCCGGTACCTGCGACCATTGCAATTTCGGTGAGGGCGCGTTTGGAACAGCTTGTGTGAATTTGTCGGGGATGACGCCACCGTCCTGGAAATCAGGCGAGGTGAGAGCCATGCCGGGTACGGGCGCGGCTTTGCCTTTGGCGCCGCCCTTATCTTGTGTAAATGCGACGCCGGCGACCAGCGTTAATGCGAGTGCAGTAGTGAGGAGTGTTCTCATGAGTTACAGCATACCCGAACTCCCCGGCAGTTGCGACCGCGCGGTGCTATGATCTATCCGAAGCGGTGACATTATGCCTCGACCTACGCCCCAACATTCGACCAACATCACTCGACGTACTGCGATCGCCAGCGCTGCGGCACCTTTGATAGCGGCCCTTGGCACGCAATCTGCTGAGGCCCAAACGACGCGGCCGAATATCGTCTACATCATGGCCGATGACCTTGGTTATGCGGACGTCTCCTGTTACGGGCGGCGCGAATACAAGACAACTGCCATAGACCAGCTTGCTGCGCAAGGCACTCGCTTCTTGCAGGCCTATGCAAATTCCGCAGTATGTTCGGCGACGCGCACTGCGCTCATCACGGGCCGTTATCAATATCGCTTACCCGTGGGGCTCGCCGAGCCCATCGGCACGGGTGCCACGAATGTGGGTCTTCCGCCAGAGCATCCGACGTTGCCTTCGATTCTTCGCGATGCCGGATACGGCACCGCCCTCATCGGGAAATGGCATTTGGGGAACTTGCCCAACTACGATCCCATGAAAAGTGGCTACGAACACTTCTGGGGTTTCCGCGACGGCCTGCTCGACTACTTCACACATAAGACCGGTGCCGCTGACACAGACACCGCTGGCCTGTGGGATGGAGACGTAAAGATTCAGCAGTCCGGGTACCTAACAGAGCTCCTGGGAAGCAAAGCGGTGGAATTGATCCGCGACTACGCAGTGGGTCAGAAGCCTTTCTTCATGAGCCTGCATTTCAACGCGCCCCACTGGCCGTGGGAAGGCCCCAATGACGAGGCTGAGTCGCGTGTCTTGCGGAACGTTACACATTATGACGGCGGCTCGATGGAAACCTACGCCGCGATGGTAACTGCGATGGACGCGCAGATTGGTCGCGTGTTGCAGACACTGGAAACTGCGGGCATCGCGCAGAACACCATCGTCATCTTTACGAGTGACAACGGGGGTGAGCGTTTCGCCGATACTTGGCCGTTCAGCGGCATGAAGACGGAGTTGCTGGAAGGTGGGCTTCGCATCCCGGCCATCATTCGTTGGCCCGGTCACATCCCCGCAGGAGTCACTACGGACCAAGTCGCGATTTCGATGGACTGGTTCCCGACATTGCTCGCTGCGGGCGGCGCGAAGGCGCACCCGGATTACCCGAGTGACGGCATCAACTTGCTCCCGATCTTGACGCGGGAGACGAGCCCTGTCACGCGTACGTTGTTCTGGCGCTATAACGAAAAGGCGCAACGAGCCGTGCGATCCGGCGACATGAAGTTCTTGAAGATTCGCGAAAATACGTTTCTGTTCAACGTGGTCAAAGATCCGCTGGAGCGAGCCAATCTGCGCAATCGCCAGCCGGAAGTCTACAGTCAATTGGTACAGGCCTTCGAGAATTGGAACACGCAAATGCTTCCCGAAACGCCCCGTCCGAATGCTGGCTTCACCGGAGGTCAACTCGCCGACCACTTTGGCATGGACGGAGCCCCGGCTCCTGGGGCAGCGAAGCCCAAGCCTGCTCCGCCAAAACCGTAGCCGCGTTCGCATACCGACTACAATCAGTAGTAGGTGTCTAAGCCCTACCAAGTCATCGTTGTCGGAGCCGGCCATGCTGGTTGCGAAGCCGCTCGGGCATGCGCCCGTCTAGGTCTGCGCACCGCGATGGTCACGATGAACATCGACCTCATCGCGCAGATGTCCTGCAACCCCGCCATCGGCGGCATCGCCAAGGGACACCTGGTGCGCGAGATCGACGCGCTCGGCGGCATCATGGGGCAGGTGACGGACGCGGTCGGCATTCAGTTCCGTTTGCTCAACACCTCCCGAGGCCCCGCTGTGTGGAGCCCGCGCGCGCAGTGCGACAAGAAACTCTACCGCCTCAAAATGCGCGATATCCTGGAGGCTGAGCCGAACCTTCGTATCGTGCAAGCCGAGGTCGCCGCCCTGACGCTTGTGAATTCCCGCGTCACCGGCGTCGAACTCCGCGATGGTCGCAATCTCTCCGCCGAAGCTGTCATCATCACCTCCGGAACATTCCTCAACGGCCTCGCTCATATAGGGGAGCAGACCATCCATTGCGGCCGCAATGGAGAGGCCCCCTCGGATCTGCTCGGTAACCAGCTGAGAACATTCAACTTACCGTGGAAGCGCCTGAAAACAGGCACACCTCCGCGCCTCGATGGGCGCACCATCGACTGGAACCGATTCGAGCCCCAGCACGGAGACGCCAATCCGACGCCTTTCTCCTTTATTACCAATAAGATAGAGCAACCGCAGGTTCCGTGTTACATAGCGTATACATCGGAAGAAACCCATTCGATTCTGCGAGATAGCGTCTCCCGCTCGCCGCTCTACAGCGGCCAGATCGAGGGCATCGGCCCTCGCTATTGCCCGTCCATCGAAGACAAGGTCGTCAAGTTCCCGGACAAAACCCGGCACCAGTTATTTCTGGAGCCCGAAGGCCTCGACACCTACGAGGTCTACGTCAACGGCATGTCGACCTCCATGCCCATCGATGTCCAGACCCGCATGATCGCTTCAGTCGAGGGCCTCGAAGACGCGGAGATGATCCGGCCCGGCTATGCCATCGAATATGACGCCATCGACCCGCGCGAACTCAACCACACTCTTGAAGTGAAGACCATCCCCGGGCTTTTCCTGGCGGGACAGATCAACGGAACGTCCGGCTACGAAGAGGCTGCCTGCCAAGGCCTGATCGCCGGCCTGAACGCCGCAGCCAAGATCGGTGGTTCCGACCCGATCATCCTGGAGCGCAACCAAGGCTACACCGGTATCCTGATCGGCGACTTGATCACCCGCGGGGCCGACGAGCCCTATCGCATGTTTACCTCCCGTGCGGAATTCCGCCTGCACTTAAGGATCGACAACGCCGACGAAAGACTGACTCCGATCGGTCGTAAGATTGGTCTGGTAGACGACCACCGTTGGGACGTGTTTCAGCGAAAACAAGCTGAAAAAGAGCTCCTGCGCAAGCATATCGAGACGTTCCGCTTGGTCGAGTGGCTCCGCCGCCCCGAATCGAAGCTCGCCGCAGTGGAATCGCTGCCTCAAGCCGAATTCATGCGGGGCGTTGTGGAAACCGTCGAAACCGAATTCAAGTATGCCGGTTACCTGGCTCAGCAGGATCGCCAAGTCCAGCGCATGAAAGATTCCGAGGGCCGCCGCATTCCCTTGGAGTTCCTCTACACCGGCATCCCAGGCCTATCGCGCGAAATGCAGGAAAAACTGACCCGGGTGCGCCCGGAAACGCTCGGCCAAGCTGGCCGCATCCCCGGCGTCACGCCCGCTGCGATCGCCGTTCTGGATGTCTACCTCCGCCTGTCATGACCTTCACTGAGGTTTTAGTCCGCGAATTCGCCCCCTATGCGGCGCTTTCTCCCCTCCAGATCGCTCAACTGGAAGCCCACTACAATCTTTTGGTGCGCTGGAATGCGAAACTCAATCTGACGCGTATCGAATCCCCGGAAATGGCCGCGCGCCTGCATTATTGCGAATCGCTGTATTTGGGCTTGGCGTTGCCGCCGGGAGCACTGAAAATCGCCGACATCGGCACCGGAGCGGGATTCCCGGGTATCCCCATCTCTATTTTACGCCCGGAATGCCACGTCACTCTAGTGGAGTCGCACCAGCGCAAGGCCGTTTTCCTGCGGGAAGCCACCCGGGAACTGCCCAACGTTACGGTTATCGCTGGACGAGCCCAGGATCTCTCTGGTCCGTTCGATTGGGTGGTGAGCCGGGCCGTTACGCCTGGGGAAGTGCTGGCGCTGCCGATTTCGACTCACTTCGCGGTCCTGGTGGGTCCCGAAGATTCTCAGAAGCTCGGCGGCTTCCCGCTCCCATGGGGCGAGGGTCGGAATCTGGCAAGTGTTCCACGTGGAACAATTTCGCCCTGCATTCGCCTTTAGCCTCACAAAGTGTTCCACGTGGAACAAATTCGCCTCGCTTTCGCCTTTTCACCCTTGCCTCACGAGCTCCTTCTTCCAGCTGGGCCAGTTCGGTGCTAACATCAAAGACCGTGGGTAGAGTCATTGCGATTACGAACCAAAAAGGCGGCGTCGGGAAGACGACTACCGCCATCAACCTCGCCGCCTCACTGGCGGCTAACGACTTAAAGGTCCTTTTGATTGATTCCGACCCGCAGGGCAATTCCACCAGCGGACTCGGCGTCGAGAAGACGGGCGAACTGAAAACCTTGTACGAGGTTCTCCGAGGCGACGCTTTGCTGGCGGAGTCGATCAAACACACCGATTGCGATGGCCTCGACATTCTGCCGTCCGACAAGAATCTGGTGGCGGCAAACCTCGATCTGGTCGACATGGACGACCGGGAGTATCGCCTGCGGAAGGCGTTGGAACCGCTGCGCGATCAGTATCATTACATCCTCATCGACTGCCCGCCGGCGCTGGATCTGTTGACGCTAAACGCTTTAGTGGCTGCGGATTCCGTTCTGATCCCGATTCAGTGCGAATTCTTCGCTCTGGAAGGCATCTCGCAGTTGATGGATACCATCGAGAAAATCCGGGAAGCCTTCGCCCACAATCTGGAGATGGAAGGGATTCTGCTCACCATGTATGACGAGCGGACCAACCTGACCAAGCAAGTCTCCGAGGACTTGCGCGACTTCTTCACCGACGACGTGTTGACCACCGTAATCCCGCGCAGCATCCGGCTGGCCGAGGCGCCCAGTTACGGCAAACCGATCCTCATGTACGATCCGCGATCCCGCGGAGCAGAGAGCTATATCAAATTGGCGAAGGAGATCCTGGCAAATGAGCAACGCCGAGGACAAACAACCACGCAGGCTGGGTAGAGGACTTTCGGCCCTTCTGCCGTCGCGGCCTGTTCAACCCCCTATGGCGGCGGCCCAGGCTACTTCACCGGCTCTGGCTCCGGCCCCGGCAGTGGCAGCGGTGCCAAATAAATTGTCGGTCACCTCGATCCAGCCGAACGCGGAGCAGCCGCGCTCGGAATTCGACGAAGCTCGGCTAGGGGAACTGGCGGCGTCCATCGCCTCGCACGGAATCATCCAACCCATCATCGTCCGCAAGTTCAAAGAGAGCTACCAGATTGTCGCCGGTGAGCGGCGCTGGCGGGCGGCTCAGTTGGCTGGACTGCTGGAAGTCCCGGTGGTCATCCAGGACATCGTCGACGAAAATCTGCTGGAAGTCGCGCTGATTGAGAACATCCAACGCGAGGACTTGAATCCGATCGAGACTGCCCAGGCGTTCGACCAGCTCTCCAAGCGGGGCTTCTCGCAGGAAGAGATAGGGCGAAGAACAGGCAAAGATAGAGCGACCATCGCCAACCTGATCCGGCTGCTGCGCCTCCCTCGAGAGGTCCAGAATTTGGTGGCGGACGGACGGCTGAGCATGGGACATGCTCGGGCGATCCTGAGCCTCCACAGCGGGCAGGATCAAGTCGACCTTGCGAAGGCAGCGGTCGACAAGGGACTTTCCGTACGCCAGGTAGAGCACCAGGCTCAGATTCTTCTGGGGGATAAGGAGCCGCCGAAGCCCAAGAAGGAAGTTCCGGTGGACCCGAATGTGCGCGCGGCGATTGAATTGCTAGAACGGGCCCTGGGGACTCGGGTGAAGATTGTCGCAGGGTCCGGAGAGCGCGGACGGATTGAGATCGAGTATTACTCGCAGTCCGAACTGGACCGGTTGTATGCGATGTTGGCGGGGGAGCAGTAGTCCCGATGAAGCAATAAAACTGGTGCCGGCGAGTGGAGTCGAACCACTTACCTACGGATTATGAGACCGTCGCTCTAACCACCTGAGCTACGCCGGCAGCGTGGGTACACTCCTAGCGTAAAGAGCTTGGACGAGTCCTGTCAAGCAACGACGCTATTCGCACCTCATACTAAAGTTGTTTTGGTGCTGCTGAATGAGCGTTGTTTCAAGATCAGGAACAGCACCGGCGTAATCAGCAGGCTCAGGATCATCGACGCTGCTACGCCGCCAATGACAGCAATCGCTAACGGGCGCAGCATTTGGGCTCCGGCTCCGATGCCTAGGGCTAGCGGCAACATTCCGGAGATGGTGGCTAGCGCGGTCATCAGGATGGGACGCAAACGGCGGCGGCCGGCTTCGAAGACCGCTTCTTGCGCGGGCATGCCGAGCTCTTCGGAGAAGTGGCGCTCAGAATCCAACATCAAAATTCCATTTTTGTGGACGATACCGATGACCATGATGCCTCCCATCAGACTGCAGATGTTCAGAGTCTGGCCGGTGAGTTGGAGGGCCAGCAACGCTCCGAAAGTGCAGAGGATGGTCGCGATGAGGATCGCGATGGGGTGCGTGAAGCTGCGGAACTCGAAGACCAGGATCACGAAGATCAGCAAGATCGACGCGACGAAGACCTGGCCTAGCGACTGGTAGGATTCCTGCTGCGTTTTGTAGACGCCGCCGAATTCAATTTCGGTGCCAGGCGGAATGTTCACCTCTTTGAAGAGTCGCGCTTGGATTTCGGCGACGCCGCTTCCCAGATCGCGGCCTTCTAAACGCGCCGTGACGGAGGACATGTCGCGAAGATTGTCACGATGGATTTCGTACTGGCCTTCTTCGATCTCGACGTCGGCGATGCTGGAGAGAGGGACCGTCTGCCCCGTCGCGGACGTCATCAGTAGTGACTTCAGTTTGTCGGTGGACTGGCGATATTCAGCGGGGTAGCGGACCCGGATGCCGATTTTACGATTGTCCTTAATGATGGTCGAAGCCAGGTCACCATCCACCATCGCGGATTCGGTGGCGGCGATGTCGGCTACGGTAAATCCGGCACGTTGGGCCTTCTGAAGGTTCACGCGGAAGTTGACCGCGGGTCCGATGAGGACGGTGCGGTTGGTGATGTCGACGACGCCTTGCACTTTCGGGAGCCACGCTTCGATATCTTCGGCGACTTTCTGAAAGGTCGCGGTGTTGGGATGGTAGATCTTGATTTCGATCGGTTCGGGGGAAGAGACCAGATCGGCTACAAGGTCTTCCATGATGTGCGGGAATTCGGTTTCGATGACGGGTTCGGACTCGGCGATTTTCTCGCGCAGCTCGGAGATGATTTCTTCTTCACCGCGTGTACGATCCTTCTTGAGGCGTATGAGGAAGTCGCCGGTATTGGTTTCGGTGACTGCGAGGCCTAACTCCGCTCCGGTGCGGCGAGAGTAACTTTCCACTTCGGGTGTTTCCTTGAGGAACGTTTCGATGTGGCGTAAGATGCGATCGGTTTCCGCGAGCGCGGTGCCGGGCGGCAGGATGTAGTCGAGCACGAACGCGCCTTCGTCGATGGAAGGCATGAAGGTGCTGCCGAGCGTGTTGAACATCCAAACCGAGCCGGTGAGAATGAGGATCGCGGCAGCCACGACTACGAGGCGGAAGCGGAGGCACCAGTGAAGTGTGGCTTCATAGGCTCGTGTGAAGCCCCGCATGATGAAGCCTTCCTTTGTCTGCTCGGGCTTCATGAACATGCGCGCAAGTACTGGCGTGAGGAAGATCGCCAGGAAGAGTGACGCTCCGAGTGCGGTGACTAACGAAGCGGCGAGGGCTCGGAAGAAGACGGCGGTGATGCCTCCCAGGAAGACGAGCGGAAGGAAGACGACGATGGGCGTCAGAGTGGAACCGATAAGTGCAGGCGTGAGTTCGATGATCGCCTTGCGAGAGGCTTCTTCCGGGGACTCGCCTTTCGATAAATGCACGACGATATTTTCGACCATCACGATGGCGTCGTCGATCACGACACCGATGGAGGCGGCGAGTCCACCGAGGGTCATCATGTTGAAGCTCATGTCGAAGAGCTTCAGGAATACGATGGCGGTGAGTGTGGCGACTGGGATAACAATGGCGGCGATCAGCGTGGTGCGCCAGCTCTTGAGGAACAGCAGCAGCACGACCATGGAGAGGCCGAGGCCCAGCAGAATACTGTCGCGGACGCTATCGATGGAATCACGGACGAGCAAAGATTCGTCGTAGTAAGTCGAGAGCTGAACATCGGGAGGAAGAGTCTTGCGAATTTCGGCGAGCTCTTGATTCACGGCGTCGGCGATGGCGACGGCGTTGCCGTCGGGTTGTTGTCGAATGTTGACCAGCACTGCTTCGCGTCCGTTGGCGGTCACGATGTTGTACGCGGGGGCTTGGCCATCCACCACCACGGCTAGATCTTTCACCAATACAGGTGTGCCGTTGACCACGCGGACAACGGTCTGCTCGATTTCTTCTTTCGTGTGGACTAGGCCGGTGACGGTGGTGAGGTAGAGTTGGTAGTTTTCCTGAACGATGCCGGCGGCGCTAATGATGTTGTTATTGCGGATGGAATCGCTGACGGCGGTGACGGGTAGGTTGTAGGCGTTGAGTTTTTCGGGATCGACAACGATGTGATACTCGCGGGGGCGACCGCCGGTGATGGTGGTCTCGGCGACACCGGGCAAGCGATAGAGGCGCGGCGTGAGTTGATAGTAGGCCAGGTCGTAGAGGTCGGCTAGGTTGCGGGTGGGCGAAGTGATGCTGAAGCCGATCATCGGGAACACGGAAAACGTCATGCGATTGACGTAGAAGCGCGTGTTCGCGGGAAGCTCCGGCAGGATCTGCGAGATGCGGGCTTGCGTGAGATGCAGCGCGTTGAGGATATCGATATCCCAGCGGAAGAAGACGTCGATCTGCGAGGCTCCGCGGGTGGTGTTGCTGCGGACGTTGGTGATGCCGGGGACCATGCGGATGGCTTCTTCGAGCGGCTTCGTCACCGTAGTCATCTGAACGTCGACGGGTTGAATGCCGTTGTCGACCAGGATGACGATGCGCGGGAAGTTGGTCTGCGGGAACATCGAGATGGGCGTTTGGAAAATAAACGCAACACCTGCGAGGGCGAAGGCGAGACAGACGGTGACGAGTCCGCGGGCGTGGCCCTGGACGAATTTCGCGAGGGCCGGAGTCATTCCTTGGTGTCCGCCACTTCTACTTGCGTGCCATCGGGCAGGGCGTAGCCGCCTTCGATGACAATGGTGTCGCCGGCTTTGATACCGCTCTTGATCTGCACCATGCCGCCGGATTTTTCGCCGGGTTCAATTTCGACGCGATGGGCGATCTTCTTTTCGTCCACTACGAGGACAGAGCCCTTGGTTTGGCCTTGTTGAATTTCGATCGCGGTGGCTGGGACGACGATGGCTTTCGATATTTGACGTACGACGAAGTGGACTTCGCCAAAGACGTTGCCGTTCAAGCGACGAGCGGGGTTATCGATCTGGCACCACATTTCCACCGTGCGGCGTTGCGCATCTACGGTTTGATTGATGACAGTGACGGATCCGTTGAAGGTGCCGAGCGAAGTATCCACCGGATGAAAAGAACAGGCTTGGCCTGGATGGACACTGCGGGATTCGTCTTCTGGGACTTGCGTGCGGGCGTTGACGACCGCGAGGTCCATGATTTGGAACAGCGGTCGCGTGGTGTCCGCGAGGTCGCCTGCGAAGACGAATTGGTCAGAGAGGGTGCCGGTGAAGGGCGCGCGGATTTCGGTGTACTCGTGTTGGGTTTCGGCGAGCGTCACTTTAGCTTGCGCGGAGGCGACGCGGGCGCGGGCGCTGCGGATCTCGCGATCATTGGTCTGCGTTTCGGCGAACTCCAGCGCGCGTCGGGCGACGTCGCGAGTGGTCTTGGCTTGCGCAAGGTCGGTTTGCGCTTGCAGTAAGTCGCGCTGCGGGATGGCGCCTTCTTTAAATAGCTGCGCGCGGCGATCGGCGTTTTGTTGTGCCTGATTGAGCGCGGCCTCGGCGAGCTGGATGGCTCCGCGTTTTTGATCGAGGTCGGCGGGGATGGTGCCGGACTGCGTCTTCTCCAGCGAGGCTTGGGCGTCCGCGAGTTGCGCTTGTGCGTCAAGTAACTGCGCGTCGAGGTCGCGATGGTCGAGTGTGGCGAGGCTCTGGCCGGCCTGCACAAGTTCGCCCTTGTGGACGCGCACCGTCTGGATCGGCGCGGTCATGCGCGAGGTGACGTTGGCTTGCTCGCGTGGAAAGATCGAGGCGGAAGCCGAGACCGTCACGACCAGGTCCTGCGCTTCGGCTTTGGCTACCTTGACCGCGACGACGGGCTTCGGCTCGGCTTCAGCTTCAGCGGCGGGTTTTGAGCAGCTCACAGAAAGAAGCGCGCAGAGCGGAATTGTATAGAGAAGTTTCATCGTTCCTTTAGCGGCCCGCCGCGACTTCCAGATCGGCTCGAGCGTTGGCGTAATTCGCCTTAGACGTATATTGGTTAGCGCGCGCCTGCGCGAGTTGAGTCTGTGCAGCAACAACATCGAGCGCCAAGCCTTCGCCGCCCTGATAACGGACTCGCGAGAGGCGCAGGTTTTCATTCGACAGTCGGACTTGTTCGTCGGTGAGTTTGAGTTGCGCGTAAAACTGATTCACGCGCGCCAGCGCGTCCTGATATTCACGAGAGACCGCGCGCTCAGCCACCGCCCTGTTAATTTCCACTTGGTCGGCTTGGATGCGAGACTGGCCCATGAGGCTGCGGGTCCGGGACCAATCGAAGACCGGGATGACCAGGCTGGCGATGATGGCTTGGCCGGCATCCTTATAGTTGAGACGGTTAGAATCAATGCCGTATTGATAGGTCAAGTGCATCTGCGGGAGCAGGTCGGCTTTAGCGCGACGGGCGTCGGCCAGGAAGCCGTCACGTGCCGCGGTGAGGGCGGCGAATTCGGGTCGCGCGAGGAACGGCCGACCGGCTTCGGCGTTCACCGGGACGGGCGTGAGTTGGTCGAGCGGTTCGACGATGTTCAGCAGGGTCGAGACATCGGTGGTCCAGAAAGAGGCGAGTTCGTTGTTGGCGAGCTGCGCTTCGAGTTCGGCGTTGCCTAGCGAGAGTTGCTGGAAGGCCGTGTCGGACGATGCTTTGATGACGTCGGCTTGTGCAGCCTCACCGCCGGCGAACAACTTCTGCGTCAGTTCCTGGAACCGTTGCGACTCGGCGAGTGCATCGCGGCTGACTTGGACCAGGCGACGGGCTAGCACCAGGCGATAGTAGGCGGTGGTCACCAAGCGGCGGATGTCTCGCTGGGAAATATCCACGCTCGCTTGGGCGAGACGCTGGTCGGCTTTGGCGCGGGCGATCTCTGCGCGGACGCGGCCGGAGGTGTCGATGTTCAGGTCCGCTGCGCCAAGGTTGACGTATTCGTGGACGGCGTTGAGAGCTACGAACTTGAAGCCTTCGCCGCCGGGGGTGTTGTAGCCGAAGCCGTTCTGCAAGGTGAGCAGCGGGTAGAGTCCGGCTCGGGCGGCGGTGATACCGTAACGGGCGATGATGGTTTGCTGCCGGGCGACGGAGACACTGGAGGGCGCGTTCTGGGCGAGCCGGATGCACTCGTCGAGCGTTAAGGGAGCTGTCTGTGCGGAACAATACTGGGCCGCTAGAGACAAGATGAAGAGCCGAAGCGGAGTTCTGAGCATATGATGATTCAATATACTAGACGTCTAATGCGAGAAACGTCTTACGGTAGGATAGAAACTTCACTGGGAGGAACCATGAAAACACTTGTTGCAGTAACGATGATGCTGACCGCTGTTATCGCGCAGGCGCAGCTCGCCTCGAAGAAGACGTTGACGCTGGATGCGGCCAAGGTGATTGCCGCGGCGGCCGAGGCGGAAGCGAAGAAGAACAACCTCAGCATGGTGATCTGCGTGGTAGATGAAGGCGGACACATCATCCTGCTCGAAAAGATGGAAGGCACGCAGCTGGGCAGCGTTCAAGTGGCGCAGGACAAAGCTATGACGGCGGTGAATTTCAAGCGCCCTACGAAGGCTCTGGAAGATGCGGTCGCCGGTGGACGCAATGCCGTGTTGAAGCTGACTGGCGCGATTCCGATTGAAGGCGGGATTCCGGTGATGGTCGGCGGAGAGTTGGTTGGCGCCGTGGGTGTCAGCGGCGGGACCAGTCCGCAGGACGCGCAAGTGGCGGCGGCCGGCGTGAAGGTCGGCGAGACGATGAAGTAGCCCAGGATGAAACTCGCTCTCTTCTTAGCGCTGGGGATCAGCGGGATCGCACAAACGATTCCGCTGCTGGCGGACGGCCACGTCCACATCACGAACCGCGTGTATTGGGAAGGCATCGATCCGTGGAAAGTGCAGGCGACGGGCGACTGGGATTATGCGCGGGCCCGGGCGGGCGGCGTCAATTTCGTGATTGAGAGCGTGGCTCCGTATGGATACCACACCTACAACACGACTGTGAAACATGCGGGGCGGTTGATCGAGACGTTTCATCGCACGATGGACGCAAACCGCGACAAGATGGAGCTGGCGTTATCGGCTAGCGATGTGCGCAGAATCGTCGCGTCGGGGAAACTCGCCGTGATGCTCGGTATCGAGGCAGGGTTCGATCAAGAGGGCGACATCGATATTCTACGGCTGTGGTATCGGCTGGGCGTGCGGGTGATTCAATTCTCCAGCCAGAACACGAATGCGTTTTCCGATTCGGCGGTGCGCGGCGGCGTCAAGTGGAACGGCATCAATGAGCGCGGCAAGAAGCTGATCGCGGAGATGAACCGGCTGGGGATGCTGATCGATATTTCGCATGCGACCGAAGCCGCTCAGTTGCAGATCATCGCGGCCAGCAGCAAGCCGGTGGTGGCGAGCCACGTGGCGATGCAGGTGATCTGCAACAACCCATCGAACATGTCCGATGCAGTGTTGCGCGCGATTGTCGCCAAGGGCGGCATGGTGGGGATCCATTCGAGCGCGGACTTGATCAGCCAGAAATATTACGACTACACGAAGACGCATCCGACGGTGCCGGTGAACGGAATCACGCGGCAGGAGATTTTGTACGCGGAATTACCGCTGCTGCGGTCGCCGAATCAGGATTACGGGGAATACATCGATGCGGTGGATGCGGAGCTGGGTGGCCGATGGCGAAAGTTGTACGCGCTGAAGTGGCACGAGTCGGCTGAGGCCGCGCCGCTGGTGCCGACGATCGATGAATGGGTGGACCACGTGGCGCATGTGGTGCAGGTGGCGGGTCCGCAGAGTGTGGCGATCGGGATGGATTTTACAAATGCGCGGAGCACGTTGAAGGGCGCGGATGCGGGCAGTTATCCGCAGATCGTGGATACGCTGAAAAAGCGCGGTCTAGCGACGGCGGGGATATTAGGGGAGAACTGGCTGCGGTTGCTGGAAGCAGTGCAAGCGAAATGAAAATACTTGTCATTGGTAGTGGCGGGCGGGAACATGCGATTGCTTGGAAGCTCGCAAAAGAGGGACACCAAGTGTTCGGTGCACCGGGGAATCCGGGGATGGCGCAGGTGGGGACGATCCTCGCATCCACGGATTACTTGTCGGTAGCGGCAGGGGCGGATGTGGACCTGACGGTGGTGGGTCCTGAGGTTCCGCTGGCGGCTGGCGTGGTGGATCAATTTCGCGCGGCGGGGCGGAAAATTGTCGGCGCTACGCAGGAGTGCGCGAAGCTCGAGGCCAGTAAGATCCATTCGAAGGAATTCATGCAGCGCGTGGGGATTCCCACGGCTCGGTTTCTGCAGACTGAGGATGAAGCGACGGCGTTGCGCGCGCTGAACGAGTTCGAGTATCCGATCGTGGTGAAGGCCGACGGTCTGGCTGCGGGCAAGGGCGTGATCATTGCTCAGGATCGGGCGGAGGCGGAAGCGGCGGTGCGGTCGCTGGGTCCTCGGCTGGTAATTGAGGAGTTCTTGGACGGCGAAGAAGTCAGCTTCATCGTCCTGAGTGACGGCAAGAACGTGGTGGCGCTGGAAGCGTCGCAGGATCACAAGCGCGTGGGCGACGGCGATACGGGTCCGAACACCGGCGGTATGGGCGCGTATTGCGACGGGCGGATTTTCACGGCGGCGCAGAGCGAGCATGCGATGCAGACCGTGATCCGGCCAGCGGTGGAGGCGACCGGGTTCACCGGGTTCCTGTATGCGGGGTTGATGATGACGGCGGCGGGTCCCAAGGTGTTGGAGTTCAATGTTCGGTTGGGGGATCCCGAGACGCAACCGCTGATGCATCGGATGCGGTCCAACTGGGGCGAGGTTTTGCTGGGCGCGGCGACGCCGGGCGGGCTGGCTGGCGTCAAGCTCGATTGGGCCAAGGAGCCGTCGGTCTGCGTGGTGATGGCGGCGCACGGATATCCGGGTACGGTGCGAACTGGGGACGTGATCTCTAGGATAGAAGGGTGCGGCGCCGAAGTATTCCAGGCTGGCACGAAATCGGGGCCGCGAGGGCTGGAAACGTCGGGCGGGCGTGTGCTGGGCGTGACCGCATCGGGCCCGGATCTGGCGGGGGCGATGGCGAACGCCTACGCCGCAGTGGAGAAAATCCACTTCGACGGGGCGCATTGGCGGCGCGATATTGGGGCTAAAGGATTGAAACGCTGGTAGAATCGGTGGGAGTGGGGGACGTAGCTCAGATGGATAGAGCGGCCGCCTCCTAAGCGACAGGTCGGCAGTTCGAATCTGCCCGTCCCCACCATTGCAAGCACTTGCAGAATTGTGACCCCGGGAACGAACCCCAGTGTTACAATGTAAGCCTTCCCATGCGATTCGGTGTCGTCGTGTTTCCGGGCAGTAATTGTGACCATGACGCTTGGTATGCGCTATCGCAGAACCTCGGGCATCAGGCTGAATTTATCTGGCACGACTCTGCCTCTTTAGGCAACGTCGACGCGATGATTCTGCCGGGCGGGTTCTCGTACGGTGATTACCTGCGTTGTGGCGCGATCGCCAAGTTCTCTCCAGTGATGGCCGCAGTGCGCAAGTTCGCCGATGCGGGCGGGCCGGTGCTCGGCATCTGCAACGGATTTCAGATCCTTGTGGAAAGCGGGTTCCTGCCAGGGGCGCTGTTGCGAAACCGCGACCTGCGCTTCGTCTGCCGCGACGTCACTCTGCGCATTGAGACTACGAATTCTCCCTTCACTTGTGCCGCCAAGAAGGGGCAACTGATCCGCGTGCCGGTGGCGCATGGCGAGGGCTGCTACTTCGCCGACGAACGCACGCTGGATCAACTGGAAGCAGAAGATCGCGTGATCGTGCGTTACGTCGATAACCCCAACGGGTCGTTGCGCGATATTGCGGGCATCTGCAGTGAGAAACGCAACGTGATGGGCATGATGCCGCATCCGGAGCGAGCTTCCGACGCGCTGCTTGGTTCCACCGACGGGCGCGTAATTCTGGAATCCATGATTTCTTCTTTTGTCGCGGGACACAAATGAGTCAATTACCGGCCGACGAACTGCAAAAAGTCCTCTCGATTTTGAAGCGCGAGCCGACTGAAACTGAGCTCGGCATTTTCAACGTGATGTGGAGCGAGCACTGCTCCTATAAGAGCAGCCGCTTACACCTGAAGAAGCTTCCGACCAAGAATGCGCGCGTGCTGGTGGGTCCGGGCGAAAACGCCGGCATCATCGACATTGGTGATAATGTCGCCGTCGCGTTCAAGATCGAATCGCACAATCATCCTAGTTTCATTGAACCGTTTCAAGGCGCGGCGACCGGCGTCGGCGGAATTTTGCGCGACATTTTCACGATGGGCGCTCGCCCGATCGCGGTGATGGATGCGATCCGCTTCGGTCCGCTGGACGATCCCGAACACGGCGAACGCAACAAGCGGATCGTAACCGGAGTGGTCGAAGGCATTGCGCACTATGGGAACTGCTTCGGCGTGCCCACGGTGGGTGGCGAAACGCAGTTCGAGGCTTGCTACAACGGCAATCCGCTGGTGAACGTGTTTGCGCTGGGCATTTTCAAACACGACGAGATCTTCTTCGGCAAGGCGACGGGCATCGGCAATCCGGTGATCTACGTCGGTGCGAAGACCGGTCGTGACGGGATTCAGGGCGCGTCCATGGCGTCTGAAGAATTCACCGAAGAATCGAAACACAAACGTCCCAACGTCCAAGTGGGCGATCCGTTCATGGAAAAGTTGCTGCTCGAGGCCTGCCTCGAAGCGATGCACACGGGCGCGATTGTCGGCATTCAAGACATGGGCGCAGCGGGCTTGACTTGCTCCACTTGTGAAATGGGTAGCCGCGCGGGCACGGGCCTGGATGTGGACTTGAAGTATGTTCCGCAGCGCGAGACCGGCATGACTCCGTACGAGATCATGCTCAGCGAATCGCAGGAACGCATGCTGCTGGTGGCGGAAAAGGGTCGCGAAGAAGAAGTCTTCCGCGTGTTCCGCAAATGGGGCTTGGACGCTGTCACTGTCGGCACCGTTACCGATACCGGCAAGTTGATCGTGCGCAATCACGGCGAAGTGGTCGTGGATATTCCGAATGCTGAGCTGGCGGACGAAGCTCCTTTGTATGACAGGCCGCATGGCGTGGCGCCGTATCGCACCGCTCCAATGGAAGCTCCGAAATTCGAGAGCAAGGATCTCAAGAGCGACCTGTTGACCATGCTCGCGTCGGGCGATCTGTGCTCGAAGCGTTGGATCTGGGAACAGTACGATTACACGGTCCGCACGAATACTCTGGCTGGTCCGGGTGGTGATGCGTCGATCGTGCGGGTGAAAGAGACTGACACCAGCATCGCGATGGCACTGGATGGCAACGGGCGTTATTGCATGCTCGATCCGCGCGAAGGAACCAAGTTGCTGGTGGCCGAGTGCTGCCGCAATATTTCGACAGTCGGCGCGCAGCCGGTGGCCGCGACGAACAATCTGAACTTCGGCAATCCGGAACGCCCGGAGATCATGGCGCAGTTGGTGGAATCCATCGAAGGCATGGCCGAGGCTTGCGAATTCTTCGAGACTCCGATCACGGGCGGCAACGTTAGCCTGTACAACGAAACACTGGGCGAGGCGATCTGGCCGACGCCGGTGATCGGCATTGTGGGTTTGATGAAGACCGCGGCACCGATCACGATTCCGTTCAAGAACGAAGGCCGCACGGTGATCCTGCTGGGCGGTTACGGTTCGGTGGACGATACGCGCTTCGGCGGCACGCAGTATGCGAAGGCCGTGTTGAAGACTGTCTGGGGTTTGCCTCCCGCGCTCGACATGCATTACGAAAAGCGCGTGCATTCGGCGATTCGCGAAGTGGTGCAAACGGGTTTGGCGGAATCCTCACATGACGTGGGTTCGGGCGGTTTGGGTGTTGCGTTAGCGGAATGTTGTTCGTTGGGTATCGGTGCTGCTGTGGAAGTAAAAACTTCCATGCGGCCGGAATACGCGCTGTTCCACGAAGGTCCTTCGCGCGTGCTGGTTTCTACGGCTTCGCCGGAAGCGGTCGAAAAGATTGCAAAGGCTCACAACATCGAATGCGTCCGGCTGGGCGTTACAATGAAGGAGCAGTTGCGGATAGATGACGGTTCCAAGACTTTGTTGGAATGTCCCGTGAAGCAGCTGAGTGAAGTTTGGGAAAACGCGTTGGAAGGGATGTTAAAGCCCGTTCATGTTTGACGAACTCCATGAAGAGTGCGGCGTCTTTGCAGTCTATGGACACCCCGAAGCTGCGAACCTTGCTTACCTAGGCCTTTACGCGTTGCAACATCGCGGGCAGGAAAGCGCCGGGATCGTATCCAGCGACGGTCGCAACACCCATCTTCATCGTGGCATGGGCCATGTCGCGGATTTGTTCACACCGGAAGTGCTGGGACGTTTGCCGGGCGATCACGCCATCGGTCACACGCGTTACTCCACCGCCGGTGATAGCGGCATCCTCAACGCGCAGCCACTATCGGTCACCTGTAACAAGGGCAAGATTGCGGTAGCGCACAACGGAAATATCACGAACGCTGCGGAACTGCGCCGTGAACTGGAACACGACGGGTCGATCTTCCAGACCTCGAGCGACACCGAAGTGATTCTGCACTTGGTGGCCCGTTCGCGCGAACGGACTCTGCCGGGCGCTTTGCGTGAAGCATTGCTGCAACTGGAAGGCGCATTTTCACTGGTGTTCCTGGCCGGTGATCGTATCCTGATCGCGCGTGACCCGCATGGCTTCCGCCCCTTGGCTTTCGGCCAGCTCGAATTATCCGGCGGTCGTGTATCCAGCGTTTTCGCGTCTGAGACCTGCGCCTTCGATTTGATCGGCGCGGTTTACTTGGGCGATGTGGAACCGGGAGAAATGGTCATCGTGGGACCGGAAGGCCTCACTCGCGAACGCTACGCTCCGAAACGGGACACCGCTCACTGCGTCTTTGAACACGTGTATTTCTCGCGTCCCGACTCGATTGTCTTCGGTCGTTCCGTGGAACAATCGCGCGAGATGCAAGGCAAGATGCTGGCGCGTGAGTGCCCTGCCGATGCCGATATCGTTGTCCCTGTGCCGGACTCAGGTGTTCCCGCCGCGCTGGGCTATGCCGCGGAATCGGGCGTCCGGTTCAGCAACGCGCTGATCCGCAATCACTATGTGGGCCGCACGTTCATCGAACCCTCGCAAGCGATTCGCGACTTCGGCGTGAAGCTCAAGCTGAACCCGGTGCGCCACTTGCTCGAAGGCAAGCGCGTGATCCTGGTGGATGATTCCATCGTGCGCGGAACCACCTCGCGCAAATTGGTCCGCATGGTTCGCAATGCCGGAGCGCGCGAAGTGCATCTGCGCATTTCCTGCCCGCCGACGATTTCACCCTGCTTCTATGGCGTCGATACGCCCAGCGTGGGGGAACTCATCGCAGCCAACAATTCCATCGAAGAAATTCGCAAGTTTGTCGAAGCCGATTCGCTAGGCTACTTGTCGCTCGCCTCGTTACGCGAGTCCGTCGCCGACAATGTGGAGCACAAGTATTGCTACGCGTGCTACACGGGCAATTATCCGACAGAACTCATCAACATCGACGAGTTAATGTCGTCGCGCGAACGCCACTAAGCCGGGACCGCTAGCACCGCTCCCCAGTGGAAGCCCGCACCGAAGCCGCAGAACACCATCGGAGCAACTGGGGGATTCGTCTCCGCCCATTCCGAAGCTGCGATCAACATCGAAGCGGACGACGTGTTGCCGTACCGGTCGATGTTGCTGAAGAATTTCTCCCGCTCCACTCCCATGGTCTTGGCGACGCGCGTCAACAAATTCAGGTTGGCCTGGTGAACCAGGAAGGTCCCCACCTGTGCAGCCGACATTTGGTTGCGGTCCAACAACTCCTGCATGACGGTCGGCATTTTGCGCGAGGCATGCAGGATGACGTTCAGGCCGTTCATCCGCAACGTGCCGTCGAACATCAGGTCCTCGCGATACTGCCCGTCGCTGTGGAGAACTGCATCTTGCAACCGCCACGGACCTGGCTCCCTCGATACGAGTGCGGCGCCCGCGCCATCGCCGAAGAGAATCGCGGTGTTGGGATCGTCGCCGATCAAAGCCGACATCTTTTCCGTCGCCACCAACAGGACGTTTCCGTGCCCTTCCGCCAAACGCATCGCGAGGGCGAGTCCGAAGACGCTGCCGGCACTGGCGATCGGTAGGTCCAATGCCGGGGTGGTTTCCAGACCCAGCTTGTGCGCGATCTCTGCCGCAGGTCCGGGGAAACCGACCGCGCCGCTTCCGCTGGCAACAATCAACAGCCCGATCGAACTCACTGCGACGTCCGCGCGGTTCAGACAATCCTGTGCTGCTCGCAGACCCATGTCCGCGACACTTTCGCTTCGCGCCGCAAACCTTCGCTCGCGAATCCCCGAGGCGTTCTCAATCCAGTCGGCCGTGCGGTCCACGCGCGTGGCTAGCTCCGCGTTGCCGACCACGCGCTCCGGCAGGTAGCGCCCGAAGCCGTGGAGATAGGCCTTCATTTGCTCTGGAGATACGCTTCAATCCGAGCAATCGAATCAAACTTGCGCGGATTCAAATCGGCGTCGGGAACCTTGATGGAGAAAGCCTGCTCAATCGCGCTCACCAAATCCGGCAGCGCGAACGAATCGAGCAGTCCGCTTTCGAATAAGGATTCATCTTCATCCGCCGGGGCGGGCTTTCCTGCAACCTCTTGGATCAATAAACGCAATTTCGCGGTTCGGGACTCAGGCACAGTTCCAGTCTGACATAGCGCACTCAAAACAGAAAGTTGGAATGTGCGCAACTGCAACGGCACCGCGATTGCAATGATTCACCTCGATGCCACGCGCTCACACCGAACAATTCGGCGAACTAGAATACGCCGAAGACTCGACCATCCTATTCCCTCGCGGCCTGCCGGGCTTTGAAACGTGCCATCGTTTCGTATTGTTGGACGACCCCGAACTGGCGCCTTTGGTCCACATGCAAAGCCTGGATATCGCGGGTTTATGCTTCCTCGCACTGCCGATACGGAGCATTGATGCGGGTTACGAAACCTCCCTTGTCCCGGAAGATCGGGAGGCACTCGATCTGGATCCAAACGCGGATTTGAGCAAGGCAACGCTCGACCTGGCGTTGCTCTCGGCGGCAATGGATGGTCGGTTGAGTGCCAATCTTCTGGCGCCCATCGTCATTCATTTGGCGACTCGCACGGCGGTGCAGGCGGTACGTCTCGATAACCGGTACTCGCACCAGCACGAGTTGGAGGGGGTGACCGCATGTTAGTGATCCGGCGCCGCGTGGGCGAAACGGTTCTGATTGGAACGGATATAGAGGTTGAGATTTTGGAGTGCGGTGGCTCGCAAGTGAAGTTGGGGATCCGCGCACCGAGGGTAGTTGGGGTGGTGCGGAAGGAAATCCGGATGGTGGGCGAACAGAACCAGGCGGCCGCGCGGCCTATTCCGGCGCCACGGCTCGAACAAATTCTAAAACAACTCAAGAACCCACCGGCCAAACCGATAAGCCCCGTGTAAGAAGCACCGGGAAAGGATTCCCGGCCGACACAATTCAAGGAGAGAATCACAGTGGCATTTACAATTAACACCAACGTCGCTTCACTGCAGGCCCAGAACAGCCTGCGCGTGAACGGTGACTTCCAATCTAAGACGATTAACCGTGTGACTTCGGGACTGCGCATCGTGGCATCGGGCGATGACGCGGCCGGTTTGGCGATTGCCAATACCTACCGTTCTGACGGAGCTGTGCTGGCGCAAGGCGTCCGCAACGCCAACGACGGTTTGGCGCAGTTGCAGACGGCCGACGGCGGCATCAACAATATTTCGCAGCTGCTGGATCGAGCTCGTACGCTGGCCACGCAGTCTGCCACCGGTGCGTTCACCGGTGATCGCGGTGTGCTGAATTCGGAATTCCAGAGCGTGATTACGGAAATTGATCGCCAAGCGCAGGCTGTCGGCCTGAACCAGGGCGGCACATTTGCCAAGGCGCTGAGTGTGTTCATCGGTGGTGGCAAAGCATCCAACGGAATTAGCGCTACCTCCAACGGCAGCGTGGCGTTGGATCTGAGCCGCTCGACCGTGGATTCCAACAGCCTGGGACTCAAGGGCGTGCAGGCAGTAGGAACAACCGCTACGGATATTGGCGCGGGTTCGGCCTCGACGAGCCTTTCGACCATCTTGGCCAACTCGACCAATACGGACTCAGTGGAAACTCCGGGATACACCAGTTTTGTCATCCGCGGGGCCGGTTTTTCTGGCGACGGCGTAGAGTTGAAGGTGAACACCGCGAATCTGGGTGGCACCGATGGGTTGGTTACGGCGGTAAACGCAGCGATTCAGGCGGCGGCGAACGGCGGCACCCAGGAAGCGACGGCGCTCAAGAATGCGAACATCACGGCCGGAATCAACACCGATTCTAATGGCCGTCAGCAGCTGACTTTCACGTCACCGACCGCTGCCTTTCAGGTTGCAGCCGGCGATCGTTTGGCAGGCGCTTTGTTAGGCAAGTTCGAGCAGAATGCGACACTCACCGGTTCGGACGTGGCGGCCACCATCGCCACCAACGGCGGCGGTACGGCGGCGCAGCTAACTCTCGCCGTAGACGGTGGCACGGCTTTCACCGTCACTTTGGGCACCACCAGCGCGACTGCCTCCAAGGGCGACATCGTAAAGCAGTTGAACGCCACCACAGCTTTCAGCGATGTTGCCAGTGCATACCTTGAAGGCAATCAGGTCGTGCTCAAGAGCAAGGGGAATAGCTCTACCTCAAGCGTCGATCTGACCGCCACCACGTTGTCCACGAATCTAGGTCTCTCGGCCACGGCGGCGACAGCGGCCAGCGCCTCCACTGGTGCCGATTTGCGCACGCGTGTGACCGCTGCCACTGAGACTGTTGCTGGCGCAAGCACATTTGGTACTGTAGGCGCGGGTACGATCTCGTTCCGTTTCCAAGGCGCGGGTCTGGATGCTCCGGTGGACGTTGCCATTGATGTCACCAGTGCCTCCACCGTGAGTCAGGCGATTGCTGCGCTCGATCAAGCGGTGGGCGCGGATTCTGGTCTAAAAGGGGCCGGTATTTCGCTGACCACTTCTAGCGCGGGCAATACACTCACCTTTACCTCTGATTCTGGCCAGGCGTTTAACGTCCAAGTCACCGGTGACGTCCAGAACAAGTTAGGCTTCGGTTCGTTTGCGACGGGTGCCAACGGGGCAGTGGACTACAGCACCATTAGCGGCGGGGCGAACTACGATTCCGCCACCGCAGTGGGAACGAACACGTTCGAAATCTCGCTCAACGGCGGAGATTCCAGCACGCACTCGATCGCCGTCGACCTGACGGCGGGCGACGCGACGGCAGCGTCGGTAACCTCTAGCGATACCAACACCACGGTTGCCATCACGGCCAACAACAATAAGTTGAACTTGGCGGTCAATGGTGCCAGCTTCACGGTATCTTTGACCACCAGCGGCGCGTCCAGCAAAAACGATATCGCCGATCAAATCAACTCCGCCATCTCCGCTCAGGGCACCGCCAAGGTAGTGGGCAACGCCATCGTAATTGAGTCGAACACCAAGGGCGCGGGCGGCACTGTCCAGATCGAAACGGGCACGGCGAACACCATCCTCGGTCTGGCGGCGGCGGGTCCTGTTAAGGGCACCTCGCGTTCTGGTGCCAGCATCGCGCAGTACGTGAACCAGGCGATTGCCTCGGACGCTACGCTGCAAGCGGCTGGCCTGGTGGCGGATTTCGGCACTACGGCGGCAGGCAAGGTCAGCATCAAATCGGCCTCTGGTGTCGACAGCTTCTTCCGCGTGAACTCGCGCGGTAGTTCTGCTGCGGCATCCGTAGTCTCATCCAAAACACACCAGACCTACGCCACGGCCGGCGAACGCACGCTCAGTGGCGCTGGTCCCTTCGCAATCGTTTCCGGGACCAACGACAACTTCCGTATCAAAGTGGACGGTGCCGGCTCCTACTCGACCATCACCTTGGCGGCAGGTGGCGCCCGGACGGTGGACTCCGTCGCGGCAGAATTGAACGCAGATCCCGGCCTGGCAGGCGCTACCGCGAGTGTCGTCGGCGGCGTGCTGAAGATCACTTCGAATAGCACCGGCGGCGCCTCCTCAATTGAGATCGCGGAAGGTTCGTCCAACGGCGTTCTGGCCACTTTGGGCGGAACCGCCGGCACCACAGCAGGTGTCGCCGCCACCGCAGGCTTTGTGATCGGCGCCGGCGTGGACGACAAAGTCTACCTCTCGGTGGACGGCGGCGCCACGCAGACGGTTACTCTGACCGCTGGTACGCGCACAGCCACGCAGATCGCAGCGGACTTCTCTGCGGCGACCGGCCTTACCGTCACGGCCGACAACGGACAGGTGAAGTTCACCTCCACGGCGACGGGCGAGGCTGCTTCGGTCAGCTTCGTGGCGGGCGCAACGGATGCCTACACGAAGTTGGGCCTGACGGCCGCTACTACCTACAGTGGGTCTCAAGCCGAGACCGGCTTCGGCGTGGCAGGCGCTTCCTTCACGGGCAATGTGAATAGCGCCGCGCCGACCGTAGCTGCGGACATCGAAGCCGGTGGCTCCAGCCAGACTTCGGCGTTCAGTTTCTCGCCGATCGCCTACGGCAGCGACGATCAAACCCTCACGCTGACAGCCAACGACACGAATGGGGTCCAGCAGTCCTCTACGATCACGCTCCGCAACGACGCTACGTCGCGTAGTGGCCGCTCGATCGACGAGGCTATCTCCACTATCAACACTGCCTTACAGCAGTCCAACAACCAGACGCTCCAAAAGATCGTCGCAGTCAAGGACAACGATGGTGGCGCAGAAAAAATCCGCTTCCTGAGCACTGTGTCTGCCTTCCGCGTCAGCGTGGGCAGCACGGCCAACGGAACCGGCTTCGGCTCACAGGGAACCACCGCTACGGCGACGGTTGCCGCTGGTGGGGCCACCGCAAGTATCAACGACGAGGCGAGCGCGCAGTCTGCTGTCGCCGCTGTCGCGGATGCCGTCGGTATCCTTGGCCGCGCACAAGCAGTTGTCGGCAGAGGTCAGAACCAGTTCACCTTCGCCATCAACCTAGCGCAATCACAACTGACCAACCTAGCTGCCGCCGAGAGCCGTATCCGCGACGCGGATCTGGCTGCGGAATCGGCCAACCTGACCAAGTCGCAGATCCTGCTCCAGGCCGGTATTGCCGCCCTGGCCCAGGCCAACTCGGCTCCGCAGCAGGTACTCTCACTCCTCAGAGGCTAATCCTCTTCGGGACCTTAGCCGCCTCGGGCCACGCTGGCGATCCTTCGGGATCGCTGGCGTGGCTCAAACTGTTTTGGGTACGTTTGTGCTGTGCGGTGTTGGGATGGTTTCTTAGCCGACGAAGTCGACGTGAGAGGCAGGAGTCGCGGTTGGCCGGAGCCCGTCCGCGATATGACGCAGCCGGGAGGTTTCCATGCGTATATCTCGAATTAATTCGCGCAGTAGGTGGGCGGTGATCTCTCCCGACGCTAGGATGCCCGACGTGATCGAGGAATCGACTTTGTCGAGCGCCGCTTGACGAGCCTCCAACGCCCGCCCGAGTTCTTCTAGATCGCCCGTTTGAGCAGCCTCAAGCGCCGCCAACGTTGCCTCCTCGAGCGTCATTCGGGGCTATCCTTGCTGCTTGCCGTAGAGCACCAGACTCAGGCCTTGTAGACTGCCCTTGACCGTATTTTGCTGGCTTTCAAGCGCGGCCAACAGCGAGTCCGCCTTCTGCAGCCGCAACGCCAGACCGCGCTGCATCACGTCGAGCCGGTCCGTCAATGCCGCCATCTGCTTCTGCAACGCTTGATCGACACGGTCGAGACCTTGTTGTTCCAGCTTGATCAGGCCGCTGACCGGATCTGTAAACTGCTTGAAGTTGCGCGAGTAGCCGCCGAGCCCGGAGGAGGCCGTACCCAGGAACGTAAAAGCGTCCGCAATTTGCGTCTCGTTCAAGCTATTAAACTTCGCCACATCGAACTCGACTTTGCCGGCATTGTTGAACGTCACGCCCAGATCCGTAAGCCCCTTCACCGATCCAGTGGAGGTTCGATAACTGGCTACGTTGCGCAGTTCGCTGCTCAGTTGATGGACCAGAAAGTTGCCACTCAACAAACCAGCGGCGGGCCCGGTCTGCCCCGTGACTGCGTCGCGCAATCCGTTCAAGTTGGAAACGAATGCACTCAAGGCGCTGGAGAGTTCCGTGCGTTTGGTCGAAAGCTGTAACTGTACAGCGGAATCGGTTTTGTCCAACACCGTGAACGTCAGGCCCGGCACTACGCTGTTCACCAGGTTCTGCGACTGCTTCACCAGAATCCCGTTCAGGTGAAACTCCAGGTCGGTCCCCTGATTGGTGTTCGTCAATAGATTCGCATTCACCCCGCCGGGATCGTTCACCAGTTGTAATGCCGTTGCCCCCGTCGCTGTAGCCGAAATCGAAAGATAGTTTCCATCGCCAGTTGTGAGAATAGACGCGCTGACACCCGCTCCCAAGTCGTTGATTTTATCGCGCAAACCAACCAAAGTATTGTTCGCCAACGTAAATGTGAAGTTGCTGCTGCCCACTACCAATTTAAAATCACCCGTGGTTCCCACCGGTGTGGAGGCCGAATCGGCATACCCAATGAGCGACCGCTCAGACGCAGCCGTGGAAATCGACGTCACCGAGTCAATCGTGTATGTGGCCGCAGCCGACGCCCCGGAATTGACGACGCTCACTATCGAAGGCTTGGAACTAGTCGCCCCCAACGCCTTACGGCCAGCGACGTCCCCAAGTGCCTTCAGACTATCCCCGAATCCAGATGCCGCAGCAGATAGGTTGCTGAGCAACCCCTTCTTCTGCAACGCGTCCGTGTCGCGGTTCTGCATGGCCTGCAGAGGCAACGCGGCGATCTTCACAGCGCGGTCCATGATGGACTGGAAATCCGCCGAAAATTGGCTGACGCCCGAAATGGTGAGCGGGGATATACTCATACTCTTCCTCGTCCCACATATCGTCAGACCGCCGACGGCCTTGAACTCAGATTTTTCCGCTCCCAAAACAAAAACGGGGCAGCCGAAGCCGCCCCGTCTCGATACTACGTTCCGTACAACCTATTCCAGCGACGCAGGACCCTTAATATGACTCACGTCCTGGTTGTTTTCCTGGCAGATGTATTCCATCAATTCGTCGCCCGGCCGCAGCTGAGCTTGGAACTTGATGGTGAAGGGCTTGGAATACGCACCCGGATCGGTAATCGTGGTCTCCACCGTCAGGTTGCCATAGTCGGTGCGCGTGTAGCGCTCCACCGTGGTCATCAATTCGGTGTGTGGAGTGCCGAGGAAGTCGAACCAGAACTTGTCGTTGTAACCCTTGGTTTCCACGATCAAGGTATTTCCCTCAATGCGACCAATCGAGTAGCCGAACCAGGTCGGGTCGATGTCTTCATCCTTGGGGAATTTCCGGCCATCCATGAAAATCTGCCGATAGGTGTGAATATTTCCCTCAAACAGGAAGAACACGTGCGTCGGGGTCTGCACGATCCGCCACGGATACGGAGCAATTCGTGGCACGCCGGTCGGCAAACAGTTGGCTTCCGGATCGTCCTGCGATAGACGCTTTTCCATCAGAGCCTTCGCCGCTGGCAACAGAGGCAAGGTCTCGCCAGGAGGCAGCCCCTGCTTGATATCGCCGACCGGACCGCCGCCGTTCCAAATTCCCGAAAAATCCACCAGCTTCCCGTCGAAGGTCTTAGGGATCGGACCCGCCGGACCGCCCTTGCCTTTGCCCTTCGCCTTGGCCTTGAGTGTATCCTCGTTGGTACTACCACCCGCCGGGGCAGTTGGATCCCCCTTGACAGCCTTACCCGCCGGAGATTGCGATTCGGCCGGCATCTGCAGCAGCAACAAAGCCGCCACCACCGCGCCCGCGGGCACGATTAAGTTCAACAATCTTTTGTTCATGTGCTTACTTTCCGTCCCCACCTGAAGATCCTGCAAATACGCGCTTGCCGTTCGCCAGCGTTACCGCCCGGGCGTTAGCCATATTCGCCCCGTCCTTTGCAGCCGAGCCCTCCACCGTAACCTGATCGCCTTCCTTAAGGCCGGTCCGGGTCCAGCCAGCGCGCTTCAACACGTTCGGGCTGGCGAGTTCTAAATTCCAATTCGTAACCTTGCCATTCGCATCCTTCACGTCGACGTAAAAACGCGCGTGCGGATTGGTCCATTCGACCTTCGTTACGGTACCTTTCAAGGTCACCGGCTTATTGGCATCATATTCAGCGGCGAAAGAGTGATGGGCAGCTACCGGCACCAGCGGCACCAGCAGACCCGCCGCAGTGGCAAAAATCGCTAACTTGGTTTTCATAAAGATTGACAGACCTCCAGAATCCTTGGGGTTAATAACATGACCCCTGGCGAACGAGTCTAACATGGTGGGGGCAAGGCAACCAGGGGCGGCCCTCATGTCTAGGACCGGGAGGGACGATACACTGGACATAGCTATGGCTACCAAAATAGGCATCAATGGATTTGGCCGCATTGGCCGGAATGTTCTGCGGGCGGCGCTGAAGGGTTCTGCAGTCGAAGTGGTTGCGGTCAATGACTTGACCGACACTAAGACGCTGGCGCATCTTCTGAAGTACGACTCGATCCTGGGACCGCTGGGCAAGGAAGTAACAGCGGACGCGGATTCGATCACGGTGGACGGGAAGCGCATCCACGTATTTGCGATTAAGGACCCGGCGGAGATTGACTGGTCCAAGTTCGGTGCCGAGATCGTGGTGGAATCCACCGGCAAGTTTACCGACGGCGCGGGCGCTGGCAAGCACCTGAAGGGCAGCGTGAAGAAGGTCATCATCTCTGCCCCGGCCACCAACGAAGACATCACGATTGTGATGGGCGTGAATGACAACGTCTACGACCCGTCGAAACACAACATTATTTCGAACGCGTCCTGCACGACGAATTGCCTGGGGCCTGTCACGAAGGTGTTGCACGAGAAGTTCGGCATCGAGAAGGGCTCGATGACCACGATTCACAGCTACACCAACGACCAGAACGTGCTCGACTTCCCGCATAAGGATTTGCGGCGGGCGCGCGCGGCGGCGTTGAACATGATCCCGACCTCCACCGGAGCGGCAAAAGCGATCGGGCTGGTGATGCCGGAACTGAAGGGCAAGCTGGACGGTTACGCCATGCGCGTGCCGACGCCGAACGTCAGCGTGGTCGATTTCAACGCCATCCTGCTGAAGCCGACCACGACCGAAGAAGTCAACGCGGCGCTGAAAGAAGCGGCCAATGGCTCGCTCAAGGGAATTTTGGCGTACACCGAAGATCCCGTGGTTTCCACCGACATGCTGCACAACCCGAACAGCTCCATCGTGGATTCGGGGTTGACCAAGGTTCTGGGTGGCAATCTGGTGAAGGTTGTGTCCTGGTACGACAACGAGTGGGGCTACTCGATGCGCGTGGTCGACATGGTGGCATTCCTGGCGAAAAAGGGTCTCTAGGTTCAATAGATTCCGTTCTACGCCGATGCGGTGAAGTGGAGCCCTTAGTGGTTCCACTTCATGCGCTCCTTTCGCAACCTACCGATCAAACTGAAGTTGGGCCTGTTGGTACTGGGTGCTACCGGCACTGCCTCGCTGTTGAGTTTCGGCGGCTTCATCGCCTATGAGATGACGGTGATTCCGCAACAGGAAGCCGAGGAACTGGTCGGTGTTGCGGACGTGGTGGCATGGGGAAGTGCCGCGCCGCTCAGTTTTCAAGACAACGAATCGGCAGCAGCCAATCTAGAAACGCTGCGGGCGGATTCACGCATCGTTGCCGGCTGCCTGTATGATGCGAAGGCAAGAATATTTGCGACCTTCGCGCGAGCGGATCAGAAGCCGAAAGTCTGTAACCTTCCGACCCGCGTGTCCGGGGTCTATTGGATCGACGGACTCGCAGTCATCTTTCGTCCGGTGATGTTTGGGCAACAACTCCTGGGCACCATATCGATTCAGGCCGACACACAAGCAGACGTGGGAGCCCAACTGCTGAAGTACGCTTGGATCGCACTACTGGTTCTATTCGCCTCCGGTCTGGTAGCGTTTTTGCTTTCGGGCAGGCTGCAAGCCCGTATTGCATCACCCATCCTGCATTTGTCGGACGTCGTTCGCCAGGTTTGGTCGAGGCACGATTACTCACTGCGCGCGCGGTGTGGATCGGATGACGAAACCGGGCAACTGATCGAAGCGTTCAACCAGATGTTGGCGCAGATCCAGGAGCATGATGGAGCCTTGGCGAAGCATCGCGCAAATCTGGAAAACGAAGTACACGAGCGCACAGCGGAATTGCGGGAATCGAATGCCGAATTACTACTGGCCAAGGAAAAGGCCGAAGAAGTAGCGCGGCTGAAGAGTGAGTTCCTGGCCAACATGAGTCATGAAATCCGCACGCCGATGAACGGCGTGATCGGGATGACGGAACTCGCGCTCGATACCGAGCTCTCTCCTGAACAACAGGAATACCTGAGCACCGTGCGGAGTTCCGCGCATCATTTGCTGGATGTGATCAATGACATTTTAGACTTCTCGAAAATCGAATCCGGGAAACTGACTTTGGAAGCGGTGGGAATTGATCTCCGCTCCGTGATTGAAGAAACCGTTAAGACGATGGCGCTGCGGGCCCATCAAAAAGGGCTGGAGTTGCTGTGCCGCATCGATCCTTGCATGCCGGAAGTGGTGCAGGCCGATCCGTTCCGTCTGCGGCAAGTGCTGGTGAACCTGGTGGGGAACGCGATCAAGTTCACCGATCGCGGCCACGTGCTGGTGGACGTGCAACTGAATGCGTTGACGGCCGGAGCCGCGCAGATCCGGGTTGTGGTCAGCGATACCGGAATCGGCATTCCTTTCGAGAAGCAAAAACTCATCTTTGACGAATTCAGCCAAGTGGACGGTTCCACGACGCGGCGGTATGGCGGAACAGGTTTGGGTTTGACGATCTCCCAAAGACTGGTGCGTATGATGGGCGGCTCATTGGACGTCATCAGCAATCCGGGGGAAGGTGCGAGCTTCTTCTTTACGATGGAGGTTCCGCTGCGACCCAACGAAGCGGGAATCTGGCGGGCGAGCGCGGAACAGGAGCAGTTAGAGAGTCTGCGAGGTCTACGCGTCTTGGTCGTCGATGACAATGCCATCAATTGCCGCATCCTCGACGAATTGCTGCGACGGTGGGGGTTGTCGCCAACCGTCCTATCGAATCCTGCGCTGGCTTTGCAGGCCATGCTGGATGCGGAGGGCAGCGGCCATCCGTATCCCCTGGTGCTACTCGACGCACACATGCCGGATCTAGATGGGTTTGAAGTCGCGCGGCAAATCCGCGGTCATTTCAGCGGCGAGGACACCTCGATCGTGATGCTGAGTTCGGTGGATTTGCGGGGTCCCGCAGATTCCACAGTGGATCGGTACTTGGTAAAGCCGGTCGCGCGCGGAGACTTACAGCGTGCGATGTTCAGCGTCATGGGGAAGAGCCTCATGCCTGTCCCCGCGTTCGCATCGAAAGCCGCTCCCGCGCAGCCCGGCCTGCGGGTATTGTTGGCCGAAGACAACCCGGTGAATCAGCGACTGGTGCTCCGGTTACTTCAGAAACGCGGGCATCAAGTGACTCTTGCCGGAGACGGACGCCAGGCCGTGCAGGCACATGCGGAGAGTGTCTTCGACATCATATTGATGGACGTCCAGATGCCCGAGCTCGACGGGCTGGAAGCCACGCATATCATTCGTTCCACCGAAGGCGTGGAGGGCCGCTACACTCCGATCATTGCGTTGACTGCCCATGCAATGGCGGGGGATCACGAACGCTGCCTGCATGCCGGGATGGATGGCTACGTCACCAAGCCTATCCGGCCGGAAGAACTGTTTTCCAAGATCGACGCGCTGTTAGGCGCGCCGGCCTAGGCTTTAGAGAGCTGCGATGACTGCGTCGGTAAACTGCGTCGTGGTAGAGTTACCGCCCACGTCACGCGTGGTGTGCTTCTTTTCGGTATAAACCTTCTCCACCGCTGCTTTCAGCTTTTCTGCCGCCGCCACTTCCTTCAGATGCCGAAGCATCATCACGGAAGAGAACATCATCGCCGTAGGATTCGCGAGACCCTTGCCCGCAATGTCCGGAGCCGAGCCGTGCACCGCTTCAAAGATCGCGCACTTCTCGCCCATGTTGGCTCCTGGGACAATGCCCAAGCCGCCGACCAGGCCAGCGGCCAGATCGCTCACGATGTCGCCATAGAGGTTCGGCAGCAGGAGCACGTCGAACTGCTCCGGCCGCGTCACTAACTGCATGGACGCGTTGTCGACGATCATTTCCGTGTATTGGATCTGCGGATACTTGGCGGCCACTTCGCGGCAGCAGCGCAAGAACAAACCATCGGCCAGCTTCATGATGTTGGCCTTGTGAATCGCGGTGACCTTGCGGCGATTGTTCACGGCGGCGTAGAAGAATGCGTATTCGGCGATCCGGATCGACGCGGTGCGCGTGATCACCTTCAAACCAGTGACCACGTCCTTAACCACTTCATGTTCCAGGCCGGCGTACAAGTCTTCCGTGTTCTCGCGGAAGATGACCATGTCGATGACCACGTCCTGGAAGCGCGTGGCCACGCCGGGCAACGAATGCACGGGGCGCACGTTGGCGAACAAGTCCAGCTTCTTTCGCAAGCCGACATTGACGCTGGTATAACCTCCGCCGATGGGCGTGGTGACGGGGCCCTTCAAGCCGACCGAGGTCCGCTCAATGCTATCAAGCACGTACTGCGGGATTTGGCCGCCGGTCTTGACGATAATATCGCCCGTGAGCTCGGTTACCTCCCAATCAATCTTCACTCCGGTTGCGTCAACAGCGCGTCGGGCGGCGGCGGCCACTTCGGGACCGATTCCGTCGCCGGGGATCAGGGTAACTTTATGGGACACTCCTCCTATTCTAAAACGGGGCAGGTTGAGAAGCTCTATGTCATTCGCCGGTAGTGAGTGTCGTTTCGCCGAATTCTCGGGGTTTGGAGGGGGTTCCGCTGGTAGGATTCCCTTAGGACGGAGAAGCTTATGAATGATCGGGAACAGAGGCGGCAAGAACGATGGGCTCGGCGGCAGGACCGCTGGGCGGGGCGTGGGGGCGGGTCCAATCCGCTGAGAGGAGCCCTGCTGGGACTCCTGCTGATCGGTGGCGGGTTGATGTTTCTGCTGCGCAACCTGGGGATCGTCTATTTTGACAATATCGGGCAGTATTGGCCAGTGATCCTGATCGCGATCGGCGCCTCCAAATTACTTGCGCCCCGCGGCGCACACGAAGTGATGGGAGGCGTCATCCTGGGCGGCATCGGGACCTTGTTTCTGCTACGCAATCTGGGGATCATTTATGGCAACATCTGGGGATTCGTCTGGCCGGCGGTCTTCATTGCGATCGGACTGTCCATGCTGATCAAGAATATGTACGGACCGGATTGGTGGGGCGGCGGGAGCCAGGGCGTGGCCGACGTCGGCCCGACGGATGCGAATACCGTGTATGCTGACGTCTTGTTCGGTGGCATCCAGCGCAAGATCGTTTCGCAGGCTTTTGAGGGCGGTAAGGTATCGGTGGTCTTTGGTGGAGCGGAGATCGATCTGCGCGGAGCGGCCATGCAGAAACCGGAGATCATTCTCCAGGCTGACGCGGTATTCGGCGGGGTCGAACTGAAGGTGCCCGACACGTGGCAGGTGGAAGTGCGGGGATCGGGGGTATTCGGCGGCTACGACGATCGCACTCATAGACCCGCACCTCTGGCCACCGGGCAGTCTCCGAAACTGATCGTCAAGGGTGGAGCCGTATTTGGCGGCGTCACGGTGCGGAACTAGCCGCAATGCATCCACTTTTCCAAAATCGCAGTGCAGTGACGATGTACCTGACCTTGTGGGTCGTACTTGCGGGATTGCTCGCGGCCCTGCTCCGCTTGGCTGGCGATGCGACCTGGTATGAAGCGGTGATCTTGACCGCCCCGCCGTGTGTATTCTACGCGGCAATGTGCCTGACACCGTGGTACATGTGCAAGGCGTTGCCATTGAGTTCGGAATGGTGGCGGCTGGCGTCGAATCATCTGGGAGCGTCGGTGCTGGCGTGCGCGTTGTGGATCGGCGTCGCGCGATCCGTTGCGAGCCTGCTCGATTGGGAACGGCAATTGAACCCGGCGATTCCGCAATTGATCGCGGTGGGGTTGCTGCTCTATATCCTGTCGATCGCACTGCACTACGTGTTGCTGGCGTTGGAGGCCTCAAAGGAGGCGGCCCTGCTGGCGCGCGACGCGGAATTGCGGGCACTGAAGTCGCAGATCAATCCGCACTTTTTATTCAACTGCCTGAATTCGATCAGCGCTTTGACGACGTCCGATCCAGGCCGGGCGCGCGAGATGTGCGTCAAGCTGTCGGAGTTCCTACGCAACACGCTGGGCCTGGGTGAGCGCGGCAGCATTTCGTGGAAGGATGAAATCGAGCTCGCGCGCACGTATCTGGAAGTGGAGCGGGTGCGTTTCGGCGATCGCTTGTGCGTGGAGATGATCGTGGACGAAGGCTGCACCGAATGCCGCGTTCCCGCATTGGTGTTGCAACCGCTGGTGGAGAACGCTATCAAACACGGCATCGCGACGTTGGTGGAGGGTGGCGTGATTCGGTTTGAAAGCCGTGTAAACGCGGGGACGCTGGAAGTAAGCGTGGAAAATGGGTTTGATCCGGAGGCTCCGTCGCCACGCCGCAGCGGGCTCGGATTGAGAAACGTGCGGGACCGCTTGAGGACTCGCTTCGGTGGATCAGCCGGCGTGATTACAAGCGCGGAGAACAATATATTTCGCGCGGAGATGCGGTTTCCGTGCGTCAAAGGTGACTCATGAGAGCGATCATCGTGGATGACGAAGAGCTGGCGCGGCAGCTTTTGCAGGAACAGCTGCGGGACGCAGGCGGCGTGGAAGTGGTTGCGGAGTGCGCCAACGGATTTGAAGCAGTGAAGGCCATCGCAGAACTGAAGCCCGACCTGTTGTTCCTCGACATTCAGATGCCCAAGCTCGACGGGTTTGAGGTGCTGGAGCTTGTCGACGATCGCACGGCCGCGGTGATCTTCGTGACCGCCTACGATCAGTTTGCGATGAAGGCGTTCGATGCGCATGCGGTGGACTATTTGCTGAAGCCGTTCGCAGCGGAACGGTTGCAGACCGCGCTGGGGCGGGCCAGGGCGTTGCTGGGGTCGGCCGATGTGCGTCCGTTTCAAGCGGTGGAATTGGCGGCGGCGGCCCGGCCACCGGGAGTCGCGCTAGAGCGGGTGGTGGTGAAAGACGGGACCCGGGTGCATATTATCCCAGTTGCGAAGCTCGATTACGCGGAGGCCCAGGACGACTATGTGGGGCTCCACAGCGAGAAGAAGGTCTACTTGAAGCAGCAGACGCTCGCGAGCATAGAGACACAGCTGGACCCGCGCAAGTTCGTACGGATTCATCGGTCGTACCTGGTGAATCTGGAACGGATTGCGCGGATCGAACCGTATACGAAAGACAGCCGGGTGGTGGTATTGCAGGACGGGATGCAGCTCCCGGTGAGCCGTACCGGGCATGCCAGGTTAAAAGAATTGCTCGGCGAAAATGTGTAGCCGCAACTTTTCACTGCCGATGGGTTAGAGAAAAGGGAGGCAATATGAAACGAATCATCGCAGGGATTTTGACGACGGCGCTGCTAGCGCTCGCTCCGGTTTACGGGCAGGGCGCGCTCAAGGAGCGTCAGGAAAATCAGAAGGATCGCATCAAGGCGGGTGTGAAGGATGGGTCGATCACCAAGCGGGAAGCGGTCAAACTGAAGCAGGATCAGAAAGAGATCAAGGGCGACATCAAGGACGCCCGTGCTGACGGCGTGGTGACCGGCAAGGAAGCCGCCAAAATCACGCGTGAACAGAACAAGGCCAGCCGCGATATCGTCAAGCAAAAGCGCGACAAACAGAACCAGAAGTAGTCTGGACCCCAATCTTTCCGGGCCGCGGAGTTCTCTCCACGGCCCATTTTCTTTTTAGGGACACCCTTGCCAAGAGCGGTGCGCGATAATGGGTTTGAAGTGGACTACCTGCGGCAGTTGTTGGTTTCCGATAGTGCGCAGGGGCGGTTGGACCGCGCAGCGCTGGACTTGGCGCAGATTCAATTCCCTGGGCTGGAACACGAGCCGTTCCTGGACCAGATCAATGAGATCGCGGCCAACCTCGGCGATCGGCTGCGCAACTTCAACGATGGCCGGGATTTTGTCGAGACGGCGCAGAGCTACTTGTTCGGCGAACTCGGATTCCATGCCAACGAAGGGGATTTCTTTGACCCTCGCAACAGCTGCCTGAACCAGGTCCTGGAACGGCGCACAGGCATTCCGATCACGCTTTCGCTCCTCTATATGGAGGTCGCGCGGCGGTTGCGGATGCCGGTGTACGGAATAGGACTGCCGAACCGGTTCGTGGTGCAGTTTGACGATGGCCGGTTTGCGGCTTTTATCGATCCCTTTGGCGGCGGCCGCATCGTGAGTCCGGCGGAGTGTTTCGCCCTGGCGGGAGCCACCGTAGCGGATCCGACGCTGCTGGCGCGTGCCAATCCTAAGCAGATTCTGATGCGGATGTTGCAGAATCTTCATCGGGCCTACATGCAGGCGCGGGATTATAGCCGGGCGATCGCCACGCTCGATTTCCTGCTGGATGGTGCTCCGGGAACGGCGGCCTGGCACAAATTGCGGGGGGCGCTGGCGTTGGAACTGAAGCGGTATTCGGCGGCTCGGGCCGACTTGGAGACGTACCTGGAGCTGCAACCTCAAGCAACAGATAGAGATGCGGTCCAGCAGCAATTGCAAACCATTCGCCGGTGGTTAGCGCAGAGCAACTAAATCCGGTCCAGCGTAATTTCCGTAACAGTAATTAATAGGAGACATCTTAAGGTTTCAGGGCACTATGCCGATGAAACACTCAGCCGAATGATTCCCGACGACGATGCAGTCTTAGCTCAGTTCAACCGCCTGATCCAGGAAGTCTTGCGAGGTAACATGACTCGCAACACGTTCCGGCCTTGGGAAGTCGAGCTATTGCTGGATATTGAGGCCTGCGGGCTGCGCGACGCCGCACGGCGTGAGACCCTGCGCCGCTATCAGCGAGCCGTGCAACGGCAAATGGAGAAGGGCGGACACGCTCCGCTGAAACTCTCTGAATACCTGGAGTCGGTCCGTGCCAAACGCGAAACGCGCGAAACTACGGCCGTCGGACAGTAGTTCTCCGCCTCTCATCGCCTCCAATCATTGATATCCTTAGTCCATGGCGACTGATCGGACTGTGATGTGCGTAAAGCTGAAGAAGGAACTCCCCGGGCTAAGCGAGCCCCCCTTCGATAATCCCCTAGGGCAGCGCATTTTCGAAAGTGTCTCCAAAGAAGCCTGGGCAGGCTGGGTGGAGCGCATGAAAATGATCATGAATGAATACCGCCTCAACCTGGGCACCAAGGAAGCACAGGATTTCGTGCTGCAGCAGATGGAAGAATACTTCTTCGGCGAAGGCGGCAAGGCACCCGAGGGCTTCATCCCCGAAACCGCTGGGCACTGAAGCATTGATCTAGTCCCAGTGCCGCTTACTTAGTACTGGAGTACGCTGCAGAACCGACGGCCCATAGTCAGACCCTAGTAGAATCCCTAAGCTCTAACGTAAGGTGCACTATCTCTAGTGCCCTACCGTTGTCCGGAGGGATTCTGTCATGAAAAAGTTTACGATGGCTGCTTCGTTGATGTGCGCTCTAAGCACCGTTGCACCGAGTGCAAAGGCTGCACCGATCGTCCAAGTTGTTGTGGCAATTGATGAATCCGGCTCCATGGGCGGTGAACAGGCTTGGGTGGGCGGAATGATCACCACCTTGGCGACGCAGTTGAGCAACTTGGGGTACGCTGCCGAGTTTGGCTTGGTTGGCTTCGGTAACGGTATTAACGCCACGGCAAACCTCGGACGGATGTTCGACATGGGTGCGGGCGCGGGTGTCCAGCAGTTCGGAACAGCTGCAGAGTTCAACGTTGCGGATAACGGACTGGTTACCGATGGCTCTAATGAAGACGGTTACGCGGCGCTCAACTTTATTATGAGCAATTACACGTTCACCGTCGGCTCGATTCGAAATTTCATTCTAATCACCGACGAGGATCGAGACGATCTCAGCAATCCGGATTCAGTAACGCTACCGCAGGGCGTCCTACTGAATGCGATCGTAAACAATCCGTTCGGCTGCACGGGTGGCGGTACCGGTTCTGTGATCGGACGGACCACCTCCACGGGCTACCGTGTGAATGGCACCGGTGGCTATACGACCTGCACCAGCCCGACTACGGGGGATGGGGCTAACAATACCGAGACTCAGTATGTCCCGCTCGCACTCAACAGCGGTGGTGCGGCGTGGAATCTGGAAATCCTCCGCAATGGCGGCAACTACGCAACCTCATTCACCAAGGCGTTCGTCGACATCAAGGTCCAAGAAATCACCTCTGGCGTTCCGGAACCGGCGACGTGGGGCATGACTGCCCTGGGCCTGTTGGGCCTCGGGATTCTGCGCCGCAAGCGCGCTGCCTAAGAACAAAGTACTGCTAAAAAAGCCCGCCACGTTCGGTAGTAGATCGAACGTGGCGGGCTTTTTGCGTCTTGTGATTGTTGTGGAGTTAGCGCGGCTTGTAGGCGACGCAGTCGACTTCGACTAACATCTCCGCCTTGTGGAACTTCGCCTCGATGGTAGTGCGGGCGGGCTTGTGGTCGGCGAAAAATGCGGCGTAGGCTCGGCCCATGCTTGCAAAATCGCCGATGTCGCGCAGAAAGACGGAGACCTTCACGATGTCGGTCACACCTGCTCCGGCGGCGGTTAGGATGCGGGCTACGTTCTCTAATGTAATGCGGGTTTGTTCTTCGACGTCTGTCACCACAAGTAGGTCAGAGACAGGGTCGATGGGACCCTGTCCGCTGACGTAGATAAAGTCACCGGCGCGGATACCCGGGGTGTAGTGGCCACGCGGGGTGGCTCCTCCATCCGGAAATATCCGCTCGATGCTCATAGCTTGTTGTAAGTAAGGTCTAGTTCCCGGCTGGCTTCTTACGGCGCGAACGGCGTTGTGTGCCGCCTGCTCCACCACCAGTATTACCACCGTTGCCACCACCCGGAGCTTTCGGAGCACGTTTGCGCGCCGGAGCCCGCTTCGCCTTGACGGGCGGAGGGTTGGGTTCGAAGATGGTCGGCTGGCCTTCAACGTAAGGCTGCGGCTCGTCCTCTTCTTCGATGTCTTCTTCGGCGACTTCGGGCTCAATCACTACCGGCACAGCGGGCGGGTAGAATTCGGTGCCCATGTAGACCAGCATGCCCAGTTCTTCATTGGGTTCCGTGCGCACGACGGTTTTATCCTGCGCGTAATTCAGGAACTCGCTGAAGGCCTGGAAGCCGTAGTCGGTGGTGTCGAAGCCGGCTTGTTCTTCCTTGAACCAAGCAGCCAGATCGTCCACGGTGACGCCGTTTTCCATCTCCAAACGATGATTTTCGAGCACGTCGCGCAGCGGCGTGAGCAAATCCTCGGGCTTCAGGTTGGATTGTGTCACCACGCCAGTACCCTTGCGCTCGATGACGTAGCGTCCGCCGGAACCGCTGACCTGCACCAGGTCGTCCTTCTTCAACTTCTCGACGAAATCGGAGAAGCTGCCCGCTCCGTACGCGCGTTCGCTGAAGGTGGAATCGAGTTGCAGCATAGTGGACTTCAACAAGCCCAACTGCGGTTGAACGCCGCGACGTTCCAAAACTTGCAGTGCGCGTTCGACCAACGGCATGGCCTGACCGAGTTCCAGCGGAGCCGGACGCGGACGGCGTTCGCCGGTGCCGCCACCTTGTTGTTGCTGTTGGGGAGGACGGTCGCCGCGATCTCCGCGGTCCTGACGCTCTCCACGCTCCGGACGGTCACCACGATCCCCGCGCTCCCGATCCTTGCGGTAGGAACGCTGTTCACCGGGCAGGGTCGGCGAGACGGCCGGCACATCCTGCAGCAGAGATTCGAAGCTGATAAATTCGTTGCAGTTCTGCTGGAGGATCGTGGAGGTGAAGGCCTTGCCGCCCACCACGTAAACGGTCTTGCCGTATTCCTTGAGCTTGTTGACCAGCGGGATGAAGTCGCTATCGCCGCTGATGATGGCAAACGCATTCACATGGGTGTGCGTGAAGGCCATTTCCAGGGCGTCGAGCGCGAGGTTGATATCCGCGCCGTTCTTGTCACCGCGGGGCGAAGGCACACGTTGCACCATCTGCACGGCGTTTTCGGCCATTTGCCGCGTGGCGCCTTCCTGGCGTCCCCAGTTGGCGTAGGCGAACTTGGCGACCAAGTCTCCGCGTTCTTTCAGTGCGTCCAGCGCGAGGGACACGTCAAACTCACGGCGCAGGGTGGACTTGAGCCCGATCTCGATGTTGTCGTAATCGACGAACACCGCGATATTTACTTTATCTTGCATTAAATTCATCTCTCCTAATAGCCGCGCGCGCTTTCTTGTCGTGTGCGGCATGTGTCGCTTCCATCAAGCAGGTTGCCCAACGGAGGCTCGGATAAAATCCACAATTTCCGCGAGCGAGGCGCCGGGTTGAAATACCCCAGCCACTCCCAGTCGTTTCAATTGCGCGGCATCCTCATCCGGTACGATGCCGCCTATGATGACGAGCACGTCGCTCATCTGCTTTTCTTTCAAAAGCTCCATCACGCGAGGCACGATGGCGTTGTGCGCTCCGGAAAGAATGGACAGGCCGATAACCTGCACGTCTTCCTGAAGCGCTGTGTTGACAATCATCTCGGGAGTCTGTCGCAGGCCGGTGTAAATGACCTCCATACCCGCATCGCGCAACGCGCGGGCGATGACCTTGGCGCCACGGTCGTGGCCGTCGAGGCCCGGTTTTGCGACTAACACCCGGATATTGTTATGAGGAACCCTAGGGTTCATTCAAGGCCGCCCTAATCGCGCGGCATCGTTACGTTTGAGACTCACGCCCCCTGTGCCGATAGGTACAGGCGGTGCGAACCTACCTAGACTATATCACGCCGTGAACGGCAGAAAAGGCGCCCGCAGGCGGCTTACGCCAAGCTCAGATATTTGAAGCCAGCGCGCTCCAACCGCGCCTTGTCCAGGATATGGCGGCAGTCGACCAGGACGGGCTTGTCCATGGTGGGAGCAATCGCATCCCAATTCAGATCGCGGTACTCAGGCCATTCCGTGATGAGCAGCACTGCATCGGCGCCGGCGGCGGCCTCCGCCGCCGTATCGCAGAGGATGATGCCGGAATCCGGATAGTTGCGCCGGAAGACGTCCATGGCAACAGGGTCGTGAGCCTTGACCCGGGCTCCGCGCTCGATCAGTTGCTTGGCGACGTCCAGAGCCGGCGCCTCGCGCAGATCGTCGGTGTCCGGCTTGAACGCCAAGCCCAGAATGCCGATAGTGCGACCCTTCAGGATTTTCAATTCCGCGAGCAACTTCGTAACCACGCGTTCGCGCTGGCGCTGGTTCACGTCGCGTGCGGAACGCACGATCTGCATGTCCAGCCCATATTCCGCCGCGGTTGCGACCAACGCAGCGGTATCCTTGCCGAAACACGAGCCGCCCCAGCCGATTCCGGCATTCAAGAAGCGAGTGCCGATGCGAGCGTCCAGACCCATACCGCGGGCGACGTGCGAGATATTCGCGCCGACGCGCTCAGATAAAAGACCGATTTCATTGATGTAGCTGATCTTCAGCGAGAGGAACGCATTCGCGGCGTACTTGATCAATTCCGCCGACGCGAGATCCGTCGAAATCAGTGGAACGGCGCCCATGTTTTCCGGACGCGGCAGAAACGCCGGGGCCTGGAAGGACTGTTCCAACATCGGGCGGTAGAGCGAGTAGAGCACTTCCGCTGTTTTCGTTTCGTCCGCACCGATTACGACGCGATCCGGGTATAGGCTGTCGTGCAGCGCTGTACCTTCGCGCAAGAACTCGGGGTTGGAGGCGACGGAAAAACAACCGCGTTCGCCACCCTTTGCCTCGACGGCGTCTCGCACCAGCGAGCCTACCCAGTTACCGCTTCCGATCGGCACGGTCGACTTGTTCACGATCACCGTAAAGTGCTGGCCCAAATATTCGCCGACACCATGCGCGGCCGACCGCAGATATTGCAGATCGGGTGCACCAGCTTTTCCGGTGGGTGTTCCCACGGCGATGAAGACTACTTGAGCTTCAGGAATCGCCTGGCTGTACTCGGTAGTAAAGGTCAGATTGTGCCGAGCCTGCTCAATCAATTCGGCCAGATGGGGTTCGTGAAAGGGTACTTCGCCCCGTTCCAGGGCCTCGATCTTCCGTCTGTCCGGGTCAACACAAGTAACTTTGTGCCCCAAAAAGGCCAAACAGACGCCGGTGGTCAAACCGACATAACCAGTTCCCAAAATCGAAACGTTCACAGATATCCTCGATGGTCCTACCCAGATTCCAAAGTTGTCCGGTAGCGGCCTAGTATGATCGTTCTATCGGAACGATAAGGGGATCGCTGTAGGCTGGTCCAAATACAGTCCCGCAATCCACCTATTTCCAGTTTAATACGCCGGAACGATTTATACTCTGAGAACGATGCCGCTTTCCTCCTTCTTTTCCCGCGTGCGGCAATTCTTCGGGGCGGTGACGCCGATTTTCCGGTATTGGGTGCAGACTGAGGTCCATGTCTACGCGTTTTCCATCGCGGCCAACGTGTTGCTTTCGTTCTTTCCCTTTTTGATCGTCTGTGTATCGTTGGGAAAGCTGCTTTTTGACCAATACGTGGTTGTGTCTGCCCTGGACCTTGCGTTCCGCGACGTCTTCCCGAGCGCGCTGGGCGATTTCATGCACCGCAATCTGCCGGCACCGCAGCCAGTGGAGTTACTCTCTATCTTTATTTTGCTGTTCTCTGCAAACGGGATTTTCGAGCCGTTGGAGGTGGCGCTGAACAAATCCTGGGGCATCCACACGAATCGTAGCTTCCTACGTAACCAAGTCGTGAGCTTCGTGCTGATCTTTGTGTGCGGCACGCTGGCGCTGTTGTCTCTGGCGCTGGCGGCGGTCCGGCAAAGCAACTTGACCGGTTTTGCGGTGGAGCGATGGATCTCCGTGGCATTCTACAAGTCCGCCGCTGTCCCTCTAACGGTGGCCGTGCTGTATTTGATCTATCGTTACTTGCCCAACGGACGTCCGCCAGTGAAGCGCGTATTACCGGCGGCCATCGGAGTGGGCGTGCTGCTGGAGGCGCTGAAGTCCATCAACATCTGGGCCTGGCCTGCGTTCGACGAAAAGCTGCAGCGAGAATACGGCGTGTTCCGCTATTCCGCTACGCTGATCTTCTTGAGCTTCCTCACATCCATGTTGGTGCTGGGCGGAGCCGAATGGGCGGCCCGTGGGCATCGCTTCGACGACAAAGGAACACCGCATTCGTGACGCGTCCGCTGGCTGTCATCACAGGCGGTTCTTCCGGCATCGGGGCTTCTTTTGCCCGTAAGCTGGCTGCCCGGGGGTATGATTTATTGCTGGTCGCGCGGCGCGAGGATCGTACCCGAGCGTTGGCCCGCCAGTTGAGCGATCAATACGGCATCACGGCCGAGGGACTCGCTGCAGATTTAGTGCAACAAGCCGATCTGGAAGCGCTGGCCGAGCGCGTTCGCTCTGCCGATAACCTGGCGCTGTTGATCAACAACGCTGGGTTCGGCACGAATCATTATTTCTTTGAGACGGATGCTGCTGGGCAAGACGCCATGCATCGGTTGCATGTGGTGGCTGCGGCTCGGCTCACGCACGCGGCATTGGCGAATCTGACCCCGCGTGCTGCTGCTGGAACCGGTGTCATCAACGTATCGTCGGTGGCGGCGTTTGCCTCGGCTCCGCAGAATGTCAGTTACTGCGCGACCAAGGCTTGGATGAACCGCTTCACTGAGGGACTGGCGATCGAATTAGGCGCGTGGAATTCTCCGGTTACGGTGCAAGCGTTGTGTCCCGGCTATACGCTCAGCGAGTTTCACGATGTGACGGGCGCGGACCGCTCGGCGATTCCTGCGGCGTTCTGGATGACGCCGGATACGGTGGTCGAAACTAGCTTGGCTGCCTTCGCAAAGCGGCAATTGATCGTGATTCCGGGCTGGCGCTACAAGCTGCTGATCGGCGTGCTGCGCATGATTCCGAGCTCGCTCACGCGCTGGGGTTCGGTGTATTTTGTGCGGCGGTTTCGGAAGAACAAGCAGAGGTAGGCCGCTCCCTCACGGTCGCGGTTCTGTGTCGGGTGTGTTCATTCTAGACACGGAACCGCGACCGTGAGGGAGCGGACAAATACTGCACTCTCAGTCGTAACTGCCTTCCAGAAACCAGCGGCCCATCATGCGGTCCAGATAGAGGCGGAACAAGCCTCCGCCGGAAAGCTCCACGTCCCACTCCTGGCGGCTCCAAGCCGTGGGGGTCCACCATTCGCCGGACGCGTGCCACGGGCCGGCGCAAGCGATGACAGTCTGTTTTTCGCCGGGCCAGAGCAACGTCTCGGGGTGGCCTTCGTGGTTCAATCGGACCTGCAAAGTGCGGGGTGGACGGAATCGGCGTAGCATCATTTTGGGCATCGTGAGAACCTGATCTGTCTTGGCGGAGGTCAGCGCTCCGAGCTGGAAGCTATCGGGACGATAGGTGTTGAGTAGCTCGGGCGCGCCGACATTCGGGGCTCCGACTAAGTTGCGGATGCGGGCTAGCGTGATCTCTAACTTCTCCGGCTCCGGTGCGGCGGGCACGAACATTCCGTGTTGCGCGGAGCGGGCTTCGGCGGGGACCAACTCCAGATGAATCTTTGCCACGGGGGCCGCGGGGGGGCGATTTTCGAATTCGAGATGCAGCAGCTTCAGCAGCACTTGAGGGTCGCGCATGGGCACGGGCAGGCGGAGTTGAATCGCGTGTTCGGGCTTGCGTTCCAGCGTGAGCGCCAGACGAAGTTCGTTGGTGGAGAACGCGTGGAAGCGCAGACGGTCGAAGAGTTTATCGAGCATCTGACTCACGATCTCCAACAGCGGTTCGAGGATGTGAATCGCGTCATCGAGTTCGCGTGTTTCCTGAAACGCCAGTGGATCAATGCGCAGGCGCAGCAGACGATTTCCTTGTCCACAAGCCAAGCGTTGCAAGCGCGCGCCTTCGTCGCCTAAGCGCGCGATCACGCCCAGCGGTGGTAGCGCGGCGAAGTCTCCGAAGTTGCGAATGCCCCAAGCGTCGAGTGTGCGTGCGAAATCGGGGGAGCCTCCGAGGAGGTGCAGAGGCAACGGCGCTAGCTTTGCGGCTTCACCTCCAGGCGTGAGGATCGTGATCCCGGCGAGGCCGCGCGCGGCATGGATCGCCGCATCGGGATTCGCGGCAATGGCAACGTTCGCAGGGATGGCGATGCGACGTTGAATCTCTGCGGCGATGTGTTCGGGCGCGCCGTAGATCAACTTCAGACCGCGAATATCGAAGACGATGGTGTCTTTGCAGGTCTCTTCGACCAGCGGAGAGAAGTGCTCTGCGCAGTCGATCAACAGCTCGAGATTTCCAGGGGCGTGGATGGCGGCGAACATTTGTGACTACCTCTGAAACGGAAGACGGATCGTTTGCCGCCGGTGACTCTTTACGATTTCCCCGGTCGCGGTGAGGCTCTTCAGATATCGCGACCACGCCACGTTTTCGCGGCGAAGCTCCACCTTCAACACGGAGCAGGGATGCGCGTGAGTGCGATGCGCCAGCGATACCAGCGCGGTACGCGTGTTCTCCACCGCATGCCGCAGGCGGAACCACGCGGCCAAGGGGATGCGGTGCACCAGTTGGTCCGGTGTATCGCCCAGATCGATCGCGACCAAGCCGAAGCCTCCCGCGTTCGCCAGCATGTCGGCGGCTTTCAACGCGTGCTCCACGTTGCCGTTGCAGCGGACCCACAACAGTTGCGAGAGCCGCACTCCGGCGTCGGTGGCGCTGCGCAGGTCGAAGGAGTTTTGTACATCGAGCAGCGCGCAAAACTCCTGTCGCGCAGTGGCCGCGGCTAGCAGCGAACATAGCAACGACGTGCGCCCGGAGGACGTGGGGCCGATGATTTCCGTGAGCGCGCCGCGCGGGACGTCCACCGAAGTGGCTTGAAATGTTTCCCAGGAACGCTGGAGTTGGGAGGCTCGAAAAATAGGTGCCGCTGTTGTCATCTTCGCCTTGTGTTCGCCTATAATAGCAAGGCACCTCCATGTCTTCAAGTAGGACCCGCTATATCGAATTGCACGCCCGTTCCGCCTTCAGCTTTTTGCGCGGGGCGGCGCTTCCGGAAGAGTACGCGGAGGTGTGCGCGGGGTTCGATCAGCCGGGGATGGCGCTGCTCGATTTCGATGGCGTGTACGGAGCTCCACGGTTTCATCTGGCAATGAAGAAGAAGGGGATGACGGCGTATTTGGGGTCGGAGGTGATGTGTAGCGACGGGGCGCGCTATCCGCTGCTGGTGCGGAATCGCGTGGGTTATCAAAATCTTTGCCGCATGATCACGCGGGCGAAACTACGTGTGGGCAAACACGGCAAGGCTGCGGTGCTGCCGGATGAATTGGAAGAATTCGCCGACGGGCTGCTGTGCCTTGCGACCGTGACCTCACGCGAGGCGGTAGAAAAGCTACAGCGCACCTTCGGGCGGGATAATGTGTACCTGGAAATCCAGCGGCACTTTGAGCGCGACGTAGAAGTGCGCACGCAGGCGGTGATGGAATTGGCTCGCGCGATGAAGGTGCCGCTGGTCGCGACGAATGGTGTTTGTTACGCGAGTCCGAAGCAGCGCGAGTTGCTGGACGTCTTCACTTGCCTGCATCACAAGACCACGCTGGGTCGCGCGGGTCGGTTGCTGGAGCGCAACGCGGAGCGGTATCTCAAGTCGTCGGCTGAAATGGCCCGGCTGTTCGCCGACGTGCCCGATGCGATCGCGAACACGGTGGAGGTGGCCTCGCGACTCGAATTCACACTGGCGGATCTGGGCTACGAGTTCCCGCGCTATCCGGTGCCGGAGGGCGAGTCGCAATCGAGCTTTCTGCGCAAGCGCACGGAAGAAGGCGCGCGCAAACGCTATGGGCGCGACTACGAAAAGAAAGCTCAGGCGCAGATTGAGAAGGAGCTCGCGCTGATCGATAAGCTCGGGTTTTCGGGCTATTTTCTGATCGTTTGGGACATCATCCGCTTCTGCCAGCAGCAGGGGATTCTGGTGCAAGGGCGCGGCTCGGCTGCCAATAGTGCGGTGTGTTACTCGCTCGAAATCACGGCAGTGGATCCGGTCGGCATGGAGCTGTTGTTCGAGCGCTTCCTCTCAGAGAATCGCAACGAGTGGCCCGACATCGATCTCGATCTGCCCTCTGGTTCACAGCGCGAGCGCGTCATTCAATTCGTCTACGAACGCTACGGCAAGCTGGGCGCGGCGATGACGGCGAACGTGATCACGTATCGCGGTCGGTCGGCTGCGCGCGAGGCCGGCAAGGTGTTGGGTTTCGATGAAGCGACGTTGGCTCGGCTGTCCAAGTTAGTCCCGATGTGGGGTTGGACGGAGACTGCGGAAACACCGGCGAAGCAGTTCCAGGAAGCGGGGCTCGATTGCGAAGATCCGCGCGTGAAGAAGTTTCTGGAGCTCGTGACTGCGCTGCAAGACTACCCGCGCCATCTGGGGCAGCATTCCGGAGGCATGGTGATCTGCCAGGGGCAGCTCGATTCCGTTGTGCCGCTGGAGTCGGCATCGATGCCGGGGCGCGTGGTGGTGCAGTGGGATAAAGAAGATTGCGCGGACCTCGGCATCATCAAAGTGGACCTGCTCGGGCTCGGCATGATGGCGGTGTTGGAAGAATCGGTGCAGTTGATCGAGCAGCATTACGGGCGCAAGCTCGACCTGGGGCAGCTCGATCACAAGGACCCGCAAGTGTACGAAGCGTTGCAGCGCGCTGACACGATCGGGCTGTTTCAAGTAGAGAGCCGAGCACAGCAAGCGTCGCTTCCGCGCATGCGACCGGAGCGCTTTTACGACATCGTGGTGCAGGTCGCGATCATCCGCCCGGGGCCCATCGCGGGCAAAATGGCCCAGCCGTATTTGAAGCGTCGCATGGGCCGCGAGGCCGCCGATCCACTGCATCCACTGCTGGAGCCGGTACTGCGCCGCACGTTGGGTGTGCCCTTGTTTCAAGAGCAACTCCTGCGCATGGCGATGGTCGCCGCCAGTTTCACCGGCGCGGAAGCGGAAGAGCTACGGCGCGCGTTGGGCTTCAAGCGGTCGGTCAAACGCATGCAGGAACTGGAGGTAAAACTGCGCGCAGGCATGTCGCGCAACGGGATCAACGGGGAAACGCAGAATCGCATTGTCGGCTCCATCACGTCGTTCGCGATGTACGGATTTCCGGAGTCGCACGCGGCGAGTTTCGCACTACTCGCCTACGCCAGCGCGTATCTGAAGGTCCACTATCTTGCGGTGTTCACTTGCGCGATGCTCAACAACCAACCCATGGGCTTCTATCATCCAGCGACGTTGGTGAAGGACGCGCAGCGCCATGGGCTGCACATGCTGCCGGTGAACATCAATCGGTCGCGCGCGGTGTGCACGCTCGAAGACGGCGACGTTCGTATGGGACTCAACTACGTGCGCGGGTTACGCAAGCTCGCGGCGGAGGAAATCGTGCGACGGCAGCCGTTCGCGTCCATCGCGGAGCTCTCGCGGCGCGTGCCGCTGTTGCAGAAAGAAGAGATGAACCGGCTGGCGGCCATGGGAGCGTTCAACTCCATCGGCGCGGCGCATCGCCGGGAAGCGCTGTGGCAAGCGGCGTTGAGCGCGCAGCCGGTGGGGGAGCTTCTCGCGGAGGTACCCGAGTGGCAGCCGGAGAGTCCGTTGCAAGCGATGAGCGTCGGCGAGCGCTTGGCTGCCGACTGCCAGGGGCAGGGGTTGACGATCGGTCCGCATCCGCTGGCGTATCGACGAGCAGAATTGGACAAGCTGCGAGTAACGGCGGCGGCTCGGTTGTCGAGGATCCCCAATGGACGCTCCGTGCGCGTCGCGGGCAACGTGATTGTTCGGCAGCGACCGGGGACGGCGAAGGGGATTCTGTTTATCAGCCTGGAAGACGAGACCGGGATCGCCAACGTCGTCGTGATGCCGGACCTGTTCGAGCAGCAACGGCTGACCATCCTGAGCAATCCGTGGCTGCTGGTGGAGGGCAAGCTTCAGAACGTGGACCGCGTGGTGCACGTGCTGGCTTTGAACATTTCGGCTCTAGAGCAGCCGCTGCGCGCGATGGCTCCATCGCACGATTTTCACTGACGCTACTTCCAGCCGCGCTCGGTCGCCTTGGGCAGCACTTTCATGAAGGCCTGCACGGCGTGGATCTGGCCGCTGTAGACCTTGAAGGCCTCAAACGGGATCAGTGCGTTGCCGGGCCCGTAGGAATTCGTGTCGCCGAAATTCATCCACAGCAGCACCCATCCCTCCTCTTCGTCCACGGCCACCACGCTGGCGGTCAAGTCGGGATGCTTGATGATGGTCTGGGCCTGCATGTTCTCGCAACCCGCGCGCGCACAGCCGACCCCGGCTGTGGTCACACCGTTCTCCAGGCGGTACGCGTCGGAGGCGAAGGGCGTATCCGCTTTGGCAAAGTCACCGATGGTCAGGCCCGCCGGATAGAACATCGCCGTCCGCACCATCTGGTCGCGGGGCATTCTCTGCGCCGCCGTCGGTGTGACGCCCGCATTGGGGCGGACCTGCTTCACTCCATCCAGCGCGAACAGCCGCCCGTCGGCGACGCTATGCGTCACCAGCGTTTCGATCTCGGCCAGTTTTCCATCGGCCGCCACCTCAAGCCGCAGGCTGAGCATGGCGGTCTTGTCGCCTTCGTCCACCAGCACGTGTGCCGCGGCCGCCTGTTGCCGCACATCAATAAAATCCTGGCGGTAACCGGTCAGCTTGGTGGCGGACTTCCATAGCCCTTCGCCCACTTTCAGGTCCTTGCTATCTTCCGTGAACCGAACGTTCGGGGCCAGCGCCAACGCCGAGGCGTCGTGCGCGACCATCGCGTCCAGGTACTTGGTTATCCAGCCGCGCAGGCAAGTACGGTCGCAAGTCGCCGGACTGTTCTGGCCCGAAGCAAAAAAAGCGCTCAAGCTCAGCCCGAAGGCCAGCTTGAGCGCTCTCGAAAAGTGGATGGAAATCATGGCGCAGCTCCTCGGAAGAGTATACTCCTCCGCAGAAACCGCGAACAGCTACCGGCTCGGAGCCGGCTCGCCGGCCAGATGCAGACCCTTGTGGATGGCGTACAGCGCCAATTCCAAGCGGTCCGAAACACCGAGCTTGTCGAAGATGTTGTGCAGATGGTTCTTGACCGTCTGCTCACTGATGAACATCTTCTCTGCCATTTCCTTGTTCTTGTAACCCTGGGCAACCAGCGCCACAATCTCACGCTCACGCGCGGAAAGCGGGCTGCGTTCGCGGCCCTTGGAGCCGGGTTGACCGCCGGACCCTTCGAGACCGGTCGAAAACTGGCGCATCACGGCGGCCGTGGTGTTCGAATCCAGCCAGATTTCGCCCGAGTGCACCTTGCGGATGCTCTTGACGATGAGGTCCGGAGCCGTCTGCTTCAATACGATGCCGCTGCAACCCATCTTCATGGCCTGCACGAATTCGTTCTTGTCCTCAGACGCGGTCAATACAATGACGCGAGTGCGCTTGTTGGTTTGCTGTAGAGCCTGAAGAGCCGAGAGGCCATCCAGGTTCGGCATGCGCAGGTCCAGCAATAGAACGTCCGGGTCCAACTCGCGGACGCGTTCCAAAACTTCGCGACCGTCGCCGGCTTCGCCGACCACTTCAAAGTCTTCTTCCAGCTGCAGGAGCTTCTTGAGCCCATCGCGCACGATCGGATGATCGTCAGCGAGAACGATTCGCACCGTTCCTTTTCTGCTTTCTTTTACGTTCGGGGTGTCATTAAGCGACGCCGATAATATATCCATCACGAACTCCCTCTGCGAGGATTTCCCTTGCCACGTAATGATCATAAGAGGTTCTAGTACTCCCAACAATTCAGAGCCAACCAAAGATTGGTCTAAGATCATACCTAATTCACGCTTAAGGTCACCTTAGTGCTGCATCGGGGGAGCAGACTCCTCAAGCGGCTCGGCCCATTCTTTAGGGGATGGAGCGAGACAGATCGGCACCAAATTCGTTGGCACCTAGCGATCGGGGGAGATCCTGCTAGATAACGTCCTATGGGAATTGCGAGACCGACTCACAACGAGGGACGGGCACAAAGTTCAATTACGGACGGATTACTGAGGACTTTACGGAAAAACCGCCGTTACGTGGGCGTTCCAGTACTAAGCCCTGGTACTTCTCTATCCTACGCATGGACTAGACTAAGGTCAATACCGTAACGTTACCTAGAAGCCAATTCAGTACCTCGCGGTCTTCCGTACCGGCGAAGACGAGGGAAAGATGTGGTGGTGGTCGCAGAAACTGTGGCCCCTCGCGTGCGGATACGGAGATGTGATGAAGCCGCTTAGGCGCTCGATTGTTGCGATGGTGTTCCCGGTTTTGTTGGCGGCCGGCTTGGTAGGCTGCGCGCTGACCCCGCGGGAGGACGACGCCCCAGCTGCAAAATTACCGGAAGATTTGACGGAAGACGTCAAGAAAGCGGTGGCTGCGGCGTTGGATGGGGAGTTGGAGCACTTCTATCAGGCGGCTGGTTTTGCGCCGGTTTGGAAAGATCGCCGCGAGGAAGTGGTGGCGGCGTTGATGACGGCCCGGGCACGGGGGCTGAAGCCGGAGGATTACTTGGGCGGAGTAGATTCCGCCTCGGACACGGTAGCAGCGGACTTGGCTCTGACGAAGGGCTTGATGCGGTATGCGCACGACGTGCGCTTCGGACGGGGGAATCCGGGAATCTACGGGAAGGCCGAGGCTGCTCCGTCAGATGAAATGGCCCGGGCGATCGCACAGGATGCGGCCGGTCTGGAAGCCGGGTTGCGAAAGTTGGACCCGCCCTTCGCGGAATACAAGAGGTTGGAAGCGGCGCTGACGCAATACCGCCAGAAGGCGGATAGCGACGTCGGGGCGTCAGAGCAGGTCCGGCAGATCGAACTGACGATGGAACGCTGGCGCTGGCTGCCGCGATCCTTTGATCACGGGGCGATCTTCGTAAACATTCCCGAGTTTCATTTGCGGGCCTTGGACCAGAACAATAATGTTGCGCTAGAGATGAAGGTCATTGTTGGCCTCGCTACCAACCCGACGCCATTGTTCACGGCAAATCTCAAGCATTTGATCTTCGCTCCCTATTGGAATGTGCCAAGGAGCATCCTGTTAAATGAGATCCTGCGGGACATCCGCAAGGACCGTAGCTACTTGGCTCGCAATAAGTACGAAGTGGTGAACGCGGAGCGGCACGTGGTGTCCACGGGAGATGTATCTGACGAGACACTGGCCGGGTTGAAGTCGGGTGAATTTCAGGTACGGCAGGTGCCAGGTCCAAAGAACGCCCTGGGACGCGTGAAGTTCATGTTCCCGAATAATTTTGACGTCTACATGCATGACACGCCGACCCGGAGTCTATTCGAGAAGGAGCAGCGGGCGTTCAGTCATGGTTGCGTACGGTTGGAGAATCCTCAGGCCCTGGCCGAGTGGGTGCTGCGAGAAGAACCCGACTGGTCCAAGGAACGGATCGAGGCGTCGCTACAACTGACCAGACCGCTGCAGAGCAAATTGAAAACAGCGATCCCCGTGTTCCTGCTGTATCACACCGTTACAGTAAGCGATGACGGGGCGGTCCACTTCTGGAAAGACCTCTATAAACAGGACGCTGCGCTGGCCGAAAAACTGGCTGCTACCACTGCCGAACCCGGCCCACGTCCACGTGAATGAAGTTCGACGAGGCATAGTAGCCGACGCCTCCGCGATGCAGCGCTAACGCCGCCTCGCGCATTTTCTTGAGCGGGACCCCGGGCAGGCGGATATCGATGGCTTCGGCCTGCATGTGCAGGCTGTTCTTAGCAACGCCGCTGGTGGTATCCCGCAAAAACTGGTTTGACTTGGGTGTGCGGTAGCCGCAGATGATTTGTAGCTCGGCTCCGGCGCGGTCCACTGAACTGGTCAAGTCGGCCAGTAGGTCGAAGACGCGGGGGTCGTATTGATGGACATCCCCTGTCCGGTGGTCGCGCAAAAAATGATTCAAAGAATCGAGCGCACCGGCGACGTAGCTCTCACCTCGGCGGTAAACAATGTCGATATGTTCCCCAGTATGGGTATGGAACAAGCGCAAGCGGCTTTCGTGCAGATCTTGGGGAGTGGTTGCTGGTACGGCGGGCGCGTTGGCGAGAAGCAGGAAACTAACGAGGGCAAAAAAACGATACATAGCGAAGCACCTCTGTTTGGAATCGGAGCAGGTGCTCCTCCCTCAGTATACCGGGACCGGCGCGGACAGATTGTGCTCGCAATTTTTTCAGAAAGTACTATACTGTGATTCCTGTGAAACCGGTCGTTAGCGTCATCGTCGCGGGCTTCGGGGTGCGTGAGGCATCCTGGGATCGGTTACGGAGTTGTTTACAGGCGGTGGCCGCTCAGGATATTGCTGAACCAGTCGAAGTTGTGCTCTGCGAAATGCCGGAGTTGCACGGCGAAGTTCCTGAAGACATTCAAGATACCCTTCCTGGGCTGCGGATTTTGCGGTGTGCAACGGGTGACCCTTGTGTGCGCAAAACGCTGGCCGCCCAGAATGCGACGGCTCCGATTGTGGCCTTCCTGGATGCGGACTGCATGCCGCAGGCCGGCTGGCTCCGGTCGATTTTAGATACGTTTCGGTACTATCCGGAAGTCGCCGTGGTGAGCGGGCAGATGGCGGGAGAAAAGATCGGCTGGCTGCGAAGCCTTTGGCCCGTCCCGACCACTGCGGGGAACAATGTGGCCTTCCGGCGCGAAGCCTACCTGGATTGTCCCTTCCCTGAGGGCTCTGGAGCGAACGCGGTCCGGTTGCAGAGTGTGGCTTTACGCCGGGCGCGGTACGTGTTGCGGATGGAACCGGCGATGCTCCTGATGCGGGATCGGCGTGGGTTGCCACAGGCGGCGAGTGTACAGGTCGGTTATTCCACCGTGGCTACGCGGTAGGCTACCGAAACGCGCCTTTGGATTTCGCGGTCTGCTCGGTTTTAATCCCGGACCCGAATAGTTTCTCGAAGTAGCCTTCCTTGACCAGTTTGTCCACGACTTTGTTGTCGATAACCTGGTGGAAATTGTACGCGCGCATGGCGGCGGCGGACTGGGCGTCCGCTGGATGATCCAACACGTACTTCACGGCCGCGTCCAGAACGTAGGGCACGCGCTCATAGGCGCCCATCTTCGAATACACGTCCCATACGCGCTCAATATCGGCGCGGGTCTGTGACGGGTCCCACTTCACATAGGCATCAACCGCGAACTTCTTGTCGTCGTAAAAGCGCTTGGTCGCTTCGGCGTGAGCCTTGATCATGCGTTCCGCGATGTCGTTATTCGCCACGGCTGTTTTCTTGAACAGGTAGACCGACGGCGCGTAGATCTCATCCGCGTCGGCGATGTTGCCCAGGATCTTGTAGCCTTCCTGCTCTAGCTTGAAGTATTCGGGAGCGGTCAGCATCGTCGCGTCGGCCCGTCCGGCGATCACTGCATTTCCGCGAGCTCCCGCGCCCGCGCCCACTGGAATCCACTCCACGTCGCGCGGGGTTAACTTGGCGCGCGCCAACAACCCGACCGCGTAGTTATAGGGAGCATCGGCAAGTTGGCTCACCGCGATCCGTTTTCCCTTGAGCGCCGCGACGGACGCGATATTCTTGCCGGCTACCAGCGCGAATGAACTTTTCTTATAAGGTTGGCCGAGCATGATGAACGAACCATCGCGGAAGGATGCCTGCATGGATTGCTCCAGCGTGTAGGGAGACATGATCGCCTGGTCACTGGCGATTGCGGCGATCGCGGTGGGGTGGACGCCGAACACCAGGTCCACGTCGAAGCCGTACTTTTCGTAATAGCCGCCTTCTTTCGCGATGTAGAGTGGCCAGGTTTGCGACGCACGGGTCGGGAAGATGATCGTCACCTTATGGCGCTGCGCCCACGCGCCTTGCGCGATCACGGCACAGATCAACAGAGTTTTCAAAATTCGGTTCATGGACGATCTCCTATTCCCAACATGCAAAACCCATCGCGCTGCCCGTGCCCGCTTCGGACCGGTAACACGGAACGTAATCCACCAAGCGCATCTTCAATCCCGCTTCGGCCATGATACCCGCGACCGCGATCCAGTTCTTGATCTCAGAGGTCCCGGACTGGAACATCGCTTCTTCGGTGGAAGCTAAAGAAGCGGCATTGCCCGTGAGCATCGCCTCGAGGACTTCAGCGTCAAACGCTTCGTCAATTACGAAGTGTGTCAGGCCGCCGGAAGCGATCACGCCGACGCGCAGATTCTCCGGCCAGGACAAAATAGCGCGCCCCAGAGCGCGGCCAAATTCAAAACAGCGTCCGGCGGTGGGCTGGTTCGGAGGATAGAAGGTGTTGATGAAAACGGGGACGTGTGGTGGAACCTTGTCGCGCATCACGCGCCGGTACACGAATCCATATGCGTGCGGAGCGGAGCTCACTCCCAGCTCGCCGGCCGACAACTTCTTGATCTGCGAAACGTCGAACCCGTCCGCCACCACGCCTTCAATCAAATGCTGTCCCAGAGCGGGCGAGCACGGATACTGTGTGTACTCCGCGGGAGTCCGATCCAGTTCTGCGCGAGCGATGGCCGGATCGAGCTTGGCCAAGAATTCTTTCGAGCGCGGATGTCCTTCAAGGTAATCGCCCCAGAACACGGCCAAGCCTGGCACATGATCGGCGGAGAAGACCTCCATTTGATCGTTGCCGACGATCACCACAACGTCCACGTTGGCATTGTCGTAGGTTTCAGCAAGCTGGTGGATCGCCGCCTGACAGCGAGCGTGGCGCTTGGCCGATTCTTCCGGCGTGATCTGTCCGCTGAGGTACTCGCCGAGCCGCAATTCGGCTAGCTGCGGGAACGTGTAGGTCTTGCCACGATAGGGAAGCGCCGGATGTTTGCGGTCGAAGGGGACGCGATCGCCCCAGTGCTCCGATCCAATCGATAACATGGGGCCGTGCGACGTACCCAAACCTAATGTGATGCGCGCCATCTCCGGTCATCCTCTCACAAATCCGGCACCTAGAATTGCCCACACAGATGCGGCTCGATAAAACCGCTGTAACACAAGGCCCTGGCCAAAACGGGTAAGCTGTGGGATACATGGCAACTGTTGCCCAAAACTCGGACGCGGCCCCCGAACGCGCGTCAGCCGCGCCACTGCCGCTGGATCATCCCAGTTTGTACCTCGATCGCGAGATGAGCCTGCTGGCATTTCAGCGCCGCGTGTTAGGCGAGGCGCGGGATGTGCGTAATCCATTATTAGAGCGCGTCAAGTTCCTCTCCATACTGTTCTCCAATCTGGACGAATTTTTCATGGTCCGCGTCGCGCTGCTCAATCAGAAGGTCGATTCCAGCAAGAACGACCCTTCCGCGACGGAGCACCTGGAACGGATCGGCAATGAACTTCGCAAGCTGTTGACTGAGGCTTACGCGGTGTGGCGCGAACTCGATCTAGAGCTCGGACAAGCTGGAGTGGATATCCGCGAATATCGTAACCTCACGGAAGCGGAGCGGGATTCCCTCGATACTTATTTCCATGACGTCGTCTATCCGGTGCTTACGCCGCTGGCGTTTGACCCCGGGCATCCCTTTCCGCATATCTCGAATTTGAGTTTGAATTTGGCCGTGATCGTTCGCGATGCGGCTGGGGCTCGGCGCTTTGCGCGTGTGAAGATACCTGATACGTTTCCCGCCTTGGTAAGTGCGGTGCAGCGCGGCAGCCCGGTGGAGCCCAAGCAGACCTTTGTCTGGCTGGAACAATTGGTGCGGGCCAATCTTCAATCGTTGTTCCCAGGGTTGGACATTGTTGAGGCGCATCCGTTCCGCGTGACACGTGACGCCGAGTACGAGATTCAGGAGTTGGAGAGCGACGATCTGCTCGAGACCATCGAGGAAGCTGTTTGGCAGCGGCGCTTCCGCGACGTTGTACAGATCCAGGTCTTGAAGGACATTCCACGCGATCTGCTCGACGTGTTGCTGGAGAATCTGGAACTCCACCAGCGCGACGTCTACTACGTGGAAGGCCCGCTGGACTTGAGCCGGGCGAAGCAGCTTATGTCGCTGGACCGGCCTTCGCTGAAGGATCCGCCATTTCACCCGCAGATCCCACGCGCCCTGCGTTTCAAAGAGGGCGAAGATGTCTTCGCCTCGATTCGCAAGCAGGACATCCTGCTGCATCATCCTTTCGATTCGTTTCAACCGGTCCCGGATTTTCTGCGCCACGCGGCGACAGACCCGGATGTTCTCGCCATTAAGATCATGCTGTACCGCGTGGGTCGCAACTCGCCCATCGTCGAGCATTTGCTGACCGCCGTCGAACACGGCAAGCAGGTGGCGGTGCTGGTGGAGTTGAAGGCTCGGTTCGACGAAGAGAGCAATATTGAATGGGCGCGAGCGCTGGAATCGGCTGGTGTGCATGTGGTCTACGGACTGGTGGGGCTCAAGGTGCATTCGAAGGTCGCGCTGGTGGTGCGCCGTGAAGGCGAAAAGATCCGGCGTTACGTCCACTTGGGTACCGGCAATTACAACCAGGTCACCTCGCGTTTGTACACGGATCTGAGCCTGATGACGGCGGATGAAGAAATCGGTGCCGACGTCTCCGACCTGTTCAACTACGTGACGGCGTATTCAGGCAAGCGCGAATTTCGCAAGCTGCTAGTGGCGCCGCGAAGTCTGCGCCCTGGTATCGAGTCGCTGATCCGCCGGGAAATCGGCTTCGCGCAACGAGGTGAACCCGCACATTTGATCTTCAAAATGAATTCGCTGGAAGATCCGGCGATGATCCGTTTGCTGTATGAGGCGTCTCAGGCTGGGGTGAAGGTGAATCTTCTGGTGCGGGGGCTGTGCTGTCTGCGTCCTGGTGTGGAAGGCGTGAGCTCGAACATCCGCGTGACCAGCATCGTCGGTAGGTTCCTCGAGCACAGTCGCGTGTACTACTTCCGCAATGGCGGTCAGGAACAGATCTACCTGGGCAGTGCCGACATGATGGGGCGCAATCTGGATCGCCGCGTGGAGGTTCTGTTCCCGGTGGAAGATCGTAAACTGGTCGCTCGGGTGAGGGGCGATATTTTGGGCACGTACTTAGCGGATACGAGGAACGCCAACTATATGCAGCCGGATGGCTCCTATCGCAAACCGGAAGCCGGCACCAGTCCGTTGCTGAACAGCCAGGCCCACTTCATGGGGCTGTAGATGCTACTCGCGGCAGATACCGCGCTTGCTGGAGCGGATGAATTCCACCAGATGCTTCGTATGCTCGGTTGGTACCACCGCTTCAATCTGCGTCAGCGCGTCTTCCAGTTTCAGGCCCGAGCGGTAGAGCAACTTGTACGCCGTCTTCAACGCCTGCACGTCCGAGTGCGTGAAGCCCGCGCGCTTCAAGCCGACCAGATTCAATCCGCACGGTGTCACGTTGAAATCCGTGTAGAGGAAAAACGGCGGGACATCCAGATTCACGCGCGTGTTGCCGCCGATCATCGCCAGGCGGCCGATCTTTGAATACTGGTGAACCACAACCCCGCCGGAGATGAAAGCTTGATCTTCGACTTCTACGTAACCAGCGATGAGTGCGCAGCTCGCAATCACCGTGCGGCTCCCGATGATGCAATTGTGGGCGATGTGGCCCGACGTCATGATGTAGTTGCCGTCGCCGATAACCGTCTCCGATTCCGGAGCCGTCCCGCGCGAAATCGTGTAGTGCTCGCGGATCACGTTGTCGTCGCCGATGGACAGGTAGCTCCGCGCGCCGGAGAAATTCTTGTCCAGCGGATCGGTGCCCAGCACCGTCCCGGCCGAAATCCGATTGCGCACGCCGAGTGAAGTCCAGCGCTTCACGTAAACGTGCGGCTCCAGTTGGCAGTCGTCGCCGATGATAACGTCTTCTTCAACAATCGCGTAGTCGCCGATGACAACGTCCGCGCCGATGATGGCGTCGGGATGCACGGTCGCAGTAGGCGCAATCTGCGCGGTAGGGTCAATGGGCATGAGGTTAGTGAGCTAAGGCCTAGTGGGACAAAACAAAGAATAACGCGATCCACAGCACGCCGAGGAAGTGCCAATAGTAGGCGGCCGCGTCAATGATCTCCCGGCGACGTCCGCTGCTGAGTGTGACGAACGCGAGCGCGCCCAGCCCGCCGATAAGATGCGCGGCGTGCAGCGCTGTGAACAAGTAGAAGAAGCCGCTATAGGGGTTCTGCGCAAGGTACGCGCCGCGCGCGATCAGCGCCAACCACGCGGTTACTTGTGAGCCTAGAAACGCCAGTCCTAGAATGCCGGTGACTAGAATCAACCGCGACGCCAGTGCGTGCAACCCGCGGCCGTAGGCTCGACGCCCGGCTTCGAAGACGACGCTGGATGCCAGGATGATCGCCGTCGAAACCCACAGCGCCCCCGGGAGCGGCGCTTGATCCCAGATCCCCGGTTCGGTCTTGCGCCAATAGTAGGCGAACACCAGCGAGCCGAATAAGACGGCCATGGAGCCACAGGCCAGAAACAGGCCCATGCGCACCAATCCCGGCGGTGCTTTTCCGGGGTCTTCCGTCGACGCAGGCAGAACGACGACTTCTGAGGTTTTGCCAGCACGGTCGCTGAGCAGGGGCATGTCTTTAGTCTACAGCCGCAGGCGCTAGTTTACAGCCGCGCGGCGAGACAGGATTTTGGTGGGGCTGAAGAGACTTGAACTCTTACGTCCTTTCGAACGCCAGAACCTAAATCTGGTGCGTCTGCCAATTCCGCCACAGCCCCGTTCATTGAAGTTTACCATCGCTCAGGCGGATAAATGAGTGAAATGTGTTTTGCCTCGACCGAAGTCACTCCTTATCGGGCGAACATCGCGACGCTGCGGACGCGTTCCACCGGCACAGGGGATGAAAGTCGCGGGGTACGCAGGCCGCAGGCGCAGAGGCCTTCGTCGACCGCGTAAGCGCTCCATTCGTCCGCTGGCGCTTCGAAATGCAGGCCGTCGTGGGCTTCGCATTCCGACGCTCGACGCTCGCCGCGGGGTCCGATGATTTGCTCGAAGATCGGGACGCGGAATGCGCGCCACAGCTGTTCGCGGTCGCTAGCCGTTAGTAATGTCTCCCCGGGACGGGTGAGCGCGATCAGAGCGTGGGTCACCGGAGGAGCATCGAACGCCAACGCCATCAGTTGCGCGCGCGTGCCGGCGATGGCTGCTGGAGCGAACTCGGCTGCTTCGTCGGACCAGCCGGGGAAGCTCCGCACGGCGGGTCGATGGCGGAACGTGAGCCTAGGCTCGGCGAACCAGGGAACCAACACAGCGGTTCTGGGTGCTTCCCCGAACGGGTATTGAAACACCGCTTTGCGCGATTGCAGGAATTGGATTGCCACTCGCCAATGTCGTTGGTTTAGCGGCTGAGAATTCTCAGGAGATTATCGGCGAAGATGGCCTGCGCGTCCGTACTACTGACATCGAGCTCGTCCAAGGCCTTGGCCTGGGCTTCGAAAATAGGCTGCTGCCAGCCGCGAGGGAAGAAGGACGAATCGGTGCCGAACAACAGCCGCGACGGGCCGATGACCCTCAGCGCTTGCCGCAGCGCGCCCCGCACACTGATGGGCGGGACCTGGAGCTTGGTCCAGTCATTGGAGCTCGAAGTGTCGAAGTAGATGTTCGGACACAAAGTGGCCACCATCAAGGCCTCGCGGAAATAGCCCGCACCGAAATGCGGCAGCACGATGGGGACATCGGGATATCGCAGGGCCACCGCGTGCAGGTCCACCGGATTGGAGAAGCGCAGATCGAAGGGCGAGGCCAGTCCTAACTTCTGCCGCACGCCCACGCTGAGCAGGCCGCAATGCACGAAGACCACACGCTTTTCGCGCTGGGCCCACTCAAACACAGGTCGCACGCACTCGTCCTGGATCGAATATAGGTGCATCGCAGGGAACAGACACGCGGCGCGCACGTTGGCGAGGGCGTCCAACTGCAGGGACTTCGGGTTCACCATCGCGTAGGGGAACAAGCGTTCGGGATGCGCTTTCGCCGCGGCCACTACGGACGCTTCATCGCCGGGTATACTGGCGATGATCGCAGCAGCCTCCACGCCTTGTTGATCCAACTCCGCGACCCAACGTGACGCGAGGCTCTCAGGCTCCGGTGCAGGCAGTTCCCAGCCGAGCTGCTCGCGAGCCGCGTCCATCGTCAGACCGGGCTTCTGCGCTACCAGGGCGGTAAAGAATCGGTGCGAGAAAAAATGGACATGCGCATCCACGACGCGCATGGGACCCCAGGGAGAATTTCTCTCCCTCGTCATTCGGCGTGCCCTTTGGCGATGCTGGTGAGGCCGGTCGAAAGAGCCAGTTGCGTCAGCCCGGCCACGTTGTTCACGCCGAGTTTCTTCATCATCGTCTTGCGATAGCTGCGGACGGTTTGTTCCTTCAGGTCGAGCAGGACGGCGACTTCTTTGCTCGACTTGCCATCGGCCACCAAGCGCAGCACCTGAACTTCGCGCGGCGAGAGGCTATCCAGAATGGCTGCGGCCGGTCGTGATTCCAGGTCACCCTTTTGAATTCGGTTGAGCAGGCGATCAGAGACCTGCGGGCTCAGATACATGCCACCGGCCGCGACCATGCGCAGGGCTTCGAGAAGATCCGAATCCGACGCCCGCTTGAGGATGAACGCGCGCGCACCACCACGGATGGCGCTGACGACGGAATTTTCATCGTCGAACATGGAGAGGATGACGACCTTGCACTCGGGGTGCGCCCGCAGGACTTCCAGCGTTGTCTCGACGCCATTCAGCCCGTTTGGCAGGCCGATATCCATCAACACCATGTGGGGACGGCGGAGCTTTACGAACTGGACCGCGTCGGTGCCGTTCTCGGCTTCTCCGACCACGCGAAAGTCTTCCGCGCGAGCCAGGATCGCTTTGATCCCGTCGCGCATGATCTTGTGGTCATCTACCAGCAGAACGTCGAACGCCATAACTTATTGAAACAATTGTACTCTTTATTGTGGAAATGGTCACTGTTGCGCCTGCGGCCTGGGCCAGTTTGGTCGTGATTGCCAGAGCCCGTAGCCGTCCGGCGACGCGCCCGTCATCCGCTACTCGCACGCGCATTCCAGCCGAGCCGGTCACGCGAACTCGGACCCGTTTCGCTCCTGCGTTCAAAGCGGCTCGTATCGCAGCAGCGGCGGCTTCGTAGAGAACGGAGGCCACTTCGCGAGATGGTTTCGCCGTGGCTGAGAACGTTACTTCCACCCGCGGATCTTGCGTAGAAAAGCGCCGCAGGGCATGTTGCAGCCCAAGCCGGTCAACAGGGGACGCATTGAGTTCCTGGCTGAGCGCCCGCACGTGCACCATTGCTTGATCCAGCGCTGCGAGGATGTCGTCCACGGCAGGAGTCGCTTTCGGAAAATCGCTCTTTACTAAAGAAAGCAGCATTCCAGCGCCCGCCAGTTGTGGACCAACGTTGTCATGCAGGGACCGTCCCGCTCGGGCCAAGGTCGCTTGCGCCTGCGCGCACAAAGCAGCTAATTCCTCTGCTTCATTGGGCGCGCGTTTCTTGGCCATAGGAAGATCTTAGCGCTTGCGCTTCAAAACGCGCCGCGCCGCCGCCGCGACGTCGCGAGCCAACAAGCCGTACTTGTCGAGCAACTGCTCGGGTGTGGCCGATTCCGCATACGTGTTTTGTACGCCAACAAATTCCATCGGTGCCGGATTCGTTTCCGCGACAACCTGCGCCACGCGTACGCCGAGTCCGCCATCGACCAAGTGTTCCTCTGCGACGACAAGCGCGCCCGTCTCAAGCGCGGCCTTCGCGATGGCTTCGCGATCCAGTGGCTTGATCGTATGGAAATCGATGACGCGCGCCGAAATTCCTTCGGCGGCCAGAGTCTGCGCGGCACGAATCGATTCCGCGACCAGCAAGCCAGTCGCCATCAGCGTTACATCCGAGCCCTCGATCAGCGTGATCGCCTTGCCGATGGTGAACTCTTGATCCGCGCCGTAGATCACGGGTACCTTGGCCCGCCCCGCGCGAATGAACATAGGGCCGACATGTTCGGCCGCCGCGAACATCAACTTGATCATGGAGACTTCGTCCGCGGGCGAGAGTACGGTGAAGCCAGGCAGCGAACACGCCAAGCTAAGATCCTCGACGCTCATCTGCGACGGACCATCTTCGCCAATCGAAATGCCGCTATGCGTGCCGACTACCTTCAGGTTCACGTTCGGGAACGCCGCCGTCACGCGCATCTGCTCGAAGCCCTTGTTCAGCACGAACGCAGAGAAGCTCGATGCAAACGGAATTTTTCCAGCCGACGCCAGTCCTGCGCCGATCGCGACCATGTTGGCCTCGGCGATACCGCATTCGATGAACCGTTCCGGGAATTCCTTCGCAAATCCTGCGGAATAGGTGGACTTCGACAAGTCCGCATCCAGCGCCACTACGTTGGGATTCTTCTTTCCCAACTCGGCCAACGCCTTGCCGAACGCCTCGCGAGTAGCTGGACCCAACTTCAATTCGTATTGTGCAGCCGTCATTATGCGAGCTCCAACATTGCTTGTGCAAATTCCGCGGGCGACGGAGCCGCGCCGTGAAATTTCGGGTTGTTCTCCATGAACGAGACGCCCTTACCTTTGATCGTGTTCGCCAGAATGCACGTCGGCTTGCCCTTGGTGGCCGCCGCTTCCGCGAAGGCCTGCTGTAGCGCCGGGATGTTGTGCCCATCCAGGTCGATCACGTGCCAGCCGAAGCTGCGCCACTTGTCCGCTAACGGCTCCAGATCCAGAATGTCTTTAATGAAGCCGTCCAGTTGGATCTTGTTGTAGTCCACTATCGCGACCACGTTGTCCAGTTTGTGGAATGAGGCGAACATAGCCGCTTCCCAGATCTGGCCTTCCTGAATTTCGCCGTCACCCAGAACAACATAAGTTCGCGACGGGCTGGAGTCGAGCTTCGCGCCCAAGGCCATGCCCAGGCCGAGCGACAAGCCCAGACCCAGCGAGCCGGTGGAAGCTTCCAACGCGGGGAAGAAGCGCACGTCCGGATGCCCTTGGTAAATCGATCCGAGCTTGCGCAACGTGTGCAATGTTTCTTTCGGGCAATACCCGCACTCTGCCATCACCGCGTACAGCATGGGGCAGCAGTGGCCTTTGGAAAGGATGAATCTATCGCGATCCTTCCACTGCGGATTCGCGGGATCGTGCCGTAGAACATCGAAAAACATCGTTACGACAATCTCCGCAATGGAGAGCGACCCGCCGGGGTGTCCCGATTTTGCCTCGGTGATCATTTCGATCGCCGTGCGGCGCATATGCTTGGCGATGGCCGCCAGCGCTGCCGCATCCTTGGTTTTTTGCATGACGTCTTTTACTGTAACATCCGACACTGAAATATCCGCCTTCCACGCTACACTCAAGCAGATGTCCGCGCTCGAACAACTGGCCGCACTCAAGGGCATTTTCGGCCCTGAATCCGAACGAATATCGGCGCAGTTGCTCGACCGCCTGCGCACCACGCGACTGCGCGATCCGGAGAAACTCATTCAGCTCCACGAGGCCGCGTTGTTCCTGCGCGCTTACCCACACAGCCCGCGTGTGCTCCGCTTGGCCGACCAAATCCTGCTCACCTTCGCGGACCGCCTGCAAGGAGTGGATCCGTGGCCCTTTGAAGACGGCGAGGTTTCCGGCATTGCGGGCTCGGCCATCTCTACCAATTACAGTCATGCGTTCGCGCAAATCCTCTCTCGTCGACATGGCGACAACCTCAAAATAGATTGGGAGAATTATTTACACGCGGATCGGTTGGGTCCCGTGCTGGCGCGCTTGGCCCCCCTCGCCGCCGAGGATTGGACCGTCGAGCCGCACATCGATTGGCAGCGTTGGTTCGCTGCGTTGCGCGGCGATTTGCGCTGGCTGCTTGAGAGCCTCGACGCGCCCACGTATGACTCGCTGGAACTGGTTCTGTTGTTCGAGATCAGCGCGAATGCCAGTCGCACGCATGCTCGGCTCCCGCGAGACAAGACTTTTTATCACAAACAGCCGTTACTCAAGCGTCGCGACGTATCGCTCGAAACCGAGCTGGCGGGTCCGCGCATTCCCACGCGGCGCCTCCCGCTCGCCGAGGCTCGGCGGGTGCTCGATGTCTCGATCGACACCTCCGCCATCCGTTATCGCGAGCTGTGGGGTTTCTGCTATCCCGACCTGAAACACGTTTATCACGCTGACTTAGGCCGCGGCGTGGATCTCTACTGGCTCGGCATTCCACCCGCCGCGCGTTTGCCGCTGCGCGCATATCACGGAGGCATCTTTTTCAAAAACGGTGTGCCGCTGGGCTACCTTGAAACGCTCACGTTCTTCGATCGCATGGAGGTCGGCTTTAATCTGTACTACACCTTCCGCGACGGCGAATCCGCGTGGCTCTACGCGCGTTTCCTCAAGTTCTGCCGCCAACAAACTGGAGCCACTTGCTTCTCCATTGACCCCTATCAATTGGGTCACGAAAACGAAGAAGCGGTGCAATCGGGAGCTTACTGGTTCTACCGTAAGCTCGGCTTCTGTTCAGCGTCCCCGGAAATCCAGAGCATCATTGACGCAGAAGAGAAGAAGCTAGCAGCGCGGCCTGGATATCGCACGCCGCCCGCAACGCTGCGACGCATGGCCGTGGCGCCGATGTTCTACGGACCAACGCTGGAAGATTGGCGAACTTTCTCACTGCGGACGTTCGCGCAAAAGATCGGGCGCGGCGACGCGTGGCCCGCGATCGTAAAGCGTGTGCGGGGAAGTGAAACCGCATCGGACGAAATTGTTCGCGCCAAAAATGGACCGGAAGAGACAGCCTACTTGCACCTGCTGCAACGCTCCCCGAAACTGCGGCGTGGAATCCTGCGGCTCGGAAATAAATAGCCCCCGTTGGAACTAAATCGCCGGCAGAATACAATCTTCGATATGAAGTTCTTCCTGCTGACCGCACTCCTCGCCTCGTTCACCTTCGCTCAGCAACCCGCCGCCGATGCTGAACAGAAGAGGATCCGCCTGCAAGGCCGCGTCACCAATACCTCGGGCGAGCCACTGCGTAAAGCTACCGTTCGCCTGCAATCCAACGCGGGAACTCCCAACGCACCCGGCAATACCAACTACTCCGAAACGGTCGACGACGAAGGCAACTTCACTATCGATGACGTCCGGCCCGGTAGCTATCAATTGCTCGCCGAGCGCAACGGCTACATCCCACAACGGTACGGCGCACGCACGATCGGCGGCACTGGAACGGTGTTGGCTCTGACGGAGGGCACCAAGCTCAACAAGCTGGTGATCGCCATGAACCAACAAGGCGTCATCATGGGTCGCGTGACCGACCAGGAAGGTGACGGCGTCCCCAGCATTCAGGTCCGCGCCTCACGCTACGCCTATGTGAACGGCCAGCGAGTGTTGCGCACCGAAGGCACCGGCGGCTTCACGGACGATCAGGGCAGCTTCCGCATTGCTGGACTCATGCCGGGCCGTTACTACGTGATGGCGGATGTGAGGGCTGCCGCCAACACCAATCTAGTCAATCCACCTCAGCCTGGTCGCGTGGTCCCGGCGACCACGAACGTCTCCACTTATTTCCCCAACGCTCTCGACATGCAGGGAGCCTCGGCCTTCGACATCAGTGTTGGAACCGAGTCGCAGGCCAACATCCGCGTACGCCGCGAGCGCGTCTTTCGCGCGCGTGGCACGGTGATCAACGGCGCCACTGGCCAGCCCGCCGCGAACGCGCTGGTCATGGTGTTGTTCCCCGAGAACGCCCCCACCACCGACGGCATCAGCGTAAACAACGTGATCGCAAACTCGGTGCGAGCCGATGCTCAAGGCAAATTCGACCTGCGCAACCTGTTGCCCGGCACGCACTCTTTGCGAGGGATCTTAGGCGATACTCTCCAGATCGCCAGCGGCAACGGCGTGATGATGATGGCGATGGGACAAAGCGTCTCCGGCACCACCACGCAGGCTTCGGGTTCCGCGCAAGTCACTATCCCGAATAGCGACGTCAACGACATAGTGTTCCAGTTGTCCGGTGGCGGCGAGCTTACCGGAGCGCTCCAGTTCGAGAACGGCACGCTCGACGATCTTCGCAAGGACATGCCCGCTGGACCGCAGCCTGGACTGCTCCCCTTGCCCGGCGGCACGCCGCAGCCCCCGGTTCGGCTGCCGAACATTCGTGTGGCGCCAACCAGCAGCTTCGCCATCAACGGGCCTTCCACAACCGTCAACGCGGACGGAACCTTCCGCGTTACCAACGTCAGCCCGGCGCGATACTACGTGACTGCCGCGAACCTCCCGCAAGGCTACTACGTGAAAGCCGTCCGCTTCGGCGGGACCGATATCACACGCTCGCCGCTGGATCTTACGCAAGGCGGCACCGGACAACTCGACATCACGCTGGCAAAAGGCAGCGGCGAAATCAGCGGCACCGTTTCGAACAGCAAGGGCGACCCCATTGCAGGCATCACCGTGAGCGTGTGGCCGAAGACGCCGGATCAATCGAACGCTACCGGCAGCATCCGCATCGCCACCACCGATCAAAACGGCGCATTCAAGTTCACCAATGTTGCCCCCGGCGACTATGCGTCTGCCGCATGGGAAGACCTGCCCGAGCCTGGGCTGGCCCAATACGCTCCATTCCTCGCCGGATTTTCGGGCGAGGCGGCGAACGTAAAGCTCGACGCCAACGGCAAGGCAACCGCCCAGACCAAACTCATCTCTCGCGAGAAAGCCATCGCGGAATTCGCCAAGCTACCCTAGAAACATGCGGGCAATGTTCATCCTCCTCCTGGCAGCGTCGTTCGCGATCGCGCAACAAGCCAGCCGTGTAGAGGGCCGCGTGGTCTCGTCCACTGGCGAACCGATTGGCAAGGTCACCGTCCGCCTCATCGCAGCCGTCGCGCTCGCCGGTCAGCAGGCCACCAGCTATGTCGAAGTGACCTCCAGCGACGGGCGCTTCACAGTGGAAAACATCGCGCCGGGGAAGTACACAACCAGTGCGCAACGGAACGGTTACACGCCCACGCGGAACCCAGCGGGCGGCATCCCAGTAGTCAACTTCGAAGTGGCCGCGGGCGAGACCAAGAGCGGAATCGAGCTTCGCCTCACACCTCTCGCAGTGGTTAGCGGTATGGTCACCGATGCGGACGGCGAGCCGCTCTCCGGCGTGCTGGTGGCGCTGATGCGCTACACCTTCAACCAAGGCAAACTAACCTTGGGTATCAATCCGGCGGCTCTCAACACCGACGATCGCGGCGCGTTCCGGCTTCCCAACGTTCCCCCCGGACGCTACTATGTGCAGGCCTCCAGCTCAGTCTCCACGACCTTCAACGAAATCCGCGGCCGCAGCGCGCTGGAAATGAATCTGCCTACCTACTATCCGAGTTCACTGGACGCCCGTGGTGCGGTCGCGATTGACGTGGGTTCTACGGAAGTCCCCAACGTCCGCGTCCGAATGCAGCGCGGACGCACGTACTCCATTCACGGCGGCGTATCGGACCCGGCCTCGGGCCAAAACATGCAGCTCACCGTGTTTCCCAAAGGGGGTGCAGCCACGCCGCTAGGAGTCACCTTCAATACAAACGGAGCCAAAGGCACATTTGAGATCCATGGGCTGCAGCCCGGCGCGTATACGATCGTGGTGCGCTCCACTAGACAGGCTGCCGCAGCTGTTCCTCCACCCGCCATCAGTCCGGGACCAGCCATCGCAGTCCGCCCTGCCGGAGCCGCCGCCGCTACCAACCTGAGTGGACGGCTCGACGTGAACGTCGGAACCTCCGATCTCAACGATGTGACCATTCGCATGACCGAGGGCGCGGAGATCAGCGGTCGCGTCACGATAGAAGGTGGCGTGGACTTACAAACCTTCATGGCATCGATGCCTGCCGCAGCCGGTCCGGCCGGGCCTCAAGTGCGCATGCCGAACATTACGTTGCTGGCAACAGAAGGCCCCGGCGCACAACTCGCTGCGACCGTCAATAGTGACGGGACCTATCGTATTTCCAACATTCCTGCCTTAAACCGGCTGCTGCAAATCGCGCCGTTGCCCGCCAATGCGTATGTGAAGTCGATCCGCTTCGGCGGTCTGGACGTAACGCGCGCGCCGATGGATCTGGCCTCCGGCACGGGCGGGGTACTCGATATCGTGATCTCAGACAAAGGTGCGGAGATCACTGCCACGCCGCGCACCGACAAAGGTGAAGCCCCGCAAGGTGGAGCCTCCATCACGATCTGGCCGCGCACGCCGAATCCCGGCAGCATCACCGGTGACGTACGCTTCACCGCTCCAATCGTTTCGCTCCGCGCGCAGGGCCTGGCTCCCGGCGACTACTACGTGGCTGCATGGGGAACCCTCAACACCGACTATCTTCGTGTCCCCGAGTTCCTGGCCCGCTTCACCGCGCTGGCGACAAAAGTGACGCTGGCCGAAGGCGAGTCTGTCGCCGTCGAACCCAAGGTGATCTCCCGCGAAGCCGTCGAAAAAGAGATGGCGCAGTTCCCGTGAAGTTTCCTCTGTTGCTGCTGTTCGCGACGCTGGCCTCCGCGCAAACTGAGCTGAGTGGCCGCGTCATTGATGCCGATGGCGCTCCGGTGAAGAACGCCCGCGTGACCGTCCTGCGCTACGATTTCCGCAACGGACGCAAGCAGCCTGTCTCGATAGGCCGCAACGCCACCGCCGACGCGCGCGGCGAATTTCAGATCCAGAACATCGAGCAGGGCCGCTACTACCTTCGCGCCGAAGACCCTGCGTCGAGCACTCGCAATCCAAACGCTCTCTTGCTCCCCAGCGTGATCGACCGCAACTTGCCGACCACGCTACTCACGGACACAGGCTCCGGTATCCAGATCGAAATGCAGCGGGGCCATACGTATTCGGTTCGCGGCACAGTCACCCCGGCGAACGTGCAGGCGCAGGTGAATGTCACCGATTCCACAGGCGCGTCGGTCGACTTCGCCAACGTAAATGCCGCAACCGGTGCATTCGAAATCGAGGATCTTCCTCCAGGGCGGTACACACTTCTGGTCCGTACCACGCCCGGCCGCTCAGCCGGACCCGAATCGCCCGCGCGCGTTTTCGCCCGTGCCGACATCGACGTTACAGGCAACATCGACGGCCTCATGTTGAAACTCGCCCCTGGATTCGAGGTCGCCGGACGCATCACCATCGAAGGCTCCGCCAAGCTTCCGGTCTCCGTAATCCTCTCGCCCGCGGAAGCTGCAGCAGCCCCGGTGCTCGGTACAGTCGCCGCTGACGGGACATTCCGGATCCGTAATCTTGCGCCGCTCAAATACTTCTGGTCCTTTGAATCACTGGATCCCGGTACCTATGTGAAATCCATCTCCGATAACGAAGTCGTGCTCTCGTCCAACGCGGCCACGCTCATGGGCACCACGACTGGAGCGCTGGTAACCCTCTGGCCTAAAACGCCCGCTCCCTGGGACCCGACCGCTGGTATCCGCAACGCCGAGCCCGACCCGCAAGGCGTCTTCCGCATCTCCGGTCTCGCCCCGGGCAACTACTCGGTCGTCGCTTGGGAGCAGTCTCCGCAAGACCTAGCCACATTCCCTGAATTCCTGGCCCGCATCACCGCTCCAAATATTTCTATCGCAGTTAGAGAAACGTCAAAGCTCACCCCTATCGTGATACTCCGCGAAACGCTAGCCACCGAAATCCTGCGGTTCCCATAGCCGCGACCAGTCCAAGCCGATAGAATCAGAAGTAATGCACCGGCTCATGCTTCACAACGACCAGATCCGCGACGCGGCGGATCTCAGTATCTCCGCGGGACAAACCGGATTCCTCACTGGCTGGGGCGTCTTTTCCACCATCCGTGTCTACGACGGCGTGATGTTCTGCTGGGAACGCCACTTTGCCCGCATGACCCACGATGCCCAAAAAATGCACGTGCCATTCCCCACGGATTCCGCTTGGCTGGAAGCGCAGCTCTACAAATTGATCCGCGCCAACGAAGCCACCAATGCAACGCTGCGCGTCAACGTGGTCCGTAATCATGGCGGTTTGTTCGAAGGTCACGCCCTCATGCCGAAATTTGACGTGCTCGCATTCACCGCCAACGTCTACCAGTGGGGCGATAGCGTGCGCCTCGGCGTGGTCCCGCACGGCCGCCACGCGGGAAACGAATTTGCCGGCGTCAAGTACACTTCCTGGGCGCAGAACCTTACTTGGTACGAACGCGCGCACGAACAGGGCTTGGACGAAGTGGTACTGCTGAACGAACGCGGCGAAGTTTCCGAGTGCACCTCCGCCAACATCTTTGTGGCGCAAGGCGGAACTGTCTACACGCCTCCGCTGACGTCGGGATGCTTACCCGGTGTCACGCGCGCGGTTTTGATTGAAGAAATCCGTCCGGCGAATGGCGTCCGCGTGGTTGAAAAGACGCTTCTCCCGGCCGACCTCGAATCGGCCGACGAAGTCTTCATCACCTCCACCACCCGTGAACTGCTGCCTGTGGTCGACATCCAAGGGCTCAAGGTCAAGGGTGGACGTGCCACCTGCGATGCCCTGGTCACCGAGTTAAAGCGTTACGTGCAAACGTATTTGAGTGGCCACAAAGCGTCTACGTCCGTATAATACTTTCTAGACCTTGGAATGCAACTAGCCTGCCCCAAATGCGGTACTCGAGAGATCAAAGTTTCTAGCGGCCGCGGGCTTGGGGATGCTCTGAAATCGTTATGCGGCATCTATCACCTTCGCTGCCGCCGTTGCAAAACGAGGTGGGAAACCAGCATGTGGGAGGGCGGAGCCTGGAAATATGCCCGTTGCCCGCGCTGCTATCGCCAGGAACTCACCACCTGGAGCCTGCAGTATTACAACCCCCCATCCAGCACCATGCTGATGCTCAACTTGGGGGCCAAGCGCTACCGGTGCGCGGCGTGTCGCTGTAATTTCGCCAGCTTCAAGCCATGCAAGGACAAGACTATCTGGCGTCGACGGGAGCCAAGTCCCCTCGCCGTAACCAGAACGGAGTCGCCCGCCAATCGGGAAATGGACCTGCAGGTCCTCGCGAAAGCTGTAGATCCGCCGCGACCGCGGCAAGCGCAGCGAGCGGATTCTGATGAAGTCCCAGCCGACGATTAGCGCTAGGCGTCCAGCGTTTCGCGCACTTTCCCCAGCAACGCGCCCAGTGTAAATGGCTTCGCCAGGAATCGCGCACCCGGAGGTACTTCACCGGTCCGCACCGATTCGTCCTGCGTGTAGCCTGAAATGTAGAGCACTTTGAGCGAGGAATCCAGCGCATACAGCTTGCGCGCCAGTTCCGGACCCAACATCCCCGGCAGCATAACGTCGGTCAGCAGCATGTGGATCGTTCCCTTGTGCGCCGCCGCCAACTGCAGAGCTTCTTCCGCACTGGACGCTTCCAGCACTTCATAACGCTCTCGCTTCAAGATCTTCCGCATCAGACCGCGAATGCCGGCCTCGTCGTCCACTACCAGAATCGTTTCTCGCTGCGGCTCAACTTCGGGAACAAGCGGTGCTTCGGCTTCCGGGACGGGCGCCGCGGTGGGCGTGGTTCCATCCTCACCCATTTCATCGAACAGGCCCGCATAGGGCAGATAAATCGCGAACGTAGTTCCATGTAACGGTTCGGCAGCGCACCCAATGTCACCGCCCCACTCGCGTACCAGGCTATAGGCCCGCGCCAGCGCCAAGCCTTCTGCCCGGCCTCCGTGCAACACGGGATCGAAAATCGCCGCCAATTGGCCAGCATCCAAACCGCGACCGTCATCGCGCAATACAATCCGCGCATATCTGCCAGGGGCCAGTGGACTCACCGGCACACGTTCCGCGATCACGTCGGTGTCGCAGGTGACCGTCAGGCGCGTCCGATCCTGTGTTCCCTCGCGGTCCGGAGAGGCTAGCGTCAGAATCACTTCGGATAACTGCGCTGCGTCGGCTTTCGCCCACACTTTGGCCATGCCCAAGGTCATGTCGAGTGTGACACGGCCTCCGGCAGCCTTCGCGATTCTGGCGCGCTGGCCCGCGAGCAGGTCCGCCAGATTTAGCCGGGTAAGCGACTGCATCTGGGCCTGAGGCCGGGTCAATTCGGTCAACCGCCCTGCTACCGCCGAAATTCGCTCCGCCGCCGTCATGATCTCCACCGCGTCGGCACGTGCCGGGCTGTTTTGATCCAACGACTGCAACAGTTCCTCGCCGTAGCCGTGGATGATCATCAGCGGATTGTTCAAGTCGTGCGCCAGCCGTCCTGCCATCGACTGGATCGCGTCCAAGCGGCCCGCGGCAAGCAGTTGCTGCTCTAATTTCTTACGCCGTTCAATGCTGGTCAGCACCCCTGTGATCAGGTTTGGCGAACCTTCGGTAAGCACTACACGAATCGACTCACGGCACCAAAATACCTGTCCCGATGCGGTGACTGCGCGGAACTCCGCGCTCCCATCACCACCTTTTGACAACAGGGACTGGTACATGGCGATCGTCGAATCCCGATCGTCGGGGTGAATCCGTTCTTCGAAAAAACCTGCCCGGTTGAGCCAGTGGGACGTCGGATAGCCCAGAAATTCCTCGACAGCGCCGGCAACAGTCCGGAAATCCGTAGATTCCGCGTCCGCAGTCCACACGATGGCCGGTAGGTCGGGCGGAAGCGCGTCAACCACAGTAGGAGCCTGCTCCGCGCCCATCTCCAGCACCAATAACATCTCGGCGTCGGAGTCTTCGTCTGAGCTCCGCACCGGAATCGCAGTGAGTCGAGCTGCTTGCCCGGAGACGGTGGTCGCCATGGCGGCTCCCATAGCCTGTGTGCGGGCGTCTTTAATCCAGTCCCCTAGTGCTGGAATGAGCAGCAATTGCTCGATATTCTTGCGACGGACGTCTTCGGAGCGCAAGCCGAACAAGCGCCGGAAACTGCGGTTCGCCCAGGCGATGGCATTGTCGGTCGACAACACCGCCAGCGGCACGGGCAGCGCCGCGACCACTTCCTGGTAATACCGCCGCTCGGTTTCCACCAGCGCCAACAGCCGGGCGACCTCTTTAGATCGCCACTGTTCGAAATCGGTACGTTCCATCACAGAGTAAGTGTGAGTATTCCCTGCGCATGGGACAAGGGAAGAAAGGTTTCTAAGTAACGGTACTGCACCCCGTACTTTGGGTAATTTTGGGTTGGGGCGACTCACTGCCAATACGTCCGGTCGAGGCTCCGGTATTGAACGGCCTCGGCTAGGTGCTTTGAACTTACCGCTTCAGCTCCATCCAAATCCGCCACCGTGCGGCCGACCTTCAGAATCCGGTCGTGCGAACGCGCGCTGAGGCCCATGCGCCGGACGGCCATTTCGAGCGTGCGCTCCCTGATCCTCACGGTTGAAAGAAAGTGTCCCACACCCAAAAAGACGGTGAGACGTATCGGCGTATCAATGTGGGAAGATCGCTAAATGTCTCCCCGGAGTTTTGCGCCCAGCAAGTTCAAGCGATTCGCCCTTCTGCTGTGCGCGCCCGCCCTGCTGTGCGCACAGTCGCTCAAGCCGCCTTCCCAGGAGTTCGTGCTCCACTTCAGCTCGAACAACGTCGCCATCGCCAATCCGATCACGCTCGGCGCCAGCATTACGATGGAGGGCTGGATCTATCTCGAGGCAGCCACCCGAGGGCCACTCATCATGGGTCGAGCCACCGATCCCAGGACAGATCCTTTTCATTTGTACACACTGGGTCTGGAACTCACCCGGCCGCAACCGAGATTCACCCAGAGCACCGGTCAAACAGGCTCCTCGCGCGTTCTGGTTGGGACGTCGGATCTCCCGCTGCTTCGCTGGACTCACGTGGCTTCCACCTTGGACGCCGGGACGCTCCGGCTGTATGTGAATGGTGTGCAGGTTGCCTCGGGGTTGAGCCAGGGGCCTCCCCCGAACTCACCCGGTCCGTTCAGCCTGGGCGGCGTCATCGGGAAAATCGGCGAGCTAAGCTGTGGCTGTTCGTTCAACGGTGCGATGCGAGAGGTCCGTCTCTGGTCGCGCGCGCTGTCCGCTACGGAGCTTCGTACCTTCGCGACGCAGAAGCTCAGCGGCAATGAGCCGGGCCTGATGGTGAACTGGCCGCTGTCGGAGGGCAAAGGGGCAACGGCGGCGGCGATCGGTCCGCAGGCGGTGCCCATGAGTATCCCGGACCCGACGCAATGGTCCAGACTCAGCGCGCTCGAAGGGGGACCCTATTGGGAGCTTCAGGACCTGCCCAAGTTCTCCAACATCCCCGATAACTGGGGTGGGCCGACGGGGTTATTGGTGAATGCGAAGGGGCACAAGGACATCCTGGTTGTGCTGACTCCCGCGAATATGGTGCAGAATTCCGGCGGCCCGGTGATGCTCCTGCACAACGAAGGGAAACGCGTATTCACTGCGTTGGAACCCGCGCCGCGCATCACAACGGAAGGACTTCGAGCCATGGTGTCCGCGGACTTCGACCGCGACGGCTTTGAGGACGTTGTTCTTGCAGGCTCCGGGCTCGACGCACCTCCGTTCCCTGGTGCGCTCTCGCGCATCTTCATGCAACGGTCCGGCGAGTTGAAGGAGGAAACGGCGGCGCGGCTCCCACCGGATTTGGCCCTGACCCACGATGTCTGCTCCGCCGATGTGGATCGAAATGGAAGCCCGGATCTGTTGTTGGCGGACGCCACCAGTTCCGTCGCCGCGACGTTTATGGGGCCGAAGCTGTTTCTAAACGACGGTTCGGGCCATTTTTCCAGGGCCAACAATCGCATGCCGCCAGCCCTCCAGCCGCAGAAAACGGTTGCGTTCCTGGCGTGCCGGTTTATCGACGTGAACCGCGACGGCGCTCCGGATCTGCTGCTGGGTTGCTGCCAGGGTGGTCCCCAGAACCGGGATTGGCTGCTGATGAACGACGGTAACGGAAACTTCATCGACTCGACAGAACGATCCATGCCGCTCAAGCGGGGAGGGGACGATTGGGAAACTCTCGATTTCGCAGTCGCGGATTTCAATCGCGATGGGTGGCCCGATGTGGCCGTCTTGGTATCGAACGCCGATAACGCCCTGATACAGCTGTTGATCAACAATCGCGACGGGACATTCCGTGACCAGCCCGACGCCACCCTCAACTTCATCCGCTCCGGCAATGGAGTTTACGACAATCACGCGTTTGCCCCCGACCTGAATCAGGACGGCTGGCCCGACTTGGTCGTCGATGAAGCAGGCGGGTTTAACACGGTGCGTGTGTATCAAAATATGGGCGGCTCTTTTGAGAACAAAACGGACACGCTGCCGCCCGTGGGACTAGTGAACAACGCGCAGGTCGCGGACTTTGACGAAGACGGCCGCCTCGACATCCTGCTGGGAAACAACAATAACAACAGAATGGCTTGGGGGAAAAACCTGTGGCCACCTGTCGGCGTCGCCACTCCCGTCATCAGTTCCGTTCGCATGGCCGGCGGCGCTCCCAACATCGCGCCCAACGGCTGGATCGAGATCAAGGGAACGGACCTGACTCCGCTTACAGTGCCTGCGAGCGGGACCACATGGAGCGATGCGCGAGATTTCGCCTTCGGAGAAATGCCCTCCGCACTCGGCGGAGTCAGCGTCACCATCGACGGTAAGACCGCGTATGTCTACTACGTCAGCCCCACGCAGCTGAATGTCTTGACGCCCGTGGCCAGCACGGCCGGCAGTGTGCAGATCGTGGTGACCAGCGGGGGTAGGTCCAGTGCACCGTTCAGCGTGGACATGCGAGCCGCAGCGCCGTCGTTCCCCTTGTTCGGAACCAACGTGTTCGGAACCAACTATATCGTCTCCACGCATGCTGACAATACGCTCGTCGGCCCTACCTCGCTCTCTGCGCCCGGCTATCCAGTGAGTCCCGCCAAACCGGGCGAGACGATCGTACTTTACGGATTCGGGTTCGGGCTGCCAACCACAGCGCTGATTGACGGAGCCTCCGCACAATCGGGACCTTTGCCGATCCTGCCTTCCATTCAAGTGGGCGGGATCGCCGCAACGGTGACGTTCGCGGGGGTGATCAGTCCGGGGCTGTACCAGCTCAACGTGATCGTTCCAGGCACGCTGGCGGATGGGGACGCGGCTCTGTCGGCCAGCTACGGCGGTGCGTCCGCTCCGGTGGGTGGCTTGATCGCGGTCAAGCGCTGAAGTCACGCTTCGGCCGCGGCTCTATCTCCCCCTCGCTCCACCACCTTGCGATTTCCTCCGGCCTCATACCGCCCTCCCCAACCCTAAGCTAGTCCGAGAAGCCCCACAAAGCGCTAGCCGCTTCACTGCCAGTAGGTCCGGTCGAGGCTGCGATACTGTACTGCTTCGGCAAGGTGCTTGGAGCTGACGCATTCTGCCTGGTCCAAATCCGCAACGGTGCGGGCGACCTTCAGAATCCGGTCGTGCGAACGCGCGCTGAGGCCCATTCTTCGAACGGCCATCTCCAGTGTCCGTTCCCCCGTGGCGTCCAGAGCGCAAAGCTTCCGCAACTGGCGGGCCGGGATGTGCGCGTTATAGAATCCTCGTGACGATTGCAGCGCCCTGGCTCGTGCCACTCGCTGGGCAATCTCCGCCGAAGTGGCCCCGCCACTGGCGCCGCGCAGTTCCTGATACGGCACGGCCGGCACCTCGATATGGAGGTCGATCCGATCCAGCAGTGGGCCACTAATCTTGCCCAAGTAGCGCTGAATAATCGCACCGGTACAGCGGCATTCGCGGGTAGGATCGCCGTAGAATCCACATGGACACGGATTCATCGCGGCCAGCAGCATGAAGCTGGCGGGAAACCGTAGCGTCATCTGGGCGCGCGCCAGGGTGACGGAGCCTTCCTCCAGGGGCTGCCGCAGCTGCTCTAAAACATTTCGTGGAAATTCCGGGAGTTCGTCCAGAAACAGCACGCCGTTGTGAGCTAAGCTGACCTCACCTGGACGAGGCATACCACTGCCTCCACCTAACAATCCTGCATCCGACACGGAATGGTGCGGTGCGCGGAACGGACGTTCCATCACGAGCCCCGCGCCTTTCGGCAGCACTCCCGCGACGCTGTGGACCTTGGTTGTCTCCAGCGCCTCGGTGAAGGTGAGCGCCGGCAGGATCCCCGGAAAGCGCCGCGCGAGCATCGTTTTCCCCGACCCCGGCGGCCCCAACAACAGAACGCTGTGCGCTCCTGCTGCAGCAACTTCCAGCGCGCGTTTAGCGGTGTTCTGCCCGCGGACGTCGCAGAAGTCCAATAGACTCGCGCCCGCCGCAGTCGCCGGCTCTGCTGGCCGAGGCTCCGGAGCCGTCTCTCCAGGTCGCGCCAGAATACGGACCACGTCGGTGAGATGCCGAACGCCGAACACCCGCACTCCATCGGCGACGGATGCTTCAGCCGCATTGTCGAAAGGCACGAAGAGGTTCGTGATCCCTTGTTCCCGCGCGCAAGCGGCAATCGAGAGCGCACCGCGCACGGGCCGCACCGCTCCGTCGAGCGACAATTCCCCCACGAACAAATGGTCGTTGGTTGCGTTGACCACCCCCATCGCGCCGAGGATGCCGAGCGCCATCGGCAGGTCGAACCCTGCCCCTTCCTTACGCACATTCGCCGGAGCCAAGTTGATGGTGATGGATTTGTTCGGATAGCCGAAGCCTGAATTGAGCAGCGCGCTCTTGATCCGTTCCCGGCTTTCGCGGACGGCCGTGTCCGGCATCCCGACGGTGATGAAATCTCGTCCCGCCCCCGGATACATATCGACTTCAACATCGATCACGTGGGCGTCGATACCGTAGACAGCAGCCGAACGAGTGCGGAACAGGGCCATGTCCACTAGTGGCCGCGCGCGCCGTTTAATCTCTGGACTATTGGACGCTGAAGGTTTCGCGGAATTCCTGCGTGGTGCCGCCCAGTTTGTCGCGTAAGGTGAGCACCAACGTGTGCTCGCCCATGGGAACGTCTTTATCCAGATTGAGTCCGAATCCACCTGGGATCCAGAGCTGCGGATAGAACGATTCCGCCGATTCCGCCGCGGCCGATTCCTGCACAAACAATGGCTTGGCGACACCCCCCGCGTTCGGGGGACCCAAGATGGAGAGTCCATACTCGACGGCATAGTGGTTGTTGCCCTCGAACTTGTACCCGATGATGTCGAACCGGGCAAACAATGCAGCGCCTTGTTTGTAGACGGCAGGCCGCAGGGGAAAGCGGTCGTCTTCTTTGGCCATAAAGCGGAAATTGCGGATTCCCAGCGCTGTGCCGGCGGCTGGAGCATCTTCGCCCCGCACACGGAACTCCAGTTGCCCGGATACTTCGGTCTTCGCCAGGTCGTCGCGCACGGTGACGGGAATACGATAGGTGCCCCGTACCGCAAACTGCGGAACCAGAAAGCTGACTACAAACTTCGGGACCCAAGCCTTATCTTCCGGCTGCAGTGTCTCGTCGATGGTGCCGCGAAGCGGCGGTGCGATCAGAGTTCCGCCAGGATCGCTGGCGCGCAATTGCCAGGATAGGCGCACATGATCGAGCCCGGCATCTTTGTCTAGTTGCTCGCGTTGAAAACCGCTCAGGCGCGCACTGAGCCATACAGTCTCTCCCGGCAGATACTCGTACCCGGGGGCGATGAGTGGACCGTCCTCATACTCATGCAGCGCCAGGCGCTGTATCGCCAAGTCCGCACCGCAGGCCAGCGCCGACGCCGCAAACGCGCATACTGCGAGACGCAAGAGGACCACGTCACACTCCTAGCTACTTTGTCCCGCTCCCCGGAAGCGGAGTCTGAACTTCGCCGGCACTGATGCTGAGTGGGATGTTCACCCAAGCATATTTTTCGTAGCCGCTCTCACCGCCGTCCGGCAACCGCAAGCGGAAGGAACTCAAGGGCACGTCAAAGATGACCCGGCCTTGCAGCGTCTCCGCCGGCTTCACTGTTCGTAAAATTCCTAACCAATTCGCGAGGCCCGTGCCATCACTCAATTCCTGATACGTCTGCCCGTTGGAGCCTTCCACGCTCAGCATCGGAACAGAAGTCTCCGATCCGCTACCGTTGGCCACGGAAACGGTGAGAATCAGGAAACGATTTTTGGCCGCCCGAACCTGAAACCCTTCTCCCAATTCGCTGCGCCACGCGCTCTCCACTACGACGTATGTGAAGGGGCCAATCTCGATCCGTTCACCCATCTCGTAGTTTAGGTTTGCCCGCGACTGCTGTTGGCAACTGGCCAGCAACAGGAGCATGGGGATAAGCAACATGGGTGATCGAAGCAATCTCATTTGTCCCAAATGTAACGGTTCTGAGCGTGAAACGCAACGAATTGGTTGCCGCTCTGGCTAGTAGCGGATGCCTTCGACGGATTCGTTGCACAAATCGACCGCCTGAGGGTGCTTCGCGGACTCGGGGTTCAACTCGAACCGCAGCCCTGGCCGACCCGGGAATGAGAGCATCAACGCATAGTCAGCAACGTAATGCGAGTACGGAAAACAGACCGCTCGCACCGCTTCCGTTTCCGGTTCAACCGCCTGCAACAGCAGTTCGGTGGGCTGGGCACGCATGACATACCGCTGGTGCTGGACGGTCCAGATGTAGCCCGCCTCGTGAACGATGCTCAGCGCCGCCACAGCTGGAACCAGCCAGGGTCGCAGTGTTGCGTACTTACTATTGCGAAAGGCCAGAAAGCCAGCCGCAACGACTAGGGCCATTCCGGCGCTCGCCAAATACGTGTGCCGGCTGGGCACGCGGACCATGTAAGTCAAGAAACTGTAGGGCAGTAACGCCAGTGGGATCCAAACGAGCCCCAATAGGGCCACGCCTCGCGGAGCCTTGAAGAATCGGGACGCCAACAGCGCCGCGGCAATCGCGCCCCATACCCACAACAATCCACCTGTGCTTCGGACCAGAACTTCCACAAAAGGTGCACTCAAGGAAAACGTGCCGTCGTTGAAGTGGAGATGATTCGCTCGTGCCCCGTAGATGAACGCAAAGTAGATACCGGCTAGGCCAGCAAAGGGAGCAATCGCCAATATCCGGTTTCCCGTACACTTTCGTTCCGCAAGCAGCACCAGAGCCAGTAGAGGCACCACCGCGACCGCGGACTCCTTGGACAACAACGCCAGCACGTAGCAGGCGAATGCCCCCAGGTACCATCGGGCTGCCCCGCGCGTGGATTGCAGCCACCCAATCCAACACAACAAGGAGCCCATGGCGAAGAAGAATACCAGCAACTCAGGCACGGCCGCGAACCAGATGACGGCTTCGCTATGGCGTTGACTGTAGGCAAAGAAGCCAGCCGCCAGCGCGGCAACCTTCCATCCGATGAGCCGCCAGAAGCCCAGCGACAATACCAGTAATCCGTTTGCCGCGTGCAGCAGCACGCTGGTTAGCCGGAAATAACCCGGGTCCAGGCCGAACCATTGTTCCATCCAATACGTCAACACCAAGGACGTGGCCCGGCAACGGTAAAGCGCGTCTTGAGCCAAAGCGCCCCATTTGGACGAAGGACCGAAGTCTCGCGCCAGCTGAATCTGAACATAGTCATCCGCGATGAATGGCAGCCCGAGCGCACGCGCATACGCCAAGAACGAGAGAGCCACCACGCTGAGGGTCGCTACGCCAATCCAATGCGCCGATGGACGGAACCGGGGCGTATCGTCCTCTCTCGGGGTCCTCAATGCAGGGGCCACCACCAATCTGAGAAAGACCTGAATCAGTTGCAGGAACGTGAACGCCAGGGACTTGATCCGGAAGAATTGGGAACGGCCGTGCTGCCTTGCATAGTGATGGACCGGCAATTCGATCACTTCCGCCCCGCTGAGTTCCAGTTGACGCACCAACTCAACGCAGATGGTCCCCCCAGTCGATTGAAGAGTGCGCGGCTCAAACGCGCTGCGCCGGATTAACCGGAAATCACAGTCGATATCGCGCAGTTGGATCCCAAACAACCACCGCGCGAACCGGTTGTACAGCCAGCCGATTGCGATTCGGTGCCACGGATCGTTACGCGAGATCTTATACCCATTCACCAGCCCGGTACGCGGACCGGCCGCGCGCAAGAGTTGTTCCAATTCGGTGGGATCGTACTGTCCGTCACCATCCGTATAGAAGATATACTCCTTGCGAGCCTCCGCGAACCCGCTCCGCAGGGCAGCGCCATATCCAAGATTTTGAACGTGCGTCACAACGCGTAAATGTGGCGAGTATTGCTTCGCCAGTTGCGTCAGCACCTCGCCTGTTTGATCGGAGCTGCCGTCGTTGACAACGATTACTTCGTAATCGGACGCGAAGCGGCAAAGCGTTTCAAATGTCTTGCGAAGCAATTCCGGCAAAGAGGGTGCGTCGTTGTAGGCGGGGAAGAAGACCGATAGACTAGCGGCAAAGCGGAAATCAGCATCCGCCGAAGTCGATTGACTGGCTCTTGAGATCAAAAATAATACCCGTTAGCCGCTGCCCCGAGCAGCGGAAGAATTGCCAGGAGTCTAACAATCAGGCGACGGCCGGTCAATACAGCCTTTGTGGGATATACAAGACGTGTGGCGCTGCCGTATCGTGAATGGCACGATTTGAACAACGAGCAATTACACGCGATAGCTGAAGTCCCGCTCTTTGACCTCGCTCCCGTACTGGAGCGAAGTCGCGCGCAGGCTATGCTCAACAGCGCTTCCGTTTTCAAGGCCGGTCGATTCATCCTGGGGAAGCAGGTAAGGAGCTTCGAGCAAGAGCTGGCAAACGCCTTCGGAAGTACAGTGGCTATCGGTGTCGGTAGCGGAACGGCGGCCATTGAGCTGTGCCTTCGCGCACTTCGCGTTGCTCCCGATCAGGATGTCATCGTCCCTGCGAATACTTCCTTGTTCACCGCGCAAGCCGTGCTCGCCGCAGGGGCTCGCGTCCGTTTCGCGGATGTGGATCCTCACACTTTACAGTTAACCGCCGAGACCGCTGCGGCCGCTTGGACCAGCAGCACCGCCGCCATCATCGGCGTTCACTTGTACGGAAACGCTTGTCCACTGGGTCCACTCTCGGATCTCTGCCGGGAGCGGGGCGTGCCTCTGGTTCAGGACGCTTGCCAGGCCCACGGACTGCGCTATCAGGGCCAGCCGCTCACAACCTTTTCTCCCTACACTGCATATAGTTTCTATCCAACCAAGAATCTTGGGGGAGTTGGCGACGGCGGAGCCGTGGTCACCAGTTCACCAGAACTGGCGGATCACTTTCGCCTGTTGCGCGATGGTGGACGAGATAGCGATCAATGGGCGCGCATCCCGGCGATAAATTCCAGGCTCTCCGAACTTCAGGCCGCCTGCCTGCGTGCATTCTTGCCGCATCTTGAACACTGGAACATGCATCGCCGTCGCATTGCCCAGGTTTATGAAGAAGCCTTCCGCGGGGTGCCTGGAGTGACACCTGTGCCACACGAGGGCGAGAGCGTTCACCATCTCTATGTGATCCGGACTGCGCGCCGCGATGAACTGCGGGAGCATCTGCGCTCCACCGGAATCGAAACCGCCGTCCACTATCCGAACCCTTTGCACCAACACCCAGCGTTCGCTGTCCGCGGCTCCTGGGCCGCCGAGCCCTGCGAAGCGGCCCGAGCGTGCAAAGAGATCCTTTCGCTTCCCATCGGACCGCACATTCAAGAAGACACCGCTCTCCATGTGGCGGCGCAGGTAGGCCGGTTCTTCGCATGAATCGTTTCTACGAAGGAAAACGCGTCCTGGTGACGGGCGGGCTAGGGTTCATCGGGAGCAATCTGGCGCTTCGCTTGGTGCAACTCGGGGCTTCCGTAGTGGTTGTCGACTCGCGCGTGCCGGGCTGCGGCAGCAATTGTTTCAACCTAGCCGGCTCGCACTCTGACATCCAGATGGCCCCGCTGGACATAGGGGATCCTGCCGTTGAGCCCTTTCTGGAAAACACCTCCGTGGTTTTTAATCTGGCCGGTGAGGTCAGCCACACGCACTCCATGCTGTATCCCGAGCGCGACCTGGAAATTAATACAACGGCCCACCTGCGTTTTCTCATTACATGCTCCCGGATTCGCCCAGGCCTGCGCATCGTATACGCCGGAACCCGCCAAGTCTATGGGGTGCCGCAGTCTCTTCCTGTGGACGAAATGCATCCGGTGTCACCAATCGATTTCAACGGGGTGCATAAGGCCGCCGCTGCCCAATACCATCTGATGCTGTCGCGCTTGGGCCGCTTGGACGCGATCGTTCTGCGTCTGACGAACATCTACGGGCCGCGCATGGCGATCGGACTTGCTTGCCAGGGATTCCTGCCGGTATTCGCGAATCGTGCGATCCAAGGCATGCCCATTGAGGTGTATGGCGATGGGCAGCAACTGCGCGATCCGGTATACGTCGATGATGCTTGCGACGCATTCCTGCGCGCTGGGATGGCTCAGAATCCGGGTCAGCGAACGCTGAATGTCGGTTCGGTCGAATCCCTGTCGTTGGCCGACATCGCTTGCGAATTCTCTCACCAGGCGGGTCTGGGGGAGCCGCGCCTGCGTCCGTTCCCGCCCGATCGCAAGCCCATTGATATTGGAAGCTACGCTACCTGCCCAGCCGCCTGCCAAGAGGAACTGGGTTGGCGCGCGACGACTAGTCTTCGCGAGGGAGTCCGCAAGACCTTGGACTACTTCCGGGAACACCGGGAACACTACCTCGGTGGCCAACCCGGCTGCTCACTGGGGCACCTTCAGCGAACGCAGTGCGCATCCTAAACGCAGCATGATGAATCCAGCCGAGTTCGACAATATCGTTCGAACCGAAGAAACGTTCTGGTGGTTTCAGGGCATGCAGCGGATCCTTTTTGGGCTGCTGGAGCAGGAATGGGGCAGCAACGTCCCGCAGCGCGTATTGGAGGCGGGATGTGGAACAGGGCACTTTGCCATGCAGTTCGCGGAACACTTTGGTTCGCGCGTGGACGTGGCAGATCTGGCTATCGAAGGCCTCCGTCATGCGCGGCAACGCGGTGCCGGGGCAATGGCGCAATCCGACGTGCGCGCCCTGCCCTTCGCCTCAGCCGCCTATGGCTGCGTGATCTCCCTCGACGTATTGGTGCATCTGGAGCGCGGCCAGGAGGAGGTCGCCTTCTCGGAACTCAGCCGCGTGCTGGAACCTGGTGGTCTTTTGGTGCTGCGTGTCTCCGCGCTCGACATTCTCCGGAGCCGTCATTCCGCCTTTACCCATGAGCGGCAACGCTTCACTCGCGGCCGCCTACTCGACTTGGCGCGCCGCAACGGTCTTGATGTTGTCCGGTGTACCTACTTGAACAGCCTCTTGATGCCCGTGGCGTTGGCCAAATTCCGCCTCTGGGAACCTTTCCAGACGGGTGAGCCCGGCTCCGGACTGCAGCCTGTTCCTGCTTGGCTCAACACCATTCTCGGTTCCGCGCTGCGGATCGAAGCCGAGTGGCTGCTGCACGGAGGATCCTTCCCCGCAGGCCAGTCGCTATTGCTGCTCGCCCGGAAGCGAGCCGTTGCTACATCTTGACCACGCCCTTACGCACCGCGTACAAGACGATCTCTGCCGTGTTGTGGAGTCCGAGCTTCTGCATTAGATTTGTCCGGTGCGTTTCCACCGTGAAAGGACTCAATTTGAGGATGCCTGCGGCTTCCTTGTTCGAGTGGCCCTCGGCCAGCAGCTGCAATACTTCGCGTTCGCGCTCCGTCAGAAGGTCGTAGGAATCCCGAACGCCACGCTCGCGCATGACCTGTACGGAGTCTTCCAAAAGGATCTGCGTGATGGCCGGCGAAAAGTACGGCCTGCCACCCGAAACCGCGCGGACTGCCTCCTCTATGTCGTCGTCCGCATTGTCTTTCAAGAGGTACCCTTTTGCTCCGGCATCCAGCGCCTTCAAGACGTAGCTCTCATCGGCATGCATACTCAGCATGATGACGCCGGTGGAAGGGTTATCCTTTACGATTTGAGCTGTAGCCTCCAGTCCGTTCAATGAAGGCATGCCGACGTCCATGATCACAATGTCCGGGCGCAGTTGACTCGCCAGGGCCACGGCTTGCCGTCCATCAGTGGCCTCGCCGATCACCTGCGTGCCGGGAATTCGCTCAAAGAGTAGTCTCAATCCGGTCCGTACGATCCCGTGATCGTCCGCGAGAAGAACTGTTGTCATGGTTATCTCCGAAATGGTTTTCCGACAAGGTTGACGGCTCTGGCAGGTGGATCTCTACGGAGGTCCCTCTTCCTGGAAACGAGGTTACATACAGCTGACCTCCGAGCTCTCGTATACGCTCTTCCATCCCCAGTAAACCGAGTCCCTTTCTCTTCTCGGAAATGGGATCGAACCCGCGTCCGTCATCCGTCACCTTGACCCGTACGGACCCACTCCCGCTGGTCACCTTCAGGTCCACGGTCCGAGCTCCGGAATGCCGCGATGCGTTCGTAAGAGCTTCCTGCACGATCCGGTACAAACAGGTCCTGTGTGCATCGGGCAATTGATCCACGCGCGGGTCAATGTCCCGCCGGATCTCCATCCCGCTGGAGCGCGCCATTTCTTTCGCCAGCCAAGTCAACGCCGGTGTTAGGCCCAGATCGTCCAGCATGGAAGGCCGCAGCAGCATGGCGATGTTTCGCACCACCTGCAATGTTTGTTCCACGTTTCCCTTCGCATGCTCCAACGCTTCATGGATCGCTGGGCTCGACTCATCTGTCCTACGTGAAATCGCAGCCAGCTCCATCCGCACGCCTGTTAACATCTGCCCCACTTGGTCGTGAAGTTCGCGCGACAGGTACTTGCGTTCATGCTCCTGCGTTGTCCGCAACTGGCCGGACAGGGAACGCAATTCGCTTTCAGCCCACTCGGACTGTGCTTCCAGTGCCCTCATCCGGTAAAGCGTGAACCCCGCAACGCCTGCACCAAGCAGCAACGCCACCCCTGCTATCCACCCAAGCGACGAGCGGAAAGATTGATCTCCGGCTTGGATCAGCATCCGCTGCTCCGCCGAAGTCTTTGTTGCCAGTGTCTCAAGGCGTTCCGTCAGCGTGAGAATGTCGCGCCTGCGACCGACGCGCTGCCGTAAGGTTTCCTCCCGCTCCAGTTGGCGCTGCTGCGGAGTCCACGCGAGGATGACTTCGGTGGAGACCGCGTAGTCGTCCAATTCCTTTGCCAGTTGCCCCAGTGCGGCTTCCGGTTCTTTGCCTGCCAGTAACCGCTGCAATGTCCGCAAGCCAGTGTTTATCCGGCGCTGGATTTCCCCGAATTGCTGCCGGTAATCGGCTACATTCGGAGCTTCGTCCAGCAACTCATCGCGAGCTAAGATCGCTGTTAGATAAACTTCTGCACGAATTTCCGCCAACGCTTCATGAATGGCCAGATCGCGTTCATGCACGCTGGTTGTGTTGGCCTGAGCATCGCGAGTGTTGCTCCATACCGACCACGCAGCAACACCGCAAATCGTCAGCAGGGCTGCAAACGCGGCAACCAAGAAAATGGAGCGTCGCACGGGCATGGGGATTCGTCCTCTCTAAGGATGCACTCTTTCCTGCTCCATTCCTACTACGGCATCGATGGGATGGCGACGTGCCGGTTCCAAGGGCTATGATTTTTGCTGAACACGGTGCTCCTTGTTTGGCGAGGCTGTCTCCTCCGGCAGCCTCCCTTTTTCCTGCTCACCCCAAGTCATAATAGACTCATGCGCGGCTGCCTCCTTGCCTTTTTGCTTGTCTCCGGAATATTGCTGGCTCAGCCTTATGGCTTGAAAGCCGGTCCTGCGAAGCTCGAATCGGCTGAAGCGCTGGCTTTCGGACCCGATGGAATCCTGTTTGTGGGCGACTCCGCCGGAGGAGCTGTTTTCGCGCTCGACACCGGCGATCGCACGCCGGTCAGCAATGCGCCGGCCGTTTCCATCACTGGCATCGACCAGAAGATCGCGGCGTTGCTGGGGACCAAGCCTAGCGAGATCCGTTTTAACGACATCAAAGTAAATCCAATCTCGAAGAATATTTACCTGGCAATTGGACGCGGTCGCGGGCCGGACGCAATTCCTGTCATCCTGCGTCTCACTGCTAGCGGTTCTATGGAAGAGGTCGACCTCGCCAACGTCTCGCACTCTCGCGTCGATCTGCCCGGTTTACCCGCAAAACTACTCGCACGCCGCAGGGCATCGCGAGCCCTTGCCATCACCGACCTTCAGTACTCCGCCGGACAACTCATCGTCGCTGGGCTTTCCAATGAGGACTTTTCTTCCACGTTACGCGTTGTGCCGTTTCCCTTTGCGAAGGCGGATCGGGGCGCCTCCATCGAGATCTATCACACCTCGCATTTCGCTTACGAGACAAATTCTCCCGTTCGCACCATGGTGCCGTACACCAGCGGCGGGGAGCGATTCCTGCTGGCGGCTTACACCTGCACGCCGCTGGTCAAGCTACGTATGAGCGACTTGGAAGACGGAACGCACATCACCGGAGAGACACTGGCCGAATTGGGTCGCCACAGCAGCCCCATCGACATGATTCTGTACCAACGCGGCGGTCAGGATTTCTTGCTGGTGGCGAACACGCTGCACGGTGTTCAGAAGCTTTCGCTAAGCGGGTTCGCCAACTTCGAAGGAGTCAATGAAGATGGGGGCGACGACCACCAGATTCCGATGCAGAAGGTGCTGAGTCTGAAAGCGGTGGTGCAGCTAGATGCCTACGATGAAACCCGCGCCCTGATGATGTTCGATCTGAAAGATCGTCTGGACCTGCGGCTGGTGCCGCTGCCCTAGATCCCGAAGAAGTGGTGCGCCCGGACCGATTCGAACGGCCGACCCTCTGGTTCGAAGCCAGATGCTCTATCCAGCTGAGCTACGGGCGCATGTGGGTAACAATCTGAGTCTATCGCGTTGCGGGCCTGGCTTCCAATTCCTTCTTGATTCCCGCTAACGATTCCTCTGCGCCGGAACGCGTCTTGGTAGTGATCACGCGGCGCATGATGCCGCCTAGGAACCCTGTCAGTCCCGCTTGCTTCGATGCCTTCAGGCTCATCAAATAACAGCCTGGTTGGCCCGGAGCCACACGCTGATCGCGCACGCACACCGTCAAGTCGATCGCCGATTGCAGATAGTGGCTGGCCCACAGTTGCTTCACCGCGATCACCGCGATGTCTGAGGTCGGCGTGCGCGATTGATAGCGCACCGAATGGTTGATGCGCAGCGTCGGCTTCAAGCCGAAGCTGACCCGCTCCCAGTAGAACATCGATTCCGCGCCGGGCAGGGTCACTTGCGGGTATCCCATCAGGTGGCGCTGGAACTCGGGTAGGAAATTTACAGCAATCGATGGAGCCTTCAGCAAGTCGGCAAAATGCTGCTCGATGCTCACCGGCTTTCCCAGGTCATGATACGACCCCAGCTCCCGTGAACCGCCGCGTTGATATCGCTGCAGAATGTCCAGCGCCAGTAGCCGGGTGCGCGCGCTCACTTGTTGGGCTACATCGGCCCGCTTCCAATCGATGGATTGCGTAAACGCGGCGCTCTCCACGTCGGGTAGCTGAACTTCGCATTTCCCAGGGCGACAGGTACGGAGTTCCTTAATGTCGTCTGCTTCCAACTCGAACCCGCGCAGGTCGTCCTTCTCCGGGGCGGAGCTGAAGCGCCCCAGTGCGAGGTATTGCGGCAGCTTGCGCAGGAATTCGGCGTCGGCCGCGTAACGCAGGTATTGTTCCGGCGTCGCCTTTACATACACGGACCCGAAGACGTAGATGTAGTCGGGCGAAGGCGCAGGCAGCAGTTTCGCAATGGCCTGTCCGGAATCCATGCGAGCGATTTCAGCCGGCGTGAACAGAGCTCGCTTCTGCAGGAAAGAACGAATCTCCTCCGCGCTCTGCGCTTGTCCGGCCAAAGCGCATAGGAGAGCTGCGGAGAGCAGCCGGGAACACATGCTTCTAGGATAGCGTCATACTGAGGACGTGTCTGGGTACGATCACCAACTGGCCAACATCGTCGCGGAGCTAAACCGGTCCGCGCCCACCGGAATGTCGCCCAATACGGCCCCCGCGATTCCGGCCGATACTTCATCGCTCGACCGTCTGTTATCGCACGCATCGCGCCGGGGAGCGTCGGACGTTCTCGTGATCGCGGGCGCGCCCGTGACGTTGCGCTTGGGCGGAGTGTTGTCGCCTGCTCCGGGTCCGGCATTGACAGCCGAAGAGACGCGCGGGATTCTGACGTCGTTCCTGACGCCGACGCAGTTGCAGGAATTGCAGCGCACAAAATCGGTGGACCTGTGTTTCAGCCGCGAAGGCATCGGGCGTTTTCGGGCCAACGTGCATCATCAGCGTGGGACGCTCTCGGGCAGTTTCCGATTGTTGCCGGAGAAAGTTCCGTCGCTGGAATCTCTCCACCTGCCGCCGGTGCTGCGCAAGTTGGCCGAGGCGCGTCAAGGCTTGATCTTGATCAGCGGCGCAACGGGTTGTGGCAAGAGCTCCACTCTGGCAGCACTGGTGGACCTGATCAACACCACTCGCCATCATCACGTGGTCACGATCGAAGATCCCGTCGAATACGTTCACGCCAATCGCAATTCGGTCATCGAACAAATCGAGGTCGGTACCGACGCTCCGGACTTCGCCAGCTCCGTCCGCAGCATTTTGCGTCAGAATCCGGACGTGATTCTGGTGGGTGAAATGCGCGATCCGGAGACGATTTCCACGGTCCTCACCGCAGCTGAAACCGGACACTTGGTGCTTTCGACCCTGCATACGAACGATACATCGCAAGCCGTGTCGAGAATTCTGGATTCGTTCCCCGCAGCCAACCAGTCGCAGATCCGGCAACAGTTGTCGCTGGCCTTGCTTGCAGTGGTCGCGCAGCAATTGGTGCCGACCTCGACGGGTGCGCGCTATCCCGCGGTCGAGATCTTAATGGCGACTCCCGGCGTGCGCAACTTGATCCGCAAGGGCGAAGACCACCAGTTGTACAACGCGATCTCCACCAGCCGCGCCGCTGGGATGATCACGATGGAGCAGTCCCTGGCCGAGATGGTTCGGACGGGGCGCATTACAGCGGAGGTCGCGATGGCCCACTGCCATCGTCCGCAAGACTTCGAACGTTACTTGAACGACTTCTAGAACGCGAAGGTCAGCACAACTTCGATCTGATTCGCACGCGTCTTGCCGTGAAACGAATCAAACGGCTTGTTGATCCAGTGGGTGTAGCGCACTTCCGGAATCGCCCGGATGCCGAAGTCGTCGATGAATTGCCCGCCGATACCCGCCGTGAAGCCCACGCTGTTCTTATTGAAATCCAGCGGAGTGTTGGTCTTGAAGCGGTCGCCCTTGGGGGGCACAATGTCATTCACCGTGCGAACCCGCGAAGTCATGCGCATCACCGGACCAGCTTCCAGGAACCAGCGCTTGCCGCTCTCATGGCGCGGCTTGGAATAGTGGCGAGCCAGCACCGGAATGTCCATAAAGCGGGCCGTTGTATCTTCGTTGATTTCGGTCTTGGCGCGCTCGTCCAGGAACGTGGAGGAATTGTCGACGCCTTCATATCTCTGCACAAAAGCATGCAGCGCGACCTTGCGATAGGTAGGTGCTACGGCGATAGCCCACTGCTCGGATAGAGCGTACTGCAGCGTGATGCCGAGGCCAAAGCGGTTGCTCTTCGGATCCACCGCGGAGTCGAATTCCACCGGCGGCGTCGTCGTGAGCTTCTCCACCATGTTTTCCTTCGCAAACAGGTTCAGCGGCGTGAGATTCAATGAGATGCCGAGTGACACGCGCCGCACGTAGGCGCGCTCCTCCAGTCGCTCCGGCGCTTCGTCTGTGGCAGGCGCAGCGGGCGCGGGCGTCTGGGCCCAGGTAGTCAGAGCGGAGCACAACAAGAGTCCGCCAGTAAACAACGTTCGCTTCAAAGTGGATATCCCCTTCGGAATTGGATCTTCTAATGATAGCTGGGACGCGGGGGCTGCGCGTCCGGTTCCTTCAGATTGGGCTCAGACGCGCATGATGTCGACGGCTTGTTTCAAGCTGGCCACAAAGTCGCGGCCCTCCGTCGGGTGGTATTCGTGCGAAACGAAGCCGGTGTAGCCCAGGTCCGCAATGACCTGCGCGACGTAGCGATAGTTGATCTCCTGCGTGTCGTCGAGCTCCCGTCTCCCGGGGACGCCGCCGGTGTGGAAGTGCCCGATCCACGGATAATAGTCGCGGATGTTACGTGCGATATCGCCATCCATGATCTGCATGTGATACACGTCGCAGAGAATCTTGACCCGTGGGGAGTTTACCCGCTTCATCACGTCCGCAGCCCACGCCATGTGGTTAAAGATCTGGTCGGTGCGGCCCAGCGCGGGGTCATCGTTGCGGGTGTTGACCACCTCTGTGACCATCGTGATGTTCTTGTCTTCCAGGTGGCTCTTGATGCGATTGAAGAAGGCGACCGCGTTGTCGGCTCCCTGTTCGTAGGACATGCCGCGGCGCTGTCCGCCGACCCCGATGATATTGGGGCAGCCGCCTTCGGCACACTGATCGATCAACGCGCCCACCGATTTTTCCAGATCATTGTGCATCTCCGGTCGAATGATGCCGTTGGGGAATCCCATGCCTCCACCGGTGGCCGCAGTGGGTTGCAGGCCGTACTTGCGCAGCGTTGGCCAGTCCTGCGCGCCCACCAAGTCCATGCCCCACATGCCCAGTTCGGCGGTGATGCGGCAGCGGTCTTCCAGTGAAACGCCCGCTGGAAAGTTCTGACTCATGGAGCACTGCTTGAGGCGTCCCGTGTTCTTGGCGGATTGTACGACGGCTTGCATAAAGTGAACCTCCAGATAGACTAGCGCACGTCGAAACCTAATGTGGCGGTCGCCGCCGTGATGCGCTCCGTGCCGCGTTCGAACAGGTCGACATCGAAGGGGCGACCGATGCGGTTACCCGCGAGGTCTTCCAGTGTCATATCGATCACGAGATCGTGGCGGCCGGGCCTGAACGGCTGCACGGGCGTAAAGCGCCATCGCGTTTCGCTGCGATCGATGACCGAAGCGCCTTCAATTCCATTCACACGCAAGACGTGTTGCAGCAGCGCCCAGTCGAGCGGGCGATCGAACTCAACGGTCAGTAACTGTCGGGATGCCGTGACCTTCCATTGGTTGAGATCGATGCCCTCGCGCAATGGCGGAGCCACGCGGAACTCGCGGCGGAAGCCCTCGGCCAATGGCTGGTCGTTAGCGTCGCGCAGCTCGCGATCCACCACCAGCGTATAGCCCCGATCCGGTTCCAAAACTTCGCCCATCTCCACCTGTGGAGTCACGCCACGCTTGATGCGACCGGGGTCAAACAGTACGGTGAGGCGCGTCTGATCGGGATTCCACAACTCTTGATTGATTTCGAGAAACGGAAGCGCGACGGCTGTGCCATCGTCGCGGATGAGATGGATGTGGCTCCATATGCCGCCTCTGGACATCGGTTGCGAGAACTCCAGATAGAGCTTCAATTGGTTGGCGGGCAGAGTGTCTGCTGAAGGATACATCTTCTCCACCCTTGTTGCGGGGCTGGCGATGGCCTTGGGTCCATCGAATCGGGCCTCAATGGGGCTTCCGCCGACTGGCCGGTACACTGCTCGATATTGCACGCCGGGGGTAAGTGGATAGCGCGGCTTGAAGTAGAGGATGTCGCCAGTGCGATGGTAGGTTCCGCTCATCGGCGGGATGTCGCCTGTGCCTGCGTAGACCGCGAACACAGATCCCCAGCCTTGTTCGGGAGCAGGCGCCGATCCCAGATCAGTGACCTGAAATTCGCCGCCTTTGAGTTGGATAACAACATCCGCTGCAATTGCCACCAGCGGCAGCAGCGCCGCGAGCGTTAAGAGTATTTTCGTCACGAGCCGCCCACAAGTCTGTCATGGAACCGGGAGGCGTTCAAGGGTCCGTTCTAGATCTGGCGCAGGCGGATTCCTCCGTTGCGGGTGGTGATGCGCATCGTGGGTCCGCCGGTGCCCAGATCGAACTCGCGGTTGCCGTCGTTACCGTTGTTGCGGCCCACGCTCCCGCGAACGCTCATGGGGAAATCAGAATTGACGTGGCCGTTGTTCGTCTCCGTGATGATGTGGGCGTTGTAATTGCGCGGCAGCGCGACGGTGACAGCTCCGTTGCGGCTCTCGATACCGAGCTGGCGTCCAGCGAAGGAGTTTCCGGCAAGTTCCACATTGATCGCCCCATTGCGGCTTTCGCCTCGGATGCTGCCGCCGACGCGGGTGAGCGTGACCGCTCCGTTGCGGGAGTCGAACTGGACGTTACCGGTGACGTCGTTGAGCCGGATCGCTCCGTTGCGAGAATCCAGCTGAACGCGCCCATCAATGTTGGAAGCGAAGATGGGTCCGTTGCGAGTGCTAAGAATGAGATCCGTCTTATTCGGGACAAGGACTTCTATGCTCACGCTCCAGCCGGTGCCGAAGATCCAGTCGAAGGGATTATCCAGGCTGGGCCCGTCGGCGGTGAAGCGACCGGGTGTTACGTGGGTGTGAATCAGGCCGAACATGTTGCGGGCTTCGCGTTCGGAATGGGCGTCGATCTCCACGCGCATGCGCACCATTACGTCACTGCGATTTGAGCCGCGGACGGTTAGTGTGCCATTGCGCAGGTCGTCCACGGCAAAGCGTCCGGTGGCGGAGGTGACTTGCTCGCGCATTTCACAGTAGCGAGCCCGGGAGCAGTCGAGTTGCGGCTGAGTTTGCGCTTGAGCGGTGGGAACCAGGAGAACGGCGAGGAGGAGTAGGGTGATCTTCATTGGAGTTTTCCTTGCTTTAAAGTAGTACTTACTTTTCAGGAAAAGGTTCCATGAAAATCTCGGGCTGGCTAGAGCGCTATCAGCGGTCTCCCGAGGCCAGTACGGTCTCAAAGTGCGGAGCTTCTGTTTCCCGGTGAACCACCGCTAGCGTTACGTTGGAAAAGCCGGTGTCGTTCAGCAGACGCTGTAGTTCTACCTTGGTGAACCCAAGATGGAGATCTGCATACATAGCTCGGGCTTCTTCGAAATGGTGCTTCAACAAGTCCAGCACGATCACCCGGCCCCCGGGCTTCAGGATCCGGTACGCCTCGGCGAGCGCCATCGCGGGGTGCTGCGCGTGATGCAGGCTTTGACTGAAAAACGCCACGTCGACTTCGCCGTCAGCGATGGGCAAAGACTCCAGGTCGCCCAAGCGGTACTCGAGGTTTTCCACGCCGTGGTTTTTCGCCAGATCCGAGCCGAACTCGACCATCTTCTCCGAGTTGTCCACTGCGATCACCCGCTTCGCCCGGCGCGCCAGCAGTTGGGAGACCGTACCTTCGCCGGCACCCAGATCGGCGATCACCAACGGAGGCATCAACATCAACAACGTCTCGGCCAAGCCTTGCCAACTGCGGCCCGGAACGTATTGACGTCCGAACTTGCCCGCCAACTCGTCGAAATAGGAGCGCATCCTATCCTGGCGGCGGGCTAGCACTAGCTTCAAAGCCTCCGCGTCGTCGGCAGCTTCGGGAATTTCCGTGCCGGCGTGGCGTAGAACGGCCAGCATTTCGGCGGAGACGCCGGGCTTCACTACATATAGGATGTTCTTACCCGTGCGACGGTCTTCCACCAAAGATGCTTGTTTCAGTTGGGAAAGATAGGTCGATATGGTGCTTTGGCCCATCCCGAGGATCTCCTGGAGTTCGGCGACCGAGAGCTCTTCCCGCTCCAGTAGCAGGACGATGCGAGTGCGGCTGGGTTCGGCGAGTAATCTTAGGGATTTGAGGATTGACTCCATGGGTCTGTGTGATATTATATCGTTGTATCGGGATTTCACGATACAAAATCTTCCCACGAGGTTTTTGATGAGCACCACGTTGTCTAACCCCACTGATCTGGCCTACAAAGTAGCCGACATGTCGCTGGCCGAATGGGGCCGCAAGGAGATCAGCATTGCCGAGAGCGAAATGCCCGGTTTGATGTCGATCCGACGCAAGTATGCCAAGGACAAGCCGCTGAAGGGCGTGCGCACCACCGGCAGCCTGCACATGACGATTCAGACCGCGGTGTTGATCGAAACACTGGTCGAACTCGGCGCGGACGTGCGCTGGGCCAGCTGCAACATTTTCTCGACGCAAGATCACGCAGCGGCGGCCATTGCGGCGGCGGGGATCCCCGTGTTCGCCTGGAAGGGCGAGTCGCTGGAAGAATATTGGTGGTGCACTGACCAGGCGCTGAGCTTCCCCGGTGGCAAGGGTCCGCAGTTGGTGGTCGATGACGGCGGCGATGTAACGCTACTCATCCACAAAGGCTTCGACCTCGAAAAGGGCGATGGCTGGGTGAACACAGCGTCGGGCAACCACGAAGAGCAGGTGATCAAGGACCTCCTCAAGAAGATCCACGCTGAGACCCCGAAGCGTTGGACCGGTGTGGTCAGCGAATGGAAGGGCGTTTCGGAAGAAACGACGACGGGCGTGCATCGCCTGTACACGATGATGAAGGAAGGCAAGCTGCTGGTGCCGGCCATCAACGTGAACGATTCGGTCACCAAGTCGAAGTTCGACAACCTGTACGGTTGCCGCGAATCGCTGGTGGACGGCATCAAGCGCGCCACAGACGTGATGGTTGCGGGCAAGGTCGCGGTCGTCTGCGGTTATGGCGATGTGGGCAAGGGCTCGGCACAGTCACTGCGTGGCCTGGGCGCGCGCGTCATCATCACGGAAATCGATCCGATCAACGCCCTACAGGCCTCGATGGAAGGTTACGAAGTGACCACCGTTGAGGATACGTTGGGTCGCGCGGACATCTACGTGACCACCACCGGCAACCTGGACATCATCACCCTGGATCACATGTCGAAGATGAAGGACCAGGCGATCGTCTGCAACATCGGTCACTTCGATAACGAGATTCAGATCGACGCCTTAAACACCGCTGCGGGAGTGAAGCGCACCAACATCAAGCCGCAGGTGGACATGTACACCTTCCCCGACGGCCACAGCATCTTCATGCTCGCTGAAGGCCGCCTAGTCAACCTGGGTTGCGCCACCGGCCACCCGAGCTTCGTGATGTCGAACAGCTTCAGCAACCAAACGCTGGCGCAGCTCGACCTGTGGAAGAACAAGGACACCTACAAGGTCGGCGTCTACGTGATGTCGAAGGCGCTCGACGAAGAAGTCGCCCGCTTGCACTTGGAAAAGATCGGCGTGAAGCTGACAGTGCTCTCGCAGAAGCAGGCCGACTACTTGGGCGTGCCGGTTACTGGTCCGTACAAGCCGGATCACTATCGCTACTAGAAGTAGTCCAATTCAGTACAAAGCGGCGGGCAGCGATGCTCGCCGCTTTTTTGTTGTCCGCCCTAGAACGTAAACCGCGCGACCATCTGACCTTGCCGCGCTGGCGCAGCCACGGTCGTGTTGTTGATGAAGCCGAACCCGGCCGTGGTGCGGCTGTTGGGATCGCTGCTGTTCACCCGGGTCTGCACCGCCGCGGGATTGACCGACGTCGGGTTGTTCATCTGCGTCCGGTTGAACGCGTTGGTGAACTCCGCGCGGATCATTAGGCGCATGCCTTCGTGAATCCGGAACGTGCGCCCCAGGGACAAGTTCTCCATTGGACGACGCTGCTGGCGATAGTCGCCATAGAGCGTCGCGCTGCCGAACTGCCCCGGAGCCGGATTCGCCCACGCTGCAGGATTCAACACAAATGTCGTGTTGGGATCGAAGCAATGGCAGTTCAAGTCCTGCGTAAAGAGCGGCACGCCCGGCACGCGATTCTGCAAGGAGCTTTGGAACGAAACCGCCGCGATGGTCGGCGTAGTGGTCGCAGCCGGAGCAGCGATCGGGATACCGCTCGTGTACTGCACGAAGCCGCCGAATTCCCAATCCCGCACCGCGTAGGTCAAATACTTGTTCCGTCCCCACGGCTGCAGCGTGTAGTTGAATCCGATGCCGCTGATCAACGGCCGCGATGAAGTGGATAGGTTCTTCACGTTCCGGCGGTTCTGCACGTCGCTGACGACGCCGAGCGTGTCCAGTTCCTTGGACCACGTGAATGCATAAGTGAAGTCCAGGCCGTGTGAATAACGCTTGGTCACCTTGGCCTGCAAGGAATCGTACCAGGCGTTGCCTACCGGAGCCCACAATCCTGCGAGTCCGGAGTTAAACTGCGGGAACGGCCGTAACGACTGAGCCACCGTGGCTGTGGTCGGGAACCCCGCGAACGGGATGCTATTCCGGAAGCGCCCCGCCGCTGCGGAGCCAACCGTCGCATTCAGGGTCGTGACGTCGGCCGGGTTATTGAGGCTGAGTCCGTTCTTGTTCAAGATATCCGTGCTGAGGAAGTTGTAGTTCACCAGCGCAGCGGCATTCGATCCCACGCCGCCGCCCCACAGCCAGATCTGGCGGTTGCCCACGTAGGAAGCTTCCACCACAAGGTCCCGGAAGACTTCGCGCTGCAATCCCAGGCTGAATTGATACGAGCGTCCCGGCCTACCCGAGTTCTGATCCACCACCTGCGTAGGTCCTGCGCCGATGATCGAATTCACCGGATAGTAGCCGACGTTGAAGTTGGGCCACGCAATTTGCGAAGCCGTCAACGGATTGCCCGCCCGCAGCGTCATGATCTCGCGACCGTTGTCGGCATTGGGACCGATCGGGTTGCTGGCTCCCGCGGCTCCACCACCCAGATTGTATTGCGGCGTGCCTGTGTAGGCGATACCGAAGCCTCCACGCAGTACTGTCTTGTCATTAATTTGATATGCCAGTCCCAGCCGAGGACCAAAGGCCCACGGATAGTTCTTCGCAAAATTACAGTTGCAGGTGGCCTCGTACTGAACCGCGCCCGGATGCCCGCCCGCCGACGGATTCGCCAGGTTTGGAGCCAGGTTCGGAGTGCGACCGTATTGTTCCTGCAGGTAAGTCGAATAGTCGTAGCGCAGGCCGATGTCCAGGGTGAGCTTGCGCGTCACCTTCCACGTATCTTGCGCATAGAAGCCCAGCTGATGTTTCCCCACACGCCCAGCAGACGCAGGTTTCGCATTCGCTGTATTCACCAAGCCGAGCAAGAAGCTGGCGTAGGGGAACCCAATGTTGTTGCCACCGATGGTCGCAGTCGCACTGCTGCCGACAACGTAAGGCAGCGCCGTCTGCGCTTGGCTGAAGACGTAGGTGCCGTTGAGTCCGCCACCATTTAGAGCCATGTCACCCTGGTTCCGCAATTCTCCGCCGAATTTATAGGAGTGATTGTTCTTCACCCAGCTCAGGCTGGCGATGGAAGTAAACTGCTGGAACACGTCATCGACTTGACTGCCTGCCGAACTGATGTTCGCCATGCCGCCTTGCGTCGTCGTCAGCCCTTGAAACACCGGGAACGTAGCGGGTTGTGAGAACGGACCTGTGAGTCCCAGTCCCGCAGCCGCATCGTAATTCGTGGTCAACGGAGGGCGTCCCAGCCAGTTCTGCGAATATCCAGCACCCAAGTGCAATAGAACGGTGGGGGCCAACGTGTGATCCCAATTTAGACGCTCGCTGTGCGCACGGATGTCGGTTCCAATGGTTGCCGAAATCGGTTGCGGCAAGCCTTCGGCTCCCGCGCAATACCAGCAGAAGGTGCTGGTGCGATTCATGAAGAAAGACAGCTTGTCTTTGGACCCGATGTTTTGGTCCAGCTTGAGAGACGGGACTTCCGTGGTTCTCTGCTGCCGGAACGTCTGCTGGTAGTTGTTCACAACCAGGCTGGAATTCGTCGCCGCTGGAATCAGATTCTGTACCTTGACCGCCACAGGATCGAAGCGGCTAACCGGAACCGTATTGTTGAGGAACGGGCTGGTGACAACCTGACTGCCGATGGTCTGGCGCGTCAAGGGATCGTAAATCATGTTCGGACGAATGATGTTGCCCAGCGGATCAGTGCCCAGGTTTGTGGTTAAGCGCGCCGCGGTGAAATCCCCTTGGCGGAACGCCGTCGTCGGAACAGAGATGGCCGCCGGCAACACGTTCGTGCCGATGCGGTATTGCTCCCAGTTCACGAAAAAGAACGTCTTGTTGGAACCGTTATACAATTTCGGAATTCGCACCGGACCACCCAGGGTGAACCCGTAGTCATTGCGACGCTGCGGAACCCGTACCAGCTTTCCCTTGCCATTGTCGGTGAAGGGCTGTCCCGCATTCAGAGCTTCGTTCACAAAATACTCGTACCCGCTGCCGTGATACTGATTCGTGCCCGACTTCATGGTGAAGCTCATCACCGCATTGCCGGCCTGTCCATACTCCGCCGCGTAGTTGCTGGTTTGCACCGCCAGTTCTTGGATGGAATCTACACCCGGCTGGTTCTGCTGCGATGCGCCTTGGCCCAAACTGTTCGAGGCATCCATGCCTTCGATCAGGATGGCCTGCGAATTGTTCACGCCTCCGTTGATGCGCACCGTCGGACCCGTGCCGCCCTGCACCAACGCCGAGCCCGGCATCAGTGCGACCGCCGTGAAGGGATTCCGGATGCCGCCGCTACCAGCGATCGCTCCCGTCTGCAAGATCGGCAAGTTATTCATGCGCGACGTCGCGATCACATGGCTTAAGTCGCCACTCTCCGTTTTGAGCAGAGGCGTGGCCTCGGTGACCGTGACCGATTCCGTGCTGCTGCCAATCTCCAGCGAGATATCGATGCGAATCGTCTGCGACGCCTGCACGGTGAGGCCCGCGCGCACGTAGTTCTTGAATCCCGACGCCGAGACACTCAGCTCATAGTCGCCCGTAGGCAGCGCGGAAATTGTGTAGTTCCCTGTAGCCGTGCTGGACACGGGGAACAAAGCTCCGGTATTCACGTTCTTTGCCTGGATGGCAACGTTCGGAAGCACGGCCCCCGTGGGGTCAATAACAGTCCCCGTGATCGTGCCTCGATCCGCTTGGGCATACATCCCAACAGAACACGCGAGCAAACAAATAGACGCCAAGATCAGACGCATCGGAAGATTCCTCCACCCAAAAGTTCGAGACCAGACTGGGGGGAATGATACTCTGGCCGAGTTCCGCAGTCAACGGTCCGATGCGGGTGGAGGAAGCCCTGCGTCCGAGCGCCGTTAGTATCGCATCGGTGCAATCTTGCGCCGGAAGGTGTAGCCGGCCTGCACGAACGAGTCCGGACCCACCTGGCTCAGCCGATGGCCCCAAGTAATGTCCCACTGGGCGTTGTTCCCAACCATCCGCGTGAGCCCCATGTCGTAGACCCAGTTGGGGCCCGTTCCCTTGTCGAACGGTACAAAGGCGAAGGCTTCCCAGAATCCTGCCAGTCCGGCAAAGAGATCGTGTCCCACCGATAGCGTCACCGCTTTTTGAACGAATCCCACGCGATCTCCCGATACCCGCGCGGCGTTTACGTTTCCCGACAGCCCAAACCCCAGCGGAACGTCTTTGGACCACAGGAACTTGACCCCCGGGTCCATCTTGCCGCTGGTGAAGCCGATGGCTCCCGTGGGCATGCCCAGGAAGGGGATGACACCCATCGCCGGGAGCCATTTCGATTGATTGCGGAACTTGAATTTAAAGCCGAATTCGGTGTCTGCAACGCCCCGGCGGGCAGTTCCACCGCCAAACTCGGTAATGTGCCCGTCCCCGGCTACCCGCATCTCCCAGCGCTTGCTAATCCCCCAGCGCATCAGCGGGGTCCCAAAGGATAACGTCTTCACCCCCGCGGCACGGTCGAATTCCAGGACGCTGCCCATTTCAAACTGCGCCACATCACGACCCACCACTTCGCTCGATTCAGTAAAGTCTGGCCGGTCGGTGACCAGTTCTCCCATCTCATTGGCGCCTCTTTCGGGTCCCACTGCGCTCTCAGCAAATACCGGCATGACTGCCATCACTGAATAAAGCAAAATCTTATTCCGCATCCAAAATCCCCCTTGATTTCCCTAGGCCGTGGAAGCGGCTGGGTACAGGAAGGCTCATCGCTCGGAAGAGCCTGAGTATGGGGCCGGATTATTCCGACCAGGATTGTGCTCCTCCGCGCTGCCCCCGCGCCGATAGAGTGTTCATCTGTCGTTTGACGGATCGAAAACTTCCTATGCACATACTTCAGAAAGCTTCCATAAGAACCCGGCTCTTGGCGTTCGGCGCGATCACCGTGACATTGACGGCAAGTCTCGGCTTGTTCTCGTTTATGACCATGCGTGGACTCAATGACGCGGCCAAGGAGTTAGTGGTCTCCGGTCACGCGATGCGCAATCACATGGAAGCGGACATGATGCACGATGCTGTTCGCGCGGATGTGTTGAGTGTTCTGGCTGCGGATTCGCCCGCACAGCGCCGCGAGGTTCGCGCCGATCTTCAAGAGCACCTTCGCATTTTTCGGGAGGCGATGGAGCGCAACGGGAAGCTCGAATTGTCCCCGCAAATCCGCACGGCGCTCTCCGCGATTGAGCCCGAACTGAATCAATACGCGGAGGCTGCGACCAAGCTGTTCGACGTGATCAATACCAATCGCGCTGCGGCCGTCCGGCAGTATCCAGCGTTCTTGGCCACCTTTGAGGCACTGGAGACCCGGAATTCAAATGCGACCGACTTGATTCAAGCCAGCGTCACGCAGACCGAAGCAGCGCACAACCAAGCCTTCGAGCAAGGTGTCATGGCTGTGATTCTAGGCGTGTTGTTCGCGGTCGCTTTGACGGCCTCAGCCAGCTGGCTGGTATCCCGCAATGTAGCCCAAGTACTCCAGAAACTCGATCAGCAACTCTCCGCGACGGCAGAGGGCTTGACGGCAGCGGCCACCCAAGTCGCCTCGGCCAGCGGGGCTATGGCCGAAGGAGCGTCCTTCCAGGCGCAATCGGTCGCGAACGCAGTCGAATCCAGTGGAGAGGTTTCTCAAACCGCGCGTACCAACGCATCCTCCTGTCAGAAGTCCACCGGTCTGGTCGAGGCACTCGCGTCCAAAGCCGCCCATTCGCAAGAGGCTGTGGAGGAACTAAATACCGCAATGGACGCGATTGCACAGTCGAGCGGCAAGGTATCCAAGATTGTGAAGCAAATTGAAGAGATCGCCTTCCAAACTAATCTTCTTGCGCTCAACGCGTCGGTCGAGGCCGCTCGCGCGGGTTCGGCGGGTGCCGGGTTTGCTGTCGTTGCGGATGAAGTCCGGAGCTTGGCCCAACGATCTACTGGCGCGGCGCGGGAAACCGCGGAACTGATCGAGGAGTCCTCGACGCTATCCGCCGAAGGGAGTACCCGGGCGCAACAGGTTTCCGCCGTGATTCAAGATCTGCTGCATGACTTTGGTGGGGTACGCACCATGATTGAAGAGATCAATCATTCCTCTCAATCACAAGCTGTCGGGATTGAGAGATTCTCTTCCTCGGTAGCGAAGATCCAAGATGTCACCCAACGCAACGCCGCCAGCGCCGAAGAGAACGCCGCCGTATCCCGCGAGTTGGAAGGACAAGCGAAATCGCTGACCTACGTTGTGGAAGAACTCCGTACGTTGGTCGGCTAGTGGAGAGGACGAGCAATTTCATGGCTACTGCACTGTACGAAAAACAAGAAGCCGCGGCAATCGATCCGCGAGCGGGTAAGTTCCTGACGTTCTGCCTGGGGAAAGAAGAGTTTGCCGTTCGTGTCATGAATGTCCGGGAGATTATTGGGATTCAGGACATCACCACGGTTCCGCAAACGCCGGTCTGCGTGAAGGGCGTAATCAACCTCCGCGGCAAGGTGATCCCGGTGGTAGACCTCCGCCTGAAGTTCGGGCTGCCCGAGCAAGGGCATACCGAACGCACCTGCATCATCGTGATCCAGGTGGACGGCGAGGCGGGTCCGGCGATCAACACCGGAATCATCGTCGACGAAGTGTCCGAAGTATTGAATCTTCACGGCAGTGAGATTGAGCCGACACCGGACTTTGGGGACGGGGTATCCACCCCGTATTTGCTCGGGCTCGCCAAAGTAAAAGACAAAGTCAAGATTTTGCTCGATATCGGGCAGGTGCTGAAAGATCAGGAACTGTCCGGTTTGCAATCGATACTGCAATGAGTTTGGAGAAACGACATCACATGAACTCAAAAATGACAATTGGCAAACGTGTCAGCGTGCTGGCCGGTATGTTGATGACGCTCGCGCTGCTGATGGGCGGACTGACGGTTTGGCGCCTAGGGGCCATTGATGCCGGTGTCCGGAGCCTAACCACGGATGCCATGCCGGGCCTCGCGTTTATCGCCGATGTAGATAACAACGGTCGCTGGCACCAGGCGCTGTCCTGGCAGCATTTGGCCTCGCGGACCCCTGCGGAGCACTCCAGGATCGAGAGCGAACTTAGCGACGTGAAGAGCAAGATCTCCAAAGGTCTCTCCGATTACGAAGCCACCATCAGTCAGGCGGATGACCGGGCCAATTTTCAGAAACTCCAAGCATCCTTTGAGCACTATTTTGCCGCATGGGAGTCGAAAGTCCTCCCTCTGAGCCAGCGCAACTCCTCCGATGAAGCCATTCGTCGCTATCGGGCGGAGGTGGAGCCGGCGGCCACGCCGCTGATGGAAATGCTCGATGTCATGCAAAAGTGGAACAGCGCGTGGGGGGATATCACGGCGACCCAAGCGGTCGCTACTTCAAGCTTCACCAGAATGTGGACGCTGGTGATGTTGGTCATTGTTTTTGCCACAGGCATTGGCTGCTCCATTCTCTTGCTGCGTTCGTTGAACCAAGCGTTAGGCCAGGTTACCCAGCAAATTGCGGAGAGCGCGGATCAAGTGGCCATGGCCGCGAGTGAAGTAGCGGCCACCAGTCAGTCGCTGGCGCAAGGGGCGAGTGAGCAGGCCGCGTCCCTAGAGGAGACCTCCGCCTCCAGCGAGGAGATCAATTCTATGGCCCGCAAGAATGCGGAGAATTCCCGCTCCGCCGTAGCTTTGGTGACCAATACGCAACAGACGTTTGGCGCTACCAACCGTAAGCTTGATCAGATGGTGGTTGCAATGGACGAGATTAATACGTCGTCCGGCAAGATTTCCAAGATCATCAAGGTCATTGATGAAATCGCATTTCAGACCAACATTCTCGCCCTCAACGCCGCAGTAGAAGCCGCCCGAGCAGGAGAGGCGGGCATGGGATTCGCTGTGGTTGCCGATGAGGTGCGGAACCTCGCTCAACGCTGTGCTCAAGCAGCCCGCGACACCTCAACACTGATTGCTGAGTCGATTGCCAAGTCTAACGAAGGCAAGACCAAAGTAGATGAAGTCGCCGGTGCGGTGCGAACCATCACGGAAGAGTCCTCCAAAGTAAAGGTGCTGGTCGATGAAGTGAGCTTAGGCAGCGAAGAGCAGACTCGGGGAATCGAACAGGTTTCCAAGGCCATCACGCAGATGGAGCAGGTCACCCAACGCTCCGCCGCCAGCGCCGAAGAAGGCGCTGCAGCCGCGGAACAACTCAACGCACAGTCGGCGACCATGCGAGAACTAGTTGGTCGTCTAGCGGCTCTTGCCGGGACCGAGGTTAGCGGGAACGCCGCACCCAGAAGGGGGGGGCCGGAGGCGGACAAACCTCTCGTGCGTCCGTCCACGCCGCGGCTCGGCCAACCCCAATCGCAACGGCGCCATCCGGTGGGAATGCATGGTCGCAGGGCCCGTCTTCGATCCCCATGGATGAATTCGAGGAGATTGGCTGAGGATCTGTCCCCACTTTTCGTGAGGACGCCCCAGAGACACCCAGATGACTAGACCCCTTACTACTCAGGAGTTAGCGGAAGCATTGCGTTCACAAGTCGATGAAATGGCCTCCTGCCTGCTTCTCGAGGGTCCCGTAGAAGGCGAGTGGGTTGCCTCTTGCGTCGGATCTGTGACCAGAGCCGCGGCTCGGCGGCTGAAGTCGCTCTGACTGCAATGGAGCTGGAAAACCAACTGGGCCGCAGTGCGGTGCCCGAGGTAAGGGAAAACATCCTTACCATGGGGATTGAACGGCTCCGCCGGGCCATCGAGGCGGAAGGTTTGCCTGCGGGGGGCGCGGTCATTGCGGATGATCCCATGTCCGCGCTTGCCGCTGACCCGGAACTCATGCAGGACTTCATCATGGAAGCCCGCGAGCATCTGGATCGGTCCGACGTACAACTGCTCACCCTCGAAAAAACTCCGGACGACGGAGAAGCCATCAATGCCGTGTTCCGCGGCTTTCACACCATCAAGGGCCTGGCCGGATTTCTGGAGCTGAACGAGATCCGGGAAGTGGCGCACGAGACCGAGAACCTGCTCGACCTGGTGCGCCAGAACACGCTGCGATTTTCTCCTGGAATTGCAGATGTGGTGCTCAACTCCGCAGATTTCCTGCGGAATTGGCTTCGCCGGGTAGAGCTGAAATTGGCGGGGCAGCCGCTGGGCGCCGCTCCCGACGCAAGTCCACTCATTGCAAGCGTGAAGGCGGCGAGCCGGGGCGAGCCGGGTTCTGCCCGTCCGCAACCGGCCTTGGGCGCTGAACCAAGTGAGGAGGACGTGGCGAAGCAAGTTGAGGTGGGGTGGAGCGAAGAGACCAAACCCGAGAACAAGAAGAGTGTTGCTGCGGCCGAAGCACGAGCCGTGCGCGTTGATACAGACAAACTCGACTACCTCGCTGACATGGTGGGCGAGCTGCTGATCGCCGAATCCATGGTGCGGCACTATCCGGAGATTGCCAGTCTGCAAAACCCGGCGCTCTTGCGGGATTTCTCGCAGCTGGGAAGAATCACGGCCGAGTTACAACGCACCGCCATGTCGATGCGAATGGTCCCGATCAACGGGCTATTTCAGAAAATGTCGCGGCTGGTGCGAGATCTTTCCCGGAAGAGCACCAAGCTAGTGGATCTGGAGTCTCTTGGCGGTGACACCGAGCTAGACCGCAACATCGTCGAACAATTGGCGGATCCCTTGATGCACATGATCCGGAACTCGGTGGATCACGGCATTGAATCGGCAGAAGAACGTTCGAAAACAGGCAAATCTTCCATTGGCAGAGTCACGCTCTCGGCTGGTCATCAAGCTGGCTGGATCGTAGTCAGTATTTCAGATGACGGCAAAGGACTCGACAAGGCTAGAATCCTGGCCAAGGCCCGTCAACAAGGGGTGATCGATGATAATGCCGTTCTCTCCGACAACGACATATTCCACCTCATCTTTCATCCCGGTCTATCCACTGCAGCCAAGATAACGGATATCTCAGGGCGCGGGGTTGGAATGGATGTGGTCAAACGGCAAATCCAAAAACTGCGCGGCCGGATCGATATCACCTCCACGCCAGGCGAAGGCACGACGTTCCAGCTGAAGTTACCTCTGACCTTAGCCATCATCGATGGTCTGGTGGTGGGTGTTGGCCAGGAACGCTTTATCGTTCCGTTGTTTTCGGTGCGTGAGATGCTGCGGCCCACCGCCGATATGATCTTCACGGTGGAAAACCGCCGTGAGATGGCCATGGTCCGGGGGAGTCTGCTTCCCGTCGTAAGGCTGTCCAAAAGGCTGGGCATCGCCGCACGTTCTGAAAGGCCAGAGGAATGTCTGTTCATCGTGGCCGAAGCGCGCGGCGCGACCTTCTGCGTCATGGTGGACGAATTGGTCGGGAAACAGGAAGTCGTCATCAAGGGGTTAGGCGAGATGCTCAAGAATATCCCCGGAATTGCGGGTGGCGCCATCCTGGGGAACGGTCAAGTAGGGTTGATTCTCGATCTGGATGCGATTCACAGCCAACAAACCGATGTCTAACTCATCATTACGCGAATCTGGAACTCCGGGAATGCAACAACTGGCCCGGCTGGCCTACGAACAGTTCGGGCTCGATCTGGGCGAGGGCAAGGAAGGCCTTGTAACCTCGCGCTTGGGTAAGAAGATGCGAGAACGAGGAATCGACTCGTTGGATGACTATTGTGCTTTTGTTCAGGCCGACGCCAGCGGAACAGCGCTCACTGAGTTGATCGACGCCCTGACCACAAACCACACCAGCTTCTTCCGGGAGAGCAAACACTTCGACTTCCTGAAGGATGTCGCTTTTCCCGCCTGGAGGGGGAGGCGGAGCCTTCAAATCTGGAGTGCCGCCTGTTCCACCGGGGAAGAGCCGTATTCCCTCGCGATGACGCTATTGGAACAACTGGGTCCGGAGGCACAAACCGTTCAAATTCTCGCCACCGACATTTCCACGCGGGTGCTGTCCACCGCGGCAAAAGGCCTTTATCGTCAGGATAGTTTTCCTCAGCCACTCGCGCCATGGCTCACAAAATACCTACTCCGCGGACGAAACAGTTTTGATGGCTGGTATCAGATTAAGCAGGATGTGCGGCGCATGATCCGCTTCGATCAGGTCAACCTGATTCGGCCCTTGCCCGCCATGCCGCCATTCGCGGCAATCTTCTGCCGCAACGTCATGATCTATTTTGACCGCCCCACACAGGAGCAGGTAGTGAATCGGCTGGCCGCTTGTCTCGAGCCAGGGGGATATCTATTCGTGGGCCATTCGGAAAGTCTTTCCGGCATAAAACACTCGCTGGAGTATGTCTGTCCGGCGACATATCGCAAGCCCGGCACGGGCGTCACGGGGGCGAAGTCATGAGCCTGCGAGTGGTGGGTATTGGAGACTGCCAGGTGAGCACTGATCCACGCGAAATACTGATCACTTATGCTCTCGGCTCCTGCATCGCGTTGCTGGCCCACGATCCGGTCAGCAAGATCGGCGCTCTGCTGCATTACATGCTTCCGGACTCTGCTTTGAATTTGGACCGGGCCCGGAGCCATCCGGCCCTCTTTGGAGACACCGGTATCGAAATGTTGTTCGAAGCCGTACTGAGGAAAGGCGCCACTTTGAACAGGTTGACCTTGCGGGCGGCAGGGGGAGCGCAGGTGATGGACGAGAAGGGTATTTTCAACATCGGCAAGCGAAACCAACTCGTGCTGCGAAAAATTCTTTGGACACGCGGACTGATGGTGCATGGAGAAGAAACGGGCGGGCTGGTGGCTCGCACCGTCCGCATGGAAGTAGCCAGTGGAAGGGCTTTCCTGCGCGCTGGCGCGGTCGCGGAACGGGAATGGCCGCTACAACAGAGGCCGATCACTAGCCTAGGAGTTACAAAATGACGCTACGAGTTTTGATCGTAGATGATTCGCCTGTAATGCGTTCTTTTATCAAACGCGTTTTGACCGTATCCGGTCTGGAAACGGGTCCGTTACTGGAGGCAAGTAACGGCAAACAGGCATTGGACGTATTGCGGCATCAATCCGTGGACCTGGTCCTCAGCGACATCAACATGCCGGAGATGAACGGGGAGGAGTTATTGCGAACGCTTCAGGCTGATGAAGCGCTGCGGAAGACTCCCGTTGTCGTTGTTTCCACCGATGCCCGATTGGACCGAGTGGACCAAATGATGAGTTTGGGTGCGGCCGGGTACATCACCAAACCGTTCACCCCAGAAGGACTGCGCTCCGAGTTGGAGCGTGTCCTCGGAGCTACCCGTGCCTAAGGCCATGACTGAAATGGTGGAGATCGGGACTTTGATCGGCGAGGCCGTGGAAAACGTCCTCGAGACGATGTGTTTTTCCGCCGTCATGGGACCAGCCGAATCCAGTCAGGCGCAAGCCTCGCTGGGCGTAGGTGCCTGTGTTTCGTTCCGAGGACCTTCCAAGGGCTCCGTGCTGATCGGTTGCAGTCCGGGCGGAGCACAACTCCTGTCCAAGAACTTTCTGGGCGAGGAAATTGTGAGCGACGAGCAAAGCTCCCAGTTCCTGTTGGAGCTGGCAAACATGATTTGCGGGGCCATTGTCAGCGCGTTCGGAGGGGCAGGGCAGTATGATCTTTCCCTACCCGAGTCCGTGGCTCCAGAATCGCTGCTCGGGGCGACCGGAATCCGGTGCGATTTTGAACTCGAAGAAGGTTGCATGTCCGTGGTCCTGTGCCAGGTCTGAGATTATGGACAACACTCGCAAAACGCGCGTTCTGATCGTGGACGATTCCGCCATCGTCCGGAAGATTCTTACAGACGCTTTGTCAGCCGAGCCGGATATCGAAGTCGTCGGCTCCGCTCCTGACCCGTTTGTAGCCCGAGACAAAATTCTCAGCTTGCATCCAGATGTGATGACACTGGATATCGAGATGCCGCGTATGGACGGCCTGTCGTTTCTGCGCCGTATCATGCGCTACCATCCGCTCCCCGTCATCATCATCAGTTCGCTCGGGCAAGCCTCGTCACGGGCCGCAGTGGACGCTTTACAGGCAGGGGCAGTAGAAGTTCTTGCTAAACCAGATGGACCCTACTCGGTCGGCGAGCTGCGCGACATGTTGGCAACGAAAATTCGCGCTGCGGCGGCCTCCAGAATCCGCCGGCCTGCCGTAGAAGAGCACGCCCCGCCTCCCAGGCCCCCCTTGGTAAGCAAGGGTCCGTCCCCTCTCCATTTCAGCTCCCCCGTCTCGATGATTGCCATAGGGGCGTCCACCGGAGGTACCGAGGCAATTCAGGAAGTCCTCACCCATATTCCCCTCCATTCCCCGCCGATCGTGATTGTGCAACATATTCCCGCCGTCTTCTCAAAAGCCTTCGCCGATCGCCTCAATGGTCTGTGTGCAATCGAGGTGAAAGAAGCCCAAGACGGAGATGCCCTCTTGCCCGGGCGAGCCCTTATAGCGCCGGGCGGCTACCATATGCTGGTCCGCAAACATGCGGACGGCTTCAAGGTCGCGCTCAGCAGCACTCTGCCTCCGGTCTGCTATCAGCGCCCCGCGGTGGATGTCCTTTTTCAATCCGTGGCCGAAGTCGCCGGGCCTACGATCGTGGCCGCCCTTCTCGCGGGTATGGGTGCCGATGGTGCCCAGGGTATGGTGGCCCTCAAGCAGGTGGGCGCCAAAACCATTGCCCAGGACGAAGCCTCCTGCGTTGTTTTCGGCATGCCCCGCGAAGCGATCCGACTCGGCTGCATCGACAGCGTGTTGCCCTTGGAACGAGTTGCCAGCGGTATTCTCCGATGGGTCTAGTCACTCTCCGGGCCCCCCTCTCCTACAACGCTCTGCGAGCCTCGCCCAAACATGGGTGCGCTACAATGTTTCACATCCACAGTCCACGTGCAACACTCAACTCTAGTTGCGATGGGGGCCCGCTGGCTTGGCAGACAATGCTCCGTTGTTCTATGTGAGTTTGCCACCGCAGCGGATGAGAATCCCGACGTGATCGGTTGGGCTCCCGAAGCCGGCTCTGTCCTTATCGAATGCAAGCTCACGCGCTCCGATTTCTTGAGCGATGCGAAGAAAGCCGTCCGAAAGAACCCACGCGCTGGAATGGGCCAACGCCGCTATTACTTGTCCCCACCGGATGTCATCCAGTTGAAGGACCTGCCACCTAAGTGGGGATTGCTCTGGGCCACCAAAAACACCATTAGCGTCCAACGCCAAGCACGAGGTTGCCCGGAAAGAAACCTTCTGGCCGAAGTCCGATTTCTGAGTTCCATGCTTCGACGGGCCCAAATAAGAATCGGAACCCGGCCGCTATCGGAATGGCTGAGAGGCGAGAATCGATTTGAGGCGAAAAGAGGCGTCTCGCCGAACAGTCGTTCCACAACTCGGGACGTGCGCACGCTCCCCTAGCCATTACCTGTAACGCGTTGGAGCGGCCCATCGGGGCTGATGGGGTCCATAAAAAGAATCTTCCGGCGAGGATCTTCCCAAGAGTCCTTCCCGCTGTTACACTTCTCTTAGCTCGACCGCGAAACAAACGGGTTTTCCGGGGCCTTCCCGGGACCCTGTCTGCCTCCCACCTCGTAATCTCCCTGCCGGAGATCAATTCCAACATCATTTCCGAAGCAGTGCGCCTGTTTGCGTATCACTGCTCGGGCAAAGGAGCCCTCGTGGCTGCGACAGGATTCGTGTATCCAAAAGGCGTGGTGGGAGCATGACAACGCTTCCCCTGATGACCAGCGAGCTGCTGTACGCCGTCGCCATGCCTAAAGGGCGCGGCCTGGTGCAGATCGAAACCGAGCCGAAGCCGCTGATTCCTACCCGGCCCCTCGAAGCAGGCGAGCAGTATCGATTTCATTTCGACATGACGCAGTGCATCGGCTGCAAGTGCTGCGTGGTGGCGTGCAACGAACAGAACGGCAACCCCGCGGCACTCAACTGGCGGCGGGTGGGCGAAGTGGAAGGCGGGCATTATCCGCTAACCCAGCGCTATCACCTTTCCATGGGCTGTAACCATTGCGTGGAGCCCTCCTGCCTGATCGGTTGCCCCGTCGAAGCCTACTCGAAAGATGCAGGCACAGGCGTGGTGCTGCATAGCGCGGATACCTGCATCGGTTGCCAGTACTGCACCTGGAATTGCTCCTATCAGGTGCCGCAGTACAACGCCGAACGCGGCGTGGTGGGCAAGTGCGACATGTGCCACAACCGTCTCAGCGATGGACAGGCTCCAGCGTGCGTCGGTGCCTGCCCCGAAGGCGCCATTGCCATTGAGATCGTGAACATCGCCGATTGGCGGCGAGATTATCTCTCGGCCAATGCGCCCGGGTTGCCTTCCGCCGATGACAGCATTTCGACCACGAGAGTGACGCTGCCCGAAAACTTGCTGCCCGATACGGGCCGCGTGGATACGCAGCGCATTGAGACGGAGCAGCCGCATTGGCCGCTGGTCTTCATGTTGGTCCTCACTCAGCTTTCCGTGGGAGCGTTTGTGGTGCTGTGGTTGCTCGACATGCTGCACCAGGGCACGGGCCTTACACTGACTGCGCTGGCGTCGCTAGGACTCGCCGGGGTCAGTCTGGGGGCCTCCACGTTACACCTGGGCCGTCCGATCTACGCGTTCCGCGCACTAAAGGGATTGCGCCGATCCTGGCTGAGCCGCGAAGTACTCACGCTGTCTCTCTTCGCCGGCGCGGCGAACCTGTTCGCCGGAATGCTCTTCTTGGACCTTCCGGGCCGCATCGCAGCGGGCGCGTTCACAGCGTTGGCCGGAGCCGCCGGCGTAACCTGTTCGGCCCGCATCTACGTGGTTCGGGCTCGACCCGCTTGGTTTAGCAGCTACACCTTGACGGAGTTCTATGCATCCGCGCTATTCCTGGGACCGTTCTTCGTACTGCTGCTGCAGAACGACTTGCCCGCCTGGGTCCGCATCGCCACAGTGGTTGGTGCCGCACTCCAGTTCGGCACACAGCTGCTGAAGTTCCTATGGCTCACGAAGTCCGAAGTATTTGAATTGCGAGGCTCCGCGCTGTTGCTCTCCGGGACGTTGAAGAATTTGTTCTTGCTCCGCCTCGTGATCCTGCTGGTCGCTGGAATTCTTCTGCCGCTCATGGTCCCCGCGGGTTGGCCGCTGGCGCTCTCATTCCTCTTCGCACTGGGTGGTGAGTGGCTGGGACGCTATCTCTTCTTCGTGAGTGTGGTTCCCAAAAACATCGCCGCAGCGTTTACGTCGGGAGAAAGGTTCGCCGCATGAACTGGAAACGCGCCATCGGTCTCGACAATCTGAGTGAGCAGTACGCGTTCGCGCGCGACGCCTCCACTGGCTACACCTCTGCCAAGCGCATCCCCGAAACTTGGGTGCCCACCACGTGCGGGTATTGTTCGGTGGGCTGCGGCATCGAAATCGGAGTGAAGGACGGCCGTGCAGTATCTTGCAGACCGCTGGATTCGCATCCGGTGAATCGTGGCAAGCTGTGCCCCAAGGGCCTCTCCGAGCACCACATCATCGACGTTGAGAATCGCGCCAAGTATCCCCTGCTGCGCAAGAACGGAAAGTTGGTTCGCGTGAGTTGGGAAGAGGCGCTCACCGTGATGGTGGAACGCTTCCGCGCAACGCAGGAGAAATACGGTCCCGCTTCGCTGGGTGTGTTGAGCACCGGGCAGCTGGTTACGGAAGAATTCTACACGCTGGGCAAGCTGGTGCAGTTGGGTTTCGGCACCAACAACTACGACGGCAATACGACGCTGTGCATGGCCAGTGCGGTGTCCGGCTACAAGACTTCGTTCGGCAGCGATGGACCTCCGGGCAGTTACGAAGACATGGAGAAGGCGGACGTCATCCTTCTGATCGGCGCCAACATGGCCGACAACCATCCGATCCTCTGCCAATATCTGGACACCAATCCGAACCGCACGCTGATCGTAGCCGATCCTCGCGTAACGAAAACGGCGATGATGGCGGACTTACATCTGCCGCTGAAACCGCGCTCGGATCTGGCACTGCTGCACGGCATCGCGCACATCCTGATCCGTTACAACTTGATCGATCGCGCATACGTGGATGCGCACACGTCGGGCTTTGCGGAACTAGAGAAGTTCCTCGCCGCGTATACCCCCGAACGTGTCGCCGAGATCACCGGCCTGAGTCAGGAAACCATTCTGAAGACCGCGATTCTCTATGGTCAGGCCAAGGCTGGCTTCATCGGTTGGACCATGGGCGTTAATCACAGCACGCTGGGCACGGCCACTGTGAATGCCATCTGCAACCTTGCTCTCTTAACCGGAAATCTGGGCCGTGCGGGAGCGTCCCCGTTTTCGATCACCGGACAGTGCAACGCAATGGGCACTCGCGAGGCGGGTTTCAGTTCCAGTCTGCCGGGCTATCGCAAGTTCGACGATCCAACGGACCGAGCAGAACTTGCAACGCTGTGGGGCATCGACGAATCGCGCTTGCCAACGAAGCGTGGCCTCGCCTACCCCGACATCATTGAAGCGGCGGTCGCGAAAAAGATTCGCGCGCTGTGGATCATCGCAACCAATCCATTAGTGTCGTATCCGAACCAGGAAGTCTTGAAACACGGGCTTTCGAATCTGGACTTCCTAGTGGTGCAGGACGGATATCATCCAACGCCTACAACCGAACTGGCCGATCTAGTCTTGCCTGCTGCCATCTGGGGCGAAAAAGACGGGACCTATACAAACTCCGAACGCCGGGTCAGCAAGTGCAACAAGGCCGTGGAGCCGCCCGCTGAGGCCCGGACTGATTTCGACATCTTCTTGGCCTTGGCCGAGAAGCTCGGTTGTCGCGAAGAATTATTCCCTGGTTGGTTGACGGTTGAAGATGCCTTCAACGAATGGCGGCGGGTTTCCCGAGAACAGTTGTGCGATTACTCCGGCATCAGCTACTCGCTGCTAGTCGAGCACGGCGCGGTTCAGTGGCCGCTGGCCGAAGGAGCCACTCCGGTTGCCTCATCGCGGCTCTACGCCGATGGCGTCTTTCCCACAGCCGATGGACGCGCGAAGTTGCTCTGCACCGATTGGGCGCCGTTCCCGGAACAGCCCGGCGGGGAATATCCCTTCGTCCTGAACACCGGACGCACGGTGGAGCACTGGCATACACGCACCAAGACCAAGGAGGTGCCGATCCTGGAACGACTCTCGCCGAGGGCCTGGCTGGAGATGAATCCGCGCGACGCCAAACAGCTTGGCCTGCGCAGCTACGATTCGGTGGATATCGTTTCGCGGCGCGGCCGGGTGAGGGAAGTCGAACTACGGCTGACGGAAATTACAGCTCCGGGACAGGTGTTCATGCCATTTCATTTCGCCGAGACGAATGTGAACGAAGTAACACAAGACGCATTCGACCCCATTTCGCGGGAACCCAATTACAAACAGTGCGCAGTACGGGTAGAACGAACAGGAGCAAACGCATGAAACAGCAGCTTGTAGTGATCGGTAACGGGATGGCCGGAGTTTCGTGTGTGGAGCAGATCCTCAAGCAGCCGCATGATTTTGAAATCACCATCTTCGGCGATGAGACACACGTCAACTACAACCGGATCATGCTCTCCCTGGTTCTATCGGGAGAGAAGTCGGCAGACGACATTGTGCTCAACGATCTCAACTGGTATCAGTCCAACGGGATTCGTACTCGTCTGGGCGTGAAGATTGCAGGCATTGATCGTGAACGGCGGCACGTCATTGATGAATTGGGAGGCGTCACCGAATACGACAAGTTGATCCTGGCGACCGGCAGCAGCGCCTTCATCCCGCCGATTCCGGGCGTGGAGAAAACCAACGTCCACGTGTTTCGCACGCTGGACGACACGCGGGCTTTGATCGAAAAGGCTCGGCCGGGGCTGAAGACGGTCGTTATTGGTGGCGGACTGTTGGGACTGGAAGCAGCGCGTGGCCTACAGGTACAGGGCTGCGACGTTACGGTTGTGCATTTGATGGACAAGTTGATGGATCGTCAGCTCGATACCACCGGTGCCGAATATCTGAAACGCAAAATCGAAAGCCTCGGAATCCGGGTCATGTTGCCCAAACAGACTGCGGCGCTGATGGGCAACGGTCGCGTGGATGGATTACAGTTCGCATCCGGTGAGGAACTCGACGCCGACTTAGTCGTGATCGCCGCCGGTATCCGGCCGAATGCACAGTTGGCGAGCAGCGCTGGACTCACAGTGGGCCGAGGCATCGTAGTCAACGACTACATGGAAACCTCCGACCCCGACATCTTCGCCGTCGGCGAATGTACGGAACATCGGGGACAGACTTTCGGTCTGGTTGCGCCTCTTTTTGAACAGGGCCGCGTGCTAGCGGAGACGATCACCGGCACACGGGTCAAGACATTCACCGGAGCATCGCCCGCCGCGAAGCTCAAGATCATGGGCGTGGACATTTTCTCCGCCGGTTCGATCGACGAGTCGGAGGCGGGTATCGACGTGGTCCGCTACGACGATCCTTCCTTGGGCGTATACAAGAAACTGCTGCTCAAGGACAATCGCCTGCACGGCGTGATCCTCGTCGGAGACACCGAAGACGAACATATCTACACAGATTGGTTGCGCAATGGAACCGACCTGACGGATCTGCGCCGCCAGATCCTATTTCCACCGCGGGATGCGGATCCGGGGTTGGAAGTTGCGGACATGGCGGACAGTGTCACGGTCTGCGGGTGCAACGGGGTGCGCAAGGGTGACATTATCCAGGCCATTCACGAGCACGGCATCACCGGCCTCACTCAGTTGAAGAAACACACGCGTGCGTCCACCAGTTGCGGCAGTTGCACCGGACTATGCGAAAAGCTGCTACGCGCCGTCGCCCCCAATTTCCAGGAGGAGACCCGAACCACGCTGTGCAATTGCCTGCCCTTCTCTTATGAGAAGCTGCGCGACATCATTCGCGGCCAGCAGTTGAAGTCGGTGGAAGAAGTACTGGCGGTCTACGGGAATCGCAAAGGCTGCGAAGTCTGCAAGCCCGCACTGAGCTACATGCTGGACGTACTGTGGTGTGGCGATCACGAAGAGGACCGCTCGGCGCGCTTCATCAACGATCGCGTCCACGCCAATATCCAGAAGGACGGAACATTCTCCGTAGTCCCGCGCATGCGGGGAGGCGTCACAACGCCGGACGAATTGCGGCACATCGCCGACGTCGCCGACAAATACAACGTCCCGATGGTGAAGGTCACCGGAAGCCAGCGCTTGGATCTTCTAGGCATCAAGAAAGCCGATCTTCCGAAGGTCTGGGCGGATCTCGGAATGCCCTCGGGACAGGCATACACGAAGGGCGTGCGCATGGTGAAAACATGCGTGGGCTCGGAATACTGCCGCTTCGGTGTGCAGGATTCGACCAACACCGGGATTGAGCTCGAGCGTCGCCTGGAGAATCTGTTCACGCCGCACAAATACAAAATGGGGGTGGTCGGATGCCCTCGCAACTGTGCCGAGGCGACCGTCAAAGACCTGGGCCTCATCGGACAAGAAGGCAGCTGGCAGGTAGTGGTGGGTGGCGCGGCAGGCAAATCGGTCCGCAGGGCCGACCTTCTCATAACCGTGGAAACCACGGAGGAGGCTGTCAAGGGCGGAGTAAAACCAGACCACTGGGGCGGAGAGAAAGTAGACCACTCCACAGGGTGGAGGTGCCTTAGCTTGAAGGAGTTGCGGGGGTGGCTGGAGCGTAGGCCTGCGACCCGCGTTGCGGGGCGCGTTTTAGGCCGGAGCGGAAGCCGCCCTCGTAACTTGGCGCCGAGAGTGGAGGGAGGCGACTACGAACGCGGCTTGGCAGGCCGCTTCTGTTTGCTGTCCTTGAGCCGGTAGCTTTCCCCGTTCATCTCCAGGATGTGGACGTGATGGGTGAGCCTGTCCAGCAGGGCTCCCGTCAGCCGTTCGGATCCGAACGCTTCGGTCCATTCGTTGAACGGCAAGTTGCTGGTGACCAGCGTGGCGCTGCGTTCATAGCGGCGGCTGAAGACCTCGAATAGCAGTTCGGCTCCCGTCTTGGATAACGGAACGAAGCCCAACTCGTCGATGATCAGTAGTTCGAAGGTGGATAGCGTCTTCTGAAAGCGCATCAAGCGCCGTTCGTCCTTGGCCTCGATCAGTTCGTGTGCCAGCGACGCCGCGGTGGTGAAGCGGACGCGAAAACCCTTCTGGCAAGCGGCCAGACCAAGTGCCAGTGCGACGTGGGTTTTCCCGGTGCCCGAGTTTCCTAACGCCAGGATGTTTTCCTTGCGCTCGATGAACTCGCAACGGGCCAGATCCAACACCAGCGACTTGTTTAAGGATGGGATCGCCAGAAAGTCGAAGGTGTCCAGGCTCTTCACCACGTCGAACTTCGCTTGGCGGATGCGGCGCTCGGTGGCGCGCCGTTCGCGGTCGAGCAGTTCCAGTTCGCTCAAGCGCAGCAGGTAACGCGGAAAGTCCACACCCTCGGAGGCACACTGCTGCGCGACTTTGTCGTACTCGCGCAGGAAGGTCGGCAGCCGCAGCGTTTTCAGATGATGGTCGAGCAAGACCTGGGGCGTGTCCATATCAGCAGGCCTCCAGCAGCGTCAGGTAGTCGGCGGCCGCAGTGGTGGCCACTTGCGCCGTAGGCAGATGGGGATAGTTCTCCAGATCCAGCCGCGCTGGCCGCCGCTCGATCCGGCACAGCAGCAGGTGCTTGACGGCATCGAACGAGATCGTCCCCATCCGCAGGCCATCCTCGATGGCCTGCGCTACTTCCGCGAGCGTGAGCGTCTCCACCAGCCGAAGGACTTGTACGAACTCGCGCTTGCCCTTCTTGCCCAGACGCGCTTCCATCAGACGACGCATCTGCGAGAAGCCCTCCGGCAGAACCCAGCCAGCCAGTGGTGCCGCCTGGTCGAGCGCGTTCGGCTTCTGCTCCAGCAGCGCCAGGTAATGCAGCGGGTTGAAGATCATGTCTTCACGTTCATAGCTCCGTGGATGCCGTGCAATCACCTCGCTGCCCGCGCAGATCGCCACTTCATGCACGAAACCCTTCACCAGCACTTCGCGGTGTCCCCAACACACCGGCACCGAGTAGTCGTTCGTGCGATAGCGCACCAGTGACATCGAGGTCACTCGCGTCGAGTGTTTCGCGCAGGCTTCATACGGTGCTGCTGGCAACGGCAGCAACCGCTCCCGGTCTTTCTCGAACCGCTGGCCGATGGTCTGCTGCTGTCCCCGCAGCGTTCGCTCCCGCCGTTTCTGGCATTGGAGGCGCAGATCCGCGTTGAACTCCTCCCAGGTGGCGAATCGCGGACGCGGCACCATGAAGTTCCGCCGCACATACCCCACCAGCCCTTCCACCTTCCCCTTGTCGTTGCCCTTGCCCGGACGCCCGAACTTCTCCGCGAACAGGTAATGGCTCTGCAGTTCACTGAACGACCGCGTCTTCGTGCGCGCGCCATCGCCCAAGATCCGCGCCACCGCCAGCTTGGTGTTGTCGTACAAGATCGTGCGCGGCACTCCGCCGAAGTACGTGAAGGCGTGGTTGTGACCTTCGAGAAACGCTTCTGTCGTCTCGGCCGGAAAGGCCATTACGAAGCCGTCATCGGACTGCGGCAGGTCCATCACCAGGTAGTGCGCCTTGCGCTCCACCCCGCCCACCACCACCATCGCTTCGCCAAAGTCCGCCTGCGCATCTCCCGGCGGGTGCTCCAGCGGAACGAACATCTCGCGCTGACTCAGCTTCCTGAGCCGCACGTAGTCCTTCACGATCGTGTAGCCGCCCGTGTATCCATGTTCGGCGCGCAGCCGCTCGAAGATCCGTTTGGCGCTGTGACGCTGCTTCTTGCCTTCCGCTTTGTCTGCTTCCAAGATCTGGTCGATGGCCCCAATCCAGGCACCCAGCTTGGGCCGGCGCACGGACTGCTGCCGCCGGTAGCCGGGTGGCACCGAGTACCGCAGCATCTTTCGCACTGTCTCGCGCGCCAGCCCGAACTGCCGGGCCACATCGCGTTCACTCATCTTCTCGACGATGACCGCTCGCCGAACCCGCGCGTATAACTCCACTGTGTACACCTCTCCGGTGTTCCACAAACACAGAATGTCTGCTGGAACCAGTTTCCCGGCGGTCTACTTTCTCTCCGCCGT